>JAIPAL010000084.1 GCA_021740085.1 Crocinitomicaceae bacterium
AGGAGAAAGCACTAAAAAAAGTTCGGTTAATTATGTTTTTGTATTCTACCGAGCGATGATCATTTTTGCAAAAAAACATTTCCGAGGCAACAATGCGTTCCTCTTCTCAGTTGCTATTAATAGTGCCATTTACCTGAGAGCTAGTATTGAAATTTCAAAACGTATAATTACTTTCCTTGCCCCTAAATTATTCAATGCAGCAGTCATTCTTTCCGGTCTCTTCGCTCTGACCAATCAGTGGAGAATGAGAGATATTACCTTTCCAAACGAAGCCTATTATTTATTAATTCCAATGTATTATTTGATTTGGTCGCTAAATTACCTAGTATGGGGAGCGTTCGATGAACCCATAAAATTTATCAAACAAATTAAAGCGGTGCTCATTGGGACTTTTATCATTCTTGGATTATATGCCCTACTTCCAAAAGAATTGCAATTTTCAAGGTTATATATTTTAATAGGAGCTGCCTGGGTTTTCAGTTGGAATTTATTAAATAGAGCGCTTTCCAATTTATTTTCGGGTAAACGATTCACACTAAATCGTTCTAATAAAAGACGTTTTTTAGTTGTTGGGGATGAAGATGAATATAAACGCGTAAAAGGAATTGTCGAACAAAACTTTCCCTCAATTGATGTAATTTATCCTTTAGCAATAAAAGAATCCTTCGCAGGATCAATTGGCGACATCAGACAAATTGAACAAATTATTGCCGATAACAACATAGACGAAGTGATTTTTTGTGCTAAAAATGTCGCCGCAGGAAAAATTATCGAACTAATGACTTCCATCAAGAAAATTGATATTGATTACAAAATAGCACAACCTGACGCAGAATTTATAATTGGAAGTAATTCCATTGATACCGGAGGAGAAATGTATGTGCTTAACCTAAATGCCTTGAATAATCCAGGTAGTTTGCGTTCAAAAAGATTAGTGGATGTGGTTGTTTCAACGCTCTTGATTATTGCTTTTCCTATCATATCATTTTGGTTTAAGCATAAAAAAGATTTCTTCGCGAACCTTCTGGATGTCCTATTTGCAAAGAAAACATTGGTGGGCTTTTGCGAAAATGAAAAAAAGAACGATGCCCAACTGCCTCAATTGAAAAAAGGTCTGTTAAACTTTATGGACGATTTTGATACCATAAGTCCTGCCAATATCGACAAAGTAAATTTAATTTATTCAAGAGATTACACCCTTTTGAAAGACCTGAAATTAATTGCTAAACATTGGAAAAAATTAGATCGAAGAACTGCCTAAACTTTGATTTTCTTAGATTTTTTGCCTAATTTTGCAGTCAATAAAATACGATAAAATGGCTGAAATAGAAATCAGGCTACCAAAAATGGGGGAAAGTGTTACCGAAGCGACCATTACAAATTGGTTGAAAAACCCGGGAGACTTAATAGCGATGGACGAGCCCTTGGTTGAAGTCGCCACCGATAAAGTGGATAATGAACTCCCTTCAGAAGTCGCAGGAACCTTAATTAAATGTTTATTTGAAAAAGATCAAGTAGCACAAGTTGGCGACGTAATTGCAATAATTTCAACCGATGGACCTTCAGATAATGGTGCTAAAACAGTTGCACAAGAAAACATCGCTGAAATTACGCCTTCAATTACATCAGCTACTTCTCCAATAGTTGAAACAATAGCAGCGCCTACGAACAATGAAACGAAGCAACTAAATATACCACAAGGACAGGGTAAATTCTTTTCTCCCTTAGTTAAAAGCATTGCTCAGAAAGAGGCTGTGAGTCTCGAACAACTAAATACTATTTCAGGAACTGGACAAGACGGTCGAGTTACTAAAAAAGATATACTAGCATTTCTTGAAAATAAAACAGCTACCCCAATAGTAACAAAATCGCCTATTGCTGCAGCTCCCGAAACAAAAATCGTTGCTCCTGTAGCAATAGCAAGTGGTGAAGACCAAATTATTGAAATGGATCGCATGCGAAAATTAATCGCAGATCACATGGTTATGTCGAAACATGTTTCTCCACATGTCACTTCCTTTGTGGAGGCAGATGTTACAAACATTGTAAATTGGCGAAATAAAGTGAAAAGTAAGTTTTTTGACACTTATGGCGAAAACATCACTTTCACCCCTATTTTTATTGAAGCAATTGTAAAAGCAATCAAAGATTTTCCAATGATAAATGTTTCAGTAAATGGGACAACAATCATTAAGAAAAGTGCGATTAATATTGGAATGGCAACGGCGCTTCCTTCTGGAAATTTAATTGTTCCGGTAATAAAAAATGCGGATCGACTCAATCTTTTAGGCTTAACAAAAGCAGTGAATGAGTTAGCAAATAATGCCCGAAATAACAAGTTAAAGCCAGATGATACATCCGGCGGAACCTATACGATGACAAATGTTGGGTCTTTTGGAAATGTAATGGGAACGCCCATAATTAATCAGCCTCAAGTGGCCATAATGGCTGTTGGAGCAATACGAAAAATGCCAGCAGTAATTGAAACTCCAGAAGGTGATTTCATTGGAATTCGCCATAAAATGTTTCTATCTCACTCTTATGACCACCGGGTTGTTGATGGTGCACTTGGAGGCCAATTTGTTCGCAGAGTGGCAGATTATTTAGAGAGCTTCGATATATCTCAAAATTATTAATTAAATTTACGCCTAAATCATTCAAAATGAAAAGACTATTATTACTTTTTTTACCATTAATGCTAAGTTATTCAGCTATTGGTCAATTAACTGAAACGGAAGTGAAAAACATGATTAATGGGGCATCAGAAAAGGACCTGATTGCTGAAAACTCGAGATTCATGCAAGAAAACTTCTTTCATTTTGCTAACCTAGTTGCAGATAAATTGCTGACTTACAGCAAGGATAACGCGAATTATAATTACAGAAAAGGGTATATTTTATTAGAAATGAACCTAAACCATGAAGCAGCAATTACTCATTTAATGAAGGCTGTAAAAAAGGTAAGTGTCAATTATGATTTATACTCAACATCAGAACAGAATGCTTCAGTAGATGCCTTCTATCATTTGGGAAGAGCTCTTCACATGGACATGCAATACGATAAAGCAATTGAAAATTACAATAAGTTTATTGAGAAATCTACGAATCAATCTGAGTTAGTAGCTGAAGCAAAAATTAGAATTAAACAATGTGGCGTTGCAAAAAGATTAAGTGCTAATCCAGTTGGAAATGTCCCATCTGCAATGGGCGGGAACATAAACACAGCTTTTTCAGATATGAACCCACAAGTTTCGTTGGAAGGTAATGCGTTGTATTTTTCATCTCAACGACCTTGGGAAGATAAATCTTCCGAATCAGGAAAAGAAGTGATGTATAATACTTATCCTGACGATATCTATTATACCTCAAGAAATAAGAATAACGTGTGGTCGCCTATAGTTGTTTTACCCTTATCGAAGCCTTTAGTTGCTGAGGAACTTTCCAATATTACTTCCGATGAACGAATGACTTATGTTTACTCCAACTCAGGAAATTACTTGTTTTCATCTGAATTTAAAGATAATGCCTACAGCGCAATTACAGCGATTAAGCCACCATTGACAGTTGATGAAAAATCTAAAGTACTACCTTGGTATACGCATTATTCTGTTTCACCTGACGGAAACATGGCGTTTTTTGTTTCTAATGCAGCAGGTGGGAAAGGAAAACGAGATATCTATATTATCGAGAAGAAAAATGGTGCATGGGGTCAAGCTCAAAATATGGGTGGTATGATTAATACACCTAATGATGAAGAAACTCCATTCGTTGGTTTGGATAATAATGTACTTTATTTTGCAAGTAATGACACTTCAAGTATGGGAGGCTTCGATATTTTTATGTCGATTCGAGATGAAAATGGCATGTGGTCTAAAGCAAAAAATATTGGCTATCCATTTAATTCACCCGCTGATGATATCTATTTCTCTCATACCGCTGATGGAAAAGAAGCTTACGTTTCTTCAAATCGAAAAGGTGGACTTGGAATGTTTGACATCTACAGCATTGAATACGCTCAGAACCAAGTAGAAAACGTTGCTTTTCTTGATGGTAGAATTATTAATCCTAAAGGATTAGCAATTCCTGAAGGCTCATATATTACATTGAAATGTAGTAATTGTTCAGACAACACAGAACAGGTAATTACCCCTAGAATGAGGGATGGTGTATTTGTAAGCAAATTAGAAAAATGTAAGGAGTATGAATTAGCTTATTTCTATAGCTCAGCCACAAAAAATCCATACAGAAATAAGTTTTCTACCAATTGTGATGTCGCTTACCAAGTGATTACGAAACGAGTATTAATCGATGATGCTAATCAAAAAATCGTTCCGTTTCCTAAATACCACATCAATGGAATTGCTACTGATAAAGAATCAGGTCAAGCCATTGCAAATGTTTCTGTAAAACTATCGATAGATGGAAATACAGCTAATGAACTTACAGCTGGCAATGGAAAATATTCTTCCGAAATCTTGAAGGATTATTTATTTGAGTCATCAATAAACGGACAAATAATGGCGAGTGCTGACGGTTATTTAGCACAATCCATTGATGTGAAAAGTGATCTTTTATTTGATTCTGTCATTACTGTTAATTTCACTTTGGAAGCTACTGCTCGTGGATTCTTAGGCCCTTACATTGTTAATTATGAATACAACAAATCTAATTTAACAGATTACTCTAAAAATAAATTAGTGGAGGTTATTAAAATAATGAATGATAATCCAACGCTTAAAATTGAAATTGCTTCTCATACAGATAGCAGAGGTGGTGCTGGATACAACCAAAGACTTTCCGAAATGAGAGCCAAAACAGCGGTTGCTTACATCAAATCTAAAATTGTTAATCCAGATAGAATAGAAGCAAAAGGTTACGGTGAAGAAAAATTGTTAAATGACTGTACAGATGGTAAACCATGTACTGACAAATTACATATACAAAATAGAAGAACTGAATTTATAATTATCAAATAATCGCTTCTAGTACTTTTTAAAGTCCCCCTGTCTAACATGGGGACTTTTTTTATCTATACTATATCATGAAACTACAATTAAAACGCCCTCTTTGTGTTTTTGACCTTGAAACGACAGGTATACAAATCACAAAAGACAGAATTGTACAAATAGCAATCATCAAAATAAACCCAGATGGTAGCGAATTAGAATACAATGAAATAGTAAATCCAGAAATGGAAATCCCACAAGAAATTTGTGAAATCCATGGTATAACAAATGAAATGGCTAAGCAAGCCCGGACATTACGAGAACTTGCCCCCGCTATCATGGAGTTTATTGGAGATGCTGATTTAGCAGGATTCAATTCAAATAAATTTGATATTCCCGTATTAGTAGAAGAACTTATTCGTGTGGGTGTTGATGCTGATTTTTCCAATAAGGCTTTCGTAGATATTCAGAATATTTTTCACAAGATGGAACAACGTACTTTATCTGCTGCGTGCTTGTTCTACACGGGTAAACCTATGGAAAATGCACATAATGCATTATTCGACACAAGAGTTACCTGGGAGGTACTTAAAGCGCAGCTAGAACGATACGAACAACTCGAGCCGGATGTAAATTTCTTGTCGAACTTTTCAAGAAATAGTAGTTTTGAAATGGTCGATTATGCGGGCCGTTTAGCAAAAAACGAAAAAGGCGAAACCATCTATAATTTTGGTAAGCACAAAGGAAAAACAATCCAACAAGTAAATACCAATGAACCTGGTTATTATGGCTGGATGCTCGAGGCTGATTTTACGAATCACACCAAATTGTGTCTTCGAAAAGAAATGGAAAAGATAAAATTGGAGAAAGAACAAAAAAAACAAGAAGACCTTTCCAATCAGATGAATTCCTTGGTGAACAAATTTAATACAAAATGAAAATCATTTGTATCGGTAGAAATTACAGCGAACATGCGAAAGAGATGGGAGCTGAAGTACCAAAAGAACCCGTTTTTTTCATGAAGCCCGACACGGCATTACTCAAAGAAAAAGATTTCTATTATCCAACATTTACAAACGACTTACATTATGAATGCGAGTTGGTGGTTAAAATCAGCAAAGTAGGGAAATGTATCGATCAAGAATTTGCAAGCAAATACTATCATCAAATTGGATTAGGAATTGATTTTACTGCACGAGACTTACAAAGCGAGTGTAAAAAAAATGGACTTCCATGGGAGAAAGCAAAATCATTCGATAATAGTGCTGCTATCTCTGAAAAATGGCTGGATATCGCAAGTCTGAATCAATCCATAAATTTTGAGTTTTTTCAAAATGGGGTGCTGAAACAAAAAAGTAATTCCAATGAAATGCTTTTTAATATCGATCAAGTAATTGCCCATGTATCAAAATACATTACCTTAAAAATAGGTGACTTAATCTTTACAGGTACTCCTTCAGGTGTCGGACCTGTAGCTATTGGAGATATTCTTTCAGGAAATATCGAAGGTGAAAAGATGTTCGAATTTATTGTTCGCTAAAACTTTACCAATCTTACCACATTAATATCTCCTTGCATTTTTAAGAAATAAATGCCATTCGATAAGGACGATAAATCAATCCATGTGGTGTTTTTGTCAATTAAAAGGGTTTGACAGAGGCGGCCAAAATTATCCATAATAGTAATAGAACTTCCAATTTTAGTGCTTTCAATGCAAAACAAACCACTCGTTGGATTAGGATGTATAAAAAACCCTACCGATTCCTCCTGCTCATCAATTCCAAGATTACTGTTTGCATCGTGTTCTAAATGAAAAACACCTCCTAAATCTTGCCCAACAAATAAATCTAAACTGCCATCATTATCGATATCATTCACCGAACAAGCGCTATAAGCGCCAATGTCTAATCCTAAAAAATTAGCCTCGCGAAGATGAAAATTACCATTGGTGG
>JAIPAL010000085.1 GCA_021740085.1 Crocinitomicaceae bacterium
AAAACATACTGTTTTTGGACACGTGGTACAAGGTCAAGATGTGGTTGATTTAATTGCGCAAAACGACACGATTCTTAGTCTTCAAATTATTCGAATTGGTAAAGCAGCCAAGAAATTTAATGCAAATAAGGTGTTTGGGGTAAAATTTGCTGCGGCGAAAGCAGCTGATGAAGCTCTGAATGCTGAAAAAAAACGCTTGGATGCACTTGCAGCCATTGAGTATGAGAAGATTGAAGCCATGGGAAAAGATGGCTATACAAAGTATATGTATGAACAAGTACTGCTTAAATACCCAAATGCCAAACTAAGTGCCTCGGGATTAGTGTATGATATCGAAAATATGGGCGAAGGAGACAAGCCTGTTCTTGGTTCAAAAATGGGACTTCACTACAAAGGTACTATTCGAGCTGACGGTAAAAAGTTTGATTCTTCCTACGATCGAAATTCACCCTTGGAATTCAATTACTTAGTTCAAAAGATGATTCCAGGCTTCGAAGAAGGAATTGGTATGTTAGGAAAAGGAGGGAAGGCAACCTTGATTATTCCTTATTTTCAAGCTTATGGCAAAGAAGGACGGTCTGGAGCGATTCCTCCGTATTCAGATTTGGTTTTTGAAATAGAGATATTGCAAGTTGATCCTCCTAATTCTTTGCCGCAACAAGACCATATTCACACAGAGGGCGACGGACATAAGCATTAATTCCTGCTTAATTATAATGAAAAAACTACTTAATATTTTTGGCATTTGTTGTACCTTAATTTTACTTCAAGGTTGCGGAGAAAGTACTAATGAAACTCTTACATTGGGGGAAATATGGTCTTGGTTCTTTTCTGGAATTGAGCTACTTTATACTGGCAATTGGAAATTAATTACAGCTGGTCAAGCGGTGGCAATTATTATAATTCATATTATAGGAGCAGCAATATTAAGAATGATTCTTAAACCCTTTGCATCTTAAGTTATCTATTTGTTTTTGGTCAAAATCTATTGCGTATAAACATAATATATAATATTTGCGCCCATTTGTAATGCTTGAAGATGTTTTTCAGCAGAATCATTGTGTACCTGTGGATCTTCCCAACCATCGCTTAAGTCGGTCTCGAAAGTATACAAACATAGTAAACGACCATCATGAATTATACCAAAGGCTTGCGGACGTTTTCCATCGTGTTCATGAATTTTTGGAAGACCGTTAAAGCTATACTTTTGCTTGAAAATGGGATGATTAAAGGGTAATTCTACTAAATCTGCTTCTGGAAAAACTTTTTTCAATTCAATTCGGATGAATTCATCCATTCCATAATTATCATCGATGTGTAAAAAACCTCCAGCTAATAAATATTGCCTAAGGTTTAAGGCTTCCCCTCTAGAAAAAACCACATTTCCGTGACCAGTCATGTGAATAAATGGATACAGAAAAATGTCTTTACTGCCAACTTCTACATAGGGAGTTTCTTTACTGATGGAAGTTCCTAAATTTTGATTGCAAAATGAAATTAGATTAGGTAATGCGGTTGGATTCGCATAATAATCGCCACCGCCATTGTATTTTAAAACCGCTAATTGATAAGTTCCTTGACTAAATGCCATGGAGCCAAAGAGTGTCATGAAGCCAATGGATAGTATTTTTCGCATGCTACAAAAGTAATTTATTTTACTTAATTTATATTTCCTTGAGATATTATTTGAAATGGCATCTTTCGATCCGTTCCGCCGCGGGTTCGATTAGCTTTTTTAATTAAATATTTTTGAATTACATTCTCTCCATACATTTTTTTACTACTTTCGAATTTCAATTTAACTTAGAAACTATGAATACCTACGAATGTAATAAATGCGGAATGTCAGTTAAAGCAAGTTGTGGAAAGTGTGATCTACCTTTACAAAATGACCACTTGACCTTGGATAATGGTACGGTTGTTCAGATTTCTAAATGTCCTTCATGTGAAGGAAAAATAAAATCTCCTTTGTGCTGTGGTCAAGATATGAGTTGCAACGTATAAGCACGCAAGCCAGTTAATATTTTTGTTTTATTCATTTGATAACTTGATTTCCTAGTCGGAAATCGCTTCACTCTATTAGATTTTGTCTGTAATTGAGTCCATCGGAATCAATTAATTAACAATATTTTTCAATTTGTTCAAAACACTTTGCCTTACTTATTTTTTAGATTGGATTTTGAATTAAATTTGTTCTCAGTTTACTGCGAGCCTTTTCGCGTAAAGAATTGTAAATTGAAAACCCTATGCCAAGAGATATTTCTATTCAATCGGTGCTTATTATTGGAAGCGGACCGATTGTTATTGGACAAGCATGTGAATTTGATTATGCAGGTTCTCAAGCCGCCAGATCCCTGCGAGATGAAGGTATTGAAGTAACCTTGATCAACTCAAATCCGGCTACCATCATGACGGATAAAGTAGTCGCTGATAATATTTATTTGTTGCCTTTAGAGTCTGATAGTATTATTTCCATTCTTCAGAAACATAAAATTGATGCGGTTTTACCCACTATGGGTGGACAAACGGCACTTAATCTTTGCATCCAATGCGATGAGATGGGGATTTGGGAAGAATACGGTGTGAAAATTATTGGTGTGGATATCAACGCGATTGAAATTACCGAAAATAGAGAGGCTTTTAGAAATCTTATGCTTTCCATTGGTGTTCCAATGGCTCCACAGAAAACGGCTAAATCTTTCTTGGAAGGGAAAGAAATCGCACAAGAATTTGGTTTCCCTTTGTGTATTCGTCCTTCCTATACGCTGGGTGGTTCGGGTGCCTCTATTTTATATAGTCCAAAGGAATTTGATAATCAATTGGAGCGAGGTTTACAATTATCTCCGATTCATGAAGTGATGATTGATAAGGCGCTATTGGGTTGGAAGGAATTTGAATTGGAATTGTTGCGCGATAAAAATGACAATGTCGTTATCATTTGCTCGATTGAAAATTTTGACCCGATGGGCATTCACACGGGTGATTCCATTACGGTAGCTCCTGCGATGACGCTCTCTGACACGACTTTTCAGAAAATGAGGGATATGGCCATCTTAATGATGCGCTCTATTGGAAATTTTGCTGGCGGTTGTAATGTTCAATTTGCGGTTTCTCCGGATAATGCAGAAGACATTATAGCCATTGAAATTAATCCGCGCGTTTCTAGGTCTTCGGCTTTAGCATCAAAGGCAACGGGTTATCCCATTGCAAAAATTGCAGCAAAATTGGCCATTGGTTATCATTTGGATGAATTAAAGAACCAGATTACAAAGACAACGTCTGCCTTGTTTGAACCAACCTTGGATTATGTCATTGTTAAAATTCCCCGTTGGAATTTCAATAAATTTCCTGGTACCAATCGCGAGTTAGGGTTACAAATGAAATCCGTGGGGGAGGTAATGGCAATTGGCCGTTCTTTTCAAGAAGCGTTGCAAAAAGCCTGTCAATCTCTTGAGATTAATAGAAATGGACTCGGTGCCGATGGGAAGGAATTAACCAACCAAAATGAAATTTTGCACAGTTTAGAGCATGCGTCATGGAATCGTTTGTTTCATATTTATGATGCAATCAAGTTAGGAATTCCCTTCAAAACAATTGTTGAAAAAACCAAGATTGATATCTGGTTTTTAAAGCAAATTGAGGATCTAATCAAATTTGAAAAACAAGTTGAAAAATTCAATGTGGCTAATCTGCCTCAAGAGTTACTTTTTGAAGGAAAACAAAAAGGATATTGTGATCGTCAAATTGCACATTTGTTGAAGTGTCTTGAATCTGAAGTATATAAGAAAAGAACAGAAATGGGCATCAAACGGGTGTATAAGTTAGTCGATACTTGTGCCGCTGAATTTGAAGCGCAAACACCTTACTATTATTCTACTTTTGAATACGAGAATGAAAGTAAAGTGAGTGACAAAAAGAAAGTAATTGTTCTTGGTTCAGGTCCAAATAGAATAGGGCAGGGAATCGAATTTGATTATTCATGCGTTCATGGTGTTCTTGCTGCCAAAGAATGTGGCTATGAAACAATCATGATTAATTGTAATCCTGAAACGGTTTCAACGGATTTTGATACTGCGGATAAATTGTATTTTGAACCTGTTTTTTGGGAGCATATTTATGATATTATTCAGCATGAAAAACCGGAAGGGGTTATCGTTCAGTTAGGAGGACAAACCGCTTTGAAATTGGCAGAAAAATTAAGTCGCTACGGTATAAAAATCCTTGGAACAAGTTTCGAAGCGCTTGATTTAGCCGAAGATAGAGGTCGTTTTTCAAAGGTGTTGGAGGAAAATAACATTCCTTTTCCTAAGTATGGTATTGTGGAAAATGCAGAACAAGCTTTGGTGCTAGCCGATGAACTTGGATTTCCATTATTAGTTCGCCCGAGTTATGTTCTGGGGGGACAAAAAATGAAAATTGTCATCAATAAAGATGAGTTAGAGCACCATGTTGTTGATATTATCAACGAAATGGGGAATAATCAAATTTTATTGGATCATTTTCTAGTAGGTGCCGGCGAAGCAGAAGCGGATGCTATTTGTGATGGAGAGAATGTGTACATAATAGGAATAATGCAACACATTGAACCGGCAGGTATCCATTCTGGTGATTCGTATGCGGTACTACCTCCTTATAATTTGGGTGATTTTGTGATGACTCAAATTGAAGACATTACGAAACGGATTGCTCTTGCGCTAAAAACCGTTGGATTAATTAATATTCAGTTTGCCATAAAGGATGATAAAGTATACGTGATTGAAGCGAATCCACGTGCATCGCGTACCGTACCTTTTATTGCTAAAGCCTACGATGAACCCTATGTAAATTATGCCACCAAAGTCATGTTAGGTGAGAAGAAGGTAACAGATTTCGACTTTAAGCCACGAAAAGAAGGGTATGCCATTAAAATCCCTGTGTTTTCTTACGAGAAGTTTCCGGATGTTAAAAAGGAACTCGGACCAGAAATGAAATCCACCGGCGAAGCCATACGCTTTATTAAAAATCTTAAAGATCCATTTTTTACCAAAATCTATTCGGAGCGAAATATGCATTTGTCAAAGTAAATCAATAAATTAACCGCTTAAAGTTATTGATTGATTATGGGAATCATCCAAAAAGATGCTTTACGGACTACAGTGATTTCCTACCTGGGTTTGGTATTAGGATACCTCAATAAAGCTTTTCTATTTTTAATTTTTCTTAACGCTGAGGAAGTTGGTTTAGTAAATCTGATTGTAACCGTTGGCTTATTATTTGCACAATTGGCTAATCTTGGAACTGTCTATGCTACGTGGAGATTCTTTCCCTTTTTCAGAAATGATAGTCGGAAAAATTATGGCTTTTTATTGCTTAATTCCCTGGTTGTTTGTTTCGGAATAGTTCTTTTCACCTTTATCTTTTTCGCTTTTCAATCAAAAATAGCGACTTATTTTTCTTTAAAATCCCCACTCTTTGTTGCCTATTATTTTTGGGTCATACCACTCGGGATAGGAACCGTTTTCTTTATGCTTTTTGAAAATCACATGCGTGGATTACACAAAAATATCCTACCTGTTTTTCTCCAAGATATCGTACTTAGATTGGTGGTAACTGTATTGCTGTTATTATTTGGACTGGGGTGTTTTAATTTCAATCAATTTTTTGTCCTCTACCTAAGTGCTTATTTTATTCCAGCAATTTTCTTGTGTTTTTACTTGGTGAAAATTGGCGAATTACATTTCTCGCTAAAATCGATAACTGTTCCCAAACGCTTTAGGAAAATCTTATTATCATTTAGCTCTTACAGTTACTTAAATACCTTAGCTGCTTTGTTTGTTATTTCTATGGATGCTATGATGATTG
Source organism: Crocinitomicaceae bacterium (assembly GCA_021740085.1). GTDB lineage: Bacteria > Bacteroidota > Bacteroidia > Flavobacteriales_D > Crocinitomicaceae > UBA952. The sequence goes on from JAIPAL010000085.1 coordinate 5,842, forward strand.
CCTCCATGATTGGATTAAAAGAAACGGGAGTTTATACAACGATGGTATATATTACCTCTGCGATTCAAGTTCCTTATCGTTCCATGATACGGGTGAGTTCCCCGATAATAGCACGCTTTTGGAAAGAAAAAAATATGGTAGGAATGCAGTCGCTGTATGAAAAATCAAGTGCAGTGGGTTTGTTGATTGGTCTTCTTTCTTTTCTTGTGGTTTGGACACCAAGACAGGAGTTGTTTTCATTTTTACGCGCGGAATATAGCTCGGGCATTTATGTATTACTTTTCTTAATGGTCGGTAGAATGGTCGATATGTATTGTGGACTGAATGGGACCATCTTTGCAACCTCCCGTAAGTACAAATTTGATTTGGTGTTTACACTATTTTTGTGCGTGGGTATTTTCTTCCTCAATATGTATCTCATTCCAATCTATGGAATAAATGGCGCTGCTTTTTCTACCGGATTTATTTATGTTTTCTATAATTTTGCGCGTTCATTTTATATTTATAAGGTCTATGGACTTCATCCTTTTCAATGGAGCCAATTTAAATTGATTGGATTATTTGTTCTGAATCTACTTGCGTTAGAATTAGTTTCTAGCTATTTTCTTAAAGGCCATCACTTTTCCCCTCTTGAAAATGGTATAATTATATTGCTGAAGTGGATGGTGATATTCATAGCGTTCGTTTTACCGGTTGTTTTACTTAAACTAGAAAATGAAAGCGCCTCTTTCTTTCAGAAATCAGTGCTTTTTGTAAAGAATAATTACCGCAAAAGGTGAAAAATGGAA
>JAIPAL010000086.1 GCA_021740085.1 Crocinitomicaceae bacterium
ATGTGATCAAAGGTGAATTAGTATTGAAGCGTAACAAAACGTACGGTACAATTGAACTTATTACCAATTTAGAAATATCAATCTAATATGTCAAACGCTCTTAATAAAATCAAAATCGCCTTAGTGGAAGATCACGAAGTTGTAAGAAATGCCATTTCAAAAATGTTGGCTGATATTCCAGAATTTGAAATGGTCTTTGATGCAGCGAATGGTCAAGATTTTTTTGATCAATTGAAAGACAATCCAATTGATGTTGTGCTCTTGGATCTCGAAATGCCCGTTTTAAACGGAATAGAAACAATTAACGAGCTAAACAAACAAGAATTTCCAGTAAAAGTAGTTATGCTCACCATGCACGATGATTTAGAAATTGCTTTTGAGTTACTATCTAAAGGTGCGGATGCATACTTACTGAAAGAATGTTCAACCAAAGAAATGGTAAATGCAATTATAACCGTTCATGAAAAAGGAAGCTATACCAATCAATTCATGAATGACGCAATTATAAACTCAGTTGCATCAGAACGAAAAACTCAAAACAGATTGAAGCAATTGAATTTAGACCAACGTGAATTAAAAATTCTTCAACTTATTTGTGATGGTTGTACAGGGCAACAAATTGCGGATGCAGTATTTACCTCAAAAAAGAACTTAGATCTTATTCGAACAAAAATCATGAAAAAGTTTAATGTAAAAACGGCAAATGAACTCATTCGACTTTGTATCATTCACGGTATATATGCACCAAGAACCAACGAGGAAATCGAACTTGAAAAGCAAGATTCACTACTTGCAAAGAAATTAAGGAAGGAAATTAATCTAAAGCAAAATAATTATTAATAGGATTGATTTTCATAGTTCTAAATTGGAAAAATAGTTTCAAAATTTATTTTGGAAGTGTTTCTTTTCAAAAACAAATGATTTTGAAATTCCTATTCGTAACCCTGACCCTTTATTTATCGATGAAACATCGATTGAATTTCCATTATTGTTTTGAGCAGTTAAATGAAATGAATATTGCGATGAAAACCCTTGTACATACATTACAAAGAATGTAAAAAAATCATGCAAATGTTTTTTATTATGAAAACCAAGCTCGTACTTAATGGACATAAAAGGTTGACAATATCCCCAAATATCTGACTTGTTTAATGAAATGGATTTTACATACCCTTGCTGATTGTAAATATAAGATTGATAATATTCCTTTTCATTCTTAGTGTTGAATATCGAAGGTTTATTGATGCCAAATCCAAATGATACATTATTTGTCAAATAGCTTGATTTTCCGATATTTAAGGTAGAATAAATATAAAACTGATTATATCTAGCAATTAACAGTTTAGAAATGTATTCAGTGTAAATGATATTGGAATCTAAATAAGTAAGATACGAGTAACCTTTGCAAGAGAGATTTATTTGACTTTTAGTAATATAACTCGATAAACCAATCCCTAATTTCCATCGATCATTAATTCTAATTAGTGACAAATTGATTAAAGGCTCTAATCCAAATTTGTTTGTGTTTTTAATATTTTGGAATGCATTTACCCTATTAATATTTTGAAAAGTGTAAATTGATGGAGCTACATCATTGATATTCCCACTATTTTTTTGGAAACTCATTCCGGCAAATTTAAGTCCTGGTTCGAGTTCAAATATAAATTTTTGACCCACGCTTACATTTGCTAAAAAAAGTAAAAAATAAGTCCAAAAATTTTTCATCAAAATGTTACTTTTTATTTCTCGAGCAATTGATAGGTTTTGTAAGGCCAATGCCAATACTCGTTCCTCGAGATGTGGCAACTTGTGAAGAAAATGGACCTAGGTCATAAACATCAGTAAGTGTTAATTTGGCGAAATTGTAAATTCCTTGTTGATAATTCAAATAACAGTTAAATATATTTTTTCCATTTTTGTTGACTAATTCAAGTTCGTAACGGAAAAGTAAAAAAGGAAGAAGGGTGTGCCTTTTGAAGGTCTCAAACTCAAATACACCTATTGGAGTTATCCAACTCCGATCATTTTTTTTATTATTTGTAACACCAAATCCCATCGAAAGCAAAGATCTGTTCTGAGAATTAGAGTTAATTTTTATATCTGGATCATAAGAACCAAGTAAGTAAAAATTAAAGTCATTGAACCCAATTATTGAACTCCCAAAGTAGTTTCCATTACCCATAATAATTTGATTTTCAGCTGTGTAAATCGAATTATTCTGAACGCTTGCTACTTTTAAAAAAACGCGCCCACCATTGTAAAATCCAAAACCACCACCTATTAAAATGTTTTTATTTAATTGATAAATTTCTGTGTAAAGATCCATATTAAATGCTGGATGAATATTGGCATTATCAGAAAATAGAAAGTTTGCTGGTTTATTACCATTCGAATAAATTATTTGATCATCAAAAATTACGGAGTTGAATTTTTGAAAGCTTATAATAGGAGATCCTACTAATGGTTTAATTCTAAAAATCCAATTTTGGGAGTAACAAATGCTACTCCCGAAAATTAGATTAATTAAAATAAAAGTTTTAAAATTCATCAATATCCACTGTTTATTCGAACTTGATAAAGTGTCCCATTAACATTTTTTGAAGGAGTATTAAATTTTAAATATTCCCAATTTCCATTTATCATTACGTATGCTCTTGCGCCTAAAATATACTTATGGCATGCTCTAATTCCTTGCCAGGACTGGCCTACAGCTACACCGGTACCATAATTTGTGAGTGATTGGTAACCGGTATCATTCTTGCATTTTAATTTATACCTGCGTTGCCATTCTAATTTTACAGGAATATTTGCTGTTGACCATGATGAGGACCAAGAAATTTCACCAGCTGTATTTCCCGAAAGTGTTCTTTCTTTCTGACGCAGTATTACTTTGCTATATAAATCCCAACCGATTGGCGTCCATCGATATTTCGCTTTTAATTCACCATCGAACTTTTTATTTGTTATGGCCGCATTATATTGACCATTAAAAATATTTCCGCTAAGTAAAAAATCCCATTCTATCAAATCTGTAAAAGGGAATGTATCATCGCTTACAGGAGCAGAATTCTCATTGCAACCTAACTTATATGCAGCTCCATGAGCTTCATATATTACCTCTTTATCCCATGAATATTGAATTATATTTATTTGGTCATATTGTCCAAATTTTAATTCATTATATTTTTGATTTTTTTGTTCTATTGGTAGAGAATATGCTTTCCTATTAATAAAATCTAATTTAAAAAGAAAATTTCCAATTTGAACAATTCCGTCTTTGTTAAGAATTTTAAATACAAATAAAGGGTATTCATCTTCGCCTACCGAATTTATTAGATTTTGATAGCAGCTAGAGTTTAGAAATTTATCAAAATTTAGATTTTGAATAATTTCATAAATGTTGTTTTGCTGTGTACGTAACTCTTCATCGTTTAAATTATCATCCGCTTGAAATGCTTTTTCATAATCTTCAACAGTTTTAAAAATTAATACATTTCCATCTGTAGATACGGAAATATCTGTTCCATTTTTCAATGTAACATATTTAGTAGTTTTAATCGCAGTGTCTTTAGGATTTTTGTTTTCATTGTACTTACTACATGAAACCTGTCCAATTACAATACAGACTAAAAAGAATTTAATTAAGTAATTTTTTTTCATTTCGAAAGATTTAATTTTGTTAATTATAAGATTTTGCTCATTGATGTGATGTCGACGTCGAAACGAAATTAGATTAATTCTTAACGAATCTTTACATTACGATATTTCGTTTTTTCAAAACAAATCGCCTATTATCCGTGTAAAGCATTGTATATTAGTGTTATATGGAATTAAAGGAGTAAGTTTATTAGATTTATAACTAGAACGTATTCTATTTTTACTAGAAAGTATTCCTAGTTAAAATTTCAATTTTAAGATGTATATTCATTTTGTACCCTAATCTTTCTTGAATAACCCAAATCCGACTTTTCCACTCTTTTTCATTTCAGAAGTTTGTTTCCTATTCGAAGCAAATCTTCATGTCTCAACATTCGCATACTTCTATTTACACAAAAGCCTCCAGAGTTCTCGCAGGTGTAGCAAAAGCTGTTACAGCTAAACCAATTCTTACTGAGATTAAATTAATTGTACATACCAATGTAGTTATCTACGCTACGACTTAACGCTGTTACCACGGATTGCAAATCCATGATAACAGGAGGCGCATAATCCCAATCCACAGAATAGTTAATGTCACAGCAAAAAAGATAGGTTGCTACTTTGGAGCACCCTTGCTTTTCAATGTTTTACAGCATCACCCTTAATAAGTACACTAATCATTGACAGGAAGACAAGACCTCAGATAGCATATCCAAGTTAAATGGATGGTTTACATTAGAATCAAAATGATTCACTCAGCAAATCTCCATCTTCCTTTAGGATAACCATACCCTCTTTTTCAACTGAAAGCGTTACAGCTTTATCATATCCCTCGCCCATTATATTTCGAAATACTCGATAGATATATTTACCACTTCGAAAGATATACACACAATTTCCTCCAGAGCCAGAATATTCAACGCTTCCTTTATTTAAAACCAGCTCAGGTTTCTCGGATTGTTTTTGTCCTGCCTTCCAAGATACATAGCGAAAAACACCTTCTGTTGTTTCATCTATTCGTATCATATAGCTTGCCGTAATTGAGGAAAAGATCGGACGTTTAAATTCAGCAATTGACGTGTGAACTGCGGCTTTTTGAGCCTCAATTAATTTACTATATCGCTCATCCGATTTCTTAGATCGATAATTTATCCCCGTAATGGTTGTTGCATCGTCGCTAAGCCAAACAACCCCTTGATTCAACATAATACCTCGCCATCCCACTTGAGACCAATCGCTTGGTGTTGATTTAGCAATTTCAGTTTTGAGTGACTCATCAAAGACTTCATCAAAATAAGTGTTCATCTCCACCTCATTCTGAATTGCAGGAATCGGAAAATCACGAACCAATGGATATGAAATCCGTTTAACGATTTCTTCTGTCTCATTCTTTTTGAAAAGGAGTATAAACTTTTTTATTTCTTTTTCTTGTTTCGGAGACAGCGTTCGAAAATCATCGGCATCATATTCTCCGGTTGAAACGGACGTTTGTTGTTCTTTTTTATTAGCCTTTTTATTAGAAAAAGTACATGCCCCTATGAGCATTAAACAAAGAATAAGGGTTGATTGAATGTTCATATTTTAAATTCTACAACAAAGATAACAATGCCCAGACAATTGTTGGTCTCTATGTGATTTCGTACCTTTAACCCATGAATACGCCCTTGGCAGAACGGATGCGCCCCTTAGTGCTCGACGATTACATCGGACAGCATCATTTACTTGGGCATGATGCGCCGTTGCGCAAGTCTATTGAAGCCGGCGTGCTTCCATCCATGATTTTTTGGGGTCCTCCGGGTGTGGGTAAAACTACCCTTGCGAATTTAATTGCAACCCACCTCAAGCGACCTTTTTACAAATTATCGGCCATTTCATCTGGAGTTAAGGAGGTGCGTGAAGTGATTCAGCAAGCTGAAAAAGGAGGAATGTTTCAACAAGGCGGTGCCGTTTTATTTATTGATGAAATTCATCGATTTTCAAAAGCACAACAAGATTCTTTGCTTGGAGCTGTAGAAAAAGGAACCGTTACCCTCATGGGTGCAACCACCGAAAACCCATCCTTTGAAGTGATTGCCGCCCTGCTTTCCCGCTGTCAGGTATATACCTTACAAAGCCATAATAAAGAGGATTTGGAATTGCTCTTAACCCGAGCCTTAGCCAAAGATTCTTGGTTGAAATCTAGGGATATAACCCTGCAAGAAACAGAAGCCTTATTGGCTATTTCTGGGGGAGACGCACGGAAATTGCTCAATGTTTTTGAATTATTAGTCGGAAGCACCCCTTCCAATCAGCCCTTAGTCATTACGAATGAGTATGTGTTTGCCAATGCGCAGCAGAGCCTTTCAAGGTATGACAAAGACGGGGAACAACATTACGATATTATTTCTGCGTTTATCAAATCGGTTCGCGGAAGCGACCCCAATGCCGCAGTGTATTGGCTTGCGCGAATGATTGCCGGTGGAGAGGATCCAAAATTCATCGCCCGTCGCCTCTTAATTATCGCCTCTGAAGACATTGGGTTGGCTAATCCAAATGCGCTGTTAATCGCAAATACAACCTTTGATAGCGTATCAAAATTAGGCTGGCCAGAATCTCGAATTGTGCTCTCACAATGCACGATTTATTTGGCGTCCTCACCCAAGGGAAATGCCGCCTATCAAGCCATTAATCGAGCGCAAGAACTGGTAGCTAACACTGGAGATTTACCAGTACCCCTTCCCCTGCGCAATTCCCCAACCGCCTTGATGGAGGAGTTAGGTTACGGCGAAGGGTATTTATATGCCCATGATTTCCCAGGGAACTTTGTAGTCCAAGAATTTCTCCCGGATTCAATTGCTGGAAGTAATTTCTTTAAAGCCGGAAGCAGTGCTAAAGAGCAAGAAATTGCGAAGCAACTCTACCAACTATGGAACGATAAATACGGTAC
>JAIPAL010000087.1 GCA_021740085.1 Crocinitomicaceae bacterium
CATCAATGCTATCATAAAAGCGCACTTGGCCTTCATAATTACCCACCAATAAATAAGTAGTATCGTCATGAAGGAAGAAATGAGGGTATGGAAATCCATCAGGACTCGTGGTAGAAACATCAACATTCCCAATCATACTCGTCATCAATTGAAATGATGGGACAGAAGAGCTGCCGATATTTTCATAATAGACTATTTCACCCGTTTTTTTTCCGATTAATAAATCCAACTTTCCATCCCTATTGTAATCGAATAGTTGTGGCGCCGCATATTGGCCGACATTAATGGGAGTGCCATTATTAGCCGGATAAGACGTTACCGCATTTCCAAATATAGGATTAGAACCAGTACTTATATTTTTACGATAGACCAAACTTCCATCTTCTAAACCCAAGATAAGATCCGGTTTTGAATCACCATCAAGGTCACCAAAACTGGCAATCATTCGCAAACCATAATTTGCCTGCGACAAATTCAAAAAATCATCGTCGATAAACGTAAACACTGGCTGAGATAGCGTACCTGTATTTTTGTAATAAGCAATTCGACTTTCTTTTAATAGCGTGGGCTTATAAGCAAAGAAATTACAAACAAACATATCCAACAAACCATCTCCGGTTACATCTGCAAAAACAGGAATGGATCCGGTGCCATGTTCAATCATTTCCTCTTGTAAGAAGGATTTTGTTTGATATACAAAATTACTTACTGAATTTGAGCCCGTATTTTTATAATAAAGAACACTTTGCTCATTTTCTGATACTCCTCGTGCATTGGGGGCAACTAATAAATCTTTGATTCCATCAAAATCAACATCGACAGAATAAGCTGCAGGAAATAATTGCATGTTTACACTTACACTATTACTAGGAAATGCTGGATCAACGGAAACGATTAATGAATTGGTATTTGGAAGGGCGCCACCATTTATCAACAGATTCATGGATGGATACGATACATCGCCAATAATTAAATCTTTTACACCGCTTCCATCTATATCAATCGCTAATAGCGTTGAGCCCGAATGTGCTTTTGAATCATCCGCACTAGGCTTGTTAATAATGGGTAATGCTGGATTAGGAACATTTCCAGCAATGCAAGGCGAATCCTGATCATTTAAAAATATGGCATTGGACGTTACATCTTCCCGGAAACCACCCCAACATTCGTTTTTCAAAACAAATTCTAATGAATCAGCGTGCCCATATAAATCCATGCTTTGATTCTGATGGTATTGAACATGCTCGCCTCCAATATGGTACGTTAGAATATCCAAATCCCCATCAAGATCAACATCAACGATAGCTGGGATATCGCTAGAACTTACGTATAAATTCAACATGGTTCCCCAATAATTAGAGTAAAGCAAGTTTTTTTCTAAGGTCCATGCTAAGCCTGTAATAGAATTGCCCGTATTCTTGTAAACCATTACCCCTCCAATTCCGTAGGTAAATAGATCATTCTTCCCATCACCGTTGTAATCCATCATAATAACACGATAGCGCAAGTCAGGTGGAAACAAATTACGGCTATCTGCCAAAAACGAATAAGAATGATTGGCTCCTAGAACATCGTGTCTAAAAACTCGAATTTGATTGTTACTTCGATCGAATATAAATAAATCCTTATCGCCATCGTAATCGATGTCTAGGTCAGATACCTGCACATAATTTAATCCCCCTGCCCAAGGAAACGCTAAAGCAGCTCCAAATTTGCTAACCGATATAGAGTCGTTATAAGAAAATTGAAATTGGGAATTTAATCTATTGAAAGAAAAAAAGGTAAATAAAAGGACCAAATAAATGGAACTACATTTCATTTGCTAGTTTCTTGTAAATTTACACATAGTTTCGTTTATGAAAAATTTAACGGGTATAATTTTAATAGTTGCTGTGATCGTGTGTAATGGTATCATTTGGATACTTGTAAAACCCAAACAGACTACCTCCACAGTTCAAAAAAATGATAAAGTAACTTCAATCGAATGTATTCAAGCTAGCTTTCAAGAACGAAACATTCCGTTTTCGTCACCGGCATACCAAGAACCCAATTATACAAGCAATATAATTTTTGAAGTGTCGGGAAATCTAACTGTTGGCGATAAAGAATGGCAGGTTGGGCAAACATTTAAAGCAAATGATCTATTGTGCGTATTAAGTTCTGATGCGGCCTATTATATGCTTACAGAGAAAAAGCAGTTATTAATTAGCGATTTCGGGGATGTCTTTTCACAAATTGAAAATAGATTTCCGCAAGAAAAAGCCAAATGGTACGCGTTTCTTGAAAAAATAACACCAAGTACAAAAATTCCTTCACTTCCAAATTTTTCATCAAATGAAGAACGGATTTTCATGGCTGAATTAGGTTTAATGGCATCTTATTATGCGATTAAAACACTTGAAAACAACATGAAGAATTACTTCTACACGGCACCCTTCGATGGTAAAATAATAGCTGTTAATTATCAGCTTGGCGCTTATATTGAGAAAGGAAAAACAATCGCTACCCTAGTGAAAGAGTCCACTCCTGAGTTTGTTGTATATGTAGAAACAAAGCATGTGAACAAGTATGTGAGTGCCAAAGAAATCAATCTTAAATCAAATGAAACATTTTATGGAAAAGCTACATTCACAAAAATAGGTCAAGCTGACATCAAAACTCCTGAAATCACGCCTTTATACTATAAAATGGCAAAGAAAGAAAATGGGATAATACCATTAAATGTAATGGCTTACTTAAATGAAAAGGAGAAAATCACTGGTTATATGCTACCAAACAACGCGGTGTCAGGGAACAAAGTTTGCCTTCTAAGCAATGGTATGATACAACATAAAACGATTAAAATAATTCGAGAAATAAACGATTCGATATTAGTTACAGGAATTACGAAGCAGGATGTAATTGCTTCAAAATTTATTGTCATTACAGGTTCTCCCAATAAAAAATTTAACGTCATTAAGCATAACTAAACCTATTCTTTATAAAAGGGGCGTAATAAATGAAACACAGGAATAGGTCTCTTGAACTGACTAAAAATTAACGACCAATAAAGCAATATATGCTACAGCGAAATTTCCTTAAGAATCAAGCCGTTTTGTGGGATTTCGTAAGGTAGTTGGCAATCATTTAAATATTTGATAGTAACCTTGCGTTTAAATTTACAATCGAAAGATGCGAGACAAATAACTCCCTCAGCATTCTTGCTCCAAACGAATGCCTTGTAATGTTTTGGTTTTGATGCCTTGGTTACTAAAATAAAATGTTCCACATAACCTATAAACTTATCCTCATGATCTTTAGTTTTTAGGATAAATAAAGGGTGAATTCTAAGCTGATTCCTAATCTTTTCGTGGATTAATTCCTCCTTATCTGTTTGCTCAAATAATTCGTTTAGCCAGTCATTTCCTAAACCTGATTGCACACCAATTAATTTCTGAATACTGTCGTTGTAGCGATTTAACGAATCCAATCCAACAGCATCAACAACATCATTTCCAGCGTAGCTCATGGTGAAATTCCATCGAAACGCAACCTCTTTAATCGCATTATTTCTTTCGAATGAAAAAGGACGGCCCGTAAGGTAATACGTTTGACTAACGAGTGTAAAAGAAGAAAAGAATAGTACCAGGCAGATAACTTTGAACATTACAACTTAATTAATTTATAACACTGTCTCCCCTTTAACTGGTATGCATCTATGTAGTAAATTCCCGCTGAAAATTCCTTCAGATTAATTGAAAGATGGCTCAAACCTACAACTGAAATTCGCCTTAATTTCTTACCAGAAGCATCCATCAAAATAAGTTCTTCAATATCACCATTCCATGAAATAGCAACACTTTCTGCCGTTGGGTTGGGTTGAATTACAAGATGAATATTGACTTCCGATAGAGCTGACTGATCAACAGTAAAACAATCAGAGGTATCTGCACATTCACCTAAGGAAACAATAACAGCGTACGTACCACTAATTTCAGTCGTAGTAAAACTTTGATTAGTTGCTCCCGGAATCGAAACATTTGTAATGCAATCTATCCATTGGTAATCCGCACCTATCTGCAGAGCTGTCAGTGTAATGCCACTAGTAGAAACTGCCGCAGTTGGGATTGGATTAACCGTCAACATTTGAGCTGTATCCGTTGCACAAACACCAGCATTAGGTGTAAAAGTGAATGAAAAATTACCCGGCACTTGAGTATCAACTGCTGGTGACCACGTACCCGAAATATTGTTTTGGGAAACAGTTGGTAGAACTATGCTCTCATTTTGACAAATAGCCGTAAATGGATCAAAAATTGGTTGCTGAATAGCTACTACAGTTAATGAAAAGCTAGTAGCATTGGCACAAGCAGTAGCAACAGGCGTGAAAGTATAATTACTCGAACCCACATTGGATAAATTTAATGCAGGTAGCCATGTTCCAGCTATTCCATTGTCTGATGAAGCGGGAAGTACAAAGTTCGAATCATTTTGGCATACTGGAGAAATAGAGGTGAAAAGTGGTACATCGAGACCATTACACGTAATTGAAAAATTATTATTAGAAATATCAAAAAATGTTTGGGCTCCTGACATGACCATGATTCTTGCTGTATTGGATACCACGTTAGGACAAACAATAACTTCAGAACCGTCATTGGCCGTTGATGCCGACAAAACATACGGATAGGATTGGCCGCCATTTAGAGAAAGTAAAATGCGTACGGTTGAACAATTAATTGGAGCTGCAGTAGTATTTGCCACCGACCAAGTGACCGTTTGTGAACTTCCACCGGGCCAAGTGATTCCTGATGCTGAAGGATAGGTAACGACAAATGGGCCAGCAGTTGCATTGGTAGTAACTGTTAAATCAGTATAATCATTACATGCTCCCACAGCATGATTGTCTCTAACCGAAAGCCTAAAATCCATCACTCGTGCTACAGATGGTAATACTTCCCAAGTGAAAGGCCCGTTAGATGCCAAAGTGGATAACCTCGGAAAATAGCGCGACGAATCTGTTGAAGGGTTAAAACTTCTGAAATTTGGACCACCTACCGCAGTAGCAACAGGCGGTTGAGTACTTGCCTCATTGTCCATTTGCTCCCACAAATAAGTTAGCACATCACCTTCAGCATCAATAGCATTTCCTGTTAAAATGAAAGGAGTTGATATGGGCACAACAATATTACCACTTGTAGATTGAATAGTGGGGGCCGTATTATTCAATGCTGTTAACACCTCACATTGGTGACCGTTACTTAATATCTCAATACTAATTTCACCGAGATTATACCCGTGAAAATAATCATCTGAATTATTTTGAACATTTGGAGCACAAATTCCGGCATACCCCATTATCGTACTTGCACTTCCCGGTTCGCGTCGAGCAGCATTAACGCTGTTGCAAGGATTGTTTTGCGTATGATTACCACCAAATTGGTGACCCATTTCGTGTGCTACATAGTCGATATCAAAAGGGTCTCCGATTGGCGCTCCGCTACCTGTGACTCCTCGCCCCTTCTGTCCGCCTGTACAAACAACACCTAATCCTGCCAATCCTCCACTATTTGTTCCAAAAACGTGACCTATATCGTAATTAGCACTGCCAATCAAGTTATCAACACTTGTTTGATTTTGATTAATCATGCTACCAGCATTTCCATTGGTAAAAGGATCGGTGGCAGCATTCGTATGAATCAACAAATTATTATTGGGAATAATCGTCATTGTAATGGCGATGTCCTTTTCATAAACACCATTCACTCGATTCATCGTTGTAACTTGAGCTGCTGCAGCTAGTACGACTGTTCCACCGTGAAAAGTTGTATACTCAGCGGTGTTAGACAAAGCTAGACGATAGGTACGAAGTTCACAGGTTCCAAAAATACTTTTTACATTACTATTCGGTTTCCCCTCTTCCTCCACAACATCACAAACCTTCACTTTGTTAGTGACGAAATCTTTTCGATGGTAAACAATGTATAATTGTGTGTTATTTTTAAACATCGGATCAATAAAAACGGTACTCTTACCTGGTATCATTATCATCGCATGAAATCCTTGCGGTGTAACATCCCATTTAGCGAAAGCCCCCGAACCATCAACAGCATAGCCATCTAAAGTCATTATTTGTGGGAATTTAGCATTGTAATCGGGGTGCATTGTTTGATTTCGTTTGATACTAAATGTATGAAAGCTTCCGTCAGGATACGGCAATTGAATTTCGCCAACAAATCCAGCGAGCCTTCCTTCGCGGTAACTAATACCTTGTAACTGCGGAAGAATAGCAGAAACATCAAGGGTAAACACAGCTGAGGAAGTTGAATTGATTTGAGGTTCCCCAAAAATTGGTAGAGCTGTTTGTGCACAAGACAACCAATTTAATGAAATAGTTCGTTTTTGTTGGGCAAAGTTATTCCCGCAAAAAATAAATAGCAACGAGGAAACACATATTATCTGAAAGGACTTAGTCATCTTTTTTTTTCGCTAAAATTATAAAATAAAAATGTTTTTTTTTACTAAAGAAAAATTTATTTCATGTGCAAAGGACTCAATAAATCCAATGCTGATTTGACGGG
>JAIPAL010000023.1 GCA_021740085.1 Crocinitomicaceae bacterium
GATGATTATCGAAAATCTACATTGAAAAGTAAATGGAAATTTTTTGGTAAATGAGAGGAATTTGGAAGGCGCACGGTGCTTTGTTACTTGTTAATTTATTGTATGCCGCAAGCCATGTCATAGCAAAAGATGTCATGCCGACTTACTTATCGCCAAATATTTTCATTCTACTAAGGGTTAGTGGGGCCTGTCTGCTTTTTTGGTTGATGTTTCGACTGTTTGCTTATGAAAAAGTCGCATCAAAGGACTTTTTTTTACTGGCGATCTGTGGACTTTTTGGAGTCGCTATTAATCAGTTGTTTTTCTTTCATGGGCTCAATCAATCATCGGCTTTTAATGCAGGGATTATTATGGCATTTAATCCAATTATTGTTTTAGTACTCTCATTTTTCATACTAAAAAACAACATTAATTATCGCCAATTAGTAGGGGTTCTCTTGGGAGCAACAGGTGCTATTTTGTTAACAATGAATAGTTTTAAGGATAACTCTTCTACGTTTATGGGAGATGTTTTCCTGGTTGTAAATACCATCTCTTATGCCTTGTATTTAATTTTGGCGAAGCCCTTAATGGCTAAATATCGCCCTTTAACGGTTGTTACATGGATTTTCACTTTTGGACTTCTCTTCGTGCTATTATTTCCCCCAATGTTAAGGGATGCAAGCAACACTAGTTTTAGTGTGATCCCTATGAATATTGTTGGAATAATTATTTACGTCATTGTTGGGGTTACGTTTTTAACCTATTTGCTTACGATGTATGGATTAAAGCACTTAGGACCCACCATTTCATCTACCTATATTTATGCTCAACCCGTCATGGTAATCTTTTTTACGATTATTTTTGCCACACTAAATTGGACTTCGATTGATTCCTCTTCTAGCATTACAACCTTAAAATTCGGCCTTATGATGCTAATATTTATTGGGGTTTATCTTTCGAGCTCAAAAAAAAATAAAATATGATTCGATCCCTGCTTCTTGTTTATGGGTTACTTTGCGCCCTAGGCACGTTTTCTCAAAAAATAGCAATTGACCACACGGCTTATAATCGTTGGAACAAAATTGAAAGACAGGTTATTTCAAATGATGGCAACTGGATTGCCTATGAAACTACCCCATTAAAAGGGGATGGATTCGTTTGTATATTTAATGTGTTAACGAATAAAACGGATACAATTCAAAGAGGGAAAGCACCAATGTTCAATGGTCATTCCACTTTATTGCTCGTTAAAATAACTCCAGGCTATGACACCTTGAGGAATTGTGAATTTAATAAAGTGGAAAAAACAAAATGGCCCAAGGATTCACTGTATATTTTAGACTTGAGTACACAGAAAAGCCTTAAAGTTGCTAAATTAAAGCAGTATAAATTATCAAATGATGGCGGCAGAGTTGCTTATCTAACAGAAGCTGCAAAGATTTCCCCTGCGAAAAAAAAGTGGTACTGTCCATTTCAAAAAAAGGAACAGCCAGCGCCTAAATCTAATGGTGGATTATTAGTGGTCTTAAATAATTCATTGGAAAAGGAATTTGAAAAAAAACAGGTTACGGAGTTTGAATTCACATCGAAAGGGGAATGGCTTAGTTTTATAACTCACCAAAAAGTAAAGTCGGATTCTTTTTCTCTTCAATTTTATGATTTTAACGCCAAAAACAGTCATCAATTAAAGAATGAAACGGCCTATAAATTGCCTGCTTGGAGCCCTGATTTATCGAAAGTTGCCTTTTTAAGTTCTTCCGATTCTTCGAAAATAAAGCAATATACGCTTCATTATATGTCTACCTCAGACTGGGTAGATTGGGTAATAGGAGATTCCTTAACCAAGGAAATTGATACAACGAAAGGAATTAGTGAAAATAGGGAACCCTTGTTCAGCAAGCAAGGAAACTATTTGTTTTTTGGAGTAGCAGATCGAGTAAAAGGAGTAAAGGATACCTTGCTAGATTCGGAAAAAGTACACTTGGATATTTGGCATTATCAAGATGATCGAATTCAGCCACAGCAATTAGTTCAGTTAAAAGAGGATCTTAAAAAGAATGACCTATATGTGTTGGATATTGAGCATAAAAAGATTCTCAGAATTAGCAATGATACTTTGAGAGTTTATGTTGATAAAAATCAAATGGGCGATTTTTTACTAGCAACATCTAATCAATCTTATGCCATACAATCGCAATGGAGTGCTCCTGCTTTGGAAGATGTTTACCGGATTCATTTGCCAAGCGGGGAGATAAGATTGATAAAGGCTGCACTAGGTTTCGGTGGCGCCTTGTCTCCAAAAGGACGTTTCTATTCTTATTTTGATGCAAATAGCAAAAACCATTTTTTAGTTGACATGGAAAAGAACACGGAATCCTGTGTCACTTGTGAGGTGAAAAATGTAACATGGCACGAGGATGTAAATGGTCAGCCAATGTTGGAAGGGCCTATCCGAGATCTTCAATATGTTGCTGGAGAAGATAATTTTATTGTTTCTTCAGAATTTGACATATGGAATTATTCGCTTGAAACGAAAAAGCTAACTTGTTTGACAGAAAACGAGGGAGCGCTTAATGGTATTCGTTTATCGCTTACTAAATGGGAATCAGATAGCGTATATGTTGATTTGAATGATTGTTATATAAGGGGCTTGAACACTATAACAAAAGCCAGTCATATTTTTTCTTTTCAAAATCATAATGGTCACGTAGATTTTAGAGAGGTCTACCATACAGATCATAGTATTACATCCTTGCTTAAATCAAAAAATAATAAGCAAATCATGTTGCGTAAAATGAGCATTTCTCAATACCCTGAAATCAGTTTAATGGACAGTAGTTTTTCAGATGAAAAAATTATCTCTAACACCAATCCTCAGCAAAAAGATTACAATTGGGCAAGGGTAGAGTTGATAAAGTGGAAGGGATATGATGGCACTTCCTTAGAGGGTTTGGTGTATAAGCCGGAAGATTTTGATTCAACAAAGAGGTACCCACTGATCATATATTATTATGAATTAAATGCGGATAATTTGCATAATCATAATGCACCAAGACCTTCTTCTAGCACCATTAACCCGGTGGAATATGCTTCTGCAGGCTACTTGGTTTTTATCCCAGACATACGTACCAAGGCGGGATATCCCGCAAAATCAGCCTATAATTGTATCATGAGCGGAACGGATCACTTAATTAAAAATTTCCCTGTTGATTCATTAAAAATGGGATTGCAAGGTCAAAGTTGGGGTGGATATCAAACGGCTCAGTTAATAACGATGACACCAAGGTATGCTGCAGCAATGGCAGGTGCTCCTGTTGGGAATATGTTTTCTGCCTACGGTGGAATTAGGTGGGGCTCAGGTTTGAATCGACAATTTCAATATGAATCGACTCAAAGCAGGATTGGCAAGACGATTTGGGAGGCGCAAGATGCTTATATTGAAAACTCGCCACTTTTTCATCTTCCTAATGTAAGTACCCCACTTTTATTAATGCACAACGATATGGATGGTTCTGTTCCTTGGTATCAGAGTATCGAAATCTACAATGGGATGCGCCGATTAAATAAGCCTTGCTGGTTGTTAAATTATAATAATGATGACCATAACCTTACCAAAATGCCCAATAAAATGGATTTAAGTATTCGTATGCGCCAATTTTTTGACCATTTCCTTTTAAATAAACCAGCTCCAAGTTGGATAACTGATGGATTGCCAGCAACAAAAAAAGGAATAATAACGGGGTATTGATGTTTGAATGAACAGTATTGTTTTTAATTTGTTAAAAGGTTATGATAAAGTTAGTTATGTTTTTATTGCTTTTCACTTCTTTTGCTAATGCACAAACAGGAAAGACCCAAACAGCTTATTTTGCCAGTGGGTGTTTTTGGTGTACTGAAGCAATTTTTGAATTAATAGTGGGTGTTAAATCAGCGGAATCAGGTTATACCGGCGGTAAGACGGTAAAACCTACCTACGAACAAGTATGCTCTGGAAAAACAGGTCATGCAGAGGCGATAAAAGTTGTTTATTATCCTGCATCCGTATCGTATGAAAAATTAGTTAGGGCCTTTTTTGAATCGCATGATCCGTCCACTTTAAATCAGCAGGGGCCCGATAAAGGAACGCAATATCGTTCTGCTATTTTTTACCAAAATGATATGGAAAAACAGCAGGCATTGTCATATATTAAGGTGTTGAAAGAAAAAAAGACATTTAAAGCAATTACCACTGAAGTTGTTCCCTTTACCGTTTTTTATCCTGCTGAATATTACCACCAAGATTATGAAAAGAAGAATCCGAACAATGGCTATATTCAAGGTGTGAGTAAGCCTCGGATGGCCGCATTTAAAAAGAAAACTAAATTATTACTTCATGAATAAATGGCTTATTTCCCTCCTCGTTATAGTAGTTGTTTTTTTCGTATTTCAATTGGTAGTATCTATGAAAACTAGTGATATTGAAACTCCGAAATATGAAGTGTTGAAAAAATTCCCACTTTTTGAGTTAAGGCAGTATGAATCAATGATGCTCGCGACTACAAATCTGGGTCCAACTAGTTTTGATGAAAAAGGAAGTGAAGGGTTTAGAACAATTGCGTCGTACATTTTTGGTAAAAACAAATCCAATGAAAAGATAGCGATGACTGCACCTGTCATTTATCACGCAGATTCGATGTCGACTCTATCTTTTGTGGTACCGAAAAGTAAAGTTTTGGGGGAAATGCCTATTCCAATTGATTCCAATTTAACTTTTGTTGTTCAAGCACCAAAACTAATGGTCGTGCTCGATTTTGGTGGTTTTGTAAATGATGAAAAAATAGCCAATCGAATGGAAGAGTTGCAGAAGGTAGCCTTGAAAGAGGGTTTTCAAATAAAAGGCAAGGGCTTTTATTTTGGGTATAATCCACCTTGGCAATTGATCGGAAGGAAAAATGAAGTGGCTTTCGAAATTGAAAGTGTGAATTAGTAGTTTCATTTTCCCAAATTTCTACCTTACTTTGCGGTATGGAGAAATTAATGAATTACGTCGATGGAGTATATTGCCCGCCTATCAATGAGCAATACTTCGATAATATAAATCCAGCGACTGGTGAGGTGTATTGTCTTATTCCTGATTCAGATGATAATGATTTGGCCTTAGCAGTTACGGCTGCAGAAAAAGCTTTTCCAATTTGGTCGAATATGCCAGCGGAAGAACGAAGCAAGATTTTGGTGCGTTTCTCTGAGGGAATTGAAAAAAGAATGGAACAGTTTGTTGCCGCAGAATCCAAGGATAACGGAAAGCCAATCACTCTTGCCAGACACGTTGATATTCCAAGAGCAGTTTCTAATTTCCACTTTTTTGCATCAGCGATTATTCATTTTTCTTCCGAGTCTCATTATATGGAAGGTGTAGGAATTAATTATACAACAAGAAAACCGATTGGAATTGTTGCCTGTATCTCACCTTGGAACTTACCATTGTATCTTTTTTCATGGAAAATCGCCCCTGCGCTTGCTGCTGGAAATTGTGTTATTGCCAAACCAAGTGAAATAACGCCTTATACTGCAACAATGTTAGGCGAAATTGCTACCGAAGCTGGTTTGCCTCCAGGTGTCCTTAATATACTGAATGGCACGGGGGCTAAAATTGGTGACGCGATGGTTAGGCACCCAAAAATTAGCGCCATTTCATTTACCGGTGGAACAGCTACAGGGGAACATATTGCCAGGACAGCGGCCCCAATGTTTAAAAAACTTTCCTTGGAATTAGGTGGAAAAAACCCCACTATTATTTTTGACGATTGTGATTTTGATGATGCGCTAAAAACAACCATTCGGTCTTCTTTTGCTAATCAAGGGCAGATTTGTTTATGCGGATCTAGAATATTTGTTCAAAAAGGAATTTATGAAAAATTTAAAGAGGCATTTGTAGCGAAAGTTTCCAGCTCAAAAGTGTCTTTTCCTGAGGACCCAAAAGCTAATTTAGGTGCAATCGTTTCTGAAAGTCATTTAACTAAAATCTTAACTTATATTGACTTAGCGAAAAAAGAAGGGGGAAAAGTTTTGACCGGAGGAAATAGGGTGTTTTTGCCTGCTCCTCATGATAAAGGTTTTTACTTAGAACCAACCATTTTTGAATCCTTGCCTTACGACTGTAAAACCAATCAAGAAGAAATTTTTGGCCCCGTGGTTACGATCATGCCATTTGAAACGGAAGAAGAAGTCTTAATGATGGCAAATTCAACAAAATATGGCTTGGCTAGTTCTGTTTGGACAACAAATGTTAAAAAAGCACACCGCATGGCAGATCAACTGAATATGGGAATTGTTTGGGTAAACGCTTGGTTAATCAGGGATTTAAGAACGCCTTTTGGTGGAATGAAAGCTTCAGGAGTAGGTCGTGAAGGTGGATTAGAGGCGCTCCGCTTTTTTACGGAGCCCAAAAATATTTTTATTAAAGTAGATTAATTAACGGCCACTACCGATTTAATATCAGGCGCCATTTTTTTTACGGCTTCCTCAATCCCAGCTTTAAGAGTCATTTCGCTCATGGAGCAATCTAGACAAGACCCGCTGAATTTCACCTGCACAACGGCATCATCTGTAATTCCTACGAAAGAAACATCCCCACCATCAGCATGTAAAAATGGCCTTATTTGCTCTATAGCAAGTAATACTTTTTCTTTAATGTATTCTTTATCCATTGGTGCTTACTTGTGATTTTTGTCGGTCTAAGGATGCTAATTCTGATATAAAGGTATTAACTAATTCGTCAAATGCAATAGACATAATCGTATCGTCCTGAAAGACAGCTGGTCTGCCAGCATCTCCCGCTTCTCTTAAACTCTGAACCAACGGGATGGCGCCTAGAAATGGCACATTCATACCACTCGCTAAATTTTTTGCTCCATCTCGACCAAAAATATAATACTTGTTTTGTGGTAATTCCTCAGGTGTAAACCAAGCCATGTTTTCTACTATTCCAATTATTGGGACTTTTATCCCATCCATTTTAAACATATTAATTCCTCTTCGAGCATCAGCCAAGGCAACTTCTTGAGGTGTACTAACAATCACAACTCCATCCAATGGTGCTGTTTGAATCAAAGATAAATGTATATCGCCAGTACCTGGAGGAAGATCTACAAGAAGGAAGTCTAATTCTCCCCAATGGGCATCGGTGATCATTTGTGTTAAGGCTTTTGATGCCATTGGCCCACGCCAAACAACAGCATTGTCTTGGTCGGTAAAAAAACCGATTGAAAGTATTTTTATCCCGTAATTTATTATTGGTTCAATTAATTGTTTTTCATTAACATCGATCATTGCTGGTCTTTGTCCAACCAAATCAAACATGGTAGGGATGGATGGCCCATAAATATCAGCATCTATGATGCCTACACGATACCCTTTTTTAGCAAGTCCTCCAGCGAGATTTGATGTGATGGTTGATTTACCAACACCTCCTTTTCCGGATGCTACGGCGATTATTTTTTTAACGTCAGGTAAAATTGATCGCACTTTATTTTCGGAGTCTGTTTGCTTATTATTAACTTGACAAGTTACGGAAATATCTTTTCCGAAAGACCTTCCAACATTAAATATAACTGCTTCTTGCATACGCTTACGTGCATGAAGTGCCGGATTTGTTATGGAAATCGTTATGGAAATTGTGTGATCCGTAAATTGAATGTCATCGACTAAATTGGCTGCCACCAATCCTTTTTTTAGGTCAGGATCTTGTATTTTTTCTAATATTTCCAATATGGCTTCTCGCGAAATGGTCATTTTTTAATTTTTAATGATGCAACAGATTTTTCCATGAGTTCACTGACCTTTCTAGAATCTCCCTCATCTTTATTTTTAATTTCATAATAGACATTCCCTAATTTCTTTATCGCATAGAGATGAAAAGTAATGTGTTTTGATTCCTCAATGGTTTGCCTAGAGGTGTTTTTTTTAATTTGCCTACTGTAAAGTATCACCCCATTTTTTTCGCTAATTATCTTAATATCGAATAAATCACTTGCGTACATCTTTTTCTTGAAATCATCCATTAATAAGGAATAATCGCCATAGTCTTCGATGTATAAAATAAAATTGGGACCTGCGGAAACTGTCCATTTAAAATCTTCATCATGTGAGATGATAGGCTTGAAAGAAGCACCAATGCCTGCCGTTTCATCTGGAACTTTTATTGTTGCCATGAAATCAAATTCGGACAAATTTAATTCACTAAACTGGTAATATTTATCTGATTCCTGATTTAATTGCTCCTCTGTAAGTTCTGTTTCAACTTTGCCAGAACAAGCGCAAAGCAATAAAAATGCTAGTGGAATAACCCAATAAATTCCTGCCTTACTTTTTTTCACAAACAAAGGTAATAAATTAAGATTGTTAGCTTTGTCTAATAAAATAATTAAATGGACAAATTTGAAATTAAAATTGGCGCAATTCTTTTTACTTTAGCTATTATCTTTGGTGCATTTGGCGCTCATGCGTTGAAAGAATTGGTCAACGAAGAAGCGTTGAAAACGTTTGAAGTTGCTGTACGCTATCAATTTTATCAAGCCTTAGGGTTTTTATTTTTGGGTCTAGGCAAAGAGAAATTTGGGTTTAATTTAAGAGCCATTTCTATTGGAATGCTAATCGGCTTGTCTCTTTTTTGTGGTTCTATTTATGGGATTGCCTTAAAAGAAACACTCCCTTTTACTGTTTCTTTTTTAGGCCCAATTACACCGATTGGAGGCGCCATTTTAATTTTTTCTTGGGCGGCCTTCATTACCAAAATTTATAAATAATTGTGTGAAATCGAGTGGCTTATTTCTTAGTGTCACACATTTATTTCTTTTGTTTAACTCAAATTTATCGCGACATGGTAATTTGAATAGGTTTTTTAGTGCTTTTTTGTGCTTAAATTCTTAACTTTGTTGCTATTAATTAGTGATAGAGTAGCATGGATAAGGTCTCGTATTTGGGTAGTGCAGATATTAATGCAATTGAATTTTTATATAATCAGTATTGTTTAGATCCTGAAAGTGTTGACGAAGGCTGGAAAAAGTTTTTTGAAGGCTTCGAATTTGCTAAAACAGTTTATGATGCTGAGGGATCAATTCCTGAAAATTTCCAAAAGGAGTTTAAGGTTATTAATTTAATTAATGGCTATCGTACGCGAGGTCATTTATTCACAAAAACCAATCCTGTTCGCGAAAGAAGGCAGTACTCGCCTACATTAGCCATTGAAAATTTTGGCCTTAAAGAAACCGATTTATTGGAAAAGTTTCAAGCAGGAAATGATTTGGGCTTAGGAATCGCCACTTTAAAACAAATTATTAGTCACCTAGAATTGTCTTATTGCCTCTCTATTGGCTCCGAATTTATGTACATACGAACTCCAAGAAGACTAGAATGGCTTAAGTCAAAGTTGGAGGCGGTAAATAAACCAGTGTATTCGAAAGAACAAAAACTGGGTATTTTTAATAAATTAAATCAAGCAGCAAGTTTTGAGCATTTTTTAGGAAAGAAATTCGTGGGTCAAAAACGATTTTCAATTGAAGGGGGTGAAGCGCTGATTCCGGCATTGAATGCCTTGATTAATAAAGGCTCTGAATTA
Organism: Crocinitomicaceae bacterium; assembly: GCA_021740085.1. Taxonomy (GTDB): domain Bacteria; phylum Bacteroidota; class Bacteroidia; order Flavobacteriales_D; family Crocinitomicaceae; genus UBA952. The sequence continues at coordinate 9,578 of JAIPAL010000023.1, forward strand.
GGATTGGGTTATTTCGTTATGGGAATGGCGCATCGAGGACGCTTAAATACGCTCGCTAATATTTTTCAAAAAAGACCACAAGATATTTTTTCGGAATTCGAAGGAAAAGAGTTTGATTTTGAGTCAGCATTCGACGGAGATGTTAAGTATCACCAAGGATTTTCTTCAAAAATAACCCTATCAAATGGTAAGGAGATTGGCGTTACGCTAGCTCCAAATCCTTCTCATCTTGAAGCGGTAAGTACCGTTGTGGAAGGAATTGCAAGAGCAAAAATCGACCATTTATTTGAAGATGATTCAAAAGTTTGTTCTGTTCTAATTCATGGTGATGCCGCAATTGCTGGCCAAGGAATTGTGTACGAAACTGTTCAGATGGCACAGTTAGATGGCTATAAAGTGGGTGGAACAATTCACATTGTTGTGAATAATCAAGTTGGTTTTACAACCAATTATCTTGATGGTCGTTCTTCAACGTATTGCACCGATGTAGCGAAAACCACTCGATGCCCTGTGTTTCATGTTAATGGAGATGATGTTGAAGCGGTCGTTCAAGCAATTGAAATCGCAGTTGAATACAGACAGGAGTTTAAAAGAGACATCTTTATTGACTTATTATGTTACCGAAAATATGGCCATAATGAAGGAGATGAGCCGAAGTTTACGCAGCCATCTCTTTATAATCTTATTGCAAAACACCCTAATCCAAAAACGATTTACTTCAATCAATTAGAGGCAGAAGGGATTATTAATGCAACGGAAGCCAAGGGATTGGAAGAGGAATATGTGTCTTTTTTAGAGTCGGAATACCTTGAGTCAAGAAAAAATGAAAAGGCCCTTGTGTATGATTTTTTAAGTGAAGCTTGGGCAGGATTTCGCCACGGAACACCTCAGGATTTCGAAAAGTCACCCGACACGGGAGTTCCTATTGAAAAACTACAAGAGCTTGGGAAAAAAATATCCGTCCTTCCGGAAGGAAAAATGTATTTTAGGAAAATAGCAAAGATATTTGATGATAGATACAACTCATTTGTTAACAATAAAGTAGATTGGGGATCGGCGGAAATGCTCGCTTATGCCTCGTTGTTAGTTGAAGGTCACCCAATACGAATTTCAGGTCAAGATGTGGAAAGAGGTACTTTTTCTCATCGACATGCCGTTGTTATAACGGAAGATACGGAGGAGGAAATAGTCCCTCTAAATTTGATAGAACCACATCAAGCACGTTTTTCTATTTATAACTCTCTTTTATCAGAATACGGCGTTTTGGGTTTTGAATACGGCTATTCTTTAGCAACGCCTAAAAGCCTAACTATTTGGGAAGCGCAATTTGGCGACTTTTTTAATGGCGCTCAAATTATGGTGGATCAATTCATCACTGCTGGTGAGGATAAATGGGCCACTCAAAGTGGACTTGTTTTATTACTTCCTCATGGTTACGAAGGGCAAGGAGCAGAACACTCAAGTGGAAGAATGGAACGATTTCTACAACAGGCAGCAGACTTAAATATTCAAGTTGTAAATACATCTACTCCCGCGAATCATTTTCATATCTTAAGGAGACAGTTAAAAAGGGATTTTAGAAAGCCACTCGTTGTTTTCTCACCTAAATTATTGCTCCGCCATCCAGAGGCAACCTCAACCATGGAACAAATGGCTCAAGGTTCTTTTCAAGAAGTGATTGACGATGTAGACGTGGTTAAAAAATCGGTGGACACGCTGGTGTTTTGCTCAGGTAAATTTTATTATGAGGCGAAAGCAAAAGCACGTGAATTAAATGTGAAAAACATGGCATTTGTCCGGGTTGAACAATTATATCCACTGCCTAAAAAGCAGCTGGATGATATGCTGGCAAAATATAAAGCGAAAAATGTTATTTGGGCCCAAGAAGAACCTGAAAATATGGGGGCATGGGCATTTATGGCCATGAATTATAAGGAAGGAAATTTAATTGGAATTTGCAGGCCTGCATCTGCGGCATCTGCTGAAGGTTCGAAAAAATTACATGAAAAAAGATTAGAAAATTTATATAATCGCTTATTTTCATACGCTAAAATTTAACTATACTAAAGAAATATCCATGGCAAAATTAGAAATGAAAGTTCCTTCACCAGGTGAATCAATCTCCGAAGTTGAAATTGCAGCTTGGTTGGTTGCTGATGGTGATTACGTAGTCAAAGATCAAGCAATTGCGGAGGTTGACTCTGATAAAGCAACCTTGGAATTGCCCGCTGAGGAGTCTGGAACTATTACCTTAATGGCTGCCGAAGGTGATGTAGTAAAGGTGGGACAAGTTGTTTGTTTAATTGATACATCCGCTGCTAAACCAGCAGGAATTACAACTCCCGAAAAAGAAATTGAAAGCCCGAAAAGTGCTGCAAATGTTGTTCCCCAACCTTCCCCTAATCCCGATCCAATTATTAAAGCGGATACTTATGCTGCTGGTGCAGCTTCACCTGCGGCCTCTAAAATAATGGCCGAAAATAAGGTGTTGCCTAGTCAAGTGGTTGCATCAGGAAAAGATGGTCGAATCACCAAACAGGATGTTAATAATGCCATTGCAAAAGGATTTGATAATGCATCAATCTCTGTTTGGGGAGGATCAAGAGAAATAAGAAGAGAAAAAATGTCAATGCTGCGAAGAAAAATTGCAGAACGTTTGGTAATGGTTAAGAATGAAACGGCCATGCTTACAACTTTTAATGAGGTTGATATGAAACCAATCATGGATCTAAGGGCCAAGTATAAGGATGCATTTGCCAAAAAACACGAGGTTAATCTCGGCTTCATGTCGTTTTTTACGAAAGCTGTAACCGAAGCATTAAATATTTATCCTGCAGTAAATGGGCAAATTCAGAATGGCGAAATAATTTATCATCAATATGCAGATATTGGTGTAGCCGTATCCTCGCCAAAAGGTCTAATGGTTCCTATACTTAGAAATGCAGAGCAAATGTCATTGGCAGAAATTGAGCGTGAAATTAAACGATTGGCTATTAAAGCGCGAGACGGTAAGATTACACCAGATGAAATGACTGGCGGTACTTTTACCATTACAAATGGTGGGGTTTTTGGCTCAATGCTTTCCACGCCAATTATTAATCCACCTCAAGCTGCTATTTTAGGAATGCACAATATCGTAGATAGACCGGTTGCAATTAATGGTAAAGTTGAAATTAGACCGATTATGTATGTCGCGCTATCATATGATCACAGAATTATTGACGGAAAAGAATCGGTTGGTTTTCTTGTGAAAGTAAAAGAAATGCTGGAAAATCCAGAACGCATCCTTTTTGGAGCGAAAGATGTTCATCAAGTTCTTTTGGATTTGTAATAGTGACTCTTAAGAGCTAACTATTAACTAATTATATATTAATGGATAAAATCAGAAAACAAGACGCGCTTGATTATCACTCATCAGGTCGTCCTGGAAAGATAGAAGTTGTACCGACAAAACCGTATGCCTCCCAACGAGACCTTGCCTTGGCATATTCTCCAGGTGTGGCTGAACCTTGTCTTAAAATTGCTGAAAATCCAGACGATGTGTATAAATACACGAGTAAATCTAATCTGGTGGCTGTTATAACGAATGGCACCGCGGTTCTTGGCTTAGGTGATATCGGCCCTTCTGCTGCCAAACCAGTTATGGAAGGCAAAGGATTATTGTTTAAAATTTTCGCAGATATTGATGTTTTTGATATTGAAATAGATGCAAATGACCCTGAGCTATTTATTCAAACGGTAAAAGCAATTGCTCCTACTTTTGGAGGGATCAATCTGGAGGATATCAAGGCTCCTGAAGCTTTTGAAATTGAACGTCGACTTAAAGAAGAGTTGGATATTCCAATAATGCACGATGATCAACATGGAACAGCAATTATCTCTTCTGCTGCATTATTGAATGCATTAGAATTAGCAGGGAAGAAAATTCATAAGGTGAAGGTTTTAATATCTGGAGCCGGGGCTGCTGCCATATCTTGTGCCAATTTATACGTATCTCTTGGAGTACAGTTGGAAAATATATTTATGTATGATTCCAAAGGCTTACTTTCCCTTGAAAGAACGGATTTGGACCAAATGAAGACGGTTTTTGCAACACACAAGTCAGATATTCCTTTTGATAAAGGATTTAAAAACATGGATGTGTTTTTAGGGTTGTCTAAAGGGGGGGTGGTTAGCAAAGAAATGATTAAAATGATGGCTAAGGACCCGATCGTTTTTGCATTAGCTAATCCAGAACCGGAAATTTCTTACAAAGATGCTACCTCAGTTAGAAAAGATATTATTTTGGCAACGGGTAGGTCGGATCATCCGAATCAAGTTAATAATGTATTGGGATTCCCTTATATTTTTCGTGGTGCCCTGGATGTTAGGGCAACTACTATTAACGAAGAAATGAAACTCGCTGCAGTCAAAGCAATCGCTTCCTTGGCCAAAGAAACAATTCCCGAAGAGGTTATTGAAGCATATGGTGAGAAAAATATTTCATTTGGTAGGGATCAAATTATTCCTAAACCACTAGATCCAAGATTAATTTATTATGTAGCTCCTGCAGTAGCTAAGGCTGCCATGGATTCAGGTGTCGCAAAAAATCCAATTTTAGACTGGGGTGTTTATGAAACTCAACTAAAAAATCGCTTAGGTCTTGATAATAAGTTAGTAAGAGATATCACTTCCAAAGCACAAAGCAATCCGAAAACAGTTGTTTTTACAGAAGCGGATAATGTAAAAATTCTTAAAGCTGCTCAAATTGCATTTGAAGATGGGGTAGCACTTCCAATATTACTAGGTAATAGAGTATTGATTCAATCTTTAATAAATGAATACGCTATTGAATTACCAGATGTAACTATAATTGACCCGAAGGATGAAATGGAGAATGAACGTCGAAATACTTTTGGCAAAGCTTTCTTTAATAAAAGAAAAAGGCGCGGAATTATGGAGTTTGAAGCCATTCAATTAATGCGAGAAAGAAATCATTTTGGCGCTATGATGGTGGAAAGTGGATACGCTGACGCGATGATTACGGGACTCACAAGAAGCTATCGCTCATTATTGAAACCTCTTTTGCAAATCATCGATCTTGAAAAGGATGTTAATAGAGTGGCGGGAATGTATATTTTGAATTCAAAACGGGGACCTTTGTTTTTAGCGGATACAACGGTTAATCTTAACCCAAATGCTGAACAAATTGCGGAGATTACGCTTAATGTTGCGAAAACAATTCGTAAACTTAAAGTAATACCAAAGATTGCCTTATTGAGTTATTCGAATTTTGGCTCTTCACCTGGTGATGACGCTGAAAAAATGGGTCGAGCGGTTAAATTATTGCATAAAAGTCATCCTAACTTGATTGTTGATGGTGAAATGCAAGCCAATTTCGCCTTAAATGCGGAACTGATGAATGAAAAATTTGCCTTTTCGACCTTGGTAAATAAAGAAGTAAACACCTTGATTTTTCCTAATTTGTCCGCAGGTAATATTGCCTATAAATTGCTACAGCAAATGACAGAAGGCGATGCCATTGGGCCAATATTAATCGGATTTAAAAAATCAATACACGTCGTTCAATTAGGTTCTACCGTTAGAGAAATCGTTAATATGGTGAAAATCGCGGTTATAGACGCTCAAAATAAATAAGATGATAGCGCAATTAAATGGAAAATTAATAGAAAAAAATCCAACCGAATTGGTAATTGATTGTGGTGGTGTTGGCTACGATGTGAAAATATCATTGAACACTTATACAACTATTGGCACTTCGGAAGCAATTCGAGTATTTACTAAACTGATTGTTAGAGAAGATGCCCAAATTCTTTATGGATTTGCCACGAAGGAGGAAAGGGAAATGTTCAATTATTTAATAAGTGTTTCTGGAATTGGTCCAAACATAGCAATGGTGATGCTCTCATCCATGGTGCCCGAAGAGATAGCCTATGCCATTCAAACGGAAGATGTTGTGACGATTCAAGGGATTAAAGGAATTGGCGCCAAAACGGCACAAAGAGTAATACTTGACCTGAAAGGAAAAGTAATGAAAATTGCGGGAGGAATTGAAAATTCAGGAGCTTCAAACAATACGAATCGATTTGATGCGTTAACTGCCCTCGTTTCTTTAGGCTTTGATAAAAAAGCGGCTGAAAAGGCAATTGATAAAGTCGATTCGGGTGACTTGGCTGTTGAAATATTAATTAAAGAGGCATTAAAAGTATTGTGATTTGAATAGAACGTTTACACTAAGATTTTTATGTGTGCGAGGCTTTGCTTTTGCAGGGCTTCTTACTATTTTGTCTATTTTAGTCAACGGAACAAACGCGTATTCTCAAAATGGGCCAACGCTTCCATTCCCAATATTTAATCCCTTAAATCCTAGTCAAAATGGCACACAAAGTTTTGATTTAGGGAATCCAAGCTCATTAAATCAAACGATGGTTTACGATCCTTCTACTGGGACGTATGTTTTTACAGAAACATTAGGGAATGGCTTAAATTTTAAAAATCCTTCCATGATGACCTTGGAGGAATACCTAAATTATAAAAACAAAAAAGCCATCGATCAAAATTGGCAGGAAATTATCGAAGAGGAATCGGTCGTTGGGAGGTCATTTGAATTGCCAATTAAAATCGGAAGCAAAGCTTTTGAGAATTTTTTCGGTTCCGATGAAATAGTGATTCGTCCTCAAGGAAATGTAGAGGTGCAGTTTGGAATTAATTCGTCACGCTACGATAACCCCATCTTGCCAATGAGGCAGCGAAAAATCACTCGATTTGATTTTCAACAAAACATCAACATGGATATTGTTGGACAAATAGGTACAAAATTGAAAATAGGAGCTAAATACAGCACTCAGGCGTCTTTCGATTTTGAAAATATATCAAAAATAGAGCATACAGGGGACGAAGACCAGATTCTTCAAAAAATTGCCTTGGGTATGGTTTCCCTTGACTTGCCCACTAGTTTAATTCAAGGTTCACAAACACTTTTTGGTGCTAAAACTCAATTAAAGTTTGGCCGCGCAACGATTGATTTAATAGCGGCTTCTTCGAAAGGAAAAAGACAAGAAATTAACATTACTGGAAAATCTCAAGTTCAAAAATTCGAGCTTAGTGCAGATAATTATGAAGCGAATCGTCATTATTTCTTGAATCTATTTCACCAACAAAATTACGATAATGCCATGTCAACATTACCGGTGGTAAACTCAACAAGGTATATTACCCGAATTGAGGTATGGATTACTAATAGAACAAACAATACCGAAAACACAAGAAATATAATAGCATTTGCGGATTTAGGTGAGGGACTCGTTACCAATTGTCAAGGTACACCAGGTGGAAATCAAGCCAATTATGATCCGGACAATAGAGCAAATGCTTTATATGATTGGGCAGCTAATCAACCCTTAGTTCGTGGCTTTGCGAATGCAGTTAGTGCGCTTAGTGCACAGGTTACGGCACCTGGCCCTTTTCAACAAGCTATCGATTACGAAAAAGTCGAAAATGCAAGAAAATTAACCGAACAGGAATATTCTTACAACGCGCTCTTGGGGTATATTTCATTGAATAACCCGCTTAATAATGATGAGGTGCTCGCTGTTGCCTACGAATATACGTACCGAGGAGAAACGTATCACGTAGGTGAATTTTCTACCGATGGCGCAAACGGACAACAATCCTTAATTTTAAAGTTAATCAAACCAACAATCACTAATCCAAGAAATAAAATTTGGGATTTGATGATGAAAAATGTCTATTCCGTTGGTGCATTTCAGGTAGATCAGTTAGGTTTTAGAGTTGATATTTTATACAATAATCCGGAAACATCTGTTCTATTGCCGATTTTCCCAATGAGTGGGGTGGATGATAAGCAGTTGGTTACTTTATTGGATATGGATAAAATCAATCAAAATAATCAACCTTTTTCGGATGGTGTTTTTGATTTTGTTCCTTTTAATATGGTGAACAATAAAGCCGATAATGGGGGTACAATTAATCGGAAAAACGGTCGAATTTTCTTTTCTACGATTGAACCATTTGGTAAAACATTGGCGAAGAAGTTATCCGATGTTGGAATTCCTCAACTTACAATTGATAAGGTTTCATTTTATGAACTGTATGATTCAACAAAGACAGCAGCGCAACAGATACCGAGTAAAAACCGCTTTCTATTTAAAGGGGAATACCAATCATCTGTTAGTTCCGACATTCCACTTAATGCCTTAAATGTACCTCAAGGAGCGGTTTCAGTTACTGCCGGGGGGATTAAACTTACCGAAGGAACAGATTATACGGTTGATTATAACCTAGGAAGAGTTAAAATATTAAACACGGGTATTTTGGAATCAAATACACCAATCAAAATTTCAATAGAAAGTAATTCGGTTTTTGGTTTTCAAGCGCGCTCGATGTTTGGTGGACACTACCAATATCGATTTAGTGATAAGTTTAAGATCGGTGGAACTTGGGTGAGAATGACCGAAAGACCGGTAACTCAAAAAGTGGATTTTGGTTCTGAACCGTTTAAAAATAATGTTATTGGTGCCGATTTCGCGTTGCGAACCAATGTGCCTTTTCTTACAAAATTGGTAGATTTATTACCGGTTATTTCGACAACTCAAATGTCTACGTTTTCATTGACAGGTGAGGTGGCTCACTTGATTCCAGGTCAACCAAGGGCAATTAATAAAGAGGGAACATCTTATATTGACGATTTTGAAGCAAGTCAAAGTGCCATTGACTTAAAATCAATTACTGCTTGGCGATTGGCTTCTATTCCTCAAGGGCAACCTGATCTTTTCCCAGAAGCTTATGTGAAAGATTTATCTGCTGGATTTAAGCGTTCTAAAATAGCCTGGTACCTTATTGATCCTTTATTTTATCAAAGCAACACCTTGACCCCAGATCATATCAAGCAGGACGCCTCAATGTTGGCGGATAGTCGAATGCGTTTGGTGAACCAAAAAGACATCTTTCCCAACCTCCAGCAGCAATATGGCTCCATTCCAAATATTTCTGTAATGGAATTGTCTTATTATCCGTCGGAAAGAGGGATGCATAATTATGACACTACAAATACGGTGAATGTTGATGGTTCATTTACGAATCCAGAGAATCGTTGGGGTGGTATAATGAGGTCCTTAACTACGAATGATTTCGAACAAACGAACATTGAATTTATTCAGTTTTGGGTGCTTGACCCTTTTAATGAAGATGCTGAAAATGTAAATCCAAACACGATGCACTCGGGTGGAGATCTATATTTTAACCTCGGAAATATTTCTGAAGATATTTTACCTGATTCAAGAAAAAGCTTTGAAAATGGATTGCCGCCTTTAGCAACCTCAATTGTAGACAATATTGATACAACGGTATGGTCTAGAATTTCAACCCAACAAGTAGTAGTAAATGCTTTTGATACGGATCCTGAATCACGAAAAAACCAAGATGTTGGTATTGACGGTTGGAACAACGATAAAGAAAGGTTAGCTTTTACCAATTATGTACAATGGGTTCAAAATAATGCTGTGCTTGATCCGGTGGTAAAAGCCCGCATGATTGCAGATCCTTCTAACGATGATTATAATTATTACTTAGATGATAATTATGATAATGAAAGCGCAACGATTTTAAAAAGGTACAAAAAATATAACGGTATGGAGGGGAACTCTCCAACAACGGAAATGTCGGATACTGCTAATGCAGATGGGTATCCTACGCAAGGAAGCAATATGCCGGATTTAGAAGATATCAATCAGGATAATAATTTATCAGAATCAGAAAGTTATTTTCAATATAAAATGAGCCTCCGTCCAAATGATATGGCCGTAGGTAAAAATTACATAACAAATGTTCAAGTTTATCAAAACGGAAACAAAACAGAGTATTGGTATCAGGTTAAAATTCCATTACGTGATTTTGAAAAAAAGGTAAATGGCATCCAAGATTTTAGGTCTATTCGTTTCATGAGGATGTACCTGAAAGGCTTTGATGAAGAGGTGCAACTTCGTTTTGCAAAGTTAGAATTGATCCGTGGCGAATGGAGACGCTATTATAATGATTTGACCCAGCCAGGAATTAGCATTCAACAAGATCCCAATCTAACTTCTTTCAATATTGCGGCAGTAAATGTTGAAGAAAATGATCAACGAACACCAATTAAATATGAGGTTCCACCCGGAATAACTAGGGAAATAGATCCATCTCAAACGTATCAAAGACAATTAAATGAACAATCACTTGTTCTTGAAGTCTGTAACTTGCAAGATGGTGATTCACGTGCGGCCTATAAAAATGTCCAGTTTGATGTAAGGACTTACAAAAAGTTAAAAATGTTTGTTCATGCCGAAGAAGTAAATCCTTTGCTTCCTCTTAATAATGCTGATTTGACATTGTTTGTTAGATTAGGAACCGATTTTGTGGAAAATTATTACGAATATGAACTTCCAATGGATGTAACTCAATGGGGCTCATCTTCACCAGAATCAATTTGGCCTGAAGCGAATAATGTTGAAATTGTATTTGATGATTTGTTAAACTTAAAAAAAGATAGAAACACTAAAATTGAACAAGCAGCTGCTGGGATTTCCTACTTATTGGAGTATTCAATTGTTGACCCAGCGAATCCCGATAGGAAAATTAAAATAAAGGGCAGTCCCAATCTTCAGGCTGTAAAGACAATAATGGTTGGGGTGCGTAATCCTTTACAAGCCGATCCATCTAATAATTGGACCGATGATGGTCAAGCAGATTGTGCTATTGTTTGGATAAATGAATTAAGGTTAACAGACTTTGTGAGTGAAGGAGGTTCTGCAGCAGTGGGACAAATGCAGCTACAATTGGCAGATTTTGCCAGCGTATCTGCTTCAGGAAATTATTCAGGAATAAATTGGGGGAGTGTCGAAAGTCGTGTCCAAGAACGTCAGCGTAACGAGAAAATTGGTGTCGATATGAATGCCAACATTCAATTAGGTCAATTCTTTGGTAAACAAACACGAATATCCTTACCTTTCTTCTATGGTTATTCTTTAGGGATAATTAACCCTGAATATGACCCTTTTAATCCTGACATCAAACTATCAGATTACGACCCAACAACGAGAAAAGAACGTGCTAAAATGGGACAAGATTTTACAGAAAGAAAGTCCTATAATTTCACGAATGTTCGAAAAGAGTCGAAAGCAGGTGCGAAACCGCATTTTTATCGTATTTCTAATTGGTCTGCAAGCTATGCTTTTTCAGAAAACTTAAAAAGAGATTTTAACATAAATTACGATAAAACAAAAACCTGGACGGGTGCATTAAATTATAATTACACCTTTACTAGTAAAGCATATGAACCGTTCAAAAAATGGAAGCCGGTTCAAAAATCTAAATGGTTACAAATAATAAAAGAAACCAATATTTACTTAATGCCTAAAAACATTTCGTTTACGAATGATTATTCAAGACTATACAATGAAAGGCAAGTGCGAAATAATCTTGTTCCGAATTATGAATTTGACCCTATTTTCTTGAAACGTTTTGATTGGAACCGAAACTATAATATAGGCTATGATCTCACTAAAAATTTAAAAGCAAGCTTCACCGCCACTAATAAAGCAATGTTTGAGGAAGGAAACAGTCGGGTAGACCGAAGGGTAGATCCTACAGGGTTCCAAGAGTTTAAAGATACCATTCGTTCGCAGATGTCAACATTTGGTAAAACAATGGATTATGGACACACTTATAGTTTGAGTTATGCCCTTCCATTGGATAAATTCCCATTGACGGATTGGCTAACAGCCAATGCAAAATATTCAGGAACGTATAACTGGCAAAGAGCTCCACTTGGCCAAACTAGTTTTGGAAATACCATTCAAAATAATCGTTCGGTCAACATGACATCACAGGCTAATTTTGTAACGCTTTACAACAAAATACCCTACTTTAAACGAGTATTGTCAGATGGAAGAAATTCCCGAGGTGCCATTAATCCTAAGGATGCAAATGGTTCTGGAAATGTAAAGCCGGGAGACGCTAAGGTGAAGGAAGAAGAAGAACTAAAACCGCCTAAGCCTTTGGAAGAGATGACCAAGAAAGAGCGCCGTAAATTTGAACGGTTGAAGCGACAATTTGAACGTAAAAAGCTAAAAAAACAACGTGAAAAAGAAAAGGTGAATCCTGTTGGTGGCTTTTTTGCCCGTTTAGCCATGACGGTTAGAAATGTTTCCGGGACTTATACTATCAATGATGGCACCATGCTGCCAGGGATTAATCAAGAATCTCGTGTACTTGGAATGAATAGTTCAAACACACAATTAGCAGGCTTTGCTTTTGGAAGACAGGGATACAATGTCTGGGGTAATACGAACGGTTATAACGTGGCAACTCAGGCTACCGCTAATAACTGGTTAGTGCAAAATGAGGATCTTAATAAGCAATTTACTACTACTCATGCGACAACTTTTAATGTGAGAGCAACTTTAGAACCCTTTAAAGATTTTAATGTAGAACTTAAAATGAATCGTAATTATGGTAGAAATTCTGGTGAGTTCTACCGTTGGAATACACAGACCACCGCTTTTGAAGGGCAAAGTAAATTCGAAACCGCTACGCTTACTTATTCAACGGTAACTATTGGTACTGCCTTTGCTAATGTTAATGGTAATTCATCACAGGTTTTCCAAAACTTATTGGCAAATAGACAAAGTGTTTCACAAGTAGTTGGTGCAGATAATCCTAATTCTAATATATTACCTTCTGGTTTTTATAGTGGTTATTCTGGCAGTCAGCAGGAAGTGGTTCTTGGTGCTTTCTTAACAGCTTACAGTGATGTTGGAGTGAATAGTAAAAGTATAAATCCAATAAAAAACACGCCTTTGCCAAATTGGAGTATTACCTACAATGGATTGTCTAAATTTGCTTTCGCCAAAGACTTTATAAAATCATTTGTTTTGAGGCATGCTTATAACTCAACTGTAACGATGAGCGGTATGCAATCTAATCTATCTGCTACCTTTGATAATAATGGGAATGCAAATGCTTTAGATATTAATAACAACATTATTTCTGGTCTTCAAGTTCAAAACGTAACTATAAGTGAGCAATTTTCTCCTTTAATTGGTTTTGATGCTACTTGGATTGTTTTTGGACAATCACTTACTACAAAATTTGAATATAAGAAAGATAGACAATCTACACTTTCATTAAATAATAATCAAGTTACAGAAGTTCTCTCGGAAGAGATTGTGGTCGGTCTTCAATCTAAGATCACGAAGGTGAAATTGCTGAAAAAAGTACCGCCTAGCGATTTGAACGCCGGGATTAATTTTTCATTCCGCGATAACTTAACAGTAATAAGAAAGGTGGTAGAAAATACGCATCAACCAACAGCTGGACAAAAAATGATTGCGTTTAAATTTAATCTTGATTATAATTTATCACAAAACTTAACGGTCACTTTATTCTATGATCAAAACCTAAACACACCTAAGGTTGCTACCAGCTATCCTACAGGCAATATTAATACGGGAATTAAAGTTCGATTTAATCTTGCCGGTGTTCAATGATAAATTATAGAATTGCTCAAGCAGGTGATGAGGAAGGTATTCATCGATTGATCGTGGAGTTGGCCGTTTTTGAACGCGAGCCGAATGCTGTAATTGTTCCCTCAGATGCTTTGTATAATCACTTGTTTGTAGAAAAAATCTGCTTTGCTTTTGTTGCTGTAGATGTTCAAACGGATATTGTAATTGGTTTTGCATTGTATTATTTCTCTTATTCAACGTGGAAAGGAAAGTGTCTTTACCTTGAAGATATTTATGTGCAAGAAATACATCGTAAGTTGGGTATTGGACAAGTTTTATTTGATATGGTAGTAAGTGTAGCGAAAGAGAAGAAAGTCGCTAGAATGGATTGGCAGGTGCTAAATTGGAATCTTTCGGCCATTGAGTTTTATAAGAAGAATAAAACAGAATTATCCGATCAGTGGTTGAATGGAAGATTGTATTTTTAGACGCTGTGAATCAATTCATACCAATATTGAAACAACACATCCCTTTTTTTATTTTTGGCTTTCTTGTACTATGTGTATCAAACCCACACCTCTATTCACAAGAAACGGATAACTTACGTCTTAATGATGTCCGTGTTTTAGCTTCTCATAATAGCTATAAAAAGAAGCCAAATCCCAAAGTATTGAAATTTCTTTCTAAGGTAAAAAACAAAATTGGTCCTGAAAACGACCCAATACAATTGGAATATGGGCATGAGTTATTAAGTACGCAACTGAACGATTTCAATATTAGGGGATTTGAATTGGATGTTTATTACGACCCATTAGGTGGTAAATTTTCGAAGCGAAAAATCAACTCATTTGTTTGTGGACTCAGGACGAAGTCAAAGGAAGTGGGTTTAAAATCACCAGGATTTAAAATTCTGCATATTGCAGATATTGACTATGAAACAAATTACGTGACGTTGGAATCTGCACTAGCGGAATTGGGCTCTTGGAGTCAGAACAACCCTATGCACTGCCCAATCTTTGTTAACATCGAAGTGAAAGCGACTAGTCCCGGGGATTTATCTAAAATTTTGAGGAATCTTGGATTTAAACGGGCGACAAAATTTACTGAAAACACATTTCATTTATTGGATAGCATAATCGAATCTAACTTTTCTACTGACCAATTATTTACACCGGTTGATATGAAGGAAAATAATGCTTCATTGCGGGCAAGAATTAACAATGAAGGTTGGCCTTTATACGATGATTGTAGAGGTAAAATATTTTTTGTTCTGGAAGGGGACAATATTGATTTATACAAAAATAAAGATGAGCGACCTTTATTCGTTTATGGTGCAAAAGAAGATGTCAATGTAATTTTCTTATTAAGGAATGACCCAATAAACAATGAAAAGGAAATTAATGCACTCACAGCGCAGTATATCGTTAGAACAAGGTCGGATGCTGGGACATTAGAAGCTAGAAAAAATGATTACACTAGATTTTTTGCTGCTTTAACCTCAAACGCACAAATTATATCAACCGACTATTACAAAGCAGACCCTAGTATTGGGAAGTTTGTTATTCGATTAGGCGAGGAATTTATTTTAAGAGCACACTAGTATGCTCTTAAAATAAATGAACACTATTAAAGTCTTATTCGCAGATTATAAAGTCTTCTATTATCAATCACTTCTGCTTTCTTCTTTAGGGCAATGATAATTTCATTTTGAAGTGCACTTTTTGCAGCATTTAATAATTGATCCCTTTCTACTTTGTACGTATTTGTTGAAGGCGCTTTAGTGGTTTTGATTACCTTAATAGTATAAACCCCCATTTTACCTTTCAAAGGAAGCGTCGTTTGGCCATCTTTAATTACAGAAAATAATGCACCTACAATTTCAGGTTCATACCCAGAATTTCCAAGAGCAGGATTCCCAAAGGTTATTTGAGCATCAACTACAGTCGTATTTCCTTTCTTGGCTAATAGTGCCAAGTTTTTAGTGTTGGCCATTTGATTCATTAAGCGCTTTGCCTTTTTTTCTTCAATAAGTTCTTTTTCCATCTGTGCCTTAACTTGCTCATAAAGAGGTTCGCCTTTCTCTTTAATTGCGGATACTATGGCTATAATAAACTTATCTTTTTCTTTTATTGGATACGATATTAGCGTGCCGACAGCAACATCTTCTCCATAGGCTAATTCCAAAATTTTGTCAATAGTTTTCTCACTACTTAATCCAAAAATCTTAGGATCATTATCTTCAATTGAAATAGGTCTCACAAAATAGTTAGCTCTTCTAACAATTGTATCAAACATGGCTATTTTTTTTGAAGGGTCTTCGATTCTCGATATCTTTTGATCTAATTTATAGAGCAAGTTATTAATTTCATCGTCTTTACTGGTGATCGATTCTTCTGAAGGTTTAAAGTTTTTTTCGATTGTGGTAAGGACAGGAAATTTCGAATTGCCTTTTTCCATAATTTCAATAATATGAAATCCGAAATCAGTTTTAACAACAGCAATTTTGCCAACTGGATTATTGGCGCAAAAACCACCAAATTCAGCAACCATTTCTCCTTCGAGGAAATTTTCATATAAACCACCTTTGTCCTTTGACCCCGGGTCATCGCTGTACTTGGCAACCAACGCTGTAAAATTATCTTTATTAATTACTTTTAATAAACTATCTGCCGTTTTCTGTTTAGCTGCAATTATTTTAGGGTCTTTTGAGCCATTAGTAGCAATTAGTAGGTGTCTTGCTTTAAGTTTAGATGGTGTAAAACCTATAACTTTAGAAACAAACATTTTGTCGTCCATTGAATACGGCCCAACAAGTTGGCCGATGGAAGCTAGTTTGAAAATGGTATCATAATCTGGTGGATAGGTCATAAATCGGTTCGCTTTTTCATGTCCTTTGGGAACAGCCGTTCCTCTTTTGTCTCCGAAATAAACCTTGTTTTCACTTTCTTTCATTACAAATAATGAATCATTAGTTGAAGCTAAAAAATCAGCTTTTAACTTCATGATTTCTTTTGAAAAAATCGCCGTATCTTTTTTTGATGGCTGTATAGCAACTTCAAATAATTTAACTTCTCGAGACGAAATTAAATTTTGATATTTAGCCTCTGATTTATGTGCTTCAAAAAATGCTCTAAGTTCTTTGTCATTTACTTTAATGCCGGCATCTAGATCGCTAATTTCACTGTAAAGTCGTTGCACAAAGGAAATAGTCTTCACTTCTTTTTGAGCCTGATATTCTTGTTTAGCTTCTAATTTAGTAACATACACTCCTTGTTCTAAAAGCGCAAAATATTTTTCGCGTTTCCTTCTATCTGTATAATACTTTTTTGTTCCTTCCCACTGCTGCTTTGCTCCAGCTTCCTTGCTTGTTTTTAATTGTGTAATTGTTTCTTGTAATTTCTGACGACCTGTTATAGTAGATTGTTCTGTAACGGTTCCAGAAATTGAATCGGTAAAGAATTTTGCCAAATCTTGTAAAACTGGAAAACCATCTGTCGCTAATATATAAGCATTGAATTCTTTGTCCGAAACACTTATTCCTAAGGCTTCATATTCTTTTTGTAGCAAAATCGAATCCACCATGAATTCCCATGCTTTATTGCTTGCAGATGCCATTTCGGCATCACCGAATTCCTTTTGCTCTTGCTCGGCTTGAGATCGTTCTTGGTCCTGAACACGTGAACTGAGGCTAGAATAATTATCTATATTAACTTTATCGCCATAAACGAGTCCAATGCCGTATTTCCCCTCGGAATTACCAAACATAGTTTGGTAATCACCCAAAACAAAGGCCAACAAGGCCAAACCAACTATCCCAACTAATAACCCAGATTTTTCACGAATTTTACCAATAATTGCCATATCCTATTCTTTTTAGTTCGCGAAGATACTAATTTGCATTGAGTTCGAAAAGGATTTTGTTTAAAAAGTAGGCTTATTTCCCCCCGCCTTTTTCTTTAGGGATTGGCGCAGGTGGTTTTATTGGTTTAACTGGTTCAGGGGTTACCGGTTTTGGTTTAACTGGATCAGGAGTTACTGGCTTTGGTTTAACTGGCTCAGGAGTAACCGGTTTTGGTTTAACTGGCTCAGGAGTAACCGGTTTTGGTTTAACTGGTTCTGGTGTTATAGGTTTTGGTTTAACGGGTTCTGGCGTTACAGGATTTGGTTTAACAGGCGTAATTGGCTCATTAGATTTTTCTTCCCCATTATTCCCCGATTCTTTAGGCGGGATAATATTTCCATTATTTTCTAGGGCGTAAAATATCACAAAGGTTTTCGTTACCATACCGCAAGGTGTATTTGCACTAACAAGAAATGTATTGGTGCCAGGTTGTAAGGTTACCGCACCCCCTAAAATGCTTGTTGAGAGTGTTAAATTTGTTAATGCAAGTCCATTCTGTGTTACAGTAACCATATTAATATTATCCACATTTGCCAAATTAAGTTGGATGAAATAATTTGAAGTGGTAGAGTTTGTTTGGTTATTATTAGGCGTGATCAATGAAATGGTTGGAGCTTTACATCTATTAATCACATAAGTTTTTGTGTCTTGCCCGCATTGGTTAGATGCAGTAACAATAAGTGTAGTAATCCCTAATTGTAAATTGATGGTTCCTGAAATTTGTCCGTTATTGTTGGTGTATCCACTCAATATATTGCCATTTTTTGTTACTTGAATAACTGTTTGATTATTGTAATTTGCAATGGAAGCATTCAAGGTTAAGTTGGTCGCTTCTGTAATGGAATTATTTGGCAAATCAGCAGTCAAAGTAACGATGGGTGCATCGCATAGATTGTAATAGATGATAAACGTTTCCGTTCCATTACCGCAAGCATTGATAGCGCTTAATACAAATGTATTTTCCCCAGGAATTAAATTAATATTCGCTGAAAGTTCGTTGTTTAGATACGTGAAGTTATTCATCGGAGTGCCATTGAAGGTAAGCGTAATTCCTTGTGCTGAAGCCATATTTATTACATTGGCACTTAATAAATAAACAGCTGAAGTTACGGTTGATCCTGACTCTCCATTTATTGAGACGCTGGGTTGTTCACATTGAATTAATTGTACAGTTAAACTCTTGCTGTCTTTGCCACATCCGTTTTTAGCGCTCACGACAAATGTGTTCATACCAAGTGCTAAGGTGGAGAAACAGGTAACTATTCCATTGGAATAATCAAAATTTATTGGATTGCCATTATGACTTACTGAAATCCCCCGTGCGTTCACAATATTTTGAATTTGTGCCGTCCAAGTGTAGGAGGAATTTACTACAGTTGAATTGTTTGTTCCATTTATTACAACGGTTGGGCTTTTACAATTTTCGTTATTGATATAGACGGTTTCAACATCTGTTCCGCATGGGTTACTTGCGTTTATAACTATCGTATTAGCTCCAGCAATTAAGGTCAAACTTGCTTCTAGGATTTTTGTGGCAGCATTGTATGTGAAGTTGGTAATTAACTGATTATTAAGCATCACCTGGATATTGTTTTGCTGACTATTTTCCACTTTCATTCTGCATCGGAAGGCTCCCGTAATTGTTGAACTGATGTTAGTTGCCGGCGTAATCAATGAAATGATCGGCGCAACACAATTTTGGTAGGTAACAGCAAAAGAAGTAGCGTCTGACCCGCATAAATTTGTACCATTAATGGTAATGGTATTCAATCCAAGGGAAAGTTGCAATGGAATCTCCAATAGGTTATTATTCATGCTAAAGTTTGAAATTTGAGTACCATTATGTAATATGGAAAACTCGTTACGATTCATAAAACCTGTTGCGTTCACTTTTATCGTAATGCCACTTGTACTTACCGTAGTGCCCGATGTCGATGGATTAATTAATTGTAATTGTGGAACAATACAATTATTATAGATGATAGTAGCAGTTGCTGTTATGGACCCGCAGTTATTTTGTGCTTCAACACGAATTGCATTACTTCCGGCATTCAGTAGTAAATTGCTTTGAATTTGTCCCGTGGAGGCATTAAAGGTAAAATTACTTATGCTAGTATTATTTACAAACACAGAAATTCCTTGTCGATTTGTAACGTTTTGAACGATGGCAGAAAACACATAGCTGGGCGATGTTACGGTTATGTCTCTCGAACCTGGGTTGGTAATTAGTACTGTTGGATTGATACAAGGATTATAATTTACAGTAATCGATTTCACATCTTTGCCGCAATTGTTTTGAGCGGTAATTGTAAATGTGTTAGCGCCTGGCATTAAGGATACATTCGCTTGTATTTTATTTTGATTGACTAAATTAAAAGGAATGTTAACACCATTTTGGTTGATTATTGTTATTTCATTCGCGTTATTAATGTTTGTGATAGTCGCTTCTAAGAGGTAGGAATTATTAGTTCCAGTTACTGCATTTTGGGAAACGGTAATAACAGGTTTTGGACAAGCGGTATTATAGTTATTAATGTTGTTTGATGTATTGGTATTTGTAGTTTCATCATCGCTGTTTGTACTTTCGTTTGTTCTGAATCTAAATTCAATGTAAAAAGAGGTGTAATGGTAGCGATCATTCTTTAAGCGCGGGATTGTAGAAATATAGCCATCAAAGTTATCATCAAGGGTAAAGGTTGTTTTATGCTCAATTCCAATAGAGACCCGCTTTCCAACTTGATAACCTAGTCCAAAGCCAAGACTTGGCATAAAATTAACCTTGTATTTGTCGCTGCTTCCATCGAGGGGGGAGTCAAAAATACCATCTAGGGTATTTTCAATCATACTGGAGTTTAGCTCTCCATTGTTTAATAAGTCGTCATAAGCATAGTCGCCAAATTCGTTTTTTAAATCACCGAATGTTTGATTCCACGTTAATCCAACTCCACCAAAAATGTATGGGTCTAGTCCTGTCCGTTCACGGAGCTTATTGGCATGAATGGCTAACTCAAGCGCTAAACGATGCACATCAGATTGAAAATTATTGACAGAAAACCCTAAAGAATCTTTATAGCTAGTTAATGCTCCGCCGGAATAATTAGCTAAAGAGGTGGTGTCGAAATCTTGTCCATACCAATATCCTCTTAGGTATCTTCCTCGAAGATCAAAACTAAACATTTTACCGTAATCATAGTTGTAGGATTTCCCCAAGGTGAATCCCCATCCGGCAGAAGTTTGGTTTTTTACATCCGTTGAATTCCATGTGGCGCCAACATTAAATCCCAAAAACCATTTGGAAGTATGATCATAATCAACGCGCTGTGAATAGGCATTTAGAAAGTAACATGCAATAATTATTGTTAGGTATATTTTACGCATAAAGTCTAGTTTTATCTATATTCGTGTTTTACAAGCTAATTTAGTGCCAAAATAGGAAAAAAAAATAGGTGGTTTTTCTTTTTGTTATTTATTTTTTAGAGAATTGAAACAAATTGTTATTTATGTATAAGTACTATTTTAAAATCTTTTTTTTCTTTTTAGTTTTTTATTCAAATCAAGTTAATAGTCAATCATTTAGTGTTAATTTAAGTCCACAAATAGACACTATTTGTGAGCTTGAGTCGCTTTCTTTTTCGGCAAATGTACAGAATTGCCCTTCGATTTCATTGGTTTCTTGGCTATTAAATGGCTTCGTTGTTAATTCAGGAAATAATTTAGTTTTTGACACAACAGGATTTCAGCAAGGGGATTTATTGGAAGTTCAGGTGACTTGTCAGTACGGATTCGATTCTACCATTGTTATTTCCGCTAGTACGATGCCAATTGCTGTAAATAGTTTTGTCTTAGATGCCGGGGTAGATTTGTACATTGATTCTGGAACGACCATACAATTTCAATCCGTTTCAAGTGCCAATGAATTCCTTTGGTCGCCAGGGTTTTTAGTTTCAAACCCGACAATTCTTCAGCCAACTACTGCTCCAAAAGAAACCACCACTTACATGCTAAAAGGCACGCTTAATGGCTGCGAAAAATTAGATTATGTGACTGTATTTGTTAAGGGAAGTTTTAAAATCCCCAACACTTTTTCCCCCAATGGAGATGGGAAGAATGATGTTTGGCAAATCCCAAACATAGATGATTATCCAGCCAATGAAATGGTGATAATGAATCGTTTTGGCTTTGAGCTTTACAAATCTAGTCCCTATAATTTTACGAATGCTTGGACGGGACTTTACAATGATCGCGAATTACCAGAAGGGGTTTATTTTTATATTTTGAACTTAGGAGGGGATCTTGGTGTGAAAAAAGGAACTATTACAATTATTAGATAATGAGACGTTTGAAACCCTTTTTTCTTTTTTTACTCAGCACTTCTTATTCCGTTGCGCAGATGACGCCTAATTCGACTGCGTTTTTTATGAATTGGGGCGGAATAAACCCCGCGCATCATGGATTAAATGAACATGCGGAACTTTTCACTGCCTTCAAGGCCCAATGGGTTGGATTCGAAGGAGCTCCAAAAACAACCAATGCTACCTTGTCTTTGCCGTTTAATAATCGAAAAAGTGACGCGGCTATGTTCGGAATGGGCGTAACATTATTAAATGAAAATATTGCGTCATTTTCAAATACAAGCCTTCAAGTTGCTGGGGCAGTGAATATCCAAGTAAAAAATGAAGATAGAATTAGCTTGGGAATCGGAATTGGTGCTGTTCAAGTAGGTTATAATGCTGATTTAGTTAGCACCTTTGAGCAAGAAAACAATATACAACGATTTTCATCCAGTTTTTTGCCCCAATTTACCGCTGGAATAGCGTTTAAAACCAAGTCTTATATTGTTGGATTAGCGATTGATGATATTGGTGCAAAAAACTGGGTATCTATTGGCACTTCCTCTTCCTTTCGCACAAAATATTCTGTATACGGCCGTTATTTGCTTCCCCTAAATCCTAATTGGACCTTGGTACCTTCCCTACGAATTTCGGAAGTGTTTTTCACGCCCGTGTTATACGATGTTATGCTCAAATTGAATTATGCAGATGTTGTTAATTTATTTGTTGGAACGCCTTCAATGAAGGGAATTCAATTTGGAATTGGAGGCAAGATAAAAAAGGTAGTTATTCTCAATTATTTATTTGAATATGGCTTCTCACCATTAGCACAAGTAAATATGAATAGTCATTCTGTTGGTTTAAAAATTAAACTGAACACTCGAAATCAATTTATTAAGAATGCAATGTTACTCATGGATTAATTAGGAGTTTTAAATATTGTATGTATCTTTGCCAAACGCAATTTGATTATTAAATTATAATTAAGATATATTGCGAGGTGAGTCCCGAAGTTTCGGGAGTAGCTCGTCGGATGAAAACCCGACAAACTTATTAAAATAGAGCAATAAAAAGATATTGCGGGGTGGAGCAGTTGGTAGCTCGTCGGGCTCATAACCCGAAGGTCATCGGTTCGAGTCCGGTCCCCGCTACTAAAAAAACCTGAGTCTTTAACTCAGGTTTTTTTTATGCCCTAACCTGAGTCAAGCCGAAGGATTGAATGAAGGAATAGGGCATAAAAATAGAATTGCAAAGCAATTTGGTTTTCTTAGTAAAGCCCCTTTTCAGGTCCATTC
>JAIPAL010000088.1 GCA_021740085.1 Crocinitomicaceae bacterium
TAAACTGTGATTTTTTCGTGTTTTCAAGTCACAAGGTATTTGGACCAACTGGCATCGGCGTCTTGTATGGAAAGGAAGATTTATTGGATCAAATGCCTCCTTATCAAGGTGGCGGAGACATGATTGCAAAAGTTACCTTTGAAAGAACTACCTATAATGAATTACCATATAAATTTGAAGCAGGAACCCCACATATTGCAGGAGGAATCTGTTTAGGCAAAGCATTTGAGTATATAGAATCCATTGATTTTAAAGCTGTAGAAGCACATGAAAGAGCTTTAGCCGAATATGCGTCGCAAGTATTGGAAACCTTTGAGGGATTGACCATAATTGGTGATGCGAAGAATAAAACAAGTGTTGTTTCCTTTTCAATCAAGGATTTACATCCTTTTGATATAGGAACACTATTAGATAAACAAGGAATTGCCGTACGAACGGGACATCATTGTACTCAACCACTCATGGACTTTTATAAAATTCCGGGGACGGTTCGTGCATCTTTCGCATTTTACAATACCATACAAGAAATAGATCAATTTGTTATTGCGCTCGAACGAAGTCTTAACATGTTAAAATAAGTACCATGGAGACCTCGAATAATATAGATAAAATACAAGAAGAAATCATCAGTGAATTTGAAATGTTTGATGATTGGATGGAGAAGTACGAGTACCTCATCGAATTAGGTAAGGATCTTCCTATCATCTCTGAAGAGCTAAAGACAGAAGATAGACTTATTGAGGGATGTCAATCTAGGGTTTGGTTAAATTCAGAATTAATAAATGGAAAAATGGATTATCGGGCGGATTCCGATGCTATTATCACCAAAGGAATAATTGGTTTATTAATTAGAGTCATGAATAAGCAAACGCCGGAAGTAATCATTAGTAATGAGTTGTTTTTCATTAAAGCAATTGGATTACAGGAGCACCTTTCCCCTACTCGATCGAACGGATTATTGGGAATGGTTAAAAGAATGAAATTAGAAGCCATTAAAAGCTTAAACTTAAAATAAAACAATTTTAATGGAAAATACGGCTGACTTAGAGGAAAGAATTGTTGCGATAATGAAAACGATTTACGATCCAGAAATTCCGGTGGATGTATTTGAATTGGGTTTGATTTATGAAGTTAAAATTTCACCCGCTTTCCATGTGGATATTGACATGACCTTAACCTCCCCTAATTGTCCGGTGGCAGAATCCTTACCCAAAGAAGTGGAAGATAAGGTAGCAAGCGTTGAAGGGGTAGAAAGTGCGAAAGTCCATATCGTTTTTGATCCACCTTGGGATAAAGATATGATGAGTGAAGAAGCCAAATTGGAATTAGGTTTCCTTTAAACCTATTCATATGAGATATTACCTTTTCATCATTTCCATAGTAATTTCCCAAATACTTACCGCTCAAAGCGGGAACACCTTCACTATTAGTTTGAGCTCTGGAGTAGGAATGACAAAGAACACCACTATTGCTGAAAACAAACCCCTAGACAATCTTTCTAATATTCACACAGCGCTAAATTTCGGCTACGGGATAAAACTTCCAAAAAATCTTAGTTGCGACCTCAATTTTAGCATAGAAAACATGAGTTATTTCCCTTATCCAAAGAATCTAGGTGGGTGGAATACTGGATCTAATTTAGGCAGTGAACTAGGTGCTGGATTGCGCTATAAAATTCCAATTAAAAATAATGCTTTGTCAATAGGTCTTAACGGAGGTGTAAGGTTAACGGGGTTTTCTAATTATAGCTACCAAATATCCTCGGAATTTTCATATTCAAACACCTATTATCTTTTTAAAAAAGTAAATCCTTTCATGAAGCTGCAATTAAGTTATGAATTCCCCCTTAAGAATAAAGATTTACTAGGAATTGATTTAAGTTACAGGCAATCTTTTCACCCCATCTACTCCATGGGGCACCAATATAGCGGCGACTTCCCATTTTTTTTCGTTGGCACCTACACTTATTCAGGAAACAGTATGCATATAGGCCTACATTATACTTGGACAAAAAATAAAAAAAACGCTGAAATAGCAAGCTTTATGTTGGATAGTGTGGATCGCAAAGCAGCTAAAAAAATAATGGCCACAAAAAATCGTTTTCAATCTTCGAAAGCTATATTAATTCAACTACATCAGGGTGGATTTATGAATCAATCAAAGATCATGAATAATCCAGATAAGGTTTTTAAAAACTTTTCTGGACCGAGTTCCAGTATTCGATTAAACGCTACCGTTGGCTGGAAAAATAATTGGTCTTTTCAACCCGGCATTTCTCTTGATTCCTATTGGTTGTGGTTGCATGATCAAAAATACGGGACGGGATATAGCGGAACCAATCTATTCAATTTATTTACGGTTGATTTAGGCATGAAAAGAAGAATGCTATCCTTTCCAAAAAGCAATAGATATTTGTGTAATTTAAATGGTGGAATCTCCTTTTCTTACTTAAATGGCAGTGGCGGTGGGTCTGGATCTTCTACTTCCTTCGACCCAAATACCGGTCAAGTCATTTTGTCCTATAACTATTCCTACCAATACAACAACAAAATATTTCCTCTGGCATATGTTGGAGTGAGTAAAGACCTTCGATTAAGTAAGCACTTTCTTTTTACCATTGCTTACCGTCATCAGTTTGGCTTAAGTAGAGGAATGGTAATTCCTTTTGACTACACAGCAGCCAATCAATCACCCGTTTACACTAAAATTAGGGTCAATGGAAATGCCAATTGCCTGAGTGTTGGATTGACTTATCGATTCAATAATAAAAGGATAATTGTAATTGACTTGTGAAACAATTAGTTTGATTTCTTCAACATATAACGCATTCGCTTCGATTTTGAGGCATTATAATATTCGAATTCCAAGTCTGTATTGGTCAATAAAAATAAGCGTGTAATGAGGGTGTCTTGACCAATCACAAAATTAATTTCTTCGTTTTTAAGATGTAGAAAGTAATGTCCCGCAAGTTGAAAAGTATCCGTAAGTTGCCCTGAATTACCTGCGAATGATGAGGAAACAGTGCCATTCGCCAATTGCTTATCATCGAAAACTAAGTTTCCAAGAGCTTGTTCATCGTAAAAGGAAAAACCTTCATTGTCTTGGTATTTTACCAACTGAATTTTCCATGTTCCACTTAGTTTCTTTTTAAACGAATTCTCTTTTGAACAGGAAATAAGTAGCTGAATAAAGGAAAGAATCAAGATGTATTTCTTCATAGCATCATACGGAAATGAAAGCACAGGAAGCAAATGATTTCATAGCTACGATCAAAGCAGTTGGTTCCACATCAAATTTCGGGTGATGCACCCCATAATTAATCTCCTTTTTAGGATCGGCTACGCCAACACGATAGAAACAAACCGGGGCAATTTGACTGTAAAAAGCAAAATCTTCAGAGGTCATCCGCAAAGGTAAATCGATGACATTTTCCTCCCCAAAGTTCAGTTGGAATAAGGCCTTTGCTTTATTGGTGACTCCCTCATCGTTATGTAAAAATGGATAACCAATAGAAATATTGATGTCGATGCTCCCGCCATATTTTGCAGCAATCATTTCAAAATTTTCAGCCATTAAGCCATGTGCCTTTTTACGCCACACTTCATCCATGGTGCGGAAAGTACCTTTCAAGATCGCTGAGGAAGGAATAACATTTGTTGATCCTAAAGCTTCCATTCGACCAAAAGAAATTACTTGTGGAACGTCTTGAGGTTTTTCTCTAGATAAAACTTCTTCTGTCGATAAGATGATTTCTGCCGCTATAGACAAGGGATTAACGCATTTTGCAGGTACGGCACCATGACCACCAATTCCGTTAATAGTCAAGTGGATTTCATCACAAGAAGCCATATAAAGTCCACCTTTCAAACCAAGCTCTCCTGCCATTAAATCC
Organism: Crocinitomicaceae bacterium; assembly: GCA_021740085.1. GTDB lineage: Bacteria > Bacteroidota > Bacteroidia > Flavobacteriales_D > Crocinitomicaceae > UBA952. The sequence goes on from JAIPAL010000088.1 coordinate 3,893, forward strand.
GGAAAAACATGCAAGGCAAATAGGTGAGATACTTTTGGGTTTTCTAACACGCCATCGGCGATCATCAGGGTTGCACCCCCGGGGTTTTGCTCCTCACCAGGCTGAAAAATTAATTTAACAGGCTGAGGAAGTTCGTCTTTAATACTCATTAGAATTTCAGCAACTCCTAAAAGTGTCGCCGTATGAAAATCATGACCGCAAGCATGCATAATTCCCGGACGTTTGGAACGGTAAGTCACCTCATTTTCCTCATGTATAGGTAATGCATCTAAATCAGCCCTCAATGCAACGCATGTTGCCTCCTTCGGATGAAGATCATTTCTAATGATTCCAACAACACCCGTTCCACCAACTTTCATTTCATGAGGAATACCCAATTCTGTTAGTCGTTCGGAAACAAAAGCCATTGTTTCAAATTCTTTATAGGATAATTCAGGGTGCTGATGTAAATGTTCCCTATATCCTTTTATCTTTAGATAAATATCTGCAGCTTTGCGAGAAATGGTACTAAAAATTTCAGGATTCATTGGAAGATAGATTTGAAAATCCCGCTAATAATAAGCGAAAAGAAACATAGGCCATAATACATCCAAATATAATTTGGACGATGCTAGGTGAAAGTTTCAGGGATAGTTTTGAACCGATAAACCCACCAATAAAAAATGTGAGTGCTATAATCAACCCGAATTTCCAATTGACCTGACCTTGCTTCCAATAATTAAAAACAGCCAAAAATACAACGGGCATACAAAGAATAAACAAGGAAGTTCCTTGTGCTTCGTGCTGAGACAAACCTAACAAAAACACCAAGGAAGGAACAATGATAATTCCACCACCAACCCCAACAAAACCACTTAAAACACCGGCCATAAGACCAGTAGCAGCAAGAATAATAATTGTTTGTATTGTCATGATTAATTCAAAATTAACATAAAGTTTTGAATCACTAATCGATTAGTAGATTACATCCCCTTAAATCCGCCATTTCAATACGGCCTTCCAAAACAAAACCATCTTTCAAAACCCTTCCCATATCTTGTGTAGCAATAAAACTACAACTATGTAAATTTGCTAAATCAATAATGTTGACGCCCCCTTTTTTTCCTTCTTCAAGCAATTGCAAAGGATCATACACATCACGGATTAAGACTTTCATCCAAGGCGGACAATGAAAAACGCCCTCTTGCTTACTGTAAGCTTGAGAAAGTAATTCTGTCATGCCATATTCAGAATAAACGGAAGATAAATTCAATTTTTCTTTTAAAATTGCATGCAATTCAGCTTTGGAGAGTTCTTGTCGCCGGCCTTTCATTCCACCTGTTTCAATTACAATCGCTTCGGATAAATCTACACCGTGTTCGGCTAAGTCTAATAAAGCATAAGAAACACCGATAATTACCGGAACTTTTCCTGAGGAAATTGCTTCTAAGTAAGCCGTTTTTAGTGTAGCGACATCACCCAACAGAAATTGAGACAAGGAATTATTGGATTGAGAAATCAGTTCATTGACCATGAATACCAAACTTGAATCTCCTTGGCTAATATAATTGGGTAATAAAGCCAGGATAACCTGATTTTCTGGTGGACCTATTGCCTGGCGATATGCCAATGAGAATGATTTTTTATATACGTTGATGTCCGCCACATAATGAGAACTCCTAGCATCTCCCCCAGTTCCACTACTTTTAAAAATTGCTGCTGCATTATCAAATGCATCCGAAAGAATAGCGTGCTGCTTAAAAAAATCGATGGGTAAAAATGGAATTTCGTTAAAGGACGTGGGATCAGCACGATTGAGTAATCGTACATACTCACCATACATCTTGCAATGCGTCTTTTGATAATGATAAATCTCTAAAGCGAGGGTTTCAAAATCAGAAGTAGCTGAAATTTCCGCGAAAATATCTAATGAAAACACCTTCCAAAATTAGCAAAAATGGTCGATTAAGTAAAATGGGCTAATTAAAAAAAATCAACTAATATTATTGCGCTGTGTAAGTTGTTACTATTTCGTCGCCATTCTGAATATTACTCACCTTTAATTCACTGTTAGTTAATTTAAGGATTTCGAAAGTTTGTGTGCCTGTAGGATCAGTTAATATTAAGTCTTCGTTATCATCACTGAATGCCCAGCTTCCAGAATAAGTAAATGGTTGCGAGAAAATTGTTAAATCAGCATCAAGGGTACCATCCTTTTTTAAAGTCATGGTTATTGAATATGACATAGGATCGGGAGTTACATCTATCCCATTTTGCGTCTGCGCTGTAAATTTCCAAGTATTCGTAATTCGAGCTTTTTTGCTTAAAAAAGTAAAATTTGGGCCTTCCTCATATTTTCCACATGACGAAAAACCTGCTCCTAAAAAGGCCAAAAGAAAGAAACAAATAAATGATTGAATTAGTATTTTCATTATGTTAGATTTAGTAGTGAAATTAAGTTCTTAAAATTTTGCAAAATTTATTCATACTGTTTTATAAAATTAACATTTTCTTTCTCTATTTTGGACAAATAAGCTGTCACATCGTTGTTCAGAGGTCTATACCATGACTGGTTACT
>JAIPAL010000089.1 GCA_021740085.1 Crocinitomicaceae bacterium
GAAGAAGACGACTGAGCTCCTGACGCATCTGTTGCAGTGCACTTACACGTGTAATCTTTCACACATGAAGATAAAGTAACAACAGCAATTCCTACAATAAACAATACTTTTTTCATACTATATTTTTTTATGTTTAATCAAAGGTAAATAAGATTTTTGAAATTAAGTTCTTGTATTTATTTTTTATCGTTCAATTCATCCGCTATTGAAAGAGGATAATTCAATAGAAACAAAAGTCACCTTAATATTTTTATTACTTTTGACAAAAAAAAAGACCATGGCTAATAATTTATTAAAAGGAAAAAGAGGAATTATTTTTGGTGCATTAAACGATCAGTCTATCGCTTGGAAAGTAGCCGAACGTGCGCATGAAGAAGGTGCTGTATTTGTTTTAACAAATGCACCAATCGCCATGAGAATGGGCGAAATAAATAATTTAGCCACGAAGACAAACAGTCAAGTTATTCCCGCTGATGCGACGAATGTGGAGGAAATCGATCACTTAGTTGCTCAATCAATGGAAATATTAGGCGGTAAAATTGATTTCGTTTTACATTCTATTGGAATGTCACCCAATGTTAGAAAAGGCAAGCATTATACAGAAAGCAATTATGGCTATTACAACCAAACCATGGATGTGTCAGCTATGTCGCTTCATAAAACACTTGCCTCTTTGTATAAGCAAGATGCGATGAACGAATGGGGTTCTGTTGTAGCACTTAGTTACATTGCCGCACAGCGTATTTTCCCTGATTATAATGACATGGCAGATGCTAAATCCTTATTGGAATCCATCGCTCGATCTTTTGGTTATCATTATGGTATCAAAAAGAAAGTACGTGTGAATACCATTTCACAATCGCCAACTGTAACTACAGCAGGACAAGGGATCAAAGGCTTTAAGGAGTTCATTAATTTTTCGGAACAAATGTCCCCTTTAGGAAATGCATCCGCTATTGCATGTGCTGACTATTGTGTTTCTATGTTCTCTGACTTAACTCGCTACGTAACTATGCAAAATCTATTTCACGATGGTGGATTCTCTAATACTGGCGTAACCCAAGGTGTAATTGAACGATTTGGAGAAGAATAAGAAAAAAAATTGTCTAGATAATAAAAAAGCCCTAAAGAAATCTTTAGGGCTTTTTTATTGGCCATGAATGACATCTTATCTTAAATTTTGTAAAATCTATGTTGTAAGTCGTAGAAAGCCAAAGCGTATGATTGCGCTCCACTTTAATGCCATCTGATTTAAATACCATCTGATTTAAATAACCTAGTTGGATATTAAAATTAGGATTGAATCGCCACCCTAAGGCTGCAATAAATCGATTTTGATCCAATATATTCTTGGCTATCCCTTTTCCAAAACCTAAGAAAACCTCATCATTTACATTTAAAAATAAGGTGTTGTTGGCCATTTCCTTGCGACTCAAAGGGACATTCACCATCATGCGATATCGAACACGATTGCGAAAATTATCTTTCCCTTGAATAAAATCTCCAGATGAATTACTCCAATTATCGATTAATCGTTGCTCCATTCGATAGCGATGCTGCAAATCAAATCGGCCATACTTGGACTTTAAATTGACCTGCTCCCAAATACGGTTTTCATGTGTTTGATGACTAATAGGCTGTTCACCGTATTGATAAGAAATAATAGAAGCATAGCCAGCCGTAAAGGAGATGTTTGGGTTGTGATAATAATCCAAACCAACCCTAAGTAAAGATTGTTGCCAATCATTAAAGAAATCAGCTCTGCGCCATTGGTATTCCGTATGGACGCCCAATTTGTTACTGATTTTATGATTTCCGGTATACAAAACCCAGGCATTTTCTTGATTTGAGATTGTTTTTTGCGCCATTCCCAAAAAGGTAATGCACTGAATAAATAAAACAAATAGCAAGCTGTTTCTCATCTCCATATTTTTCATCGAAAACAAAAATATATTTTAATTAGAATAAAATGAGACCGCAATAATAAAAAGTACTTAATTCTTTATCTTTGTCCCATGAATGAAATGCTAAAGACGAAAAGTGTCGGAAATTATATTGAATTAGAAGATAAATATGGTGCGCATAATTATCACCCGCTTCCTGTTGTATTAGCAAAAGGAGAAGGTGTCTTTGTATGGGATGTGGAAGGTAAAAAATACTTCGATTTCCTTTCGGCCTACTCAGCAGTAAATCAAGGTCATTGTCACCCGAAAATTGTGGAAGCATTAATTTCACAAGCGCAAGAATTGACTTTAACATCCCGCGCTTTTTATAATGATTCCCTTGGACCATACGAGGAATATATGCACCAACTATTCGGTTTTGATAAAATGCTACCCATGAATACTGGGGCGGAAGCGGTTGAAACAGCTATTAAAATTTGTAGAAAATGGGCCTACGAGAAAAATAACATCGAGGAAAATAAAGCTATAATTGTGGTTTGTGATGGTAACTTTCATGGCCGAACCACTACTATCATTTCATTTTCTAGTGATCCAGACTCGAATAAAAATTTCGGGCCGTATGCACCAGGATTTATCTCAATTCCTTATAACGATCTTGAGGCACTGGGACAAGTACTCACATTACCAAATATTGCTGGATTTCTGGTTGAGCCAATCCAAGGTGAAGCTGGTGTTTATACGCCGGCAACTGACTACATCGCCAAAGCTCATCAATTATGTAAAGATAATGGTGTCTTATTTATTGCGGATGAAATTCAAACAGGAATCGCACGAACCGGAAGTCTTTTAGCTGTTTGCGGTAATTGTACCTGTGAAAGTAAATGTGAAAGACAAGCTACCTACGTAAAACCTGACATCTTAATATTAGGAAAAGCGCTTTCTGGAGGCGTATATCCCGTTTCTGCGGTATTAGCAGATGATGAAATCATGATGGTAATACAACCCGGTCAACATGGTTCCACCTTTGGGGGAAACCCAATTGCTGCCAAAGTCGCAATTGCTGCCTTAGATGTTGTGAAAGAGGAACAGCTAATTCAAAATGCACGCGTATTAGGCGAATTATTCCGACGGGAAATACAGCGAATTATTGATAAAAACGATTTGTTGGTGCTCGTTAGAGGAAAAGGCTTACTCAATGCAATTGTAGTAAACGATTCAACTGAAAGCTCCACTGCTTGGGATATCTGTTTGGCGCTAATGCACAATGGATTATTAGCAAAACCAACACATGGAAACATAATTCGCTTTGCACCACCCCTTACCATTACAGAAGCACAATTGATGGAATGTATTGCAATTATTGAAAAAACGGTTCTTAACTTCACAAAAAAATAAATATTTTGGCAGAGAAAATTAAATTCGGAACAGATGGATGGCGTGCAATAATCGCGGATCAATTTACAGTAGAAAATGTGGCTCGTGTGGCTGAAGCTACTGGTTTATGGTTGTTAAAGAATTATTCATCCCCAAAAGTGGTAATTGGACACGACTGTCGTTTTGCCGGTGAATTGTTTACAGAAACGGTAGCAAAAGTATTTTTAACACAAGGGATTCCTGTGAAAATGGCACGAGGTTTTGTATCTACTCCAATGATTTCATTAGCCGCTTTTCAGCTTGAATGTGAAATCGGTGTAATTATCACCGCAAGTCATAACCCTCCAAGTTATAACGGTTTTAAATTGAAGGCCTTTTTTGGAGGACCGCTATCACCCGAAAATGTGCAAGAAGTAGAAGATATTATTCCTGATACATGCAGCTTTGATTTAAGCAAAATTTCTATCGAAAACGCTGTAAGTTCAGGCCAATTAGAAATAGTAGATCTCGAAACACGCTATGTGGAACATGTAAAGAAGAATTTTGATTTGGATGCCATCAATCGTTCTGGGCTAAACTTAGTATACGATGCAATGTATGGTGCTGGGCAGCGCGTTATGCCAAGGATTTTACCAAGTGTTAAGCTTCTCCATTGCGAACACAACCCAAGTTTCATGGGACAAGCACCAGAACCTATCGCGAAAAACTTGAAAGGACTAGAAGAGTTTATTGCGTTGAACCCAGGTATTCATTGTGCTTTAGCAACAGATGGTGATGCTGATCGCATTGGATTATATAATGGAAGTGGCGAATTTATTGATTCACATCACATCATCTTATTATTAATTCATTACTTAGTTAATTACAAAAAATTGACAGGTAAAGTGGCTATAGCTTTTAGTGTTACACCTCGTGTTGAAAAACTTTGCGAACATTATGGGCTTGAGGTAGAAATAACTAAAATAGGCTTCAAGGAAATTGCTTCGATTATGATTCGAGAAGACGTGCTACTTGGCGGAGAAGAATCTGGTGGAATCGCTGTGAAAGGGCATATTCCGGAACGCGATGGTATCTGGATGGGCTTAATCATTTGGGAATTCATGGCCCTTTCTGGCAAAACCTTAGACGAATTAATTAATGAAGTTTATGCGATTGTAGGCGCCTTCAAATTCGAACGAAGTGATTTGCATATAACAGAAGAACTAAAACAAAAGATCATAGCAAATTGTAAATCGGATAATTATAAATCTTTCGGAAAGTACACGGTACGAGATTTAAAAACTACAGACGGATTCAAGTACTTCTTCGATGACGAAAGATGGGTGATGATTAGACCATCTGGAACCGAACCAGTACTTCGAACCTACGCAGAAGCACCCACATTAGGAGAGGTAAGAGAAATCCTTAAAGCAACAGAAGAAACTATTTGTAATTAATTGTGATTAATAATAATTTGTTATATTTATCTTTAATATTAACAATTAACAATTAACTAATTTAACTATGCGTATTTTATTCATATTGCCGTTTATGGCACTCCTTTTTGCTTCACCAAAAGCACAAGCACAAAAAGTTTTTGCTGGGGTAAGCTTCTTATCTGACATGTATCTTGGGGGAGAGAAATTAACCCTGAATGGTGGTGGACTTAGAGAAAAATATTACATTGATTTATATGTTGCCGGATTATATATCAAAGCAAAAACAAAAGATGCCGGAAAAATAATCAATGGTGATGAACCAATGGCTATTTCGATTAAACTTGTTTCCAATAGTGTTACACGAGAAAAATTCACCGAGTCAGTGATTGAAGGATTCAAAAATGCAAGCCATGGTAAAGCGACAAAGGAAGAAATTAATAAATTCACTGGCGCTTTTACCAATGCCTTTAAAAAAGGAGATCAAATCAATTTGAAATACACGCCAGGAAAAGGGGTAGCCATTGAAAAGAATGGGACACAACTGAAAGTTATTACTGGCTTAGAATTTAAAAAAGCATTGTTTTCAATCTGGCTAGGTAAAATTCCTGCCGATTCATCACTCAAAAGCGGCCTACTAGGGAATTAATTCTAAAATCAGGTTTTAGGTTCAAGTTTACTTAATGGAGAACTTTACATAAATACTTGACTGAATTTTGATTTTTTGAAATTGAATTTCATTTTCGTCACTGTCTTTAACTTTTATCCCATCAATAAAATAGTAAGTTTCGTTTGAACGTGATCCACGAAAGTTCACATTTGATGACGAATTATTTTCTACTGTCTCTTTTATTATCAAAGGTTTTCCGGTCTGTTCTCCAATTGCCGTTAATAAATAATCAGCTTTATTTTTCGCAGCTTTAATGGCCGCTATTTTTATTTCTTTTCTTAAGCTATCCATTTTTGAGTGGTTTACGCTTGAAATAAAAGCATCGGTAATTTCTAATTTATCGAGTTCCTGAAATACCTGTCCAACGGTTGTGGCATTTGACACTTTTAATGTATAATCTTTTTTGGTCAGCACGTCTTTATTCTTCCAATGAATTTTTACATAATCAGCGTTTGCGTCAGTAAGTGTCAAGTTAGCCATATCAATTCCAAGCAACTGAATTGTATTTTTAAGTTTTTCTTCTTGTTCTCCAATGGTAACTTTCACTTTATTTAGATACTTTTCTCTAATAGTTATTCCTATGTAAATTTCGTCTGGAATAACTTCTTTTTCTGCTGTACCAGTTACTTCAATATACGGCTCTTCGTTTGTAGTTGTGGTGGTTGTTTGTCCAAATGTCAAAATAGTAATTGATAATATCGTACCTGTAAATAGTAGTTTTAGATTATTCATTTTCTTGTCTGTTTTTTATGTTTAGGTTGTATCGACTTCCAATAGACATTTCTTTTCTAGTCCAACTTATTATTTAACTCGTCAAACTTCGCTTTCATGGTTGGGTTTCCGTAAGTTAGCTTTTTGATAGTTAAATCTTCGGTTTTATCGTGGGCAAGTCGAAGTTGATTTTCGGAGGCCAATAATGCCGTTTTCGTTTTTTCCAAATCTTTTATCGTTTGATCGATCCCATTAATTGCCTCAGTAAATTTGCGACTAGCTATATCGTAATTTTTCGCAAATCCATCCTTAAACTTGTTCATTTTTTCTTCA
>JAIPAL010000090.1 GCA_021740085.1 Crocinitomicaceae bacterium
TTATTCGATTCATTCCTCTACAACGCTTGAAATTAATTGCCATTATGCTTCGAAGAGGGCCATCACGCCTTCATCTTTTACTATTTTCATTCTTTAGGTATCTACTCTTTTTACTCCAATTCTCGCTTTGTCTTTATGCGTTTTCTGGATTTTTTTCTAGTCAAATAGTAGCATTTATTGCGCTTGTTTTTATGGCTGTGACACTAACTCCGTCGCTTTTTCTAGGAAAAATCGTGGTGCGTGAATCAATTGCGGTTGCTATTTTAGGTATAGCAGGTCTAGCTCCTATTCCTGTTTTACTTGCTTCTTTAACGACTTGGTTTTTTAATTTAATACTCCCAACTTTATGGGCGGCCCTAAAAATAAAGCGATAAATGAAGCTCCTTTTTGTTATCTTGTTTTTAGTGTTATATGCTGGTTCAATGGGAAGCTTGTTACTGATTGGATGGCTGCGACAACAAAGAAAAGAGAGGAAAGGCATCAGCGGGAGTATTTCGTTAGATGCAATCACGGTAATAATTCCTTTCAGAAACGAAGCAGACCGCATTACGGGATTAATAAATAGCATTCTGGCAAGTTCTCAGCATGTCAAACAAACTATTTTTATAAATGATCACTCATCTGACAACACCTCGGAAATCATTCAAGCAAGTTTGTCGGATTTGCCTATTTTGATTCTTGATTTACCTGTTGAGTTAACAGGAAAAAAACAAGCCATCAAATTTGGAATAAATCGGGCAAGCACTTCATTCATATTAACTTTAGATGCTGATGTATCATTTCACAAACATTATTTCGAGGCATTAACTAAATTGAAACCGGCGGATTTTTATATTCTACCGGTAACCATGAAACCAATAAAATTTTGGCAGTATTTCCTAGAATTTGACCTAATTCTTCTCCAAGCAATAAATGCGGGTGTTAGTGGATGGTTTAGGCCCATTGTCGCGAGTGGTGCAAATTTATTGTTTTCCAAATCCTGTTATGATACTTGTTCTCGTTTAGAACTTCATGAACATATTTCAAGTGGCGATGATGTCTATCTTTTGAGGGATTTTAGAAAGGCAAAAAAACGTATTTTTCTATCAACGGATTTAGCTGTTCAGGTGGAAACGGAGGCGCCTCCATCGTTGCGTGAATTCTTACATCAACGTCTCCGTTGGATTGCCAAATCGGGAAATGTCAACGATGTATTAGCGAACTCAATAGCCATTGCCCAAGGAATTATTTCAATTGTATTTTTCGGGCTAATCATTTACTTCTTTATTTCAAGCAATTATTCCTTGTTGACAATGCTTTTTGTAGCTAAATACTTATTGGATCTTATTTTCTTTGCTCCTTCTTTTACAAGAAATCGGCGTACTTATTCGTTATTCTTCCTGCCATTCTATCAGTTATTTTTTCCATTTTATTATTTATTGCTGTTAATTATGCTTCCTTTTTTCTCTCCAAAGTGGAAAGGCCGCAATGCAGGAATTACCAAGCAATAGACGCCATTAGTTATATTGTGTGTAAATTTGCCGTATGCGAATTCTCATGGTTTGTTTAGGAAATATTTGTCGTTCGCCCATGGCCGAAGGATTAATGAGACGGAAAATTTCAGAAGCGGGCTTAAATTGGATGGTAGATTCTGCTGGAACAGCTAATTACCACGTGGGCGTATCACCCGATCATAGAATGATCGAAACAGGCAATAAATTTGGCACGTCAATTCACGCTTTGAAGGGGCGGCAATTTAGCATAAATGACTTTGATAAATTTGATGTGATTTATGCCATGGATAAGTCTAATTTTTCGAATATTTTAAGCTTGGCTCAGACAGAAACTCAAGTCGCAAAAGTTCGATTACTATTTGATGAGGTATTTCCTAAATCTGGTAAAGAAGTCCCAGATCCTTATTATGGAACAATGGCTGATTTCGAGTCGGTTTATCATCTTTTGGATGACCTTACAGAACAAATAAAAAACAAACTAATCAATGACAAAACCAGGTAAGTTATACTTGATCCCCAATACGCTAGGGGGAGAGTCGGTAACGGATATTATCCCAGCTGATGTAATTAAATTAGCAACGTCTCTTCGTTTTTTCGCCGTTGAAGAAATTAAGTCTGCTCGACGATTATTACGAAAAATGGACAGGGAATTTCCAATCGACGACAGCACTTTTTTTTTAATAAATAAAACAACCAAAGAGAATGATTTAATGAAAATGTTGCTCGCTTTAACGCAGGGTAATAATCTGGGAATCATCTCTGAAGCTGGCTGTGCTGGTATAGCAGATCCGGGAGCAGATCTCGTTTCTTTAGCGCATTCTCAGAACATTGAAGTGGTACCCTTAGTGGGTGCGTCATCTATCTTGTTAGCATTAATTGCAAGTGGCTTTTCAGGTCAACATTTTACGTTTCATGGTTATCTTCCAAGGGAACGGAAAGATAGAATTCGGAAAATGAAAGACATGGAAATGGACACAAGAAGGAATGGGGCAACGCATATTTTTATGGATACTCCTTTTCGAAGCATGCATGTATTGGAAGATTTACTTAACGAGTGTGCTGATTCTACTCACTTGTGCGTAGCGGCAAATTTAACTACTCATAATCAACGTATTCAAACGATGTCTGTTTTAGATTGGCGAGAGAATGCATTTGATGTTACAAAAATTCCAGTTATATTTTTAATTGGTACAGGCCAATAATACGTGTATTTATATTGTTTTTTAACTGCGATAAAATAGATGGAAAGAACATTTCAAGAACAAATTAAAGAGGGAATCCCTCAACAGATTCCAAGTTTGAAGCAATTCGATGCTACAATTAATCATGCTCCAAAACGAAAGGACATTTTAACTCTTGAGGAAAAAAAATTGGCCTTACGAAATGCCTTGAGGTATTTTCCGAAGGAACAACATGGCATATTGGCAAAGGAATTTTTATTGGAATTAGATACTTACGGCAGAATATACATGTATCGTTTCATGCCCGATTATAAAATGTACGCTCGCCCGATATCTGACTATCCTGGGAATTCATTGCAAGCAAAGTCAATCATGTTAATGATTCAAAATAATCTTGACCCAGCGGTAGCTCAACATCCCCACGAATTAATTACCTATGGGGGCAATGGCTCGGTGTTCCAAAATTGGATTCAGTATCGCTTAACGATGAGTTATTTAGCTGAAATGACGGATGATCAAACTTTAGTAATGTATTCTGGTCATCCAATGGGATTATTTCCTTCGCATCCAAAAGCACCGAGGGTGGTAGTTAGTAACGGCATGATGATTCCTAATTATTCTCAACCGGATGATTTAGAAAAATACAATGCACTTGGTGTAACGCAATACGGACAAATGACAGCGGGATCTTATATGTATATTGGTCCGCAGGGAATAGTTCATGGAACCACAATAACGGTCTTAAATGCTATTCGACGTTTGTCAAAAACCAAGGATGATTTACAAGGAAAATTATTCGTTACAGCGGGTTTAGGCGGAATGTCTGGTGCGCAACCAAAAGCGGGAAATATCGCTGGCGTAATTAGTGTAACCGCAGAGGTGAATACCAAGGCAGTCCATACACGCCACTCACAGGGTTGGGTAGACGAAGTGATTGATAATATTGATGATTTATGTGCCCGCGTAAAAAAAGCAAAATCGAATAAGGAAATTGTTTCTATTGCATTTCATGGAAATATTGTTGCTGTTTGGGAAGCTTTTGATGCAGCAGAAATAAAAATTGATTTAGGTTCAGATCAAACTTCTTTGCATAATCCGTGGGCTGGAGGATATTATCCAATAGGCTTATCTTTTGAGGCATCAAATGAGCTGATGGCATCTGATCCGATCTCTTTTAAAAGGTATGTGCAAGAAAGTTTACGTCGGCATGCGCAAGCCATAAATAAACATGCTGAAAAAGGGACTTATTTTTTCGATTATGGGAATGCTTTCTTATTAGAAGCTTCGCGAGCCGGTGCTGATGTTATGGCTGCGAATGGGATTGATTTCAAGTATCCGTCTTACGTTCAAGATATTCTTGGCCCACTTTGTTTTGATTTTGGATTTGGACCATTTCGCTGGGTATGTGCCTCCGGTAAACCGGAAGATTTAGCCAAAACGGATGCGATTGCTTGCTCGGTGTTAGAAGAAATGATGCTTACAGCTCCAATTGAAATACAAGAGCAATTAGCAGATAACATTAAATGGATAATAGGCGCTCAAGAAAATAAATTAGTGATAGGCTCTCAAGCAAGGATCTTATACGCCGATGCTGAGGGAAGAATGAAAATTGCTAAGGCATTTAATGATGCGATTCAAATCGGAGAAATTGGGCCTATTATTTTAGGGCGTGATCACCATGATGTTTCCGGAACGGACTCTCCTTACCGAGAAACGTCGAATATCTATGATGGTTCTAGGTTTACAGCTGACATGGCGATTCAAAATGTAATTGGTGATAGTTTTCGTGGTGCAACATGGGTTTCTATTCACAATGGTGGAGGGGTAGGATGGGGAGAAGTGATAAACGGTGGATTCGGAATGTTGATTGATGGAAGTCCCGATGCTGAACGCAATATTCAGATGATGCTACACTGGGATGTCAATAATGGCGTCGCACGACGGAATTGGGCGAGAAACGAAAATGCCACTTTTGCCATTAAACGCGCTATGGTTGCAGAGCCGTTATTAAAAGTGACCTTGCCGAATTTGGTTGATGATCAAACGATACAAAACCTATTAGATTAATTAGGATTTGGCTTTTTATTACGCTTCTTTTTAGGATGGTCAAATCTAAATCCTCCCGTTAATTTTAAACTGTAATAGTATTGCCGGTATATTAGATCGTTAAATTTAATCGATTTATTGTCAAAATCTGTTACGAAAAAAATGAAGTAATCATCGCTTGAATAGCCAGCAATGAATCGAATGTCGTAACGCGGTGCCAAACCAAGAAATCCAGTTGCTTGACCATTCAGAGGAGTATAGAACTTTCCTTGTATTACACCCCCGAAACCGACCCATCCTGAAAATTGCCAGTTTTTGATGCGATTGGCATAGGCAAAACCAGGAATCAATCCAATATCTATTGCGGAAAAATTTCTTGCCTGTAATTTACTATTGTTACTACTTTGTAGTGGGATTGGGATTATACTTTCGTTTAAATGATCAATGCCAAAAACATTACCGGTTGCTTTAATGTACCATGTTTGTACTTTTTGTTTAAAATGAGCCCTTTTCCCTTGGAGTGCATTCATTTTGAAATGGATATTATTAAAATACCAAGCATTGAACGATAAATTATAAGCACTTAAATTAGGCCTAAGGGCATTCGGATTAATTGAATTAAAACTTGTATCCCACGTAGCGGCATCTTTGATACTATATCCTGTTAATCCTTTGTATTCTAAATCTAAATAGGTTTTCTTATACGTGTAATCTATGCCAATATTAAATTGTTTGGTTTCGCCATAATCTGCTTTAGGTCGAATATTTCCTAGTATAGGTAAAGCAACACGCAATGAAAGCCACTTGTAAGCGAAGCCAACACCAAGAATTGGCTTGAAGTTATTTTTATAGCTGATTTTATCAATTGAATTTGGAAAGGTATTGCGAATATTAAATGGCGCTGTGTTCATACCTAAATCGGCATAAAACACCTTTGAATCGCGAAACTCTTCTATAAACGCTTCACTGTTTTGGGCGAAATTTACTGTGAAAAACAGTAAAAAAAGACTACTTGCTAATGCCTTCAAGACCGAGTATAAAAGCATAAACCTTGGCGGTTTCCATGCGTTCACTTGTTCTTCCCGAACCCCCTCCGTGTCCTGCGTCCATGTTGCACTCAAAGATTAATGGCTTTGCATCTGTTTTTAATTCCCGAAGTTTAGCAACATATTTAGCGGGCTCCCAATATTGTACTTGTGAATCATGATATCCCGTGGTGATATACATGGATGGATAATCCATGGTGTGTATATTGTCGTAGGGTGAATACTTTAACATGTAATAGTAAAATTCAGGATCGTTTGGATTGCCCCATTCTTCCCATTCACTTGTTGTTAGTGGAATCGTTTCATCTAACATGGTTGTTACAACATCTACAAATGGAACCTGGCTAACAATGCCTTTCCATAAATAGGGAGCCATATTTGTAACGGCGCCCATTAGCAATCCACCAGCACTTCCTCCTTGGGCATAAATTTTATCCTTATCGCAGTAACCCATGTGCCCCATAAATTCTGCCGCATTGATAAAGTCCGTAAACGTATTTATTTTCTGTTGGAATTTTCCGTTTTCATACCACTCTTCCCCCATATATTTACTTCCACGGATGTGAGCAACGGCGAAAACAAATCCTCGATCAAGTAAGCTTAATCTTGTAGCACTAAAAACATCCG
>JAIPAL010000024.1 GCA_021740085.1 Crocinitomicaceae bacterium
GTTAAGTTTAAACCCACCACTGTCCAAGGCAACCAAGTTTGACCACCGCAGTTTTGAAAGTTTTGTCCAGGCTGACCACCATACACGGTATAGATACCACAATTACCACCAATTTGTTGTCCTGCAGCATTCAGAACCCTTGCTTGAAAGGTTGGTTGGTTATTTGGCGCATGTCCTGGATTCTGCAATACAACGGCATATTTATAAACGAAAAGTGCATTAATTTGAGAAACAGCTATTTGATATGTTATTCTTTCTCCTTGTGCTCCTGTACTTGAGTTCCCTAATCTTAATGAACGGTTGTGACCAGGAGGAATCATTTGTAAGCCTCCACAAGTATTTGGGTCTATTCCCGGTGCTGTAATTATGGTGTGTCTTCCGTTAACAATCCCAAAGCTGGCTCCTGGATTTGCATAATTACCGGTATATCCTGTCCAACCTGTAAAATTATTCATGTTCAAATTGGCATTCGGACATCCTGGTTGCAGGTATTGTGCATTAATAGGAGAAAGAAACGCTATTAAAACTAAACAAATAAATAGTGTTAAGCGCAAAGTAAAATTTTTCAAGGGTTTTGTTTTTCTTAGTACGTAATTTAATTTGAGCGGTTGTTTTATTAATGTTTTTTTAATTATCAGGGTATTATATTAAATTCTATGATACTGAGTATACCTCCCGCAGCACCACCAGCACTACCAAAGGTAACCGATGTGCCAGCCGAAAGCCAAAAAGGAAAATTTGCTACTTGGGAGGAGGTTAATTGCTGACGAAGATTATAATACACCCCATTATATAACATGTAAGTATAGGTATTACTTACGGAGTTTAACATGCAATTTTCTAATTTCCAAACTTTACCTGCGGGAACTGTAATTGGTGTCGTATTGCTCGAGGCAAATGCATAAGTAATTACTTGATTAAACTGCAAGTTTCCTTGGGCGAAAGAAGTGTGAATGCTAACCAAAAAAAGGAAAATTAAAATAACTCTCATGGGGTAATATTAAATTCAATGACACTTATTTTGTTTAAGCATATTCCTCCTGATAGCGTTGTACCCGCAGGAAGCCAGATTGGTAGTATAGTGTATGAGTGAACATAAGCTCCACTAGAATAGGCCAAAGGGGTAGTTCCTTGTCCAACTTTTGTGGGGGTACCAGCCACAATAATTGCTGCAGAATTATAGTCACTAGAAGTACAATTGCCATAATTCCCTGTTTGATAAGTTGTCGAGCCTTCCGCTATGTTGTAAATAACAGATTCCACTTTCCAAACTTTTCCAACTGGTACAGTTTCTTGTGCGGTAACTAATTTTACTTGGTTAAACTGCAAATTACCTTGAGAAAATGCGACTTGATTTAGAAGGATAAAAAGAATAAAGTAGAGTTTCTTCATGGTAAAATGTTAAATTCAATAACACTCAAACTTAATACATTGGTGGATGCCGCTAATGTCGTGGATGCAGGTAACCAAATTGGTGCATCAAAAATTTTATAATCGGAAGCAGTTGTGTAGCCAGAATGGTTCCAATATGCATCGTCTCTTCCAACTTCTCTAGTGATAGTGGTTTGCAAAAATACTTGGTTACTATTGACTAACATTATAAAGTTCTTTGTTCCCCCGGCAGTGGCTTGATTTGATGGTCTATTTAAATCAATTGCAAGTTGGGAGGAAGGTAAATAATTTTCCACTTTCCATACCTTCCCTGCAGGAACAGTTTCTATAGTGGAAACCAATTTCACTTGATTAAACTGCAAGTTACCTTGCGCAAAAGCACCCGTATATAGAAAAGTCGTAATTATAAATATGTAAAGTCTTTTCATGGGATGATGTTAAATTCAATTATACTAACCCATCGATAACCTGAAGTTCCATTGCAAGCAAGTGCATGCAATGGAGTTCCCGCTGGCAACCAAAATTGCTGTGTAGAAGAGACATATGTGTAAGCGGCTGAATAACTATCTGTAGTTCCTGCACGAAAAGCCGGGTTTGCTCCATTAAAGCTAAAATCACAACTGTAATAACTGGTAAGATTAGTTCCATAGCCTTCTATTTTCCATGTTTTACCCGCAGGAACTGTTCCAAGTAATACGTTTGAATTTAGATTTGTGGAAAGTAATAATACTTGATTAAATTGCAAGTTGCCTTGCGTAAAAGCACCCGTAGATAGAAATATAGTAATTATGAAAATGTAAAGTCTTTTCATGGGATAATATTGAATTCTATAATATTGAAATGGGTAGTTGCATGGTATCCTGAAATAGTTGATCCTGCAGGTAACCAAATTGGGCCTGTTGGCAATGATCCGCCCGAACCCTGTGGAAACCAGTTTTGCCCATTTATTACCAATGAGGAATATAATGCGCTACCAGTAGAATTATAGGATTGCGCAGTGTTTTCTACTTTCCAAATTTTTCCGGCAGGAACAGTGTTAAGCGCTGGCCCGCTGAATAAGAGTGCTTGATTAAATTGCAAGTTACCTTGAGCAAAAAGCACATAGTTAAAAAGAATACTTATTATTAGTAACAAGTTTTTCATGTGATAGAAATAAGGCTAAAATTAAAAGCCGTCTGCGGTATAAATAAGTGTATTTGCCGATGAAGATGATCCTCCTCCTGCAGCTGCTCCACCAATTGCCGTCCATGCTGTTCCATTAAAATAATAGAAACCAGCCGTTCCATCGGTTTGATAAACAAGTAACCCAGTTGCCGGAGTTAAAATTGCCGATTTCTGGGCTAAAGTCATGGTAGGTAATAATAAACCTTGTGTGGTAGATTGAACATCTAAAATGGCAGAAGAATTCGGTGAAATGGTTCCAATTCCTATGGCTGTGCCTGTATTCGTTAATGTTGAATTGGCCACCCATGTTGTGCCATTATTGCGTAATGTTTGATCGGTACTTCCAGCTGGTAAGGCTCCTGCTGGCCCCTGTGGACCAGTAGCACCTGTCAAACCAATTGGACCTTGTGTTCCGTTCGTTCCTGCTGGTCCCGTTGCACCTGTTAATCCAGTTGGACCTGCAACTCCTTGCACTCCTGCTGGTCCTGTAGCACCGGTTAAACCAGTTGGACCAGTTGGACCCGCTGGTCCTGCAACTCCTTGAAGACCTTGCGCTCCTGCAGGTCCCGTAGCTCCGGTTAATCCAGTTGGACCAGTTGGACCAGCAACACCTTGAAGACCTTGCGCTCCTGCAGGTCCCGTAGCACCAGTTAATCCAGTTGGACCAGTTGGGCCTGTTGGTCCTGCAACACCTTGTGTACCTTGTGCTCCTGCCGGTCCGGTTGCTCCTGCTGGTCCTGTTAATCCCGTTGGTCCTGCTAAACCTTGAATTCCTTGTGCTCCTGCCGGTCCTGTAGCACCTGTTAATCCAGTTGGACCCGTTGCTCCAGCTGCTCCTGCTGGACCTGTAATATTACCTGTTAGCGTCCAAGTTGTTGCAGCTGACTTATAATAAACATTTCCATTAGTCATGTTGAGGTAAAAATCACCCATGGCCCCAAGTGCACCGGCTGGAACCACATTTCCATATCGCCATTGATTTAATTGATTTCCAGCATTTTTAGCATAAAGCGCGTAGGGTACGCTCATCAATTGTTGTGAGCCATAATCCAAGTAGTTCGTTCCGTTGGTAAAACTCACACCTAGACTTACGAAATAAGGCCCTGTAGCCCAATTCACAGTTGAAAAGTTACCCCCAAGAAGTGTCCCTTGTCCAATAACTAAATTTACAACGCCTTGCGCTGAGGTGGTAACGCTATGTCTTTCTTGAAATACGATGGTACCTGAAGCAGAAGTTTGCTTTAATTGTATCCGTATTGCAATGGTTGTATTTGCAATCAAAGCTCCTGAAAGATTTCGGATAACCGCTTGATAATTTACACCATCAGGCGCTTGCGCTAAGGCCTTTGAATTTGGCGTAAAGAGCACTAAAAAGAATAAAGCCGTTGCTAAGCTTAGGTTTGAAAGTAATGTTGTTTTCATTTTTTGTATGATTATAATTATTTATGATTTTCTATTTTTATTTCTAATGCTTCAATTCTTTTTAATAAATCTTCAATTACTTTATCTTGCTCTTTTAACGCTTCAACAAGAATAGGAATAACTTCTGTATATCCTACTGTCTTTAAACTTACGGACCCTGCATCAACACCGTCTGATCTTAGCGACATATTTGGAATAATTTTTTCTTTAACTATGGCAGGAAGTATAGTCTCTACTTCTTGTGCAATAAAGCCATAGGTTAGGCCTACTTTTAATCCTAGTCCAGGAAACTCCTCTAATCTGTGTTCATAGGAAACGCCTCTTAAATTATTGATAATCGAGCGGGCGTCAGTGATAGTATTGATGTTCTTTTTTATTTTTAAATCGGAAGCGCTTCCGAAAAATCCTGTATACCCTAAATCATTTTGAAACAAACCGCCCCACCCGCTAACAGGAGTAATTGTTACAGCTCCATTAACACCTATTGCATTAGCATTAGTTGTTATTCCTCGAACACCAGCACCAGCACCACTTCCAATATGTTCACCTTGAACAGCGCCGTAAGTGGTTGTGTTACCAGCCAATATAGTTCCAAAAATACCACTACCATTGAAGGATGAATACCCATTTACTGCCCATGGAAATGTTGCATTTGAAACACCATTCATTAAATCGCCCGCCATAACTGTTGAGGTGGCCCCAATAAAAAATTCCCCAAGATTACTTATTCTACCCCTAACCAAATTGTTTGTTCTGAAGTCAATAGAATAGTTACTGTTTGTCCCTAAACTAAGATCACTAACACTCGTATTACCTCCTATAAGTAATGCTTTATTAGTTGAATTTACCGTTTGTGGAACACTCGTAACGATTGATAAAGTTCCATCTGTTTGAAAGTTGTCGGAAGTAATTGATGTAGCAGTGCCTGCCGCACCAGTTGCTCCAGTTGGACCTGTAGCACCTGTTACTCCTTGAAGACCTTGTGCTCCAGCCGGACCTGTTGCGCCTGTTAATCCTTGAATTCCTTGTGCTCCAGCAGCTCCAGTTGCTCCAGTAGCTCCTGCCGGTCCAGTTAAACCAATAAGCCCTTGTGCTCCAGTTGCACCCGCTGGTCCAGTCAATCCTTGAATACCTTGCGCCCCAGTTGCTCCCGCTGGTCCTGCTGGTCCAGTTAAACCAATAAGCCCTTGTGCTCCAGCTGGACCCGTTGCACCCGTCAACCCTTGAATGCCTTGCGGTCCAGTTGCGCCAATTGGTCCTGCGGGACCTGTTAATCCGATTGGTCCGATTGGTCCTGTCAATCCTTGAATACCTTGCGCACCAGTTGCTCCTGTTAATCCAGTAGCACCCATTGGTCCCGCAGGCCCAGTAGCTCCAGTTGCACCTGTTGGCCCTGCCGGTCCTGCTGGACCTCCAGCTGGTCCTGCCGGACCTGTCGCTCCTATTGGTCCTGTCGCACCTGCTGGTCCTGCTACACCTTGAATTCCTTGCACTCCTGCTGGTCCGGTAGCTCCTGTTAATCCAGTAGCACCCGCAGCTCCAGCCGGACCTGTAATATTACCTGTTAGCGTCCAAGTAGTTGCGTTTGATTTATAATAAACATTTCCATTAGTCATGTTGAGGTAAAAATCACCCATTGCACCTAGAGCCGCTAAGGGAATTGCATTTCCATATCGCCATTGATTTAGTTGATTCCCTGCATTTTTTGCATATAATGCATAGGGTACGCTCATCAATTGTTGTGAGCCATAATCCAAGTAGTTCGTTCCGTTGGTAAAACTCACACCTAGACTTACGAAATAAGGCCCCGTTCCCCAATTTATGGTAGAAAAATTCCCACCAAGAAGGGTGCCTTGTCCAATGACTAGATTAACAACGCCTTGCGCTGAGGTGGTAACGCTGTGTCTTTCTTGAAATACGATGGTACCTGATGCTGAAGTTTGTTTTATTTGAATCCGGATCGCAATAGTTGTATTGGCAACCAAAGCACCAGATAGATTTCGGATAACCGCTTGATAATTGATACCATCAGGTGCTTGACTAAATGAAGTTTGTGATAGTAATAAAAGAGCGAAAAACAGTATTATTTTATTCATAACGGCTTTAAATTAAATTCAATTCTAAAATTACATATTAAAAAATGAAAAATAAAATTATTAGTAATTAATTAAACAAAAGATATTTTACATTTAATCTAGATATCAAGTTATTAAAGGGATTAATTCAATAATTTTATAGTGTTAAGATTCATTCTTTGTGACGATGAATATTTTTACTAATTTAGGCTAATGAAAAGACTTTTTGAAACCGTACTAAATTCTCAAAGTTGTTTCTTTATCATTGAAAATAATACTGTATCATGAAAATAGTAATCATCTTTAGCATTCTTTGGTGCGGGGCTTTTTATTCGCAAGGCAATCTGCAATTTAATCAAGTGAAGATGGTTTCAAATACAGACGCCCCACAAATTGTCCCTGCTGGAAAAGTATGGAAGATTGAGAGCGTTATCAGTGATGGCGGCCAAGATTCTTACCCTGTTCAAACATCAGGGTCAACACAATCTTTTTTTGGCGCGTGTGGCGTTCCGGCTTTTTATTATTTATATTATGGTAAATATTTAGCGATCAATAGTATGCCTATTAGTTTTGGAATCCACAGTTCTGGAGGAGTAATGACCTCTTTACCTTTATGGGTGCCTGCAGGTTCAACAATTTGCATGTGCACAAATGCGGCATTTTGTGCTCGTGGTTATTCAGTCATCGAATTTAATATTGTACCATGAAACTCTTCTTATTAGTTAGCATTCTCTGGTGTGGAACTTTTTATTCCCAAGGGAATTTACAATTTAACCAGGTGTTAAATTTGTCTTTTACAAGTGGTGGTACATTTTATCCCATTCCAGTTGGGAAGGTATGGAAATTAGAGAATGTTGGGATGTCATCTTATGCCTCTTATTTTACAGTAAGTGTAGCGGGACAACAAATATTTTTAAAATGTACACATACAGGTTACACTGCTGAATTTAACTCTTTTCCTTATTGGGTAAATGGTGGTCAAAATATCGGGTTTTCTGGTTTAAATGCAGGCGTTGTTAGTATCATAGAATTTAATGTTGTACCATGAAAAACCTTCTGTTTTTACTTTTTCTATTCTTCAGTTTGAGCTTTACGGCTCAAGGAAATTTACAGTTTAATCAAGTGTTAACATTGACAGGAACAACTATTATAGATCCTTTTACACTGGCCACTGTACCAGCTGGAAAAGTTTGGAAGATTGAACATTCATCAGCTGCACGAGCTGGTTCTCCTGCATACGTAAGTTATGTGTGTAATAATGTTTCTTCACCAATTTCTCTTCCCCAATCAAATTGGGCATCTTACAAGATGCAAGTTGATGGCCCAATTTGGCTGAAAGCCGGAGACTCAATAAAGTTTTCTTATTCGTCAGCTAATAACGCGACTGACTATTTTTTTTCCATTATTGAATTTAATGTAGTACCATGAAAAACCTTCTATTTTTACTTTTTCTATTCTTCAGTTTGAGCTTTACAGCTCAAGGAAACTTGCAGTTCAACCAGGTATTAAGGGTAAGTAATACCCCGCAAACGGTACCTGTTGGAAAAGTATGGAAGGTAGAATCGTATTTGGAAAATGAAGGGGATAATTCAATTAATTATTCAACAGGGTGTACCAACCTAGGTTATCATCGTCCACTTACTATTAATAATTATAATTATTATTTTGTGGGAACAATAGCTTGGGGAAATACTGCTTATGTTCAACTAGCGAATGCAAATAAACTTCCTGTATGGCTAAAAGCTGGGGATATAATCAAGACAACTTGCATTCAAGATTTTGCAAGTGTCCTCGAATTTAACATTATACCATGAAAAACCTCCTATTTTTACTTTTTCTTTTCTTCAGTTTGAGTTTTACAGCTCAAGGAAATTTGCAGTTTAATCAAGTACTTTACTTGTCGGGTATTACCGACAATACCACTCAATGGACTGTGCCTGCGGGAAAGGTGTGGAAAATTGAAGCAGTAGGTGTTTACGGAAGTACCTTGACGGTATATTTAAACGGAGCAACCTCATTTATTTATGCAGGATCTTATTCCAACTCAAGTCCATCTGGCTATTACCGAAATGCGGATGCTTCGCCAATTTGGCTGCCGGGTGGCAGTATCCTTGGTCAATCTTGTGGATGTGGGGGCAATCGTTGGTTTAGTATTTTAGAATTTAATGTTATTCCATGAAAAACGTTTTTATTATTCTATTTATTTCTGGTTTTTTTACGGCTTTTGGCCAAGGAAATCTCCAATTTAATCAGGTGTTGCGCATAAATAATATAGCTCAGACTGTTCCAGTAAATAAAGTCTGGAAAATAGAATCATATATGCAATCTCAAACGGCATTAAGTGATGGCACTGAAATATCTACCTGTAATTATTTGGATCGTCATCACCCTTTTCTCATCAACACAAAACCTTATTACCTTATCAATGGCTCCCCAGGACATGGTAGTTCAGGGACCTACATGGCTGTTGGAAATCAATTGCCCATATGGTTGAAGGCTGGTGATATTGTTCAGACGACATGTGTCGATAATTTTTTAAGTATTTTAGAATTTAATATTGTTCCATGAAAACACTTTCTTTCCTTTTTTTTACATTCCTTTTGTTTAACAATATTTATTCACAAGGAAATTTACAGTTTAATCAGGTTAAATTAGTAAGTGCCATAGAAACGGTGCCAGCGGGTAAAGTTTGGAAGGTAACAAACTTTCTTCCAACACCCAACGGTAATTATCAGTTCGCGCAAATCGGACTTGCTGAATATTTAATTAATATAAATGGTGTAGCTATGAATTTAGGACGCAGGGCATATTATAATAGTTCTTATGGCTTAATGGATGAAGTTCGACATTCAGGCGACATTTGGTTGGCTGCAGGCACGACACTTTCTGTTGTTCAAAATATTGCTCACTTATCAGTCATCGAATTTAATATCGTTCCATGAAAAATCTCCTGTTATTTAGCTGCTTACTAATCAGTTTGAGCTTTAAAGCCCAAGGCAACCTGCAGTTTAACCAGGTATTGCATTTAGAAATCACTTGTTGTACTGCTTCAACCTTTACAGTTCCAGTTGGTAAAGTGTGGAAAATAGAAGGAGCAATGGCCTATAATAATTCTTACCCTACTAGAATAACGGCTATTAATGGCAATCCAATGGAGGCATACCTTACAGGATATACCTACCTTAACTATGGTATTTTGCCGATACCTTTACCATATTGGTTACCAACAAATACGCAAGTATCTTTTAATACAGGTTCTGGGCTTGGTCAAAAAGGGTACGTTTCTATTATTGAATTTAATGTAATCCCGTAAATAAAATGAAGTATATATTATGTTTTTTAGTAGTGGTTTCTAGTTTTGTGGCGCTTTGCCAAGACACTTCTTTTGTTAAAGTATATTATGCTGGTTCCTACGCTCAAGTGCCTTATGGCAAAATTTGGCAATTCGAAAAAGTATTTGTTTCCAGTGGAGATGGCTTCAATATTAAAATCAATAACGATGCTTTTAAAGGTGATTTTATTGGCGGTTCAAAAATACAGATTCCATATTACATCGCTGAGATGGAGTTGTTGTCTTCGGGAAGTATGGTCTCCTATATATTATACGTCAAGCAAAGAAATTCTAAGGAATAAGGCATCCTTTTTCTATTTTTAGTGTTAATGTAAAAAAAATAGTAATTTAGTAACTTAATTAAACACTTAAATCATGAAGAAAGTCTTTTTAATAGTATCATTAATTTTTGTTGGTTTCTCCACTATTAATGCTCAATCTTACGCAATCAGTGCCGATGCAAAAAAATTAGAAATCGCTAAAAACACGGGCATTTATGAATTCATAATGGGTGCAGATGTTACCGAAGATAAGGTAGCGGAGGTTTCAAAGTATTATACGGAGTATTTTACTATCAAATTTGATGAAGCAACTCACAAAGCAACTATAACATTGTTTAATATCGACGAAACATCTAAAATGGTGATGACAAGATATTTTATAGCAATAGGTGCTGATAAAATTGCTATGGGGGATGAATTAATGCCAATACAAGATTATTTTAAAAAATACATTTTGTAAATCCACTCCTTACTAATTATTCTTGATAAACCGACAGTGAAATTGCTGCCGGTTTTTTTTTAAAATTTAATTTCAAAAATGTATAACAAGTTACCCAAAGTTGAGCTTCATATTCACTTGGATTGTTCGCTAAGTTATGATGTGGTTGCTCTATTAATACCTGGTATTTCAGTAGAAGAATATCGAAATAAATTTACGGCCCCCAAAAACTGTTGTAGCTTGAATGATTATATTGAATGTGCGCAAGCAGCCATAAATTATATGCAGACAAAGGAGCAGTTGCGAATCGTGACGCTTGATTTATTGGCTCAATTTGATGCTGATAATGTTGTTTATGCTGAAATGCGATTTGCTCCTTTGCAGCACCTTCAATTAGGCTTGACGCCTGAAGAAGTTGTTCAAGAAGTACTTAATGCCATTGTTGAAGGTAAAAAACATTATAAAGTCGAGGCGAATGTTATTTTGTGCACCTTGCGAAACTTCTCCGAGGCGCAAAGTATGGAGACAGCTAAATTAGCCTTGCAATTCAAAGATAGTGCTGTTGTTGGATTTGATATTGCGGCAGATGAAGTTGGTTATCCGCTTGATAATCACGTTTCAGCGTTTAAGTTTGCTAAATCAAATGATATTCTTTGTACAGCTCATGCTGGTGAGGCGCTTGGTCCTAATAGTGTTTGGGAAACATTAGAAAAACTTACCCCTAATAGAATAGGTCACGGCATTAGAAGTATTGAAGACCCTTCCTTAATTGAGCGATTAATTGAAAGCAACATTCATTTGGAAGTTTGTCCAACAAGTAATCAATTAACTCGTGTTTATCCAAGTTTAGAGGAATATCCAATTAATAAACTCTACAAAACGGGTGTTTCCATGAGTATAAGTACGGATGGAAGGGCTATCTCAGCAGTTGATTTAAACGAGGAATATCAATTTATGACCAATCAATATGGTTGGACAATTAATGATTTATATCGAATTAATACCGAGGCAATAAAGCATTCTTTCGCGACTGAAGAGGTGAAAATGGCGGTTCAAGCTCAACTGGATGCTTTTTATTTAGTGTAAAACAAATTACCTTTTACCAATATTATAGATAAGTTGAAATGTTAAGCGATAATAAGCATCCATTTGATTAGCATCGCCTCGTTTGTCTCCAATTGTATACGCTAAACTTGGATTCGAAAGATAAATAGCGGCTGGTGATGACAATAAACTTGGGTCTGTATATTTTGTGCTAACATCATCTAGGTAATCACTGAACGTTTTGGTATAGTTTCCTTCGATTCCCAAACGTAATTTTTTTGTTAAGCCAATTCGAAGACCAATTCCTGTAGGAATAATAAAAGTAGCTGATTTGTAACTTGTGCTTTGTCCTTCTGTGTTTAATGGGCGGAGTGGCACCCAAGCGCCGTTATAGGATGCCTTTGGATTGTAGGTGGTAAAACCGATCCCACCAAAAACATACAATTGGCTATTTGATTTTCTTCGCTTTGTTCGGCTTGTTAAATTGTAAAAAGATCCGTTAAATTCATTGGCGTAAAATATAAATTCTAAGCGCTGACTTACTTCGAAATTATTACTTTTAAAATGTAAGTTGCGTGCTTTACGCATATTCTCCTCGGAGTATTTATCATCCGCTTCAATGCTAAAGTAGCTAAGGCAGGTTTTTGTTGCCAAATAAGGCCTGAATCGGTATTTGAATGAAATTTCTAGTCCCGTGCCTGTCGATTCCCAATCAATGTCTTTTGTGCTGTAATCAATTCCTTGTCCACCTGCTCCGCCAAGATCTCCATTGAATTGGGTGGCGCACAGACCAATCTGAATTTCTTTCCTATTTGAACGCCAATTGGTTCGTTTATTGAAATTTTCAATCTTAAAGAGTTGTGAAATACCACAATTCCATACTGAAATCAATAGAAATAGAATTAAAGTCGTTGAAAATTTCACTGAAACAATTTTTTCATTACAAACTTAACGAAATCATTCGTTAAAAATAACTGAATGTTTAAGCTATCTAGGTATCCTGAAAAACTTATGTCTGGAGATTTTACCCCCAGACTTTAATTTTGGTGCCCACGACTGGATTCGAACCAGCACACCAAATGGCACCACCCCCTCAAGATGGCATGTCTACCAATTTCACCACGTGGGCTTTTCTTTCGCAAAGATAATAAAAACATAAAGGAAGAGGTCCAAATTAATTTTAAATACAAGACCAACTTTAAGGAAAATTATTAGTCGGATAAGATGTTTCTACGCTTAATTTTCTATATAATCTAAATCTTTTGCAAAAGTTTCTTTCAATTGACTTAAGCTGTAAAAGGCTAAGCCAATGAATAGTGCGCCTATTAGAAATGCTGAAATACCAACTGATAGCTGGCTGGCGAGTAATATAGAAAATAACAGCATTATTAAATTCACAGACCCTCTCACAAAATTTGGAATTGTATTAGCAGCGGTTGAGCGAATGTTTGTCCCAAATTGTTCCGCTGCAATAGTCACAAAAATCGCCCAATATCCGGTTCCAGTGCCCAAAAGAAAACAAAAGAAATAGTAATTGGCTACAGTCATCCCTTTGCCGAAAAATAAAAATACAAGGGTTAATATGCCCGTAAATGTTAGGTAAAGAAACACCACTTTTTTTCTACTTTTGAGCAACTGACTTAGAAATCCGGAGATTAAATCTCCAAATGATAGGCCTAAGTATGCGTACATAACCGCCTTGCCATTTTCGATGTTCTTTAAGCCAAGCCATGGACCAAAATCATCTTTTGAATTCATTATAATTAACCCGATGATGTACCAAATTGGTATACCAATGATAATACAGTACAAGTATTTTTTTCTGTTTGTTTTCGTTGTAAAGAGCAGTTTGAAATTCCCTTTAACAACTTCTTTGTTTGATTTTATGGAATTGAAATACGAAGATTCAATAGTACCGATTCGTAAAAACAATAATATAAATCCCATGATGCCACCTATCAGATAGGCAACTTGCCAATTGGCTAATTTAACTGCAGTGGTTTGGTAAATCAATTGCGCAAAAAATTCACCTTTTGACCCCACTATGGAGGCGAATACAGCTCCCAGAGCACCAAAAGTTACTATTATCATAGTGCCGTAGCCTCTTTTTTCTTTTGACATCATTTCTGAAACAAGGGTAATTCCTGCGCCTAGTTCACCTGCTAATCCAATTCCCGCAACAATCCGAATGACTGCATACGATGTGGTGTCAAAAACAAATGCATTGGCGATATTAGCCAATGAGTAGAGTAATATGGAGCCAAACAAAACAGTTAAGCGTCCTTTTTTATCACCTAAGACGCCCCAGATCACACCGCCGATTAACATTCCAATCATTTGCATATTAAATAGAAACTTTCCGGTGGCCGCTTGTAATTCCGGACTTGTTCCAATCATAATTTGTTTTAAGCTTTCTGCTTTTACAACGCCAAATAATACCAAATCGTAGATGTCAACAAAATAACCAAGAGCGGCTACAACAATGATTGTGAGAATCTTACTATTATTTAGATCAGGTGTTTCTTTTTTCATGCCGTTAAAAGTAGGGAATTTGAAACAAAACATAATTTTCAATCTTTGATTATTTTAAAAATTAATCGAAAAACTAATTAACTTTATAAAAAATTCAAAAATGGTTTATAATTTCTCAGAGCATTCATCAGTGATCAATACGTACATGGCTGAAATCAGAGATGTTTCGATACAAAAAGACGCAATGCGTTTCCGTTTTAATATGGAGCGAATTGCAGAGATTATTGGATATGAATTATCAAAAAACATGAAATTCGTTTCGAAGGAAGTGACAACTCCTCTTGGAGTTTCTGTAGAAAAAGAGTTGGAGGAACAGCCTGTATTAATAACGATTTTACGAGCTGGATTGGCCATGCATCAAGGATTAGTAAGAACATTTGATCGGGCTGAAAGCGCATTTGTGTCGGCTTATAGAAAGCATACGAGCCCTGAAGATTTTGAAATTTATGTTGAATATTTGGCAGCACCTAATTTAGATAATCGGATTTGGGTTATAAGTGATCCTATGTTAGCTTCCGGAAATTCTATGGTGGCTGTTCTTGATGCTTTGAAAAGACAAGGAAAACCAAAAAGAATCATTATCGCATCCGCAATTGCAACAAATGAAGCTATACAATTAGTGCAAAAACACACCCCAAGTAATACGGAAATTTGGGTTGGGGCAATTGATAAGGAATTAACTGCACAATCATATATTGTTCCTGGATTAGGCGATGCAGGGGATTTAGCATTTGGAGTAAAAATATAATGATGATTAACTGGGCAGGAGTTACAAGCGTTTTTTTATTAGCGCTTATAAAATTTATGTTTGCTCCTTTTGCGGGAGTTCCAATTGGTTTACATTATTATGAAACATACTTTGCAGCTGTTTCAGGTGGAATCATTAGTTCCGCATTTTTTTATTTTGGCAGTGATTTCCTTATGGAATTAATTCAAAAAAAACGAGTTCAAAAACAGGCTGAATTAATAAAAAATGGTGTAGCCATAAAAACTAAAAAAAGAATAACCAAAACGAATCGATTTATCATTAACTTGAAAAGAAAATTTGGCAAGTTGGGTATTTGTTTTTGGGCGCCTTTCTTTTTGTCTGTCCCAATCGGGAGTTTTATAGTAGCTAAGTTTTATGGCCATGAGAAAAATACTTTTTTATTAGTGGTTTTGGGCATGATATTAAATGCAACTATTACTACTTTTCTTGCTTATGTCATTTTCAAATAAACATATTTTCTTTGATCTCGACCGCACCTTGTGGGATTTTGATAGCAATTCAATTTTTGCATTAAATTTTATTCTCGAACAAGAAGGATTGCTTGCAAAATGTTTGGGGTTTGATTCTTTTTATAAAGTGTATCATCAAAAAAATTCGCTGCTTTGGAAAAAATACGGAAAAGGTAAATTATCTAAAGAAGAGCTCCGCTATGAGCGTTTCAGATCCACTTTGAAGGTTTTTAATATAGTAGATGAGGAGTTAATTCGTCGAATAGGCGATGCTTATGTTGATATATCGCCAAAGCAAAAATTGCTTTTTCCGAATGCCTTGAATGTATTAGCCGATTTGAAGTCCATGGGTTTTAATTTACACATCATTACGAATGGTTTTGTTGAGGTGCAATTTGAAAAGTTGGAAAATGCGGGTCTATCGCCCTTTTTTGATGTGATAGTTTGCTCTGAACATATTGGATTTAATAAGCCTCACCCGAATATCTTTAATCACGCGATGAATGAAGCAAAGACTAAAGGATGTAATTCACTTATGGTTGGCGATGATTATCGCGCTGATATTTCTGGAGCAATAAACGCAGGAATGCATGCGCTTTGGTTTGAACCTAATTTGAAAAATGGATTAAAGTTTGAAAACCGCATCATGGATTTAAACGAAATACCGCAGAAAGCTGCTCAACTGTTAAGTGCTTAATCTTTTTTGAAAAGTACTTCCGCTTCTTGACGCATCTTTTCATACATTACGATTCCTGCAGCTACACTTACGTTTAAAGAGGCTATTTCTCCTTTCATGGGAATTCGCAGCCTAGCGTCAGACATGGAAATTAAATCCGAGGTAATGCCACTCTCTTCTGAACCGAAAAGCAATGCCATAGGTCCGCGAAGGTTGATACTTTGAATCGGAACACTTGCTTTTTCTGTACAAGCAATAATTCGTAAACCTGATTGCTGTAAATAAAATAAGGTGTTTTTTAATTGGTCCGTTTTGCAAACAGTTATTCTATTTAATGCTCCAGCTGAAGCTTTCATGGCATCTGCCGTTACTAACGCTGATCCTTTTGATGGGATAAGTATGGCATCAATCCCCTGACATTCTGCCGTTCTAGCTATTGCACCAAAATTGCGAACATCGGTGATTCTATCCAAAACGAGTATACAGGGTTTTTCTCCTTTTAATAACATATCATCAACAATAACCTGGATATCACCGTATTCAATTGGTGACAAAAAGGCTATTACGCCCTGATGATTTCCTGCACTTAAGGCATTCAGTTTTTCGATGGGAACAAATTGTAATTGATAGTCTTTATCTGCCAATTCTTTTTTTAACTCCATGAATAAGTCTTTATTCATGCCTTTTTGAATCAAAATCTTATTGATTTCACGTTCTGCTTGTATCGCTTCAATCACGGTGCGAATTCCAAAAATCACATCGGATTTTTCTTTTCGAACGAAGTTTCTTTCTCTTTCCATTATTAATTAAAAATATATTCAATTTCCACATTTCCTTCCAATGTAAGGTGAACAGGGCACGTTTTTCCTGCTGCAATGGCTTTTTTTAAGGTAATATCATCCCAATTATTGCCTGAAAAATCAAATCGTATGTTAATTCGCTCAATTTTTCTAGGTGCGCTTGACATAATCTTTTCAACTTTAGCCAAGCAATAATCAAAAGGAATTGAGTGTTGTTGGCAATAGATGCCTACAATGGTTATAAAACAGGAAGCCAGCGATGTAGCCATTAAATCTGTGGGTGAAAAAGCGGCGCCCTTTCCAAAATTATCTAACGGAGCATCCGTAGTAATTTTACATCCCGACTTGTGGGTGCACTCGGTACTAAGATTTCCTAAATAGTTTACTGTTGAAATTTCCATTGCTCGCAATTTCACAAAGATACTGCTTTTAATCTCCCTTTTTTGGAATAATAAAAAGTATTCACCCAAAAAATAATGCTAATTCATGAACTTTTACGAATTTTGCTCTCGCATGAATGATAATACAAAAGAAACTGAACGATTAAAAAAACCAAGTTGGCTTAGGGTTAAGCTACCAATTGGCGAGAATTATCGAAAAGTTAGAAACCTTGTTGATCAACACAAATTACATACAATATGTGAAAGTGGTAGCTGTCCGAATATGGGGGAGTGTTGGGGAGAAGGAACAGCAACTTTCATGATTCTAGGAAATATCTGCACCCGCTCTTGTGGTTTTTGCGCTGTACAAACAGGTAGGCCTGAAGCAGTGGATGAGTTCGAACCTGGTAGGGTAGCTAATAGTGTGAAAATCATGGGGGTAAAGCATGCTGTAATTACTTCGGTGGATCGCGATGATTTAAAAGATGGCGGCTCCTCGATTTGGGTACAGACTGTTAAAGCGATTCGAGTGCAATCTCCTCAAACAACGATGGAAACCCTTATCCCAGATTTTGCTGGTAAGTGGGAAAATCTACAACGCATTATTGAAGTTGCTCCCGAAATTGTTTCGCATAATTTAGAAACAGTGCGCAGACTTACCAAAGAAGTAAGGATTCAAGCAAAATATGACAGGAGCTTAGAACTACTTTTTAGACTAAAAAAAGGAGGGATGCGAACTAAATCTGGTGTAATGTTAGGTTTGGGCGAAACACCTGAAGAGGTTATAGAAACAATGGAAGATCTGGTAAACGTTCAAGTGGATGTGCTTACATTAGGCCAATACCTACAACCTACCTCCAAACATTTGCCGGTACAGGAATTTATCACGCCAGCTCAATTTGCATATTACAAGGAATTGGGACTGAAAATGGGATTTAAATACGTGGAGTCGGGCCCTTTGGTAAGATCTTCTTACCATGCTGAAAAACATTTGTTTTAATCAAGCTTTTCAAAGAGTTAATTATTTCCTAAAAATCTTAGTTAAATTATAATTAATTAAAAACAATTTTACATTATATTTGTCTTTGATATAATACACAAAATTTACTATTATGAATAAAAAGTATTTGTTAATTGCTTCGGTTGCAATTGTCGCTACTGTAAGTGCCTTACTAATAGCTCCTTGGTCAAAATTGACTTCCTCTTCCGCCTACAAATCAAAGGGTTTCTCATTTTTAAAAGAAACAAAATCAGACGATGCTGCTGAATGGTTGAAAGCAAGATATATTGATGTAACTACTGGTCAGCCTGTTACAGCAGAAGTGCTCGCTCAAATTCAAAAGGAAGTGGGTAAAATGAAAATGTCAAAGACAATTAGTTTTACAGAACAAGGTCCTGATAATATCGGTGGACGGACGCGTGCCGTTCAGCCAGATAGAACAAACATTAACCGTGTTTGGGCTGGTGGTGTTTCGGGTGGTTTATTTGTTTCATTGAATAAAGGAAATCTATGGACACGTGTTGATGAGTACATTGCTGCAGGAGCGAATCCATACATTTCTAGTATGACACAAACTCCTGACGGGACTTTGTATGTTGCAACGGGATCGAATCAAGAAGGTTGGAATGGTAATGGGGTTTGGTACTCTACAGATTTCGGTTTGACTTGGGCAACAATCCCTGGTGTTACTAATTGTACTGAAATCGTTAGCTCTAATGCAGATAATTATGTTTTCATGGCAACTGCTTCTGGATTGAGAAAATGGAAAGTAGGAGATGCTTCAATGACAACAGTTCCAGCTTCTTCAGGGGGGTGTTTCGCATTACAAATGTCTAAAGATGGTCAAGTTATTATCGCTTCATTTGGTTCAAGTAAAGTATTTGTTTCAACGGATGGAGGCCTTACCTTTTCAGATAAGTCTGGTACAATAGCTAATAATCTTGTTCCTACAGGTGCTGGTAGAATCGAATTTGCGGTTTCAGCCATAAAAAACTCTTCTAATAACTATTCTTTGTATGCAGTTAGAACAAATAGCAATCTATTAAGCATGCATGTTTCTCACGATCAAGGTCAGACTTGGCATCAATTTGTTGGTGCTTCTGGTCCACCAAATGAGTTTGATATATTCCGTGATCAAGGTACTTATAATTCAATAGTTTCTGTTAAGCCTACCGATCCAAAACAAATTCTAATTGGTGGTATTGATATTTGGAAGTGGAACCAAACAGTAAATAATCCTCCCTCTGGTGGTTTTGAAAAAATAAGTCAATGGTTTGTTAATCCTAACAGCTCTATTTATGTTCATGCTGATAACCATGAAATGAAATGGGATGCAAACAATAGATTATATATTGGAAATGATGGTGGGGTGAATGTATCGAACGATTTTGGTGAAATTTGGTACCCAACCAATAGAGGATACAACGTTACTCAGTTTTATGGTATTGCTTTCGATAGAGATGGAGCAGTAATGGGAGGTGCGCAAGATAATGGAACACTATATAATGATCACACCATGTCTACTTTCCAGCAATTTACTGAAATTGGTGGTGGTGATGGTTTTGAATGTGAAATTTCTTACTTTAATCCTAAAGTAATGTTTTCATGTGTTTATTATAATTCTATTCGTCGATCTGGTGATAAAGGCGTTACATCTACTGCTTTCGAACCGGCTTTACCTGGAACATATGATGATCCAGGAACAGAAGGATCTATACACCCTTTCCATACTGAATTTGTTTTAAGTGAATACTATGACCTAAATTCAGAAGACTCTGTGAATTTTATTGCAACTAAGAACTACCAAACAGGCGATATAATTCGAGTTGCAAGTACTTCTTCCGGCGATTCAATAACTGTAATTGCTTCAACAAATCTTTATTTTGATGACACTTTAGCATACAATCCTGCTTTAACGGTTGGTGCTATGAATTATGGTCAAAATGCTGCCACTGGGGAACTTGTGGAAATGGGCTCAGATACTGTTATCTATAATGTTGCATGGGATACACTTCGAGTTCAAGATCCATATCAATCTTGGTTTTTAGTGTATGTAAATATTAATGGTGGTGAATTATGGGGTACGAGAAATGCATTGCGTTTATCTACTACTTTCGTTAATTGGGTGTGTATCGCCAAAGGAATAGGTGCAGGTGGATTTAATAATGTTGATATTGAATTTTCTAAAAACTTAGAGCAATGTTATGTGTCTGCTGGTTCTGGTGTATGGCGTATTGATGGCCTAGGAAGTGTTTACACAAGTGACCCATTATTTAATGATAAAGTCGCGTATGTCGGAACAGGTGCCGGTGCAACCACGC
Organism: Crocinitomicaceae bacterium; assembly: GCA_021740085.1. Taxonomy (GTDB): domain Bacteria; phylum Bacteroidota; class Bacteroidia; order Flavobacteriales_D; family Crocinitomicaceae; genus UBA952. The sequence continues at coordinate 20,076 of JAIPAL010000024.1, forward strand.
CAACTTATACAACAGCTACTAAAATAACTACTACTAGTTATGAGGGGTTAGCGGTTAATCCTAATAATGCAAATGACATAGTTCTTTTTGCTGGATTTAATGGTGTCAACAAACGTTCTTTGAATGCAACGTCTGCCGTTCCTACGTATACATCATTAGGTGCTGTAACTAGCCCAAGTGTTGCGTGCTACGACGGTATTATTGATCGTGATGATTCCGATATTATTGTTGTTGGAACTTCAAATGGTGTTTTTGTAACTGAAAATGGAGGCGCTTCTTGGGATAATTCTTCAGCTGGATTTGAAGGAACACCGGTATACGAAGTAAGACAATCTTGGAGAACTTTTGAGGAAGGAAATAATCGACCGGGAGAAATCTATATTGGAACATTCGGAAGAGGAATTTGGAGCTCTGCTGCTTATTTAGGGATTGGTAATAATAATTCAAGTTCGGGTGAAAACTTTAAAACGAAAATGAAAACGTATCCAAATCCAACGAATAATTCTACTACGTTGTCTTTCAATTTAGCAAAATCAGGTTCAGTTACTGCTCAGGTATATTCAATTACTGGTCGATTAATTAAAACGGTTGTAGATCAGAATAGACCAGCTGGTGAAAACACCTTATTTATTGACGGCGATGATATTCCAAATGGAACTTACATCATTAAATTTGTTTCAGGTAAACAAGTGGAGTCTGTTAAATTTATAAAAATGTAATTTTATAATTAAGATAAAAGGCGGCCTAGGTCGCCTTTTTTTATGCCTTTAAATTTATTGTGCTTTCTTATGAGTTTGGCAAATAGTGTGGAAGTTTTGAATAAGAATCATGCCGCTATTACCCGAAACCTCCGGATGAAATTGAACACCGTAAATTAATTTCTTTTGATGGCGCATCATTTCGTTAACGCAAGCATCTGAGGTGGCTAATAAATCAAATCCTGGTGGAATTGAAATACTCTCGCAATGGTCTTCCATCATTGAAAATGAAGTGGGGAGTTTATCCAAGATCTCATCATCAATAAGTTTTTCAATTTCTTGCCAATCACGATCTTCACGCATGCGAGATGGGTAAGCGCCAAATAACATTCCTACTAATTGGTGCCCAAAGCATATTCCCAAGATGGGAATCGTGAGCTCTTTTATCCATTGAAATTTGGAAAGATAGATTTCCATGTTAATTTCAGTGATTAGTAGAGGCGCGCCTGAAAAAATAATCCCTTGACATGATTCAATGGAATCAATGTTAAGTTCCATTAATGGTATGGTCAAATAATCACCCAACTCGTTTATGCTGTCTTCAATGAATGGTGTCTTTTGACTGCCACAGTCTACTATTAGTATCATGTTTATTCGCTTAAGATTCCTAATCCTTGTCGAGTAATAATTGCATCTCCTTCTGTGCAATCTACAATAGTAGAATGGGTTAATAAGCCTGTTCCACCTAAAACAATTACATCAATTTTATCTGAAAAATGCTCGTAAATTTCCAATGGATCAGAATAATATACCCGAATTTCATCTTCTATGTGATGCAAGGAAGTGGATGCCAATGGTTGCCCCAATGATTTTAGAATAGCATCAAGGATCGTATTTGCTGGTATCCGCATTCCAATTTCTGTTTTCGAAGACGAAAATAACTTGGCTACTTGTGTGTTGGCTTTTAAAATAAATGTAAATGGCCCCGGAAGATTATTCTTTAACAAGCGAAATATAGGTCTTTCTATGGGAGCTGTGTAAGCTGCTAATTGTGAAAAATCATGAAACAAAAGAGAAAATTTCAATTTGTTTAATTTCTCATTTTTAAATAATGCAAGATTATTTAATCCTTTTGGTGAATGAAGATTACAAACGACGGCATATATGGTATCTGTAGGTACGATGGCAATTCCACCACCTAATAAATGTTGGACAATCTGATTAATTTTCCGGGTGTCTATTGATTGAGGATCGATTTCTATAATCATGGTTTATAGATTTTACATGAAATCGCTAAATGATCGCTCAAAATTTCTTTTTGAATTTTGAATCCACTGGAGGATAAATCGGGTGAATGAAAGATATAATCTATTCTTCCAGCTGGAAGTCTTCCGTTATAGGTACGGCCAATTCCCCAGGATGAATTTCGGAAGGCGTCCACTAGTAATCGGTCGAATTGATTATAGGTATAGGACATGGGGGTATCGTTAAAATCGCCGCATACAACTGTAGGATAGGGAGATGTTTTCATGTGTATTATTATCCTTCTCGATTGTTCTGCTCTTTTCTGAAATGCAATTTTTAATTTCCGACTAATGTTTAAAAGAACCTCCGTTCCTGACGAATTTTCCTTATCGCTTATTTCATTTGGGTAATTACTTAATTTAATAGATTGTAAGTGAACATTATAAATCCTAAATGTATCCTTGTCTTTTACGATATCTGCGAATATGCAATAGTTAAAATCTTGGCCGCTTTGTGACTCAAAAATCACATCACCTTTTGCAATCATTGGATATTTGGAAAAAATAGCAACCCCAAAATTTTGTCTCCCTTTCTTTTTATGCGCGGTACGTTCATGATAATCGATCATGCCTAAAGCATTTTTTAAGGAATCAAAGGTCTCAAATTTCGTGGGTTTGTCCTGGCGATAGTATTCTTGAAAACAAGCAACATCTGGATTTTCACTTCTCAAATAATTAAATATGTTATTGCGTATGGTGTATGAATTGTCTTCATAAATCCCGAATAGCCTAACATTATAACTCATTATAGACAAGGAATTAGCCGGGCTTGTTTCCGTATTTAAAATATGAAAGGCAAATGTTCGAAAATGAAGTTTTCCACCAATTAATAGGATAAAAAGGCAAAAAACAGCCCATTTTGATCTAAAAATGGCCCAAAAAAGTAAAAATGATAAAGTGGCTATTGCGAAAATTGGGTAGCTAATTCCGAAAAAAGGAAGTATTGTAACTGTATTTGGATGAAAATAGGGGGCAATGTAACTCAGTAATAAACACAATAAGGTAATTGTCGTTAGTACCTTGAAAATAATGGAGAGGACATGGAATCTTTTTTTGTTATTTTCCATTTTTACTTTGTTTAAAAAGGAAGTCTTTTTCTTGCTTTGTTAATGATTCATATCCACCTTTCGAAATCTTGTCTAAGATCTTATCGGTCTGTATTTGTTGTTCCCTCCGTTCTTGGTTATAGTCTTCATTTGATTTAAAACGACTTTTGGGTTGCTGTTTTTTACTTGTTCCAAATTTACCTTTAAAAAGTGAGGTAAATCTTGTTTCTATTCGATTAAGTAGTGAGCTATTCTGAACAGATAAAACGCCGAAAATAGCGCCTCCCAGATGTGCAAAATGAGCAATACCATCGTTTTTACCTATTCCTATAATATCTTGAATAAGAAAAAATAAGGCCACAAAATAAAGTCGAATAGAAAACCGTCCAAATAGCTGTACTTTCATGTTTGGGCTATGGAATGCTACCGCTACAAATATGGCCATGATAGATCCGCTTGCGCCAACAACTAAGGCGGATTCTTTTAAAGGAAAAAATAGAGATTGAATAATGATCTCGGCTAGTCCGCCAAAAATACCACCAATAATATAGGTGATTAATAGTCGTTTGCTATCAAAAATATCCTCGTAGATCTTTCCAGCAAAATATAAAAAGACCATGTTAAACAATAGGTGAATAAAGTCAAAATGCGAAAAAATACTTGTCAATATTCCCCAAGGACGATACAGCAGCCTAGTAAAGTTTGGGTCTAATGTGAATATATGATAAATGATGTCATCGCTGGCTCCCCCAAGTCTACCTATTGCCAGCCAAATTTGTATAAAAATAAAGAAGGCCACATTAATAATTAATAGACGGTGGTTCATCTTTCCTTTAAGAAGTTCATACTTTAATTCAGATAGAAAATTACGGTTGTTTTCCATTTTTAATAGAAATTAGCGCGATCTGTTTTTCGCCAAATTAACACTATAATTCCCCCAACAATTGCTCCGCCAATATGTGCTAAATGAGCTGTTGAATCACCTGCGTTATTCTGAATTGCCTGGTAGATTTCTAATAACAAGTAAGCGCCTACAAAGTATTTTGCTTTGATGGGAATAGCGAAATAAAGTCGAAACTCAGTGTTTGGAAATAAGATGGCAAATGCCGCTAAGACACCAAAAATGGCCCCTGACGCGCCCACCATTGGGGTGATGCATAATTTAAAGTAGTTGCTAAAATCTTGATTGATAGGATAATTATTGGTGTTTAAATAGTTTTCTAAAACTTCGATTAGTGCACTTCTGTCTGTGTTTTTGATGATTGAATCTACGGTGTCCATGGGAATACGAAGCGTTACTAAGTTTGCCCTTAGTTCATGGATTTGGTATACGCCAATAGCATTATGGAGCGCAAATGATCCTAGAGCACAGGCAACGTAAAAAATAAAAAATCGCTTCGGCCCCCAGAGGTTTTCTAAGTAGGCTCCCAACATGACAAATAACCACATATTCATTAATATGTGAAAGAAATTGGCATGCATGAAAAAATGAGTGATTATTTGAAATGGTTCAAATTTTGGGGAATTAATATAGTGTGTGCCTAATTGAGAAATTAAATCAATACCTTGACTTTCTAAAATTAGTGTGGCAATAAAAAACATGATGTTTAATAGCAAAATGTTTTTGGTGACTTGGGGTAAATTAGCAAACATTATTTAAATTTTAATCCGATTTCTTCGATTGTGATCGTTTTTAATATTGCTTTACCAGCAACGGTAACAGTATGATCTGTTAATTGAAATAATTCATTAACTAATGCAATTGCTTGTTCTTGCACTTGAATTGATGCTGTCCGTGAACTTGATTTTGCTATAATGGATACCACTTGGTGCGCAAGATCTCCTTTATCAATTTCTTTATGCACTAATAATTGGATTAATTCGCTAAGACAAGTATCTATTTGCTCTTCATTTATGATGGATGGAGCACTTACCAGTTGTAATTCATTTTGTACAATTTCACCTTTAAATCCAAGTTGTTCTAGCAACGATTTGTTTTCTTGCCAAATTACCAGATCTTCATTAGGCAGTATTTTTATTATTGGAAACAGTAACATTTGCGCATTAATTGGTGAATTAACAAAGTCCCTCAATAATTTTTCATAATGGATACGTTCTGTTGCGCGCCGAATATGAATCACTAAGACGCCAGATTTACAATTTGTGAGTAGGTATTTGCCACGGATTAAATAATGAGGAATTTGACTGAATTCATCATTCAAGGCTATATTTTGCTGAACGGCTTCTTCTGAATTTTTAATTGAATAAAAATTATCCCAATCTTCTTCGTTGGTTATGGCCTTGCCAAATCCTTGTTCATGTATTTTCGAAGAATTCGTTTGGTTGAAGTCCGATTTAGCGAATTTATGAAAGGGGTTAAACGATGGATTAATATTTATTTGTGGTTCAACGACATCATTTTTTCTATAAGAACTTGGGATGTCAAAACTTGTCTCCAAATCAAAATCAAGGGTAGGACTAATGTTATACTTCCCCAATGCTTGTTTTGTAGCACTTAGAAGGATAGCATAAATAAATCGATCTTCTTCAAACTTTATTTCTGTCTTTGTTGGATGAATATTCACATCTATTTTACTTGGATCAATCTCTAAAAATATAAAATAGGAAGGGAATGATTTTTCAGGAACTAATCCTTCAAAAGATTTGGTGATGGCATGGTTAAGATAGGAGTCCTTGAAATAACGATTGTTAACAAAAAAGTACTGTTCGCCTCTTGTTTTTCTTGCAATGTCTGGTTTCCCAACATACCCAGCAATTTTTATAATATCGCTTTCTTCTTCAACCGGCACTAATTTTTCATTCATCGATTTGCCAAAAATGTCTGAAATCCTTTTTCGCAAAATACCTGGTTGAAGTTGATAAACTTCTTCATTGTTGTGTATTAAAATCAGATGGCACTCAGGATGAGCCAAGGCAATACGGATGAATTCCTCTCTAATATGTCCAAATTCTACGTAATCTGACTTGAGGAAATTTCGGCGCGCAGGGACGTTAAAAAAAAGATTTTTTATTTCGAAATTACTACCGTTACTACAAACGATTTCACCTGATTTAGTTATTTTGCTAGATTCTATTTCTACTAAGTGGCCAATTTCCTGGTCTGATTTTTTTGTTTTTAAAACGACTTGAGCAATGGCCGCAATAGATGCTAATGCTTCCCCACGAAAACCTTTTGTTTTAAGTCTAAACAAATCATCAACATGTTCTATTTTGCTAGTAGCATGACGGTCAAAGCAACTTTTGCTGTCTACACTATTCATTCCGTCGCCATCATCTATTAGTTGAATAAGTGTCCTCCCAGCATCTTTAATTACGACTTTGATTGTCTTGGCATGCGCATCGATGGCATTCTCCATCAATTCCTTAACGACAGAGGAAGGGCGTTGCACTACTTCTCCAGCGGCAATTTGATTCGCAATGTGTTCGGGAAGCAATCGGATTACACTCATGAATTAGTTGATTTTATTCCGATAAGTAAATCCGAACAAATATATACCAATCTATCTGGAGATATAATAAAGGTATTGTTTCTGTATTGAATGATTAGCGCCATAAGAATAGTAAACAAAAATAAGGATTATCCGTGAAAATAATCCTTACTTATGAAACTTATTAATGATTCTTACAAGCGTACAATTGTACCTTTATATTCGATGTTTTCTTTGTGTTCTGGATTTGCGATGTTTACTTTCCAAATGTAAGCCTTATTAGCTGCAGCCATCTTGCCGTTTCGTTTGTCGTAGCCATCCCATGCATTGCTTGCATCACTAGATTCAAAAACTATTCCTCCATCTGAAGGGTCAATAATTATTAAGTTAAATGCGGTCTTTCTTTGCGTAAGTGCGAAAGGCATGAAGGTGCTTTTGCGAGCGTCATTTGAAAAGGGATCAAAAGCATTTACAGCAAGTAAATTATAATCTTCAACAGTGTTAACCGTTTTTGTGATGGTTGCTTTACAATTAAATTCATTGCTGCATGAAATGCTTACCTGGTTAGCTCCTTTTTTAAATAGATAAATTTCAGTTTCTTTAAGGTTTGACGCGACTAACTTATTATTGAGATATATAGCAATGGTCGTTTCATTAGACTTAATGTTAATCGGCAAGGTAGGAAGCCCGTTTAAGTAATTTAGGTCTTCAACACTAAAATCCAAACTAGGGGATTCATTCACCAATTGGTTGGTATGTTCGTTGAAGATACCTTCAGCTGACATTTTACCTATTCGATAGTAGCCTTTTTCTTCTATGGTAACAGAGGTTTCACTTTTCGCAGGTATAATTAATTGTAGATTACTTGGTGTAACAAGAACTAAATCAGTAGCGTTTTTATTTGAAAGCACCTTTTGATCTCCAATGCAATTGAAAGATAGGGTAGGATAAACGATACTTGAATTTACTGCTACATCATTTTCATGTTTTTTTACTGTTTCTATTTGTTCGTCTGTGCTAACAATTTCTTCCTTTTGAATTTCATCTACATTTAAATTTTCATTTTCGTTGTAGTCAGTATCAATCGTTGGAATTTCAAAAACATTTTCTTGAGTAATAGCTACCGCTTGCTTTTTATCCTTCTGAATAGTTACGTCTTGTTTATTAGTAGATTTTTCAATTTTAGTAGTCTTGCCCTTTTGTGAAGTGTTTTCACCAATTTCATTCTTTTTGGTATTGTTTATTTCTTTAGAGTTATTCCAAAGTAAAAGTGATGTAATGGAGATTAATACAAGGGACCCCAAAACCCAACGCCACACTTTAACGGGGCTTTGTGCAGGAATATTTTTATCTAATTTGTTAGTTAAACCTTTCCATGCAGACGCATCGTAGGGCAATTCGTGCCCATCAAGTGCGTGTTTGAAAAGTTCTTCTATATTTTTATTTGTCATTCTTCAATTTTTGAAAATTTAATACTTAATCTGTTTTGTAAATTAACTTTTGCCTTGGATAAATTGGATTTTGATGTCCCTTCGCTTATTCCTAAAATTTCACTTATTTCTTTGTGTGAATATTCCTCAAAAACATATAAATTAAAAACAGTTCGGTAAGCTGGTGATAATTTTTGAATCTCGTCCATAGCAACTTTTGCTTTTAGTTCCGTATAGATAAGATTCTCTTTTTTTTCTAATTCATTTTCAGCTAACTGTTTAAAATCATTGTCGTTGTCGGTTAGAAATGGATTTCTTTTCGCCCTTCGAATAGCATCTATTGCGGTATTAGATATAATACGCCTTAGCCACCCGTCAATCGAGCCACGAAAATCAAAATGTTCCAATTTTTCAAAGACCTTAATAAAACCATCTTGAAGAACTTCTTGTGCGCTGTCCCGATCACTTATGTATCGAAGACAAACAGACATCATTTTTCCATAATACAATTTAAAAAAGGCTTCTTGAGACCGTCTGTCTTTACGAAGGCAACCTTCTATAATTTGTTTTATTTTATCAATATTCTCCAATGTGTTTCAGCTTAAAAACGTAAGGGTCTGTTTTGGGTTGCCTTATTAGTAATTTTCCTCGAAAAAGATTTCAAAATTCACTTATTTTACGTCAAATATATTAATTTCGTACTTAATATTATTAACTAAATTTTTGAAATGAAAGTAACTGTTGTAGGAGCAGGAAATGTTGGTGCGACTTGCGCTGATGTCCTTGCTTATCGTGAAATTGCCAATGAAATAATATTGTTGGATATCAAAGAAGGGTTTGCTGAGGGAAAAGCCTTAGATATTTGGCAAACGGCACCCATTAATCAGTATGATTCAAGGGTAATTGGTTCAACCAATGATTATTCTAAAACTAAGGATTCTGATGTTGTGGTAATTACTTCTGGATTACCTCGCAAGCCAGGTATGTCGAGGGATGACTTAATTGCAACCAATGCTGGAATTGTTAAAACGGTAACTGAAAACATTGTTAAGTATTCTCCTAATGCCATTATTATTGTTGTATCTAATCCTTTAGATGTAATGACTTATTGCGCTTATTTAAATGCGAAAATAGATCCCAACAAGGTTTTTGGAATGGCGGGTGTGTTAGACACGGCTCGTTATCGTGCTTTTTTAGCTACGGAGTTAAACGTTTCTCCGAAAGATATTCAGGCAGTGTTGATGGGTGGACATGGTGATACGATGGTTCCACTTCCTAGGTATACAACAGTAGCAGGTATTCCGGTTACTGAGTTAATTGAAGAAGAAAAATTAAATGAGATCATCGAGCGAACTAAGTTTGGCGGTGGAGAAATCGTTAAATTACTTGGTACTTCAGCATGGTATGCACCGGGAGCAGCTGCTGCTCAAATGGTAGAGGCAATTGTTCGTGATCAACGAAGAATATTCCCTGTTTGTGCTTGGTTACAAGGTGAGTATGGCTTCAGCAATATTTATTTAGGTGTACCAGTTATATTGGGCAAAAATGGCATCGAGAAAATTATTGAATTGGATTTGAACCAAGAAGAAAAAGTTCTCTTAGCTGAATCGGTTGAAGCCGTAAAAAGTGTAATGGATGTATTAGATGCTATGAATGCTAATGCATAATAGATATCAAGAATTAATTAAAAGCGCTTTTTAGCGCTTTTTTTTTAATTTAATTCTACCGCACCAATATCTGGCGGATTATTTCTTGGTGAGCCATAAATATCATTCGTGACAGTTGTCACTATTCCATTTGCGTTTAGTGTGGAATTAGTCGTAAATAAAAAATCTCCTTGGGCAGTATCTTCAAATAATGGATTGTCATTCCATAATATATCTTGGTAGAAGGCATCTGTGTAATTAATTTCAGAGCGAATTAAGCAATTTTTTATGTCAAAACTTAAGTTTACTCCGTTCATTTGGATGGTATCGATGGCAAATTCACTGCTTAAATTTCCCGTAATTATGCAATTATAGAATTTACCTTCATTAATGGATCCAACGTTAGTTGTCCCATTAAAAAAATCATTGTAAAAATTACTAATCCCTACAGCAGGAGATTGAGAATTGCCATAACCAAGTAAATTACAATGGTTAAAATTAAAATCTCCTCCTTCCAATACAATGAGGGCATGCGTACTACATTTAGAAATTATGCAATTTTCGGCCTTGACTTTCCCTCCAGAATAAATGAAGATACCGTATCTTGAATGGTTGAATATTTTCGTATTGCTTACTGTTAGCGTATAATTCGGGTTGGCGTTATCGTTTGAATAGACATGAATTCCGGAAGTTCCATTTTTAATTATTGCATAGTTGATGGTGGATTCTTTGGCCTCGTGAAAGTAAATGCCATAATATTGTCCTTCTACATCTTGATACATTTGTTCGAGTCGATCGCCTTTAAAAACAACTTCGTTGCCTAAATTTCCTTCTACATGTAAGGTAGATTTATAGACATATAACAAGGAATTTTTGTGTAAATGTATTTGTGTCCCGGCAGGAATCGTTAGTGATTTAGCCGAATCTACGGCTGCATATCCATAGATCACATGTGGCTTATCATTTGCCCAAGTTCCTTCGTTAAGGTCCTTGTAATGAAAATAAGCATCTTGTCCCCAAACAGCTAATTTTACATATTGATCGACGCCATTGGTCCGAAATCGAATAGAGTCCTCAATAATCAATGGAAGTGTTTGTCCATTGGTAGTTAAGGTGACTTCAATAAAAGCGAAAAGACTGTCATTACCCAATATCTTGGTGTCTTTAATTATGTTTTGACTTATCCCATCAACATTCATTCTGAAAAAAGAATTGGTTCCCCCCATTAATTCAATCTCTTCAATGACAAGCGTTTTATTTTCGTTGTTATAGATCTTAAATTGTTGCGTAGTTGATCCAATGGTGGTAAAAACGGTGTCAAAAACCAAGGTGTCTAAGGAAAAACTCAAGTGCTTTTTTGAAAATGAATTATTTTTCCCACAACTTGTAGTAAGGGATAGTAATCCGAGCACGAAACTAAAAAGAATGAAGGGGATTAGTTTATTTTTCATGGTTCTTCAAGGAGCAAATCTACGTATTATTAGGGTGTTAATAAACAATTCGTTTTTCTTTTTATTGTTCAATTTTCAATCAATAATAAATAAATACCTTTATTCTATATTTAAAAAAAAAACTTAGTTTGAACCTTCTTGCCTTAGAGTTGTAATTGAAAAAAAAAATACCATGAAAACTTTGATTTTTTCTATTTCGTTTTTTCAAGTTGCGATCTTATTTTCACAACCTCCGGAAGAAAATAAGGTGATAAATTCATCATTCAATTCTAACTCATCCATTCCAATAATAGTAACGGATTCCATTCAATTGGAAAATTTGAATGAGGTAGAAGTAATTAGCACGAAAAAACCAAGTAAAAATAGGGAGGCTGTCTCCAATTCAAAGCAGGACATTAAATCTATTAGTACTACTTCCGATAAATTTATTCAGAAAAAGAAGGAGGCTTCTAATCAGCCAAGCTCTCGATCTGCCGATATTCCTTTACAAGAAAAAATGGATGAGGATGTGCGCTTATTAAAAGATGAAGACCCAAATTCTTTTGAGTATAATTTATACTATTACATTTCGGGTAATTATAACGTTGATCGTGAAACTGAATTAAGTAAAGCCGAGGAATTGGCTCCATTAGACCCAACAGTATTGTCACAATGTGTAGGAAATGCAATGGTGAAAAATGATTCCGCAGGAACAATTAACTATTTAGAAAAATTACAAGTCAATAACTTACTTTCTGAAGAAGTTATCTCATACGCAAAGGATTTGCTACTCTCTGCCGCAGAAGATCAGGTATTGATCACCCATGGGTTTTTTGATTCGTATGGTGTTGCCTATCAGCAATACATTAACAAATTTCATTCTGAACTAACTACGATTTCGTTGGATCTTATGCAAAGTGAATCGTATCGCTATCATTTGGCTAAGCAGGGATTTCTACTCCCGAAGAGCAATACAATAAACACGAGTTATTTAGCTTCTTTTTGTAATTTGAATAGTGACAAAAACATCGCTTTGTCTATGACATTACCAAGAGAATATTTATCCCCGATAAAAGAGTTTTTATTTCCAATTGGATTGGTTTTTGAATACCGACAAAATAATA
>JAIPAL010000091.1 GCA_021740085.1 Crocinitomicaceae bacterium
AATTCCAATTTTCGATTCGCTTCAAGGGCTGACTCTTTTTGTTCAATAAGTTGATTCAAGGCAATTATTTGTTGCTGTAATTCAATCTTGTCTTCTTGAAGATCTTTTAATTTCTCCAGTAATACTAATTTATCATTGGGAGAAATAGTTGGGTCATTCACCTCATTTTTCACCTCCTTAATTAAATTATCAAGTGTACTTAAATAGCTTATATTCTCCTTTTGCAAAAGTACTGCTTTAGTAAGATCAATGGATAACTCTTCTTCCTGCAATTCAACTGAAATTAAATCATCATTCATTTTCGTCAAGGCATCCTTTTGATTCAATTTATCATACCCCAACTCTGCTAAAACAGCCTTAGTATCCATCGTTTCCGTTGGAATAATTACCTTATTTTGGATGAGCGTAGGATTCATTTTTAATGATGCAATTGCATTCAAAACAATAATCTTATCATCCTCTGAAGCTAACTCAGACAGATTAAAATAATTGGCAAATTCCATGTGTTCATCGGATTCAACTACCGAGTAGGTCAATGTTTGTTTGAGCACATTATTATTCTTAGCAACCGGAACTGTAGCCGTTCCAATAAAAGTTTCTCGAGATCCATCCACCGTTACGCTAAATTTATAATCCCCACTTCCTGGAATTAGAAGCGAGTACTTTCCATTTTCATCCGTCGTAAATGGGCCAAATTCTTCTGAGGTATTCACATTAATGACTTTAATTTGCGCCATTTTATTTTTTTCATCCAATAAATCATGAAAGTCACCTTTTATTAATTGAATGGTAGAATTAATCGTGCTATATTCAACCGAATACACCTCAATCTTATTTCGTTCACAGTTTCTATTAGAAGAAAAATAAGCCTTTTTCTGATCAATTTCAGGAACGAAAAGAAAATCATCATCGGCAGAAGAATACGGAAAGTCGAAATTGCTTCTATTGTCAGCGTTATTCCTACTTGGATCGAAAGTAGCCTTAAATAGGTCATATCCCCCTATTGAATTATGTCCCCTAGAAGAAAAGTAAAGCGTTCCATTTTTCTGATCATAGAAAGGAAAATCCTCATCAAGCAAAGAGTTTACTTGGTCGTTTATTTTTATCGCGGGTGACCATGCATCAGCCCCTATTTTTCGGACAAAGTAAATATCTTTATTAGTGGAGGTACCATAACTCGCAAAAAATTTCAAACTATCACCGCGTAAAAAATAATACATGGGTAAATGATTGAATTTCTTATCCATTTTTGATTGCAATGCTTCATCTGTAAAAAACCCACCAGTGCGACTTTCCAATTGATAATTCATGTAAAATTTAGGGATAGCCACCTCGACCGCATTAATTAAGCGCAACGCTTTTGGAGATTTCAGGAGTGTTTTTCCATTGGCACATTGGTCTAATTCCATTTTCACATCGTGGTCTCTTAATTTTTCCGGTGTATTATCAAGGTATTTTTGATAATAGAGCATTGCGCTCGAAAATTTATATTCAAAATGTGAGAGTTTGGCGACAAAATAGTATGTTTCGCTTGGGAAATCACGTTGGCGAAGCACAAAATCAAAATAACGTTTGGCATTCTTTCGGTTGTCAGAATAAAAGACACAAACCCCGTATTTAAAATTAAAATCCATGGAGGTCGGATTTTGTGCTAATAATTGCCGAAAGTCAATCAACGCCGAGGCGTAATCCTTTTTATTAAAGGATTCAGTTGCTTTTTTTTCAAGTTGCGAAAGGGATTGAGCAAAAGAACTATTGACTGTTAATACAATTAACAAGAGATAGAAATACTTACAATTAAAGTGGCTCTTTTTCACAAGATTAAAAAACAAAAATATATTACTCCTTTCTCCTTGAAAGGTTCATTCTACTTTCTTCACCATTCATAAGTCTTGTGATATTTTTTCTATGCGAAACGATAATTAAAAAACCGAGTAATACAGTAAAAATTATCATAATCCGCGCATCTTCTTTCACAATGAAATAGCTAACAAAAGGGTATGAAATCGAGGTTACAATTGCGCCTAAGGAAACATACTTAAATAGTAAAAACACAACTAAGAAAATCCCCAACGAAATAGCGGCTGAAACAGGATTAAGTCCAATGATAATCCCCAATGAAGTAGCGACCCCTTTTCCCCCCTTAAATTGAGCGAAAATTGGAAAGACATGTCCAATAATACACGCAAAAGAAGTGGAAAGTTGAAAAATAAGCAACTGATTATCCGAATAATTTTCTGCTATCATCAACGGTAATATAGACGCTAAAACACCTTTTGAAATATCTATAATTAAAACAAACCAGCCTGACTTTTTACCTAAAACACGAAAAGTATTCGTTGCTCCAGCATTTTTACTTCCGTGTTCTCTCGGATCAAGACCATGCCATTTTTTCCCTGTCCAGACGGCCGTTGGTATTGACCCAATAAGGTAAGCTAAGCAAATAAATAGAATACAAATCATCATTTTGAGCGCAAATAATCATTGAATTTAACCAAAATTAACTTAAGTTGCGTCTCATCAGCAATATCAAACATAAAATTTTTCGATTTTCGCTTATCAGCTTTAATATTTGTAATGGAATTGGTGAACATTTCATCCTTAGAATAAAGCAACATGGTACCATCTTTTTTATCCATAGAATAATTTAATACGTACTCTTTATTATTAGATGTCATCCATCGGAAACCGAACCCTTGATTGGATTCACCGATATTGGTTTGATGGAAAACCATATTAAAATCTACCTCCTTCAAGACCACTTTATCCTCCAAACCGATAATTGCCACTTTATTTTTAGCTTTCACTTCATCGCCTTCGTCATCTATTTGAGTACCCGTATTTCGCGTATTAAAGCCACGAGCAAATCCAGTTTCATTCACTTTCGTTTTCAATTTAAAATATTCTAAATGAATACCTGTGATTAACATGGTTCCCTCCAATTCACTAGGCATTTTCCGCAATTTATCTTCTTCATAATCTTTATAGAAGTCATTTTCTTTTTCAGGATTAAGCCAAAATTTACTTACTTGTTTGAAATTATATTGCTTTGATTTAAGATCAATATCTTTTTGTCCTTCCAACTCTTTCAAGGAACTAGCAAAGCCCTCCATAATATTTTTTTGAAGAGGAAAAATAAATTTACTTGTCAAATTAAGTGCAATTTTCTGTTCAGATGGTTCATAAGATATATCACCGTATGATTCGATACGAACTTCCCCCAGGTCTAAACCTAAATCAATTTTTCCAAGTCCTGTCAGTGCGCACGTTTCCGTATAGAAAGTTAATAAATTCCCTTTATTATTAGCATTTTCAAGCATTTGCTTAGTGCCAATTTGATACGCGGCCGCTTTCGGATTATACTGCACATAGCCATCCGATTGAAAAATAATTGCATCATTTTTCCCTTGTATTTTTGATAAAAATGCAGGGTAAACACCTACGCTATCCATTTTCTCAGAATCCTTCCACAAAAACCCAACTGCCAAACGATTTCCTTTATCATTCAATGGTTTTTCTGAGATTGGAATTTGTATATTTTTAGCTACCACAGTATCGTTAAAGGCAAGCCAAGAACTATCAAAATTTTTGCATAAATGATTGATCCTTGTCGATCCATCACAAATAATCCCTGAATTATTAGCAATAATTTTTATTTTTCCATAGTAATCAAATTCCTTAGAAAGTTTAAAATTATCTTTTTGTTCCACGGAACCTTCAGCTATGGTTTTTGCACCACTTTTATTGTAGGCAATACTTTTCATTTTTAAATTCGTGAGCGTACTATCTCTATCATAATAGGGATAAATACCGAAACCCTCAAACTTATTACGGCTAGTAATAGTAAGATCAACTTGATAAAACTTATGAAATTGTGTTATGTAATTGGCTACGACAATCGCATTTTTTAGCGGGTCAATTATGGCATTTTTTCGAATCACAATTTTCATACTATCAGGGAATATTTTCGCATCGCCAACTCTCACATACTCTACTTTGTTACAGTAAATTATTTGTGTTTTCAAATCATATTTCGCACTTAAAGATCTAAACCGAAGCGAATCTTGTTTATCATCCATGGAGAAGAAATTAGGATCTGTCAAATCTGCCCCTGCTTCGAAAGCTGTTTCTTTTGATTGCTTTTTTTCAAAATCTACCGATGCGCCATCCATATACCAAAAGAATTTATCCATCGTGCAATAATAAATATTGGCAGGAAATTTAATTCTTTTAGCTCCAAAAGAGTTGAATTCACCCTTTCTATCTTTAAATGAAATATGCGCTTTAACTCCATCTGCTTCAATGGCTAATGGTGATTCACCATCGGTCACAAATTTATTTTGGAGTGAAAAATTTGACGTGTCGGCATCGATATCTGTATAGGTGAAATCATACCTGCCAGAATATAATCCCGCATCATTAAATAGCATCTGACCATAACCATACATCCCTTTATTAGACAAGACAACGGAGCCATTCAATTGACATTGATTATCGAACATTTCCAAATTTGTACCATTATAAGCAGCTGCTTTTAATAGTTGTTTTTTGGGAATAAAGGTAATAAAGGCAGATTCAGAAAATACTTGAGGTACCTCCTGCCCTTTTTCAACTCCCTTATTGGTGAATTTGGCAACACCAATTGTTGAATCGGGTAAAAAGGTTAATTTACTTGAAATCGCTGAAGCTGTTAAAAAATTAATCGTACCAGTACCTTGTAAACCATTATTAGATAGTACAATTTTGTTTTCGTATTTGGATTCGTTTCCATAGAAAGGAAGGCCACCTTCAGGCGCTTTTGTAGAAAACCCAAATGAGTAATCATTCATTATTTTGAGATTCTCATTAATTGGAGGAAAAATACCACCAGAAATCAACTGACCTTTTAGAAAAAGAGATTTTTCATTAAAATCATCCAAACTATCCAATTCAAAAGGTTCCAATGAATAATAGAATCGTTTTGCATCGTATGCACCTTTGACAATTTCAGCCGCATTATATAGAATTTTTGAAGCACTTGGCACCAATAATTTAGGGTAGCTGCTGTTCTCTGGTCCCTTTCCAGATCTTGAGGATGATTTGTCGATCAACAACTCGCCTTTTAATTCACTGAATGAACTTCCCATTTCTATAACATCGGAGCCATCTTCTTGTCTCAAAGGATTTACTCTTAAAACGGTATATTCTAAGTCCTTTAAAATAAATTTAAAATCTTGGTACGAAAAGTAGGCGTCTTTCACAATGGAAGCAAACTTACCCGCAAGCAACAAACCTTTAAATTGCAAATCCCTGTTTTTTTTCATGATAACAAAGCTGGAGTCGGGCTCAATTGAAGTAGATTGAGCACTTGAAATCGTAATGTTATCTACCCCAGAAATAAACATTTGTTGTTTATTTACATCCACAAAAGCAAAATACGATTGATTGCGGAATCTATTATTTAAATCGTTATAACTTCGTTCCAAGTTCTTTAAATAGGGATCTTGATTTATCTGTTCAGCCGAATAACCTTTTAAATCCCTAGGGCGCAAATCCGAAACAATAGATAAATTATCAAAGTCCCTTGCGCCATTTTTCGCATCCGAAAAATTAAATAATTTATTGGTTAAAAAAACTTGTTTTTGATCGCTATCGTAAATCAGGAAGCCCAAACTCACTAGATTAAACATACTAGATTTATTATTATCGATGGTAGTATTCATGGCATTCGCTAATTCACCTTCCGACAATATATTCGTGTTTTTTTTACGTGCAAACGAAGCGATAGAAGAAATAGGATTTATTTTACTTAAGCCTTTTACTTTATCGTATAGCCCTTCATCAAAATAATCAAATGATTCAATTGAGATCACCTTTTGTTCCTGAGCTGTTCCAATTTCATAGCTAAAATAAGGCTGAAAGGAATTTACTTTCCAACAAAAAACGGGCGAATAGACATAGACATTAAAATAAAAGTCTTCAAAGGGTATAACAGCGGAGCCAGACTTCTTTGCTGTTAAGCTCATTAGTTTTTTTGATTCATCAAAATAAAACAAGCAACTGGCATGGGTCATTGAATCTCCATTCGCATAGAACATTTTAAAGCGAGCTTCGCGAGAAATTATTTGAGTAGGATCCATCGTGAAATTCACAGAAGAAATCTCAAAAAGCGGTTTTTCTTTGTAATTAAAAATAACCTTTGCCAGATTATCATCATTCCCCCGACCAATAAATTTCTCCCCTTCAAGCGAGAAACCTCCATCATAATCCAAATTCTCCCGAAGGGATTTAATTTTCAATCGTTTTTCAAAAGAGTTGAACTGAGGAGCTTCTTCATCTTTCGATAATTCCGTGTAAGTTTTATCCATTAATTTCCCAAGAATGG
>JAIPAL010000092.1 GCA_021740085.1 Crocinitomicaceae bacterium
TAAATAAATGAATAAAACGCAACTTAAAACTAATCCAAACACTACAAAACTGAGAATAGCGAGAAGATTCTTGCTCAGCCAAGCTTTCATTTCTATGGTTAACTTTTCTTGATGAAATTTCAATAAGCGATGGGCATTGTAAACTCCAAAAACAGCAAGAGCTATAGCAGAAGAAAATTCCAATGAAAAAGGAGATTGTGATAGAATACCGAGAGAGAAAATAAATGCGCAAAGAGACAGAAATCCATAGGAATGAAAGAAAAACAAGAATGTTTTAGTGCGCGTCATTAATTGCAGAAAGAACACTTTGAACGCTAATATTTTCAATACAAGAACATACTTTTCCTTTCTTGCAGTTACTACAAGAGGAATCAAAAACAAGTGCTACAGATTTATCCCCTAAACCCTTCCACCGTCCTGGATGTATTGGCTTACGAGGAGAAAATAAGCCAATAGCTTTTATTCCGCTAATGCCAGCAATATGATACGGTCCAGTTGAACAAGCAACTAGTGCTTCACAACTTGCAATTAAGCAAATCAATTGATTTAGATTTAATTTCCCTGAGCTATCAAATATTTGCGGATGAACTGGGAGAATGGCGCTAAATTCTTTTCCCTCGTTTTCTGTTCCTGTAAAAATCACTGTTTTTTTTTGTTGAACTAATACTTGTGCCAATTCAATATATTTTTCAATTGGCCATTCCACAGCGCTTCCCTGAGATTTTGGGTGTAAAATAATTGTATGTGATAAATCAATACCAGAAAATTCAGTTGGTAGAGAAACAGTTGGAATATTAAAATGATTCAAAGATTCAAACAAAGCTTCAAAACTTGGAATTTCATTCAATCCTAAGGGCTTAAGAAGTTCAAAATTTAATTGTGCCTCATGCAATAAAGATCGTTTTCTACTAAAATTCAAGCGGTAATTACACGTTAACAAATGAAAAACACGGTGTGCAGTTCCGATTCTCATTGGAATTTTTGCTTTTTTGGAAAGTGCAGCGATTTCTCTATTAGGGAAAACATGAATTATACAATCCGCTTTTAATCTCGCTATTCGTTCGCTTGTTGGAAGACTTGAAAAATCATCAAAATTCAAAAATGTATCAACTACATCAAAACAGGCAATGATATCTTTTGTATATGTTCGACCTAAAAAAACCAATTCTGTTTGAGGAAATTGCTTTTTCAACCATACACAAAGTGGCAAGGTTAAAATGACATCGCCAATACTATCTGTACGTGAGATTATTATTTTATCCATGATTTTATTGGTACATTTTTCTTAAAATCTGATATTTTCTTAAAGTTGCGTAAGCACTTCGAGACGATATGTGCCACCCCGTTTTACCGTCTAAAAATCCAAGTTTCACTAAGTAACTTTTAAAAAACTGAGTAGCAACTTTTAAATAAAGTAAAAACACAGAGATTTTTTTTCCTTTTAGAAATAGCTCCTTTGCAGAAATACTGCCGAAATACTCGATTTGCTTAAAATGATCTTCTTTTGAATAATAAGAATAATGCAATAAATCCCCTTGTAAACTGCCCACTTGCGACTTATCTTTTAATTCTAATTTATCATGTGGATTTGTCCCTGTCCAATGAGCTTTATTTTTTTTTACCAAGCGGACTTTTGTATCTGGATACCAACCGCAATACTTTACCCATTTTCCACAATAATTTGTCAATCTATTCATCGAATACGCATCAAATTGAGGCGCTTCAAGAGTTTTTGTAATGGCTTTTTGTAATGTTTCAGAGAGTGCTTCATCAGCATCCACTGATAAAATCCATTCATGATTTGCTTTCAATAAGGCGACATTTTTTTGTTCGATATGACCTTCAAAAGCATGTTTTATAAATTGAAGATCATACGATTTGCAAATTTCTTCCGTTCGATCAGTTGAAAAAGAATCTACAACAATAATTTCATCTGCAACAGGAAGTAATGATTCTATGCAACGCTGAATATTTCTTTCTTCATTGAAGGTAATAATAACGGCACTTAGTTTTGGCTGCATTGGATTTACAAAATTTCTACACTCTTCCAAATAGCTTGAATTTCGCGCAAGGATTGCGTCCAACTAGTTGTAGAAGGTGCGTCAACATAGCCACTAATACAAATGAGTTTTTTTGACTTCGGATGAAGGAAATGAAAGGCCCAAAAAGCGCCACCAGTTGAATGAACATCCTTACCAGTAAATTGGAACATTCCTCTTACTTCTATTCCCTTAACGGTTTTATTACAATTAAATGTCGCCGTTGATTCTGGAAAAACGAATTTATTATACTGTGTTCCCATATATAAACCTTCTGTTTCATGAGGCACATTATACCGCAGCATTGTATCACGAGCTTTTAACAAATTATCTAATAAGAATTGAGATGAGTCGATGAAATCATATTGGTAAATCATAATACCTGTTAAAACCGAACCAATATCTTGCGTTCCTGTTCCAACAAATTCTATTGGTCGCGATGCAGTTGGCAATTCAAGACGATAGAAATTTGGTCTTGAAGTAACTATAGTTGAGGCATCGGGTAAAGCTAATTTAATGCCGAAATTCTTTTTGATTTTGTTTTCTAAATGTCTATTTTCCTGAGACTGAAAATTAAACATTATTCGTTCCCATTCTATTTCATCAAATTGAGTGTGAACTGCGTGCATTCCTTCCTTACAAAGTTCAAGTAATTGGTTGTAATCCTTTGCCTTAACATCAATAACCAATTGCCTATTTGCCCAGACATCCTTTCTAGATTGAATAATCCCAAACTTTTCTTTTCGCTCAGAATCGATTTCTAAAAAAAGGATATTACGATGTCTACGAATTGCTCCTTCAAAATTTTGAGTTTTCCTATGAATCAATTCAAAAGTTGTAACATCAGGAAAGTAGGGCATGATAAATTGTGTCAGTTGTGAGTCTAAGTGCGCCTTAATCTCAGAATTCCAAATTTCCTGATCACATACCACTAATATTTCCCCAACTTTTCCAGTAACATTTAATCCTGAATTCTTGTATTTTCCTCCGCAAGCGAAAAGAAAAAAGATTAGGGTTAAAAATGAAAAAAATTTAACTTTATACTGCATAATTAATATTTATTTTATGCGTAATCGCTGACCAACTGTTATTCGGTTTATGTTTATTCCAGGATTTAAATTTTGCAATTGTCCTTGTGTTAAATTATGTTTTTGAGCCACACGAGAAAAAGAATCTCCGCTTTTTACGTTATAATATTTTTTAACGGGTTTTGGAACTACCGTTTCAATTACTAGTTTTTCAATACTATATAGTTTTAGTTTTTGACCAATGTAAATATTTGTTGTTCTCAATGCATTCCACTCCATTAATTGCTCAATCGTGACATTATATTTTAAAGAAATATTTTTTAGGTTCTCCCCAGATTGTACTTTGTGATACTTAAGATTTTCTATATTTATTAAACTATCTTGAGTATTAGCAACCTCAATTATCTTTAAAGAATCATTTGAAACCTCAACCGGTAAAGGTGGAAGTACGACAGGATCATAAATAGATTTTTCAAGTAAATAAAGAGAATCTTCCATACTCACTAAAAGGGTGATTTTCTCCATGGGCCCGGTAATGCAACGAGCAGGCGTCGTTTTTGGTATATACGTTGATTTATAAACTGGATTCAAGGTCTTTATTTCTTCTAAGTCCCATATAACTAATTGTGAAATTGTATTCATATGTGCACCATTTTTTAAGCACATTGTATCCAATTGGGCATTATGAATTTTGGCTTCCATTGGAATAATATTGTGTTCAGCATGGAAGGTCATAAGATAAGCGGCGGCGATAAAATTAGGGACATATCCTTGCGTTTCTGTGGGAAGAAAAGGGCGAACTTCCCAATAAGTTTTTTTGTCCCCGGATCGTCTGATCGCCTTATTCACATTTCCTGGTCCAGCATTGTAAGCAGCAAGTGCTAAATTCCAATCACCATAAATTCCATATAACTGCTTTAGATAACGGCATGCAGCATCGGTTGCTTTGTCGGGATCCATTCTATCATCGATATATGAATTTTCTTCAAGGCCAAAATACAAACCTGTTTTATACATAAATTGCCACAAACCTAAAGCTCCAGCTCTTGATTTTACTTGTGGTCTCAAACCACTTTCAATAACAGAAAGAAAGCGAAGTTCGATTGGTAAACCATATTCAGCAAGTTTGTCTCTAAACATATCAAAATACAATGCAGAACGACCTAATGCAACCCTAATAAATCCTCTTCTTTGTGACGCAAAAAAACGGATTGTTGATAGTGTTGCAGCATTACAATCCATATGAAATGGACTCATAGTACTCATTTTTTCCAACCGAGAACAATAAATATCATCAGAAAAAGCTGGGGCTTGATTCGGTTCATATTTCAATGAATTGATAATAGAATCATAGGTCAAGTCGGCTGCATAATCAGCATAAAATAAATTCAAACTTTGCTGAACAGTATTTATAAAAGCAATTGGATCTAAAGAATCAGACGGTTTTATAAGGTGCGCAGGCCTTTGTCCAAATGAGAAAAAGACAGGAAAAATAAGTAATAAAGAAAGTAATTTATTCATTTATAAGTCCTCCAATATTTTAGCAAATTGAAATAGTGCTGATTCATCAAAAGTAGTAGACATTATCTGTATTCCAAACGGTAAACCATTAGAATGATTGCCTAATGGGAGACTTAAAGCAGGGTTTCCTGTAAGATTAGCATGTACGGTGAAGATGTCTTGAAGATACATTTGAATGGGGTCTTTTATTGCATTTTTTTCAAATGCAGTGCCAGGTGTGGAAGGCATAAGAAGAATATCTGTTTTTTCAAACATCTTATCCGTTTGATTTTTCAATACGCGCCGAACTTTTTGGGCTTGTGAGTAATAGGCATCATAATAACCATGCGAAAGCACAAAAGTACCCGCCATAATACGACGCTTCACTTCCATTCCAAATCCCTCTGACCTAGATTTAATATAGGTTTCATCTACACCTTTTGCTTCTGAGCTGCGATAACCGAAATGTACACCATCAAAACGCGATAGATTTGAAGAAGCTTCAGCGGTAGTGAGAACATAATAAGTAGGAACTAAATATTCTATAAATGGGAAGCTCAAGTCAATAATTTCATGCCCTTTAAGCTTTAAATCCTGAATAATTTTCTGAAGATGTGAGCGAATCTCTTCATCCAAACCAGAATGTTCAAAGCACTCTTTGATAATACCGATTCGATATTTCTTTGAAGAATCAGTATCCTGAAATTTTAATTCTTTTGTTGAACTTGTTGCATCAAATTCATCAGTACCAGCCATAATTGAAAGAAGTAATTGCGCATCTTCAACACAATTTGTAAATGTTCCAATCTGATCGAAAGACGAAGCGTAGGCAATTAAACCATAGCGACTAATACGACCATAAGTCGGCTTCAATCCGTAGGTTCCTGTCCAAGATGCTGGTTGTCGTACAGAACCACCCGTATCACTTCCTAGCGAAACAGTACATAAACCTGCAGAAACTGCAACAGCTGATCCACCAGAAGAACCACCAGGGACGTAATTCTTTTTAAGATTATTTTCAACCGCACCGAAGGCAGAATTTTCATTTGAACTTCCCATGGCAAATTCATCACAATTTAATCGTCCAATTACAATAGCATCTTCATCTAATAAGCGCTGTAAGGCAGTTGCAGTATAAATTGATTCGAAGCCTTCTAATATTTTTGATGCTGCTGAAACCTTATGATTTTTGTAACAAATATTGTCTTTGATTCCAACAATTACTCCTGCAAGTTTCCCTGCAGTACCATTTTTTATTTTCTTGTCAACACTTACAGCTGCTGAAATAGCAGAGTCTTCAAAGACTTCTAAGAAAGCATTTAAATGTGAATTCTGACTGATTTTTTCAATGTAAAATTTCGTAAGAGATAAAACAGTATCTCCGGAAAGCAAACCCTCCTTAACTTCTGTTATCGTACGGTACATTGTAATTATTTATTCTCTGGCTTATCTTCACTCTCAGGATTTGCGTCTTCTCCTTTTGATGCGTCTTTAAATTCTTTAACTCCTTTTCCTAAACCGCGCATTAATTCTGGAATTTTTTTTCCGCCAAAAAAAAGCAATACGATTACTAGAACAATTACCAATATTTG
>JAIPAL010000093.1 GCA_021740085.1 Crocinitomicaceae bacterium
ATCCAACACTTTAGTTCCTGGCTGTAATGAAAGGTGTGCCACTAATCGCTCGATAAACTCCTTGGCTTCAAGGTCGTTTCGATGCTGATAGAGTGTGTGATAATAGGAAGTATCAAACCATTCCGCGAACCATTCTGCCTTTTTCATGAGCACAAAGTTACACCTTCTATAAAAGTAATCAGCGAAACTCCGTAAATTCGTAGATGACTATGAAGAAAATTGGCATTACAGGAGGAATCGGTTCGGGAAAGTCATACGTCTCGGGTATTATCAAATCAATGGGTTTTCCCGTCTATCATTCCGATGAAAGCGCTAAGTTATTAATGGAAAGTAATCCTGTGATCAAAGAAGGTTTACTTCTTCTATTTGGTGAATCTATTTACGAAAAGGGCGAATTAAACAAAAAGAAATTAGCGGAGCTGATTTTTGAATCGCCCGAACTACGTGAAAAGGTCAATGCCTTAGTGCATCCTATTGTGAGGGCAGATTTCGCTCAATGGGCAAGGAATCAATCGCAAGAAATCGTTTTCAACGAGGCGGCCATTCTTTTTGAAACGGGTGCTCACACGAATTTCGATGCAACTATTTTAGTCATTGCGCCCGAAGCTATTCGCATAAATCGCGTGATGAAAAGAGAAAATTGCTCGCGAGAGTTAGTGTTAAAAAGAATTCATTCACAATGGAGCGACGAACAAAAAAGTAGCTTAGCCCATTACCAAATTATCAACGATTCCGTTTCTCCTTTGTTAATTCAAGTGGAGAAGGTGCTAGAAAAAATCAGCGCGCTTAATAAATACCACCATTAATAGTTATACCAAAGCGGATAGGATAAATGGCAATGGTGCTTCCTTTGTTGAATAAGGGTGTTAAACTGTACTCTGCAAAAGCGCCAAAAATACCAAAACCGGCTCTAATGGTTGCATCTAAGGAGAAATTCTGCAAATTAAAACGGGAAGATGTTGTATTATTGAACTTATCGCCATTCGCATACTTCCCCGTTTGATTACTCGTAGAGGCGAAGCGCCACGCACCAATAACACCTGCGGCTAGATAAAAACTTTTTTTAGCTCCTGGCTTCGTGGCAAACTCCAGTAATAAGGGCAAGGTAAAGCGATGCATTGTCAATGAACTTGTTTTATACGATTGGATGGTATCCGACACGCAAAAAACTGTGTCGTTACTATGCTGAATAAGGTAATTATTTCGTAAACCGAGACTTGTCAAACCATAGCCTAATCCAGTAGTCAAACCTAAATATTGCTTAAAAATAGGAAACTTATATTCTAGAAAATTAACATTGATAGCCAAGGATTTAACCGGATCTATTTGCCAATAATCATTCGTGCCAAAATCCGTATCAAAACGTGAATTCGTCTGTTCATTTAAACGGAACATGCTCACAAAACCAAGATCAAAACCGGCCCAATGTGGGTCGTATTTTATTTTTTTAGGCTCGTCAAGTTTAATATCACCAGTGCCCTCTACTACTTCACTCGGAGAAGTCGAGGGTTCAACTTGTGAGAATATGACGGATACTGATGAAAAACAAAAAAATAAAAGTAGATAGGTCGCTTTCATAAAGAGGTGTTTTAGTAACTGTTTAAACTTAATTGTGTAAAAATAGTAATTAAAATTTAAAAAGCACTCGACACATTAAATTTCTTCCCGCTTGAGGGTAATAAAAATTCTCTGTTGTTTTTTGACCATCATAAAGGTATGAAAAAGTATATCCGTTATTGGCATAAAGATAATTGAAAATATTATTCACTTGAAGTCCGAAATTAATTTCTTTTCCTAAAATATGTCTAAGCGCATAGTTAAGCGTTAGATTACTGTATGAAAAAGCCTTAATGCTTCTATCCAGCGCAGTGGTATTGTCCAAAAATTGTTTCGACACAAACTTACTCATCCATTCCACATTCATATTTTTAAAGGGCTCCCATACAACCCCAAGGCTGGCAACTACATTTGGAGAAAAAGCTAAATCCACGTCTTTATGCGTGATAATTTGTTGCGAATAATAGGGTTCCGTGGAGGAATAAACATCCAAAAATTCATTGAATTCTTTTATTTTATTTTGACTTAAGGCCAAGGCTCCATTAAATTTTAAGAAAGAAAATGGCGCATAAGCGGCATTCATTTCGAGACCCAATCGATAACTTGAGGGAACATTGGTACGCGTATAAGAACCCACATCATTTATTTCACCCGTTAAAATAAGTTGATTGGTATAATCCATGAAATAAGCATTTACATTCAACAGTAACTTTGATTTTTTGTAGGTGTATCCCAATTCAACATCTCGTAAAACCTCCGCTTTTGGGCGACTTTCAGGAGTGCTTTCTCTAAAATCTTTCCGCACTGGTTCTCTATGAGAAATACCAAAAGACGCAAAAATAGATTGCGCATAAGAAAGCTGTCTTGAAATGGAGATTTTTGGATTTAAAAAATCAAATTTTACACGCTGTTGCACATCTTTTAACACGCCTGTAACTTGATCCACGCCCAAAAAAGAATAGTCTAGGTGCCTGAACTGGATATCACCATTGAACGACCAATCTTTCAGCTTATACGATCCTTTTACGTAGGAAGACCATTCCGATTTTTGACCAGATTCATTGTAATAGCGATCTCCCAATTCCGAATCGGATGCAAAACGAGACCAGATCACTTCGCCATAATGACGACCCAAATACGTATTCACCGAACCACCCCACACCAGATTTAAGCGTTGTTTAAAATAGGAAAGAGAAAAGACAGACCCAACAAAATCATTGTTCAACCACCGCTGACGAATTAGATCACTTGTGGTTAGCGTATCATTTCCTACTACCACCGAAGACATTCCATACGCGCTTAAGGCTTGGTTGTTTTTATATTCCTCATAATATCCTCTTCCATACGTATAGTGACCCGAGATATTTAGAAGTAAATTAGATTTTATGGAATAGGCATAATGCAATTGATAGTTATCTTGCTTGTAATTATCCACTTGATTTTTGTAGGTGTAAAAATTATACGTTCTTCCCGAAGATACTAAGTTTTGTCGTTCCTCTGGACTTAATAAATTGCGATCAGCATACGCATTCATCTCCGCTACATCGCCGGTTAAACGACTTTCTGGTGTGCCATACCAAGCCTGATACGTCAACTCATGACCACTAAAGACAAGTGCTTTCAAAAGGAAATTTTTACCGAGGTAAGCGCCTGAAAAATAGATGGAATTTAAATTTGATTTAGCTCGATCTAGAAATCCATCGGAAGAAATTCGAGAGAGTCGCGTTTCAAAATTAAACTTTTGATGGAGGAGTCCTGTTCCAATTTTAATAGAATTTTTGAGCGTGTTAAACGCCCCATAACTATTATCAATCGTTGCGTAGGGCGTATCGGAAAGATTGCTAGACTTCAGGTTTAATCCTGCGCCAAAAGCGGCAGCACCATTGGTAGAAGAACCAATACCGCGTTGAATTTGAATGTTTTCAATGGAGCTGCTCAAATCTGGCATGTTGACCCAATAAACATCATGCGATTCAGGATCATTGATAGGAATCCCGTTTAAGGTGACATTAATGCGAGAAGCATCTATTCCTCGAATTCTCATTCCTGTATACCCTACTCCATTTCCTGCATCTGAGGTAGTTACCAAAGACGGCGTGCCATCCAATAAGAAAGGTAAATCTTGTCCAAAAGCCTTTTTTTCTAGCGTTTTCTCTTCAACAAAAATAGCTGAGGAAGAAGCGGCAGACGCTCTGGTAGAGGTAACTTGAACCTCTTCTAGCGTTTGGGTACTTTTATAGAGCATGATTTTTAATGGAATATTAAAATCTTCCGTATAAAAAAAGTTGGTACTTGAAGTGTATCCTGGGCATTCAAAAACAAGCGTGTTTTGACCACCAATTACCGGTCCTAAGCTAAATTTTCCCTGTGCATCGGTTTGGGTACAGAAGGTAGTGGCTTGTATACAAACCTTTACGCCTTCCAACAATTTCCCTTCCTCATCGGATACGACACCTATAAAATTATTTTGTCCAAAAGAGAGAAAAGTCGATACTAAAAAACTGATACTGATAAAAATTCTTGTTTTCATTTGTTTCCAATTACACAAGAACAAGGGGCTAATTCTAGCTGGTTATTAATTAGCACAGTCATCTTCCCTTCGTAGGCATTATCCTAAATCAGGTTCAATGGGTATAATCTCAGTCCGCCAGCTGGCGGACACCCCCTAGAGACGGGACAAAATTATGAAATATTTATAATTGACGTTTAGATTTTCATGGAAATAAAAAAATAAAAGCTATTGCTGAACTGATAAAAAAACCTAAAGAAAAATACAAGAGAAATCTCAGCGCGGAATAATATATTAATTGCTACATTTAAAGCCTATGCAAAAAAAAAGTTGCTCTAACAGGTGCCAGTGGGCATATTGGGAATGTAGTAATGGAACGTAAAGACTAAACCTCAACAAATGAAAATTCTCAAACCAATATTGCCCTTGAATTGAATGATTCCACCTATGTCATTGGTCCGGATTCCTGAAGTATTTCTTATGGTACAAACAACATTCAACTCCAAAAGGTAGCCTACAGTGCAAAGCGAACCTTTGGAAAGGAACGACAATGTAATATCACTTTGCGGGTTGATTAAAAATTTATAAAATTTTAGTTTGAAAATAACCACCCCTTTACGCGCGATTTTTCGTTACCTTCAACGAGGAGTACTGCGAAATTGACTATGCTAAAGGAAGAATGGATTGCTGGATCAATGAAATTAGACCGGAAGAGTCAATTGGCTTTGTACAATTATTGTTTTCCTGAGTTAAAGAAAGCCGCACGAAAATTTTTCAGCACTGATGTAGAACTTATGCATGTCATTAATGGTTCTTTCATTAAAATCATTGAAAACCTTCATAAGTACGAGCCAATCAATTTCAACGCTTGGATTAAGCGAATTTGCACCAATGAATCCATAGATTACCTCCGAAAAAACAAAAAATACAAAGAAACCTTTCTCATCAAAGCTAAAGAGGGAATAAACGAACCTTTCGAAGCCCCTTCTATTGAAACGAGCATAGAAAATGAGCACCTGGAATCTCTTTTACTTCAACTGAACACCCCATCTCGGATCGTATTTAATCTATTTGCCCTTGAAGGATTTTCGCATAAAGAAATAAGCCAATCCCTCGGGATTACCGTGGAGACCTCAAAATGGCATACCAAAATGGCCCGCAAAAAACTAAAAGACTTACTTGCAAACACTCAAAAAAAAATCATTAACCATGGATAAAATGCCTGACGAATCTAATTCATTTAATCACATTCCGGAAAACTACCTGACTGACTTAAACCTGCGCTTGGATGCCTTGGAAAAAAAACGCAAGCGTAAGCGCCTTTTCTACATATGGTTTCCTATCCTACTGCTATTGGGGATTGGCTTAGGCATGTATCAATCACATACGCCTAATTTGCCGACGACAAAAATTTCTGTTGACAAAGCGCTTACCCTTGTAGCTCCTAAAACTCCCGATTCAACGAATAAATCAACTTCCGATTCAACTCATAAATCAATACAAAAACCAAACAACCTACGCGCACACCTTGAACCTACGCCTAAAACTTTCGCTCAAACCAAACGAACTGAGAGTGCAACACTATTTAATATCGGAACACCGCTAAAAGACACCATCCCATATACTTCTCCTGAAGCTGTAATCGTCTCAGAGAAACTTAATGAGGTAAATGTAGCAGTAGCACACATCGATTCCACTTTTTCCAAGATCGAAATATCTCCACAACCAAGTGAATTCAGGATTCCCTTCCGAGAAGTACCCCCGATTGCTTTGCACCGCATTGGCTTTTTCACATGGCCCATCCTAGAGACCTTGCAAGCAGGTAAAACGGAAGTTTCTTGGCAAGGTATGCTCGGATTTTCCAGCGGTTTGAGCGGGATCATTTCCTCTTTTACTCCGATGGAAAATCCCATAAGTTCGTTTTTAAATGCTACCTACGTCGATTATAAAAGCTATGCCCAAGCACGAAAAGAAGCAGAGCGCGCCACTAGTTCCTTGGATTTATCGGTATTTTATCGGCAACAGGCCAAACATTGGTTTTATCAAG
>JAIPAL010000094.1 GCA_021740085.1 Crocinitomicaceae bacterium
GGAGAAGATAAGAAAACATCGGTATTTGTTTTGGATGAAAAAACGGGCGAACTCAAAGAGAAAAAACTTCAAAATGATTGGGTAAATCCAGCAGACCCTAACAAAAAGAATGATATAGGACATGTAGCCAGAACTCCCGAGAGTGAAGCAATAAACTTGGAAGAAAATAATGATGAACCGAAAATTAAAAGGAATAGACGGGATCGAAGAAATCCAAATGGCTTGTCCGTTACAACCGGAAAATACAAGCCAAAAAAACGACACAAACGTTAACTATAAATGCAACTAGGTATATTTAATAAACTAACAATTAACCGATTAACATTAGTTGGCGCGTTTTTAGAAGACATTCAAGGAAATGAAGTATTGCTCCCAAAAAAATACTTAACAGATGCAATGCAAGTAGACAGTGAAGTCAATGTTTTCATAATGAAAGATTCTGAAAACAGAATTGTCGCTACCACAGAAACCCCTCACCTCTTATTACATGGATATGCTTACATGCGTATTGCTGAAATAAATCCATTTGGCGCCTTTGCTGATTGGGGATTAGATAAAGATCTTTTTATTCCATTTCGTGAGCAAATTTACAAGTTATTTATTGATGAAAAGTATTTGTTTACGTTAAAATATGATCATGAAACCGATCGCTTATTCGGTAGTATGAAGGTTAGAAAAACCTTTGAATTTTGCGATATTGACATGACAGGTGAAGAAGTTGATTTATTGATTTGTGAACAAACAGAATTAGGAAATAATGTAATCGTAAATAATAAATATTCAGGTCTCATCTACACACAGGATTTCAACAAACCCTTAGAAAGAGGTGATCGAACTAAAGGTTTTGTCACCAAAGTACGTGAAGATGGAAAATTAGACATTCGATTTGAACCTACTACTTTTGAAAAGTACGACATTGCTTCAGAAGAATTACTTGAGAAATTAAGAAAAGACAAAGTGCTTTTCTTAACAGATCGTTCTAATCCAGAAGATATCAGGGAACAATTGGGTATGAGTAAAAAGACCTTTAAACAGGCTGTCGGAAAGTTATACCGCCACCGAAAAATTAATTTATTAACGGATCGAATTGAATTCATCGAAAATTAAGTAGATAAGTAATACTATTCCTTAAACTTGCTAATTATTACCTAACTCCTTTAATTTAAATTGGATCCAACTATTTCCACTTGTTACAATGAATTCAATTCGCCATTGGAAGGCATTCCAATTGATGAAAAATTTGTCTACCCCTTCTATTATTCCCCTACACAACTTGGACTTCTCGCCGCTGAAGAATTAAAAGAATTTCTAGCACAGCAAAAAGATTGGGAACATGATTTTGGAATTGATACACCAAACAATGAGTTAGGTACAGGTAAAATGTTCGGCGTATTAGTTGTCAAAAATAAAGAAGGAAAAATCGGGTATCTTTCTGCTTTTTCAGGGAAACTAGCAGGAAAAAATCAACATCCTCATTTCGTTCCACCTGTTTATGATATGTTGGAAGAAGATGGATTTTTCCTTAAGGAAATTGAACAGTTAAATGAATTCAATCGAAAAATAAAGTTAATAGAAACGAATACTATCTATGTATCATTAATAGAGCAACGGACGCAAGTTTCAATTGAAGCGAATGAAGCTTTAACAACTATAAAAGACAAAATAAGCATTGCGAAAGCAGCAAGAAAAACGATACGACAAAACTTATCAAAGGATGAAGGCCTCGATCATGATTCAATATTGACATCCTTACGAAAAGAAAGTATTTCAGAACAATCTTATTATAAAAACCAACGCGGTTATTGGAAATTACAACTGGAAAAAATAGAAATCGAAATTGCTCCCATGTCGAATGAAATTAATTCCTTAAAGATGGAGAGAAAAAATCAGTCTTCCGAATTACAACAGCAATTATTTGACAATTATATCTTTCTTAATAATCTAGGTCAACAAAAAAACATTGGGGAAATATTTTCGGATACTTATACCCAAAAACCACCAGCTGCCGCAGGAGAATGCGCTGCACCGAAATTATTGCAATATGCTTACATGCATGAACTTCAACCCATCACAATTGCAGAATTCTGGTGGGGACAATCTCCAAAATCTGAGATTCGAGTACATGGACAATATTATCCTGCTTGTCGTGGCAAATGTGGACCAATATTAGCTCATATGCTAAATGGTGTTGATGTTGCCGAAAATCCAATGCTTAAAAATCCTGCTGAAGGAAAATCCATCGAAATTATTTATCAGGATGATTACCTCGTTGTCATCAATAAACCAGCTGAATTTTTAGCCGTTCCAGGTATACATATCAAAGATTCCGTTGCGGAAAGAATGAAGTTACAATTCCCCAATGCAACTGGTCCATTAGTCGTTCATCGCTTAGACATGTCAACCTCCGGATTAATGTTAATTGCGTTGACAAGTGAAGTTTACATCGACTTACAGAAACAATTCATTGATAGAAAAATACACAAAGAATATGAGGCACTCTTGGAAGGAACTCTTTCTCAAGATAAGGGAGAAATTCGCTTACCTCTTCGCTTAGATATAGATGATCGACCTCGGCAACTCGTGTGTTTTAAACATGGAAAATCGGCTCTAACACATTGGGAAGTCATTGAAAGAAAAGATGGTAGAACGAGGGTGATCTTTAAGCCTATCACAGGTAGGACACATCAACTCCGTGTGCATGCGGCGCATACTTTGGGACTTAATGCACCAATTGTAGGCGATGATTTATATGGAAAAATGGAGAATCGTTTGCATTTACATGCAGCAAGAATCATTTTTCAGCACCCTATTCTAAAAGAACGAATGGACATCAAGGTAAAGGCGACATTTTAAGCAGTTGAAATTTGAGTTAATTTTCCACTCATATGAGCTTTTAGAATAAATTATTCAAAAGATAAATTGACTGTTGCTAATTATACCACAAGACTATTTCATAACCCCTTAGGGGTTAACTATTTTTAACGCTGGATGTAATCCAGTGTAAAAACATGAAATAGTTCACTTTTTGGCATGTATTTTTAGTTAAAATCATGACAAAAATATTTTGTGTTTCGAAATCGATCAAAAAAATAAAAGCTAATAGTTACCTATTTTGATTTTGAATCATTTTTTTTCGTAAATTGTTCCAGAAAATCTAATCTTTAAAATAAAAATTATGAAAAAAATAGTACTTGGAATTACTTGTCTCCTTTTTATATCTCAATCAAAAGCACAAAATTTAGGTTTCCAATTGGAAGGCCAACTTAAAGGAATGGAAAGCTCTACCTGGTTATTAAATAAGAACATTTCAGATAAAGGTGCCGAGCAAGATTACGCTCCAGGATGGGGAACCACTTTTGGTTTAGGAATAAATGGTTATTTCAAATCGGTAGGTTTAGGGGTTGAATTATTAGCAGGAACTCACAAAGGATCCTATAAAGGCGTTGTGTTGACAAATGAATACACATCAGAAGTTCAATTAAAGCAAATACAAATTCCAATACTATTGAAATTACGAGGCGAAAATGGTGGCTATTTTGAAATTGGCCCTCAATTCAATATGATTTCTTCAGCAAGATACACCTTTGATGGATTCGGAAATACAACTTCAGATGTTAAATCGAATTATCAATCCTACACGTCAGTCGTGATGGGATTTGGCGCAAACATGCAATTATTAAAAAGTATTCCATTAGGTTTGTTAATAGGTATGCGATTGAATTATGGATTTAAGGATGCTAAAGGTGTCGATGCTTTCGGCAATAGCTTAAGTAATAATATCTTCTACCCTACTTATGAAAAAACAATGGCTGTTTCAGCCGGTCTACAAATTGGATTCAGCTATAAGTTTAATTAAGCGCATCTATATTTTTCGGGTATTTTAAGAATTCTATTATCTTTGACACCAAAATTAACCAATGGCTACAACTGCAGAGATACGAAATGGATTGTGCATTAGACACAATGAAAAATTATTTCAGATTATTGAATTTCAACATGTAAAACCTGGAAAAGGCCCCGCCTTTGTGCGTACAAAAATGAGGCAAATTGAAACCGGAAGAGTAATCGAAAACACCTTTTCAGCGGGACATAAAATTGAAATTGTTCGTATAGAAAATAGAGAATACCAATACTTATATCAAGAACCAGAATCATTTGTTTTCATGAACAATGAAAGTTATGAGCAAGTTAACATTCCATTAAAAATGGTTGAAAAGCCTGATTTTTTGCAAGAAGGAATGATAGTAAATATTTTGTTTCATGCGGAAGAAGAGACACCCTTAGTGGTAGAATTACCGATGTATATTACGGCGGAAGTTACGTATACAGAACCTGGCGTAAAAGGAGATACCGCTACAAATTCAATGAAGCCAGCTACTATTTCAACGGGTGCTGAAGTTAAGGTTCCCTTATTTATCGCCAACGGTGAAATCATCAAAGTAGATACAAGAACTGGCGTATACGTTGAACGCGTAAAATCTTAATTGAGACCATCCTTACACAAAAAAACAAAAACAAAAAATGAAGAATACAGCACTTTCACATATTCATGAACAACTTGGTGCCAAAATGGTTCCTTTTGCAGGTTACAATATGCCTGTTCAATATGAAGGCGTAAACGCTGAACATGATTGTGTGCGAAATCACGTTGGTGTATTTGATGTATCTCACATGGGTGAATTCGTGTTAAAAGGACCTAATGTTTTAGCGTTGATTCAAACGTTTTCTTCCAATGACGCCTCTGTTTTGGTAGATGGAAAAGCGCAGTATTCCTGCATGCCAAACGGCAAAGGAGGTATTGTGGATGATCTTATCATTTACCGTGTCAATTCAGAAGAATATTTTATTGTTGTTAATGCTTCTAACATTGAGAAAGATTGGAATTGGATTTCCAAACACAATACTTTTGGAGTAGAAATGCATAATCTTTCGGATGCCTATTCTTTATTAGCTATTCAAGGTCCCAAAGCGGCAGAAGCAATGCAATCTTTAACTGACATTGATCTTTCAAGCATGGTTTATTATACTTTTCAGCATGCCACTTTTGCAGGTATTGAAAATGTAATGATTTCTGCAACTGGTTATACCGGTTCTGGAGGATTTGAAATATATGTGAAAAATGAAGATGCCGAAAAGGTATGGAATGAGGTGTTCAAAGCGGGTGATGCTTTTGGCATTAAGCCGATTGGATTAGCTGCCCGTGATACTTTACGATTAGAAATGGGCTTCTGTTTGTATGGAAATGACATCGACGATACAACCTCACCATTAGAAGCTGGTTTAGGATGGATTACGAAATTCACCAAAGATTTTGTCGATTCAACTTTCTTATTAGCTCAAAAAGAAGCTGGTGTAACACGAAAACTAGTCGCTTTCGAAATGATTGACCGTGGAATTCCGCGTCACGATTATCCTATCCTTAATGCCAATAACGAAGTAATTGGGAAAGTCACCTCTGGAACGATGTCACCTACTACAAAAAAAGCAATTGGAATGGGCTATGTAGCAATCAGCCATAGCACACTTGATTCTGAAATTTTTATAGAAATCCGAGAAAAAGGGATAAAAGCTAAGGTGGTTAAAGCGCCTTTTTATAAGAAATAATCATGAAAGCGAAAGAATGAGCATAAAGCAGTAAAAAAAACAGACAAACAAAAAATTTACGTGCGTTAATTATGTATATATTCAAATCATAACTTAAAAATCAAATAAAATGGAAGTAAAAAAGATAAGTGGAACTAGAATTGGCGGTGTTGTATTTTTTGGCTGTATGTTTATTGGAGCTGGCATCGGAATGCTATTTAATGAACAAGAAATTGGCGGTGCATTTGGAATGGGAGTTGGATCTATTGCAATGGGAGGAATTTGGGCTTATTACAGACAAAAATAATTGCTATTAGGCTGTATAAGATATACTTACATAGCATGAAGCGGTCGCTAGCGGTAATTATAAAGAACAAGATATATAATCATTAGTGGCCGATAAAAAAATCAAGTCGCTGATTATCCTTCTACGCCTTGGCGCAGCATTTCACACATCAAATAATAATTGTGTACCGTGCCTCTCAACTCCGCTCGATGCCGTTTAAGTAAATCGAGCGCAGTCGAGA
>JAIPAL010000025.1 GCA_021740085.1 Crocinitomicaceae bacterium
TTTCAATTGAAT
The DNA here is from genome assembly GCA_021740085.1 of Crocinitomicaceae bacterium. Taxonomy (GTDB): domain Bacteria; phylum Bacteroidota; class Bacteroidia; order Flavobacteriales_D; family Crocinitomicaceae; genus UBA952. The sequence continues at coordinate 13 of JAIPAL010000025.1, forward strand.
CTTCTGTTACAATAGTTTCTTCTGTGCTCGCTACTTTTTTAGCTTTCACAACTTTTTTAACTTCCACCGCTTCAATTACTTCAGGAATTTCAAAAGGAATAATTGAGACAAATGATCGATTGTTTTTCTTTTTTCGGAATGCTACAAGTCCTGGTGTTAATGCAAATAAGGTATGGTCTTTTCCAATTCCTACATTGTCACCTGGATGATGATGTGTACCTCGCTGACGAACAATGATATTTCCAGCGATTGCTGCTTGTCCACCAAATATTTTTACGCCCAAGCGTTTGCTATGTGATTCGCGTCCGTTCTTCGAACTACCTGCGCCTTTTTTATGTGCCATTTTATACTTTTTTAAATTCCTGCCGGAATATTAATGCTTATCCTTTAATGTCTGTAATTTGAATAGAAGTAAATTGTTGCCTATGGCCATTCTTTTTCTTGTATCCTTTTCGTCGCTTCTTCTTGAAAACAATTACTTTGTCACCTTTCACGTGACTTATTACTTCTGCGGTTACTTTTGCACCGTCTATAGCTGGGGCGCCAACGTTGATTTTGCCATCATTGTCTATCAATAAAACATGGTCAAATGTTACCTTTGTACCACATTCTTCTGCTAAACGATGAACAAAAACTTTTTGGTCTTTTTGCACTTTAAATTGCTGCCCGGCTATTTCTACTATTGCGTACATTTAGCGTTTTTTTAAGTTTAAATTCAATTTTTTAGGAGTGCAAAGATAAGATATAATTCGTGATTCACAAATTATTTTAGCAATTCTTTCATCTTTAAAAAGACCAGTTGGCCATAATTAACAATAAATACGCCTAATAAGACGATTACCATCGCTCCGACTTGGCTGTACGTGATTTCCTCTGAAAATGAAAGACCAATTAGAACAGCTACTATTGGTATTAAATATGTAACGCTACTCGCAAATAATGCGGATGATTTTTTGATGATCCCGTTAAATAGAAACACGGCCATCGCAGTTCCAATGATCCCTAATATACTAATGTATATAAATGCAGGCCCGGCAGCAGGATTGGTCAACATTACAGTAGGTGTTTGGAAATAGAAAAAAGCAAAAGCACTCGGAATTAGTATACTCGCGAAGGAGAGGGATGTTATTTCTATAGAGGTGAAGCCTGCCAATTTGTGCTTAATCAGATTTAAGCTGAGTCCATATAATAAAGTGGCAAGAATAACGGCTATAATTTGCTCCATGTTGCCAGTGAAAGAGGCCGCCTTCCCAAGGATTACTAATAGAAAAATCCCCACTGTTCCAATAACAGCTCCTATTACTTGAAATGATTTTGCTCTGATTTGAAACAAGAGCACACCAATTAATAGGGTGAAGATGGGAGTGAAACTATTTAACATCCCTGCAAGACCAGAAGAGATGCCCGTTTCAGCATAGGTAAACAAAAATGCGGGAATAAGATTTCCACTAATTCCAACGCTTAAAAATCGCCAGGCGTTTTTTCGAAGGAATAATTTTTTTAAGGATGGAATAGCGAAGGGAAAAAGAACAAGAGCTGCTAGTAAAATGCGTAAAGAAGCTACTTGTGGTGCGGAGAATATAGCTTCGCCTGACGAGGTAAACATTCCCTTTTTCATTAAGATAAAAGAGCTTCCCCAAATACAAGCTAGTAAAAGTAAGAGCAGCCAGTTCTTTAAATTTTGTTTCACGGTGCAAAAATAAGCATTCAAAAACGAAGTTGTTTATATTTTTTACCACTTTTTACCACTTTTTATAAATCCTGTATTTTAAAGGTTTTTGGCTCAAATATTTTCATCTTTTGAAACTAATATTAGCTGTTTGCGTTAGAAGTTTTCAACAATTTATAAATCTGTGGTAAAAAGTGGTAAATATCCATTATTTTTACCCATTATTAAAGTTATGGCAGGATTAGTAGGCGAATTTGAAGTGAAATTGGACGATAAAGGCCGATTTTTATTTCCTTCCGGACTCCGGAAGCAGTTGCCTGCTGCGTCCCAACGAGATTTTATGCTCAACAAAGGATTTGAGAATTGTTTAACGATTTATCCAATGACCGAATGGGAAAGGATAAGCGAGAAGCTTTCTAAAATGAATTTGTTTAAACCAAAAAACAGGATGTTTTATCGTTTGTTCCATCAAGGAGCGAAATTGATAAGCCTGGACAATGCCGGAAGGGTATTGGTGCCCGCTTCTCACATGGAGCGCGCAGGTTTGCGTCAAGAAGTGATGTTAATCGCTTATAATGACAGGGTTGAAATTTGGGACAAGTCCAATTACTTCGAGATGATCGAAGGAAACATGACGAATTTCGCTGATCTAGCGGATGAAGTAATGGGTGACTTGGACAATGGTGAATAGTACCAATTACCACATACCAGTTTTGCTGCAGGAATGCATGGAAGGTTTAGATATCAAACCTAACGGCACGTATGTAGATGCTACTTTTGGTGGCGGTGGTCATGCCCGAAAAATATTTGAAAAACTTAACGATAAAGGCACATTGTTCGGTGTTGATCAAGATGAAGATGCACTTGGTAATAGCTGGAGTGCTCCTAATTTTCACTTTGTAAAAAGTAATTTTCGGTTTATTGAAAATCATTTAGGTCTTCATGGCATTCAAAAAATAGATGGATTATTGGCTGATTTAGGTGTTTCATCGCATCAATTTGATGTCCCGCTGAGGGGTTTTTCTTTAAGGGCAAACGCACCATTAGATATGCGAATGAATAAAAGCGGCGCTATCACAGCAGCTGATATTTTAAATGATACGGCTGAAAATGATTTGTATCTTCTGTTTAGAACCTATTCGGACATTTTACACCTTGGAAAGCTAATCACTAATATTTTGCGATTTAGAATGTCAAAGCCTTTCGAAACAACGAAGGAATTAGTTGATCTTGCCTTATTGTCTGCTCCGAAAGGAAAGGAAAATAAATATTTAGCACAGGTATTTCAGGCTTTGAGAATTGAAGTGAATCAAGAATTAGATGCCCTAAAAGACTTGTTAGAACAATCAACTAAAATCCTAAAGCCGGGTGGCCGTTTGGTGGTGATGTCGTATCATTCCCTTGAAGATAGAATTGTAAAAAACTATATGAAACGTGGGGCTTTTGATGGTAAAATAGAAAAAGATTTTTTTGGAAATGTATTAAAGCCTTTTACGGAAATAACACGCCATCCGATTGTTCCCGGTGAAGATGAAATTGTGATTAATTCAAGATCCAGAAGTGCTAAACTTAGAATTGCAGTTAGAAATGAAGGATAACGAATACATAGAAAATGGCCCACAAGACAGTGGGATGAAGAAAGAAAGCGCTAAAAAAGCACCGTCTAATGGCAAGGTGAAAACGAGTGCTTTTAATCAAATATTGAATGGTGAGTTTTTAACGAAAGATTTTGTACTAAATAACCTGAACTATATATTCTTCATCTTTTTACTCTTGATGTTGCTTGTCGCAAAGGGGTATTATGTTAAACAAGTCATAGATGAAACAAATGAAACTCAAATACAATTAGATCAAAATACCGCAGATTATATTGAGGCTAAAACATCAATCGAGGCGATTACGGAGAGAAATTTATTGGTTTTCATGCTGCAAAAAAGAGAGTTGATGGAATCTCAAAAAGCAACAAAAGTAATACGTTTAAAAAAGGAGAAAAGTGAGTAAGGAAAGGAGCCATGTTGTATTTAGGGCCTATCTGATTTATTTCGGCTTTGTACTGATAATGCTAATCGTGCTTTATCAGATTATACAGTTGCAGTTTAATGGGAAGAATACAAAATTCGGTGAAGAAGATACAGTTATTCCAGTAAGAACGGTGGCTCGAACACCTCGAATGGGGGATATTTTAGATGCTCATTTATTGCCATTACTTACATCTGTTTCGTATTTTGATATTCATATGGATCCTACTGTTGTAAAACAGGAAATATTCGATAATGAATTGAGTGGCCTGGCGGAAGGTTTAAATCGATTGTATCCAATAAAAACCACGCGTGAATATGAAAATTATATTAGAAGTGGTCGTGTAAACGGTAGCCGTTACTTATTGATTAGAAAAAAAGCCACTAACGCTGAGAGAAAGGCCTTGCGAAAACTTCCCATTTTTAAAGAAGGAAGGATGAAAGGGGGACTTATTGATAATGAAGATACCATTCAACGAAAAAAACCAAATGGTAATTTATTAAATAGAACCCTTGGGTACTATAAAGTAGTGGATGGGGTGCCGCTAAAGGTTGGGATTGAAGGAGCATATTACAATTATTTAAAAGGCGAAACGGGGGCTGAAATCGAACAAAAAATTTCTATCGGTTGGCGAAAAACTGGTAAAATAACTAAGGAAGCAATTGAAGGGGCAGATGTTGTCGCAACTATCGAAAAGGATATCCAAGAAGTTGCTCATTCCGAATTGGAGAAGCAGTTAAAGGAAATGGACGCAGAGAGTGGCTCTGTTATCGTGATGGAGGTGAATACGGGCTATGTTCGTGCGATTGTTAATTTATCGCGTGACAAAAACGGGGAGTTTGCTGAGAATTTTAATCGTGCCTTCGGGTATGTTGAGGCACCTGGATCTACGTTTAAATTGGCATCGCTTATGGCGGCCTTAGAAGATGGGAAGGTTAAAATAACGGATAAAGTAAATGCTAATGGTGTGTATTCTTTTTATGGATCGAAATTATCGGATTCGAATCATGGAATAGGTTATGGAACCATCACCTTGCAAGAAGCATTCGAAAAATCATCCAATGTTATTGCGCAAGTAATAAACTCTCTCTACAGCAAGAACCCCCAACGCTTTATGGATCGAATGGACGCTTTTGGCATCACTCAAAAGCTGGGGATAGATTTAGAAGGGGAAGCGGCGCCAGATTTCGCTAGGCCAGGGGATGCTGGTTGGTCGCCATTATCTATTCCATGGATGGCAATTGGCTATGGTGTTAGGCAATCGCCTATGCAAACGCTTGCTTTTTATAATGCGGTAGCTAATAATGGAAATTTGATGCGTCCAATTTTTGTCCAGTCTATTCGACGAAGAGGGGTAACGATAAAGAAGTTTTTGCCGATTGTCCTTCGTAAAAATATTTGTTCTCAAAAAACTATAGAAATTTTGAAAAAATGCCTAGAAGGTGTGATGTCAAGGGGCACAGGGTCATCATTGACAAGTTCTCAATTTAAAATCGCAGGAAAAACAGGTACCACAAAGTTACCGGGAAAGGATAAGCAATATTTAGATGAAAGTAATAGTGTGTATCAAGCTTCTTTTGTCGGGTATTTCCCTGCCGATAAACCTAAATATTCATGTATTGTAGTTATTACGGATCCAAAAAAAGAATATTATGGTGCAAGGGTTTCTGGAACTGTCTTCGCTGAAATAGCCAATAAGGTATGGGCTTCTTCTTTAGATTATCATCAAGCAATAAATGAAAAAAAGGCTATTAATAAGGATCTCCCTAACGTTAAATATGGTCATAGAAACGATTTGATAAAATCGTTAAAAGCGCTTGGAATTGTCTTTAAATTAAATTTTGACAGTGATTGGTTAGTTGCTGATACACTCAGTAAAAAGGTAAGCTTAAATCAACTAAAAATAGTGAAAGGTGTGGTGCCTAATGTAATTGGGATGACGGCTAAAGATGCTGTTTATCTCTTGGAAAGTATTGGGATGGTTGTGCGAATAAGGGGATATGGATCTGTGAAAAATCAAAGTATAAGTGCAGGGAATCTAGTTTTTAAAGGTGGATTAATTCAATTACAGTTGCAATGAGAAAAGTTATTGATATTCTTAAGTCTGTTGAAATTGTTTCCATTCATGGAGATGAAACGCCCTTAATTAATGAATTGGTTTTCGATTCTCGCTTGGCTGGACCAGAAAGTTTGTTTTTTGCGCTTCAAGGAACCAACCAAGATGGCCATGATTATATTCAAAATGTGTTGGATAATGGCTGTATGGCTGTTGTCGTTAGTAAAGCGTTAAGTCTACCGGAAAATATTTCGCAAATTATAGTTGATGATACGCACAAAGCATTGTCCTTGGCAGCTTGTAATTTCTATGACTCTCCTTCTTCTAAACTACGATTGATTGGCGTAACGGGTACCAATGGTAAAACTACTACGGCAACATTACTCTATAATTTATTTTCTGACATGTCTTTTTCGGTTGGATTACTCTCTACCGTGGTTAATAAAATAGGAAAAGTAGATGTACCTGCTACGCATACGACGCCGAACCCCATTGAATTGAACAGATTGCTCGCGGAAATGGTTGAGCAGGGTTGTAGCTATTGTTTTATGGAGGTGAGCTCGCATGCTATTCATCAAAAAAGAATTTTGGGACTTAGTTTTTTTGGTGGTGTATTCACCAATATTACGCACGATCACTTGGATTATCACCAGACTTTCTCAGAATATATCCGTGTTAAAAAATTGTTTTTTGACGGGCTTCCTGCGCATGCATTTGCCTTGTCAAATAGCGATGATAAAAATGGTAGTGTCATGCTTCAGAACACAAAGGCAGCTAAGCACTATTTTGCCCTGAAATCAATGGCTGAATTTAAAGGCAAGATTATTCAAAATGATTTTGATGGCTTGTTACTCAACATAAATAATCAAGAGGTAATGACCCAATTGATTGGCGAATTTAACGCTTCAAATTTATTGGCTGTTTATGCTGTTGGTGTTTTATGTGAAATCGATAAAATGGCGGTATTAACGAGTTTGAGTAAGCTTAACTCGGTGGAAGGGAGATTTCAATATGTACGAAGCGCTTCTGGGATAACTGCTGTTATTGATTATGCACACACGCCTGATGCATTAGAAAATGTACTGGATACCATCAAATCGTTTCGTAAACCAACGGCAAAAATAATCACCATTGTCGGTTGTGGCGGTGATCGTGATCGTGGGAAGCGACCTAAGATGGCAAGGATTGCTTATGATAAAAGTGATCAAGTAATCTTAACATCTGATAATCCGAGGACGGAAAATCCAAACACAATTCTGGAAGAAATGAGCGAAGGATTAAGCGATGTTCTAGCTTGTTCGGCATTAACAATTCCTGATAGAAAACAAGCAATTCAAACAGCAATAATTCTTGCACAAACAAATGATGTCATCCTTATTGCCGGAAAAGGACATGAAAAATACCAGGAAATCAATGGCGTAAAATATGATTTCGATGATTTTAATACAGCAAGTAGTTTTTTTAACCTAATGAAAAAGTAAGATGTTATACTATTTATTCGATTTCTTAGACAAACAAAATTTTCCAGGAGCTGGATTATTCGATTTTATTTCTTTTCGTGCCGGTTTAGCAATGATTACATCGTTAATCATTTCTATCTTATTTGGTAAAAAAATCATTCAATCGTTGCAAAAGCAGCAGATTGGTGAAACAGTTAGGGATCTTGGCTTGGCTGGTCAGATTGAAAAATCAGGCACTCCCACAATGGGCGGACTAATCATCCTTTCTGCCATTTTGATTCCTACCTTGCTTTTTGCAAAACTCCATAATATCTACGTGATTACGATGTTGATCGCCACAGTTTGGTTGGGTCTCATTGGATTTTTGGATGATTATATTAAGGTGTTCAAGAAGAATAAGGAAGGATTAAAAGGTCGTTTCAAAATCGTCGGCCAAATTGGGGTTGGATTAATTGTAGGCTGTATTCTTTATTTCTCCGATGATGTTACCGTTCATAAACGTGTATCAGCAGATTATAAATTAGGGAAAGATGAATCGTTTGTTTCTCATAATCATCACCAAAATAAAGGTGAAAATTATAAGTGGATTAAAACGGATGATATGACCACCACAATTCCTTTTTTTAAGGGAAATGAATTTAATTACAATTGGTTAATTGGTGATTCTAATAAATCCTATGGTTGGTTGCTTTTCATTCCTATTGTTATTTTTATTGTAATTGCTGTTTCAAACGGCGCCAATATGACGGATGGCTTAGATGGTCTAGCCACAGGTAGCTCAGCAATTATTGGTTTAGCACTAGCTGTTTTTGCTTATGTAAGCTCCAATGAGGTCTTTGCGGATTACTTGAATGTGATGTATATTCCTTTGGCTGAAGAACTCGTGATTTTTATTGCGGCCTTTGTCGGCGCTTGTATTGGATTTTTATGGTATAATTCTTATCCTGCCCAAGTCTTTATGGGCGACACTGGGAGCCTTGCGCTTGGTGGTATCATCGCTGTGTTTGCTATCTCTATTCGGAAAGAGCTATTGATCCCTGTACTTTGTGGAATATTCTTAATTGAAAATTTATCAGTTCTCATTCAAGTAGGATATTTCAAGTTTTCTAAACGTCGATTTGGTGAAGGAAGAAGGGTTTTTCTAATGGCACCACTACACCATCATTTTCAGAAAAAAGGCATGCACGAAGCTAAAATTGTTTCGAGGTTTTGGATCGTAGCGGTGCTTCTTGCAGTGATTTCAATTGTAACGCTTAAGTTAAGATAATGCAGAATTTTGGCCAAAAAATAGTTGTTTTGGGCGCCGGCGAAAGCGGCGTTGGAGCTGCGTTGTTGGCTAAAAAAATCGGATTTGATGTACTTGTTTCTGATGCAGGCCCCATTTCTGAAGCGGGTAAACTGGAATTGTCCACAAACGAAATCGTTTGGGAAGAAAAGGGGCATTCAATGGATGAAATTCTGCGCGCCGATACGATTATTAAGTCGCCGGGAATACCTGAAAAAACAAGAGTGATGGAGGAGATTCGTAAGGCGGGGATTAAGGTGGTGTCTGAAATTGAATTTGCGAAGCCATTTTCTAAAGGAAAAACAATCTGTATTACAGGAAGTAACGGCAAAACAACTACGGCTTTATTAATTCATCATATTCTTGCAAAAGCTGGTTTTGATGTGGCATTAGCAGGGAATATCGGACAAAGTTATGCCAGACAAGTGGCAAAATTAGACCGTGAGTGGTATGTGCTCGAACTAAGTTCTTTTCAGCTCGATGATATGTACGATTTTAAAGCGAATGTAGCAGTTTTAACCAATATTACTGCGGATCATTTGGATCGATATGACTATAAAATTGAAAACTATATCCAATCAAAATTTCGAATAATCAATAATCTTTCTCCAGATGACTGGTTCATCTATAATGCCGATGATGAAGTCATAATGAAAGAATTAGCAACCAAGAAAATCAACACCAATACAGCGCCTTTTTCCTTGAAGAAGAAAGAAAAGATGGCCGCTTTTGCCGATGAGAAACAACTAACAATCAATATAAAACAACAATTAATTATGTCTATTCACGAATTAGCTTTGAAGGGTAAGCACAATACTCAAAATGCACTTGCAGCAGGAATTGCAGGTAGGTTATTAGAAATCCGTAAAGAAGTGGTCAGAGAGAGTCTGGGTGACTTTGTGAACGCTGAACATCGTATGGAATTCGTCGCTAAGGTCAACGGTATCGAATTTATTAATGATTCAAAGGCCACGAATATTAACGCTACTTGGTTTGCTCTTGAAAGTATGGATAAGCCAACAATTTGGGTAGTAGGTGGGGTTGATAAAGGAAATGATTACAATGAACTCACAGCCTTGGTGAAAGAAAAAGTTAAAGCAATTATCTGCTTGGGACTTGATAACAAGAAAATAATTGAAGCTTTTTCGGGAATTGTTGATACAATTGTAGAGGCTAATTCTGCTTTAGAAGCAGTTGCTTTTGCTTATCAACTTGGCTCAAAAGAAGAAGTTGTTCTTCTTTCTCCAGCTTGTGCAAGTTTTGACTTATTTGAAAATTATGAGGATAGAGGGAATCAGTTTAAGAAAGCGGTGAAATTGCTATAAAATTTAGTTATGAAGTTTCTAAAAATACGAGAGCAGGAATTAATTGAAAAACGGTCCGAGAATTTACGGGTGCTAGGCGAGTCTTCGATTTGCCCGCAAGGTAAATGGCATGGACTTGATGTTTTTACATGGCAAAACTCGCTGGGTTTGCAATTGGAATCAACGATTTCTGCATTTCCATTTCCTGTTGTTTTAGTGTTTTATGACTATGAATATATTAAAAGAAGCAAACAGGCCATGTCATTTAGTGAATGGGTGTCTTCGTATGTTTTGATCGATGATTCTATAATTAATGGTGAAGATTTAGAAGGGGTTGTTGTTGTCCCCAATCTATCTTCATTATCAGATATGTTATACGGTTTTAAAACGAAAGGCATCGTACTGTTTCTGTTTTATGATGAAAACGGTATTCAAAAAGAAGAGGAGCTAATCAATTATTTAAAGTTAGTTAAGTCAAAATGAGAAAATACCTAACCTATCTAAAAGGTGATCCAGTAATTTGGATGATAACATTGCTGATGTTGGCGTTCTCTCTTGTAACTGTTTATAGCTTTGTTCCTATCTTGGTTAAAATTGAGGGTGGAACGCCTTTTTACTATTTATTCAAGCATTTTATTTATGTTTTAATAGGCTTTTTTTCAATTTATTTTATTCATAAATTGAATCCAAAATACATTTCTCAAATTGCAAAATTCTCATACTATGTTGCAATTGCCCTACTGATTTTTACGATCTTCTTTGGAGCGAAAGTTAACGATGCCGGAAGATGGATCAAGATTCCTTTTATAGGTTTAACTTTTCAGTCTTCTGACTTTGCTAAACTAGCCCTGTTTCTATATTTGTCAAAAATATTGGTCAAGAAAAAAGACTTGCTTGATGATTGGAAGCAAGGCATCGGTCCCCTAATGTTGCCAATTATTGTAATATGTGGATTGATTTTCAAGGACAACTTATCCACCTCTGTGATGCTTTTTTTATTATCAATGTTCATCCTGTTTATTGGTAAAGTGCCCCTTTTGAAATTGTTTACAATTGCTGGTGTTGGGGTGCTCGGTATTGGTATTTTAATCGGAATTCATAAAATGATTCCAGACTTGAATTTTCTACCGCGCTACCAAACATGGGAAAATAGAATTACGAATAAAATGGGCCCGGATGATGGCGCAATTGAAAATGCACAAGCAATAAATGCAAAATTGGCCATCCATAATGGGGCTATCTTTGGACAAGGTGTCGGTGATGGGAAACTTAAAAAGTACCTACCGGAAGCCTATGCAGATTTTTATTTTGCGAGTTTCGTGGAGGAGTTTGGTCTTCTTTCCGCTTTCGTGCTGCTCTTGTTATATATGATTCTCTTATTCCGAATAATACGCATTGGACTTAATTCGGATAATTTATTTGAAACCTATGTCTGCTTAGCTATTGGTCTTCATTTATTGTCACAAGCAAGTATAAATATGTTGGTTTGCACAGGGATTCTGCCCGTTACTGGACAAAATATGCCGTTTTTAGCAATGGGAGGATCTGCATTGATTATGGCCTGTGTTTCTATTGGAATTGTGCAGTCTTTTGCCGTAAAACAATCAAATAATAGCAGTGCTTTTGAAATGAAATTGGACAGTAATAATGATTAATAAAGTAATAATTTCTGGTGGAGGAACAGGTGGACATATATTCCCCGCTATTGCAATTGCCAATGAAATCCGAAAAAGGAATCCTTCTGCTGCTATTCTGTTCATTGGCGCGCTAGGAAAAATGGAAATGGAAAAGGTGCCTCAAGCTGGATATGAAATTGAAGGCTTGAAGATTGTTGGATTTAAACGTTCTTTCGCGCTTTCAAATTTTTTATTGCCTTTTAAGTTGATTGAAAGTTTATGGAAAGCACGCCGTTTAATAAAATCTTTTCAGCCTGAATTAGTCATCGGAGTTGGTGGCTACGCGAGTGGACCAACACTTAAAATGGCATCATGGTTAAAAATACCAACGGTTATACAAGAACAAAATTCTTTTCCAGGAAAAACGAACTTGTTACTTGCGAAAAAAGCGTCCCTGATTTGTACTGCTTATCCTAATATGGAAGTATTTTTCCCCAAGGATAAAATCATTGTAACTGGTAATCCTGTTAGGAGTGAAACGGTTCATTTACTGAATAAAAAGGAGGAAGGTCTTCAGTTTTATGGCTTGGAAAAAAATAAGAAAACAATTTTAATTGTAGGGGGGAGTTTAGGTGCCAGAACCTTAAACGAAGCTGTTAGTTTTTCATTAGAAGAAATAAATAAACACGATGATGTCCAAGTCCTTTGGCAATGCGGAAATCTATATTTTAAAGTACTAGAAGAAGAATTGTCGCTTCCTTCCAATGTTAAAATGTTGCGCTTTATTGAAAGAATGGATCTCGCTTATGCAGCAGCAGATGTAATTGTTTCCCGTGCCGGTGCAACGTCAATTTCTGAGTTATCGATAATCGGAAAGCCTACCATTTTAATTCCTTCGCCGAATGTTTCTGAAGATCATCAAACAAAAAATGCAATGGTTTTGGTGAATAATACTGCCGCTGTTCTAGTGAAAGATGCTGTAGCCAAAGAAACGCTTTTTCAGCACATAGTTGACTTGTTAAATTCATCAGAAATGATGGATCAATTATCAAAGAATATAAAGAAAATGGGAATGCCTAATGCAACGGCAGAGATTGTAAATGCTTGCCAAGAACTTGTTTCTAAATCAATAAGTTAAGATGTCAACTACGGAAACTACTTATAGCAAAGTGTATTTTTTAGGTATTGGTGGTATCGGAATGTCGGCACTTGCCCGCTATTTTTTGTCAGAAGGAAAGTTAGTGTGTGGCTATGATCGAAACGAATCTGCTTTGACGATTGATTTAGTGCGTGAAGGTTGTGAGATTCATTATATCGATGAGCTTTCGTCAATACCAACGACTTTTTTAGAGAAAAAAGAAGTCCTCATTGTTTATACGCCAGCGATTAAATCTGATAATATAATCCTAAATTATTTTAAAGAAAACGATTTCCCCATAATGAAAAGGGCTGAAATTCTTGGCTTGATAACACAAACAGCAAAAAGTTTATGTGTTGCAGGGACGCACGGAAAATCTACAACAAGTTCTCTTCTTGCTCATATATTGAATGGAACCGATAAAAAATTCACTGCCTTTTTAGGGGCAATTGCTACCAATTTCAATTCGAATTTAGTGATTCAAAATGATCCTGAATATATGGTGGTTGAAGCGGATGAATTTGATCGTTCCTTTTTAAAATTATCGCCATACTCCGCTATTATTACTTCTGCAGATCCAGATCATTTGGATATTTATGGTTCTAAAGAATCGTTTTTGGATGGCTTTCGTCAATTTGCAATGAAGATCGATTCAGCTGGTTTATTGGTAAGCAAAGAAGGAGTAGATTTACCTTCTGACGCTAGGAAAATAAGCTATGCCTTGTTTTCAGAAACGGCCGATTATTCAATTGATAAATTGTATTATGAAAACAATGTGGCATTTTGTGACATTCGCTTAAAGAACGATAAATGGGCGCATGTTGAACTTGGCTTGGCTGGTATTCATAATGCGGAGAATGCGCTTGCTTGCGTCGCTCTTTTGACAGAATTGGGTATTTCATCTGCTTCTATCATTGATGGTCTTCAGTCATTTCTGGGCTTAAAAAGAAGGTTCGAAACAATTTTACAAACTGAAAAAGTGGTTTTTTTGGATGACTATGCACATCACCCAACTGAAATTGATGCTTTAATTTCTTCGCTTAAAATGCGCTATCCATTGAAGAAAATCACGGGTGTTTTTCAGCCTCACCTGTTTTCAAGAACAAAGGATTTTGCAAGTGAATTCGCAAGGTCACTAAGTGCTTTGGATGAGGTGATCTTGTTGCCAATCTACCCAGCAAGAGAATTACCTATGGAAGGAGTGACTTCCGATTGGTTGCTAAGTTTAATAGAACATTCCAATAAAAAAAGGATGTCTATCGATGAATTGTTTGAAAGAGTTAAAGAGTTTGAATCCGGAATATTTGTTACAATTGGTGCCGGTGACATTGATCGTCTCGTTTCTCCAATTAAAGAATTATTAATCAAAAATAGGCCGCAAGAATGAAAAAAGTATTGACACTAATTTTCTTGGTCCTATTGGGGATTGGTATAATTGCCATTTTGCTTATTGCCAATAATAAAAATGAGGAAATCATCTCTAAAAAACCAACTATTTCCATTCATGTGGAGGGAGAAAATGCCTTCTTAACTGAAAGTGAATTGCTGGATCGTTTGATTTTTAATAAGCTTTATTCCATAGGGGATCGAGTTGAAAAAATTAACATAAAAAAAATAGAATCCTTTATTGAGGAAATGGAAGAGGTTAAAAGCGTAAAGGTTTTTAAGAATATTGGCAGCACTTGGAATATTAATGTTCAACTCCGAAAGCCAATTGCTAGAATTTTCAACCTTTCACAAAATTCTTATTATTTAGACGATGAAGGCTTCACAATTAATAGAACGGATCTTCATACGGCTCGAGTGCTAGTGATTTCAGGAAATATTATTGAAAACCTAAAAAATCAATCGGTAAAAGAAATTATTAACAATGATTCTTTGAAAAGTATTCGAAAATTAGATGATATCTATCGAATTTCCAATTATGTTTGTAGCGATCCATTTTTTAATGCTTTGATTGGGCAGGTTTACTTGGAAATGAACGGTGATTTCCTCCTTATTCCACTTGTTGGAAGCCAAACCATACTATTTGGTTCAGCTAAATCCGATGAAGAAGTGAAGGATAAATTTAACCGCTTGAAAGTTTTTTATAAAGAAGGGATGCCCCAAGAAGGTTGGGCGAAATATAATACGATAATAGTAAAATATGAAGGACAAATCGTTGGTAGAAAATAATGGTTCAACAGAAAATGTTAAGCGTACTAAAATTGTTGTCGGTTTAGATATAGGAACGACGAAAATTGCTTGTTTTGTTGGAAAGAAAAATGACCATGGAAAAATTGAAATACTTTCTATGGGTAGAAGTGAGTCGTTGGGCGTAATGAGTGGGGTTGTTTCTAATATCAAACAAACAGTAGAATCGATAATTCTTGCTGTAAAAGAAACTCAAGGTAGGGTGGAAGGTGATTTGATTATTAAAAACATCAATGTTGGTATTGCTGGACAACACATAAAAAGCCTCCAACATCGCGGTATTTATACGCGAAATAATTCCGAAAATGAAATTGCTCAAGAGGATATCAACGCACTTGTAAAAGATATGCATAAGTTGGTTATGAATCCAGGAGAAGAAATAATCGATGTAATCCCCCAAGAATATATTGTCGATAATTTACCCGGTATTAAAAATCCCATAGGGATGGCTGGTGTTCGATTAGAAGCTAATTTTCATATTATTACTGGCCACGTTAGTAATGTCCAAAATATTAGAAGGTGTGTCGAAAATGCTGGATTGCAAATCAAACATTTTGTGCTTGAGCCAATCGCTTCTGCGGATGCCGTGTTAACTCAAGAAGAAAAAGATGAAGGCGTTGTCTTAGTCGATATCGGTGGAGGTACCACAGATGTAGCCATTTTTTACGAGGGAATTATTCGACATACTGCCGTGATTCCTTTTGGAGGAAATGTTATTACTGAAGATATTAAGGAAGGATGTAAAATTATTCGTAGACATGCGGAAAATTTAAAGGTTCGTTTCGGAAGTGCTTTTGCTTCGGAGAGTAATGAACATGAGGTCGTTTGCATACCAGGATTCAGAGGAAAAGATCCCAAAGAAATTACCTTGAGAAATTTAGCGAAGATTATTCAATCTCGCATGGAGGACATTATCGAATTGGTTCATTATGAGATTGAAAACTCTGGTTTTAGTAAAAAGATTTTAGCCGGTATCGTGGTTACTGGTGGAGGTGCTCAAATGAAACACTTGACTCAATTATTTGAATATACTACTGGAATCGATACACGTATAGGTTATCCGAATGAACACTTAGCTAATCCTAATCAAATGGATAATTTGGCTAGCCCAATGTATTCAACAGGAATTGGCTTGGTATTAAAAGGGTTTGAAAGAATGGAAGATCTACGCGATGAAGTGAATGAAGCACCCAATAATAACAAAACGATTTCCCATAATGACCCAAAATTAAGAGGTAATTTCTTTAATAAAATATTAAATAAATTACCACGGTTTTTAGAAGATGATTAATAATTAATAATTTATAACATAGAATATGATGGAATTTGATATCCCCAAAGGAATGTCTTCAATTATTAAAGTAATTGGAGTTGGTGGCGGTGGCAGTAACGCAGTGAATCACATGTTTAATCAAGGAATTGTTGGCGTTGATTTTATTGTCTGCAATACGGATCGACAAGCACTCGATATTTCTCCGGTACCTCATAAAATTCAATTGGGACCAAATCTTACAGAAGGAAGAGGAGCAGGAATGATCCCTGAAGTAGGAATGAATGCTGCAATTGAGAATATTGAAGAATTGCGCGAGGTGCTATCTAAAAATACTAAGATGGTATTTGTTACTGCTGGAATGGGCGGTGGAACCGGTACTGGTGCAGCACCTGTTATTGCTCAAGTAGCCAAGGATCTTGGGATTCTTACCGTTGGTATCGTAACAATTCCTTTCGATTTTGAAGGAAGAAAACGTAGACTGCAAGCGGAAGAAGGCTTGGAGAAAATGCGTCAAAATGTCGATACGCTATTGATTATCAATAATGAGAAATTACGTGAGTTTGGTAAAAATATGGCCCTGACCAAAGCATTTGCTGAAGCGGATAATATTCTTACTGTTGCTGCCAAAGGGATCGCGGAGGTTATTTCTGTTACGGGAATGATAAATGTCGATTTCAATGATGTGAATACAGTTCTTAGAAATAGTGGTCATGCCATCATGGGTAGCGCTAAAGCTGAAGGAGAAAATCGTGCAATGGAAGCGGTGCAATCGGCCTTGAATTCTCCTTTGTTAAATGAAAATGATATCAATGGCGCTAAATACGTCTTGTTGAATATTACCTACGGTGATAAAGAGGTTATGATGGATGAAATAACTAGCATTACTGATTTTATTCAAGATGCTGCAGGTGCCACCGCTGATGTGATCTGGGGGCATGGATATGATGCAAGTTTAGGAGATAATATCAGTATTACGTTGATCGCTACAGGTTTTTCATCTGTGCCATATACCGGTTTTGAATCGTTGCCTGAGCGTAAATTAATGACTTTAGGAGACGATTTAAAGAAAGAAATTACGAATACAATGTCTTCACCAATTGACTCTTCAATTAATGAAGGTCCTGTATTGGAAAGTATGAGTGATGTGTTAGCAAAAGAACCTTTCTTAAAAGAGAGCGATTCATTATCAGAAACTGAAGCTCCAATTTATTCTAATACGGTTGAATCAGAGACACCGATTTTTGGAAGTATTGACTTAGAGGTGGAAATACCATCAAATGATGTTCCTGAATCTACAACTATTTCTTTTGATTTGTTTGATTCAGAAATTTATGCTGACGATGATTATGTAGCGGATTCTCTTTCTAATGAAGTAAGCGAAACGAGTTTTGATTTTTCCGATTCAGATAATTTGAATTCTGTTGATAGTCCATTGGTATTTGAAAGTAGTAAGGAAGTGGAAGCTTCTATTCCTGCTAGCACAACGGAATCAGCAAGTCCTGAGATTGTTAGGCATATTCTAGAGGATGATGGTGAGACAAGTTGGAATACTACGAAAGCACAAGCGATTCTTTCTCCAGAAGAACAACAACGTAAAATGGATGAGAGGAATTCTAAAATTCATAGCTATACAAATAAACTAAAGAATGCAGAAGGAATTGCTGATTTTGAGAAAGAACCTGCTTTCGTTAGAAGAAACATTAACATAAACGGAGAAGTTCCTAGCGCACAAAATAATATTTCTAGATTCGGATTGTCTGATGAAGATAATGGTTCTGGGTTACGAAATAATAATTTTCTTCACGATAATGTTGACTAAATGAGTCTTGCAACACAAATTAATGACGAGATAAAAAAGGCAATGTTGGCGCGCGATAAAGATCGATTGGCGGCATTGAGGGATGTAAAATCTAAAATTTTACTCGAATCTACATCTGGTGGTTCTGCTGAAATTAGCGACGAATTAGTAATAAAAATTTGCCTAAAATTATTCAAACAACGTATGGAAACATATGAGTTGTATATTGCTCAAAATCGGGAAGATTTAGCGCATGATGAATTGGTTCAAGCAAAAATAATTGAAGAGTACCTTCCAAAAATGTTGAGCGATGACGATGTGAAAAAGGAAGTAGCTATGGCAATTGAATCTTCTGGCGCCAAAGGAATTCAAGATATCGGAAAGGTGATGGGAATCTTATCTTCTAAGTTAGCTGGTAAAGCGGACGGTAAGTTAATCGCCGCTTTTACAAAAGAAGCACTTGCAAATTTATAAATGAATTCTAATTTTGAATTAAGTAAATTCAATCGACGACTTACTTATTTTTGATGGTACATCTGCTCCTATGAAATCTAAATTAACGATTTGTATTCGACATCTACACGATAAAGGCCACTCACCCGGAACATCAACGAATTATTCTTTTAAAGATTCCTCCAATCAAATTTGGGTCACTCGATCTGGGATTGATAAAAGCGAAATAAGGGAGGAAGATTTTATTTTATTGGATAATGATGGTCAAGTAGCTGAAGGATATAAGGATATTAAGCCTTCTGCTGAAACCGAAATACATTCGGTATTATACAACTTGTTTCCAGACATTAAGGTTGTTTTACATAGCCATTCCGTTTTTCCTATCGCTTTGACGTCACTAACTAAAGGGAATCATTTGACCTTTTTAGGTTATGAAATGCAGAAAGGATTAAGGGGAATCAATACCCACGATGGAATTGTGGAGATTCCAATTTTTGATAATTCGCAAGATATGGCTTTTTTTAAGCATGAATTAACCTATCGAAAAATGGAATTGAATCAGGGGATTTTTATGATTCGTAAACACGGATTCTATGCCTGGGGAGAAAATTTATTTGAAGCTAAAAGACATCTTGAGTCTTTCGATTACCTTTGTCAGTGTGAATGGTTAATTCTTAATAAGTAAACCGATGGCGGTTCTATCAATTCCCGAGTTGAATTTTCAGACGGATAATGTTTCCGAAATACGTTCATTTTTTAATGAACGAGGTATTTTCTTTGATCAGTGGGTTTGTGACGTTGTTTTTGATGATACCGCCACAGCGAATGAAATAATAGCTGCCTACAAAAAAGATTTAGAGCCTTTCATGAATGAAAATGGCTACCTAACAGCGGATGTGATTTCTATAAATGCTAGCACCGAAAATTACGACCTGATACGAAATAAGTTTAATCAGGAACATACGCATACAGAGGATGAAATTCGTTTTTTTGTTGATGGGAAAGGCTTGTTTTGGTTTAATCTTGAAAATCAAGCGGTATTCAATTTGTTGTGCGAAAGGGGGGATTTAATTAGTGTGCCAGAGGGTACCAAGCACTGGTTTGATGCGGGGATTCAAGATCCATTCGTAAAGGCAATCCGGATTTTTATAGATAGCAGTGGTTGGGTGCCTAATTACAC
Source organism: Crocinitomicaceae bacterium (assembly GCA_021740085.1). GTDB lineage: Bacteria > Bacteroidota > Bacteroidia > Flavobacteriales_D > Crocinitomicaceae > UBA952. The sequence goes on from JAIPAL010000025.1 coordinate 19,457, forward strand.
TGATTCTTCCCTTGAAAATCGATTTTCTGATTTTAAATTTCCTGATAGTGAAAGGTGAAATTAAATGCGTGTTGATGGACATTGAAGGTACCACTACTTCTGTTTCCTTTGTTTATGACGTATTATTTCCCTATTTCTTATCGAATGTAGATAAGCTTCTTTTCAATGATTCGGCTGAGGTAGTTGCTGCATTTGATGAAGTTAAGGAATTAGTGAAAAATGAAGGTGGGTTGGAATTGCTTTCTAGGCAAGATTGTATTAATCAATTGGTTCTTTGGTGTAAGGCGGATCGGAAAGTGACGCCCTTAAAATTTCTGCAGGGTGTAATTTGGGAAGAAGGCTATCTCGCAGGCACCTTGGTTTCTCATGTCTATGATGATGTGCCGCTTTCTTTAAAAGAATGGTATGATAACAATATTGAATTGGCTATCTTCTCTTCTGGTTCGGTCGAAGCACAAAAATTAATTTTTAAATTTGCTGAGAAAGGGGACCTGTCCAGCTATATTAGTGCTTACTTTGACACCGTTACTGGTCCGAAAAGAGAGTCAAATACCTATACGTTAATCGCTGATAAACTAAAATTACCTATGACTTCTATTCTTTTTTTATCGGATATTCGTGAAGAATTAATGGCTGCAGACAAGGTGGGTATGAGAACGATTCAACTTGTCCGCCCAGGCACAGAATCAAATTGGGAAATTACAGCAGAAAATTTCACTGAAATTAACTGCTGATTATTTCACTCAATTAGTTATCAAAAATTCTATTAATGCTGTACTACAATCTTTTTCGTAAAGGTATTTCCGTTTGTAGTTATAGTAAGTAAGTATACCCCGTTGGAAATAGATGCTGTAGAGATGTTGGTTTGCATAGAATTTGTGTTCGTCTTTTTAATTGAATTCCCCTTTAAATCAAGTATTTCAATCGTGGCATTATTGCCATTTGACAATTTTACCGTGAATTGGTCATTGGAAGGATTCGGGAATATCGTGAACGGAACTGCGTTTGCACTTGCCTCTATACCTAAGCTTGGATCAAAATTCATCCGTACCATTGGTGAAGAGGAGGTGTAATACCAAGTTTGATCAGTATAGTCATAGTAAAAAGCTGTTTGTGGAGCCGATGATCCAGAGGTAGCACATACTAAATCATTGCTTATTCCTCCGTCACCAAATGAACCAACCATTGCCAAGTAAGATTCATTGGCTAATAAAGCTTGGAAATTTTGAAGTGGTAAGGTTATTTTTTGTCCTAGATCGCCTGCTTGAATAACATAAGGAGCACTTTCATCCACAAAATCAAATACGCCTGTACCTGTATTATTGTAATATAATTTGGTAAAGATTTCTGAACCTATTTCCGCTGTTGGATGAATATACGCATCGATTCCATAAAGAACATCATTGGTAAAGATATCAAAGACATTTCCTACTTCGTAACCTTCTCCAGCATTTGATATACCTCCTAGAATTGTTCCGCGGTCCCTTGCATAGATGTTTGTGTTAATTTCAATATTCATTGAAGGTAATACATTATTTGTCATGTCTGGCTCAATGTTGCTTGTCGATGCCGCCAATTGAACGACATGTGTTGCAACAGTAGCCGCCGGGGTAAATGTTGTTCCACACCAAATTGTATCTAAGTTAGATGCAGCTATAAATGTGGGTGATGTTGAACCATTGTAAACCCCATTAATGACAGCTGTGAAAGTGGCATCACTAATATCTTGAACACCTATGTTTTTTAATGCACCACCAAAATTGATCGGGGCAACTTGTAGCGTAGGCACCTGATAATATGGTAAGCGTTCACCGAAAGCACCATCTGTTCCCCATGCAATCGATTGAAGTTTTAAGTCATATTGATCCGTTTCAATAATTTTGATGTCATCAACCGCCCAATACCATCCCCAATTCCCTTGGTAATTTAGTTGAATTTTGACGTTTGCTTGGTTGCCTGCAACCGAAGAGATGTTGACCGATGCAATATCTGGATTAGCTGTATTTTGCGCGGTTGGTTCATTTCCATCAGTGATGTAAAAATCGGTCCATGTTGTTCCACCATCGTTACTCACGCGTACAATTCGGGTGTCTAAGTAAGTTCTATATTGTTGTTCGAATACAAGGCTTACGTTTGGATATCCGGTGCAATTTATGGTGCCATTATAGGTCATATTGGCATTTTGGACACCATTTTGTCCTTGAGAATCTGAGTTGATAAAGGCAAAACCATTCGCAACAGTGGTAAAGATGGCTGGACTTAAGGCTGCTACTGGTATCGTATCGGCCGCGGTAGTTATTTCCCAATTTAGATAAGGTGCCGAAGTGTTGTCATAGGTCCATTCTGAATTATCAGAAAAGTCATTTTGCCATAATGTTATTCCTTTTACTGTCGGAATTTTTTCTGGTTTTACGGGATCGGAAACTATAACATGTTTCTTTTCCGAAGAAATATCTTTAAATTGCTTTTGAGCTTGAACGCTACTTGTGATTAATACTATTAGAAGGAAAAGGTAGTTGTTTTTCATGTTTACGGATTTAATTTAATTCTAAATTAATAAATTAATTAAAACTGACGGATAATTTAGAACAAAAAAAAGGGCCCGAAGGCCCTTTTTGATAAAATTCAACTCAGATTAGTTTCTGATAACTAATTTCTTAGTAGAAATGTTTCCGTTAGAATTAACAGCAACCATGTAGATTCCATTTGCGAAATTTCCAGTGTTGATTGTTACGTTTTTCGTTCCGTTAACAGTTCCCAAATTGTTGTTGTAAACAACTTTACCTGATAAATCAGTAAGTGATACAGCAACGTTTGCGTTTTCAACAGAAACACTAATATTTGCTTCGTTTTCTGCAGGATTAGGGTAAACGTTCAATCCGAAACTTGCATCGTTATCCTCGATTCCAGCTGCAGAGAAATTCATTCTTACCATTGGAGTAGAAGTAGTATAATACCAAGTATTATCTGTTAAATCTAAATAGAAAGAAGTTTGAGCTTCTGAAGATCCAGATGTACCAACAACTAAATCGTTCGTCAAACCACCATCGCCATTTGAACCGGCAACGATTAAGTATGATTCACCAGCATTTAATGTAAAGGCACCAGCTGCTAGTGAAAATGTTACAATTTCGTCTAAATCATTTGCTGTTAATGTGTAGGCATTTGATTCATCAACATAAACAAAGTCTCCAGTTGTTGCGTCAATTGAATATAATTTTACATAACATTCTGCACCAACTTCAGCTGCATCACTAATGTGAACATCAATAGCACTTAATGGTGCTGTTGCGTAGATATCAAAAATGTTTCCTACTTCAAATCCAAATCCTGCATTATAGGATCCGTTTGTCATATTGTCCTTATCACGTGCATAAATAGTATTATTTACCACCAACGTGGCTGCTGCAGGCAAAGAATTATTTGCAGGAGCTGCATCAACGGCACCAGAAGTAGTACTGAAATTAATAACATGTGTCATTGCTACCGCTGGAGGAGTAAGCGCTGTTGGTAATGATAATGTATCTGAAGCGCCAGCATTGATTGTTGATGCAGCGGAAGACCCACTCCATGCTCCACTTGCAAGTGCAGCTGTAAATACGATATCTGTTTGGTTTAAAGCACCCAAGTTGCTAATAACACCTGACATATCAATCGGTGCTAATTGTGCCAATGGTATTTGGTAGTAAGGAAGTCTTGCACCCCAAAAACCAGTTGACCCCCAGTAACCACTATCCATTGATAAATCGTAATCATCTGGCGTCATTAATTTTACATCATCAACTGCCCAGAACCAATCGTATTGACCAATATATTTGAAACCAATCTTAACATTTGCTTGATTGCCAAGGTATGCAGACATGTTTACTTGAACTGTTTGCGGATTCGTTGAATTAGTACTTGTACCCATCATGTCATTTACTTCGATTTCTTGCCAAACAGCACCTCCGTCAGTACTATACACAACAAAGGTTGATTCAGCATATCTTCTGTGTGTTTGTTGAAAAACCAATACAACTAAAGGTTGACCAGTTAAGTCAATGCTATTTGCAGTAACGATTTTTGCATTTTGAGTTTCAGTTGCTCCAGCACCATCGGAATCAATAAGTGCATAACCATTTGCCGCAGAAGTATGTCCCGCAGGATTTAAAGCGGCCACAGGACCAGCATTTACATTTGTAACGATCGCCCAATCACCAGCAGTATGACCTGGAGATCCACCAGGAGCAGGTGCATTTGAAGTAACCCAATCAGCAGGAACAGAAAAATCATTCGACCACAAAGTAATTCCTTTCGGTGCAGAAAAAATCTCTTTCTTCGCTTTAACGTCTAAAGCTTGTATTTTCTTGTCGTTCATTGGATTAGTAGTCACTTTTTGACCAAATACAAATCCTGAAGCAAGTATACTAGCTAAACCAATGTATACATTTTTCATTTTAAAGTTTTTAAAGTTAAGGTCTAAAATTACTAATAAATTAATTTATCAATAAGGTTTGAATCAAAAAAAATAAAAAAAAACTTAATTGTTTGACTAGTTAAGCATCTCTGTTTAACAAAAAGTGGGAGATTTCAAAAAATAAATCCTTTTTCGTTGGGCTTTCAATAGCTGTTAGGGCATCTATAGCAAGCTTCATATAGTGCTCCTTTTCTGCACTACATTTGTTAAAGATCTCCAATTCTTTGAACAGGTGTTTGGCCTTTGATATTTTTAGTTCAGGGTCCTTCTCCTTAAACATTTCATCTAATAGAAGGGCGTTTTTTTGATCCGCATGCTTTTCTGCAAGAATACACAACAATGTTTTTTTGTTAGCAAGTATGTCGCCACCGACTTGTTTACCTACACTTTTTTGTTCGCCATAAAGGTCTAATAAATCATCTTGAATTTGAAATGCGATACCCAAATTGATTCCGAACTCGTAAATCAATGCTTGATTTTTTTTGGATGCACCTGCGATAATTGCACCAAATTGTAACGCGCAACCCAGTAAAACCGACGTTTTTAGTCGTATCATTTCAATGTAAGCTTCTACCGTAACTGTTGGGAGTAACTCAAAATCCATGTCCATTTGCTGACCTTCACACACTTCAATGGCCGTTTTATTAAACAAGTTTAGTAAATCGAAAAGATGATCCCTGGATTGCTTGCTTAATTCTTGGTAGGCAATTACAAATAATACGTCCCCGGAAAGAATGGCTATATTGGAATTCCATTTTTCATGTACGGTCTGTTTTCCTCTACGAAGCGGTGCATCATCCATGATGTCATCGTGAATCAAGCTAAAGTTGTGAAATAATTCAATGGCCAAAGCAGCGGGTAAGGCACTTTCCTTTTTCGTACCAAAAAGTTCTGCTGCCATTAGTGTTAATACGGGCCGTATTCTCTTCCCACCAATTTGTATAAAGTAATCAATGGGTTGATATAGATTTTCAGGAGTCTTAGGCAAGTTGATTTTCTCGAGCCCTTCTTCAATCAATTGAACGTATTCTTCTAATGCATTCATTTTCGTTTAATCAAATTTAGTAGGTAATTACCGTAACCACTTTTTACTAAAGGTTCTGCAATTTTCTTGAGTTCTTCTTTGGTGATAAAACCATTTCGATAGGCCACTTCTTCTATACAGCCTATTTTTAATCCTTGTCTTTCTTCAATTACTTGAACAAATTGTCCAGCTTGCATTAAAGAAGAGAAGGTCCCGGTGTCTAGCCAGGCTGTACCTCTGTCTAGGCTCGCCACTTTTAGCTTTCCCATTTTGAGATAGGTAGCATTGATGTCCGTAATTTCGTATTCACCACGTAAAGATGGTTGGAGGTTCTTGGCTATATCAATAACTGAATTATCATAAAAATAAAGTCCGGGAACTGCGAAATTTGATTTTGGTTTCTTTGGTTTCTCTTCGATAGATAAGGCTTTCATCTCTGCGTCAAATTCCACCACACCATACCGCTCAGGATCACTTACATGATAAGCATATACAACTCCTCCAGTTGGGTCATTGTTCTCTTTTAATAAGGCATCCATTCCCACGCCATAAAAAATATTATCCCCAAGTATCAAAGCAACTTTGTCTTGTCCAATAAATTTCTCGCCGATAACAAATGCTTGCGCTAATCCATTGGGAATTTCCTGAACAGCGTAAGAAAATTCACATCCTAATGATCGTCCATCTCCAAGTAGTTTTTCAAAATGTGGCAAATCGTGTGGCGTCGAAATAATTAATATTTCTCTTATTCCGGCACTCATCAAGATGGAGAGTGGGTAATAAATCATCGGTTTATCGTAAACGGGCATGAGTTGTTTACTCACTGCTAAGGTTAATGGATGTAACCTTGTACCTGAACCTCCTGCTAAAATAATCCCTTTCATTATTTTATTTTTAATTAAACATGTTTTATAACCAACGAAACAAGTCAACAAAAATACGTTTGCCCCAAGGGGTATTGCCGTATTCTTTTTCAATTTTAGCTTTAAATTCTAACATCGTGAAGAATTTATTCTTTCCAGCGTCCATCTTAAAGGTTTCCGACGGAATGTTTTGTAGTATTTCCACTTTCTTTGCGAAGTAAATAATTCCTCCATCTTCTGTAGCGATTCCTAATATAAGGCCCGGCAATCCACAAAATCCTTCAGGTCCGACTGATGTCGTAATGGAAGTAGAATACCAAGCATAAATTCGGGTAGAATCATTTTTTTGATAAATAGCCTTCCGGCAATTATACCCGCTAATTATTCGTTTATTGTCTGTTATCTTCCATGGTCTCATAGGTAAGGAGTCTTTGATATAGACATCTTGTCCAAAAATGGAAAGAATAGAAAGCTGTTTCTGTTCGTTTAAGAATTGATAATATTGGTTTTTTGTGGTCATCCATGCCATTTCATCCACTGTATTCGTCGGCACTGGTTTAAAATAAGAAATCGTATCGTTAAAGGTCAATGTAAATTCTTCGGTTTTAATTTTATTTTCCTCGGTTACGAAACGTTTCATTCTTGGATCGTTGAATCGTTTCATTAAATTGGTTCTTCTTTCGTAGGTGATTTTTCCCGACGTATAAACTTGCGACCAAGCACTTACATGGAGCAAACATAAAACCATAAATAGTAATCGCTTAATGCCAGCCGCTGAAATCATCTTCTTTCGTTTTATTGTTATTGAATTTATACGTTAGTTTCATCAGAAAATACCGCGATATAATTTTAGTAAAGTTATCTGTAACGATATTGCCGTTTAATTGTCGTTGAACGGTTAAGTTTTGGTTGAGTATATCATTGGCTTGTATAGAAAGAATGGTATTTTGTCTAGCACCAAATTCTTTTTTAATTTCGGCATTAATGATAAACAGGTTTTTATTATAGCCATTTGCGCGCTGAGAATTAATTGAATACTCAGCATCAAATTCAACAATAATGTGCGCTGGCAAAGTCCATTTGAAATCTATAGCATAATTTTGAGCGGAATAGGGTAGGTTTGAAGAAGCTGATAAGGAACTTACAGGATTGTTATAACTGTAGGATTGGCTGATTTCAATTTCAAGGGAGTCTAATTGAAATTCAATACTTAAACCACCACTCAAAGCGGTATTCTTGGTAATATTTTGTTGGCTATTTATAAAGTTTGAATATTTCGTGTACGATGCATTTACATTTGGTGAGAATTCTATTTTTCGATTTAAAATAGGAAATCCAACTCCTGCAAATATGTTTGCAAAGAAATTACCATCTACATTTTCTGTTTTAGAAGTCTGCCGTCCAAAACTATCAAAGTTAGTCGAATTAGCAAAGGCATTATTCGTCAAGGTGGCATTGGCACCCGACCAAATGTATTTCCCTGTCATCGCTTGCCAGGAATTAAAATTAATGCGTAGGTTGTGAACATAATTTGGTTTAAGATCGGGGTTACCCACTTTTATCCTGTTGGGATTACTGTTATCTTGAACCGGTTGAAGATCTGAAATGCTTGGTTGTGAGGAGTTGGTGGTATAAAAAATGCCCAGGCGTTTACTCATGCTTGGCTTAAATTGATAGCTAAATCGAGGAAGGAAATTATAGATTTGCTGATTGATGCTTGTATCGCTTACTAAATTATTATTGTTAATCGAAATCGATCGAAAACCAAGTCCACCAATAATGGTTTGGATATTGGTCTCATAAATAAGTAATGCTGTTCCCCTGTGTTGAATTCTGTTATTGTCAAATTCATTACTTAGAAACGCAACGTTTTCTGTGTAAGAACTATCAAGACCTCTATTAAATGTCTGCTTGTCTTGTTTTGAGGTACCATATTCAAACAAATATTCTACTTGTCCTTTCCAGTTTTTGTTGAATGGCTCTGTATAGGTTAAAAAACTGTAATGACTGATGCTTGAATTATCATTTATCTTTTTCTGGTCAACGGAATCAATAGATTGAGTAATCAGTTTTCCATCTGTTTTATTGTCAGTAAGCTGGGTAACGTATTTGAACTCTAGCATTCTTCGTGGCAATCGGAATTTTCTATTGATTGTCATTTCATTTCGAAAATTAATTCCTTTTGATTCATTCACATTTTGAATCAAGGTTTCAAAGGTTGGTGCAAAGTCTTCACTTAGAAATTTAGCTGAACTGGTATTGTCAGTATTCGCAATATCAAAGGAAACACTTGGCTTAATTTCAAAAGAGGTTAAGGAATCTAAATTACTACTGATGTTAAAATTAACTTTATGGGATTGGTTTTCAGAAATATTGTTGCTCGAATCTCTCGTGTAATAGCTTGAATCTGCCAAAAAATACTGCGACAAACTATTTTCAACAGCCCTTAGTTTGTTATTGTAATAAGAGTAATTAAAGCCAACTTTTCCAGTTTTACCAAAACGATCTGAATAGTAAATTCCTGCTTTTAATGTCTGTGGAACTCCTCCTAATTTTTGAGCACTTTGATCCCACATATTCATCCCGCTACTTTCTCGTTCATTTTCTAAGCCGAATTTGTTCATGTCTCCCCATCCAAAATTAGATCTTGGGGTATTAGAGCTTAGAACGAAAACAGAAATCTTTCGTTTTTTATCAAATTTATTGAAGAGCAACTCCCCTTCATAAAAGCCATTCTCACCGATTAATCCAAAATCTGAAGCGCCAGAAACTTTTCCAAAATAGCCCCGTTTAGCAGCATCTTTTAATTTTAGATCCAAGACTTGAATTTTTTCGTCGTCGCCAAGGGCAGCATCTTCGTTTTTCTTCTCATAAATCTCGACAGATTCAACTCCTTTAGCGGCTAAGTTCTTGGTTGCAATGGTAGGATCTGAACCAAAAAATTCATCTCCATCAACTAGTACTTGACTAATTTCTCTTCCTTGTGAGGTGATTTTTCCGTCTTTATCAATTTTTATTCCTGGTAATTTCTTTAACAAGTCTTCGACAACAGCATTTTCGCCAACTTTAAACGAATCCGCCACATAAACCAAGGTGTCACCTCTATAATAAATAGGGTTTTTATTCGCATAAATCATTACCTCATCAAATTCTTGGATCTTTGTCCCTAGTTTAATTGATTTTACATCCAATATAGCATTTTCCTGATTCCCAAATATATAAATGGTTTTTGTCTCAAAACTTGGGTGCTCAATGTAGAGGGTAAATGTATCAATAGCAAAACCTTTTAATTCAAATTCTCCCTTTTTATTAGAATGAGTAAAACTTAACAATAATGAATCGTTAATTCTTACTGCGGTGATTGTCGCATTGCTAAGTGGGGTAACGCCCGTTGTATCGTAAATTGTCCCTGTTATTTTCATCGCTTGTCCAACTAGGACATTGCTTAAAAGGAGAAAAAAGACGGAAATAGAAAAGGAGAGAATACGCTTCATAGAGATGAATTAACTTAAAAGTTGTCAAAGGTACAACTTTCACAGAAATGATTATTTTTCAATTATTTCTGCATTTAATAATCCCTGAAATGTAAATCCATCCGCTTCAGTTACTTCTGTAAATTCGACCTTAAGTAACTTGTTCACGTATTTTTTTTCATCTGCTTGAATTAATTTGATTGCTTTAATATCAGGCTGAATGGCTAAAACTGAGAAATAAGCATCTTTACCGC
>JAIPAL010000026.1 GCA_021740085.1 Crocinitomicaceae bacterium
TATTCTCAAGAAAACGAATTAGTCATTTTCGAATAAAATAGCCGGCGCTGCACTTTTTAGAAAGGTATAAATAATGGGATGGGGAATATCTCTTGTAGAGGAAACCTGAGGATAAAAAGCGCAAGAAATAAAAAATGGATGGCTTTTTAAGGAGAAAATCTCCGGGTCATCAAATTGGTTTTTCGCTTCTATATCAATCCAATCACCTGATAAATCATTTAACAACTTAGGATAAAGACTATAACGAGCAGCGGTTAACTCCATGTTCGTGAAGTTTTCATATAATTTGGCGAAAATTCTGGAATAAGGCGTAATTTCAATCTGTTCAAAATAAGGCCCTGAAGAAAGATTTTCAGAAATTAATTTTTCCCCGCCTTTATTAAGATTATTGTAAGAAATAAGGAATTCCATGAGTATTTTGAAACTTTCACCTGTTGCCAGAACAGGTTTATCGAGTTCTACTAAGCGTTTAAAAATTCCATTTAGAAAGAAGGCGTTTTGAAAGGGCCCTGGGGCAATCCAAAAAGCATCAAATTGCAAAAAATAGCTTGGTTTTTCTTTCGCCGCATCGTTTATCTTAATCCAATAATAATTAATTTCTAAATCCAAAAAATTAGAGGCGTGGTCTAAGGAAAGATTGGTCGCTTGGTGGGCATTAAACGTAAAGTTATAATCCCCTATTATGGCAATTTTTAATGGATCCATCATTTAAAAAATACCGGTGGATGGACTGTTTTATTTTTTAAAATAGCCGCTATATTTTCCATTCTGTACTTGCAAAGAATCTAACAAGCCTGAAACTGGATTATTCCTATATACATAACATGAAAAATTACAATCAAAAAACGAATAATCCCCTGTATTATCGGATTGTTGCTTAATGTTAGAAAATGTCACTGAGTTAGGAACATTATATAATTCTCTAGAAACCCATACAGAACTATTATTATCGGTGTACGTTACTTCAAAACCAAATGCGTTAACATTATCCGCATAATCCTGTAAATTAATCGCTGAATTCGTATGGAAATTATTAAACATGGTTAGAGTAGGCTCTGTGTTAGCTGCTGCATCCCAATTACATGCGCCTAATTTCAAACGTAAAGAAAGCGGTTGATTTGGCGAGAGCATTTCAGTCATATACACCATGAAAGAAGGATTTGGCGAAGGATTAACATCGATGATATTTTGTGTGTTTCCTAAATAGCCATTAACATTTTGAGTAAGCTCTATTTGGGTTCCATTAACGTAACCACTGAATGAACAATTAAGATTAACTGTACTAACTGGCGGTGGAATAACCTCGTGCTCTATACAAGAAGATGCAATTACCAATAAAAATGCAATGGATAGAAAAGTAAAAGTAAATTTCATAGTAATACGAATTAGTAAGCAAATATATACGAATTAACGCAAAATATCAAAAAAAGATGCCTTTGCCCTGAAAAAATAATTGAAACATGTTTAAAGCCATCTGTAATGGAAAAATAAGGGCCTGCATTTTTCATTTAGCGAAATGAATTTATCCTTGAATTAATTTTGCGAACTCGACCTGATGAAAGATATAGGTAGGTTCGATGAAGCTAATTAGCAAGAATTAAAGTTTAATGATTCCTTTTGCGATTTTCTTTTCTCTGTAAACACATTGCAACCAATAGGTGCCGTGAGAAAGCCCAATCGTTTCCAAACTAAATGGCGATGCAGGTTGGCTTAGTTCCATAAGTTTTCTGCCGGTAGCATCAAAAAGCATAAAAGTATAGGCGTCATCCTGAGGGATGTTGTGGGTTATTAGTGGGTTATTCACTGAGGGATTGGGTATGATATTCACTTGAATTTCTCCTTCTGTAACATTAATTACTTTGGATGACTCGGCTATACATCCCAATGAATCGGTCACAATCAAGTTTACGGTATAATTACCTGGCGAAGCATATACGTGGTTGACTTGTTCGCCCTCACCCGTTAGGGTCTGGTCGCCAAAATCCCATACATATTGACTAGTAGGCCCATTTAAACCAGAAAAGGTGTAGATGACATCGCCGGAAATGTGTGTTTGCAAGAAGGTAGAATCGGGTATAGAAAAAGACACTTGCATGGGAAAAGATGCAAAGCAACCATACATATCATTGAGTTCTAGTGTGTATAAACCGGCCGAGTCGAGCATAATCGCAGGGGTTTCAGGCCCTGGTTTCCAATTGTACGAATAAGCAGGATCGAACGGCGCTTCATATAGTGTATTCAAGCAAACCAAGGTGTCTTCCGGAATCGAAATGGTTGGCAGAACAGCACCAAAAGGTGCTAAGGTCGAATCCATCCATGCTAAGCGATCCTCCAAAAAGTTTTTCATATTGGTGATTTGATCGGAATAGGTTGAGTTACCTAAGGTTTGCCACACTGAAAAATTGCGAGCCGCAGGTCCTTGCAAAAGCACCCCAGATAAGCTATCCACGAAACCTAAAAAATTAGCCGTTTTGAATTCATCCTGACGCAAGGTCAGCCATCGGCAAGCCAATTCATGGCGATAAATACTATCCGTATATAACTTCGACCACCAAAATGGAAAGGGCCAACCAGGGTGCGTATTTTCCCATACCCAGCCAGAAGTTGGATCACTGGCCATAGCGCGATCATAATCCCAGGGTGGACCAATACACAATTTACCGCCATCAGTATCTTTCTCCTTGTACATGTAGGTGCTTCGCCCATAACTGTCGTAGTTCATGCTGAATTCGTTAACGATAAGAAAATCGATAAACGTACTGACATCAATCCAATTCCGATAACCGAGCGTTTCATTCATAAAACTGGAGGCATTTAAGGCGTTCTCGAAGGAATCCACATACGTTTTAATGTAATTAGCTTGCACCGCTTGTATGGTATCGGCTTTGGGGTAAACGTATTTAAACTCTACGGGGTTCGAAGTAGTAGCACTATTGATGGGGTCATAAACAGAATTCCAATTTCCAGGATCGCCGTTGATGTTCATCTCTATGATGTAACCGCCTGTTAGATCACTTCCTGATAAATCGTTAGCAGACAATTTGGCGATATCTAAGCGATTATTATCTCGCTTTACTTTCTCGGTTAAGGTATAAACCCCAATGTACGTTCCATCTAAAAAGATTTCACACAATTTAGTTCTGGGTGCATAACGCCCCATGCGACGAGCAAATTCATAGGTAAGCGAATTAATCAGTAAGGAGTTATCCAAGTACTCTGCTTTAAATATCCAATCGTTTTCTGAAGGAAGTCCCAAAAGTGTGGTATCTATTTTAGTTCCATTTGCATCAATCAAGTCGAAATCATAGTTTTTCTTTGGATACCACGGACCTGAGAATCCCTGAAACTCAGTCATTATATCCCCTTCGTAAGCAAAATTGGTTTGGTTAACATAATTCAACTGACCTAGACCATTGTCAATAATTTCCATGTGCACCGGCACTTTTACGTCATTATTGATGGGATTACCCAGCGAAGTGAGTTTGATAATTGGTAGCACACTGGAAAGCGGGCCATCGTATGAAATCACAAATGGAATACCACCAGAACAGGGATTATTTCCATTTAAGCCAACTCTAATTATGTAGGTCTCACCAGCAGTTAAGGTAGCGTCTAAATCCGCTTGTAAACCGCAACTATTATTATCATCGTTGAAGTACAAAGAACCGGCTCCAGTTCCCGCAAAGTCTACATTGGCGCAGTCACCGTACACCCACAGTTTCGTGTCACAGTTGCTTAGGTTACAGGTACTAATGGAATAGATTCCAGTAGAATCAGGGATAAATGAATAAAAAGTATTCGCCTGCGGGGCGACCATTGAACCCAATGTGGTAGGCAAGGGATTCTCACAAATACTTCCCTGCGGACAATTAAAGGAATGCGTAGCGATAGTTTGAAATGCGCCACCTGTAGCTAGTTGGACTCCATTCCAAAAAATAGTGTACGATCCATTTCCGTATCCACAGCAAATACCATCACCATAACTATCGTAAATTTCAAATCGAACACATGATGATGAATCCAAACAAACAGTATCAGAATTAGTCGTTCCACTCGCGACTTGTATATTATTTGCAATCAAGCTCCAGCTTGTTTCTCCAGGATACGTATCAGGAATAATGTTAATGGCTACCGGCCATTGCCCTGAAGCACATTGAGCCAATGAAATAGCGTAAGCAAAGCAAATAACCCAAGCAAAGAGTACCCATTTCAAAAGTTTCATAAGATAATACCTTGAAGCGAAGTTAGTCATAATAAATTAATTCTTACTTTTGATAGGGAGTTCTAATTAACCCTTTAAAGTGAAGATTCGTTAAAAATTAGCATTTTTTTCCAACTATGAAATCAATTATTCTTATTGCAGCTTCTATTTTTATAACTCGTCAAATAACGTGGTCACAATCCATACATGAGCTTGCAAGAACAGGAACGGTGACATTAATGGAGGAACACCTTAAAAAAATCCCAAGTGATTTGAATTCAGTATCGGAACAAGGCATGACGCCGTTTATTTTGGCCTCGTATCGAGGAAATAATGCGGTTGCAAAATTATTGATGGATAAAGGAGCAGATATTGGATATTGCTCCCCCGAGGGAACTGCTATTTATGGAATGATTTATAAAGATAACTCAGCGCTGGTAGAATATGTTTTGGAAAAAGGATATTCACCAAATGATACGTGTCAATTTAGTCAATTTGGAACTCCTTTGCACTTTGCTATGAGTTTAAGGCGTTATGGGATAATTTCTTTACTGCTAGATGCTGGTGCCAGAACAGGTAATCTGAATGCTCAAGGGCAAAACCTAAATGATTTGTTATTAATTTACAAAGACGAACAATTAACTAAACTTTTCGAATCCCATGAAAAATAAATCACTACTCGTTATTCTACTTTTATTTTCTCAATGGTCTTTCTCGCAGACTTATACCACAGGCGTTGTTAATTTATCCTCAACAGCTGGTTTAGGCATGTCGGTCAAACTTGATATTACCACGAACGTAACAATGACCTTAAGCGGTCCGTCGGGACGTTGGTTTGCCCTCGGATTTGACGCCTCATCGATGGCGGGGGGTACCGATGTTGTTGGCGTACATGCTGTGGGTTTGTTACCAAATTTCGATGCCAATTTAACCGGCTACGCTGCCCCAGCTACAGACCCCCAACAAGATTGGACGATCACATCAGATCAAGTCGCGGCAGGAGTTAGAACCATAATTGCTACGCGCGCATTGAATACGGGAGATGCCAACGACCATGTCTTCACAGCAGCACCGGGAACTCTTTCGCTGATATGGGCTAGAGGAAATACGGCTTCATTCAGCTATGCTTACCATGGAAATGGAAATCGCGGAATTATAAATGCTACATTTTCACAAGTGGTCGTGCCACCGGCGCCAACAGGTGCAGCGATGCAGACTTTATGCAGCAATTCAAACTTATCTCAGCTAACGGTTAATGGAACTAATGTGCAATGGTACAGTACTGCATCCGGTGGGAATCCCCTTCCGCCTAATACAATTTTAAGCAATGGAACAACCTATTATGCATCCCAAACCGTAAATGGTGTCCAATCGCTGAATAGATTGGCTGTTTTAGTTACGCTTATTGCCGCGCCCACAGCGGCCCCCGTATTTAATAATCCAGTTTTATCTGTCTGTTCTCCAAGCAACAATATAACTTATAGTGTAAATGCCGTGCAGAATGCAAGCTCATACAATTGGGTTTTATCTCCGGGATTAAGCGGTTCTAGTCAACTTTCATCTATTTCAGTTAGTTTGACTCCTAATTTATCCAACGGAAGCATCTCGGTGAATGCCGTAAATCAATGTGGGCAGGGACCTACCACGATTATAAGTATTACACAACACCCAAGTTATTTTAATAACATAGTTGCAACGGCCTGTGATTCTTTTTTATGGATGGGACAATGGTATTTATCAAGTGGTAGTTTCACTTCTAATAGTCAAAGCCAATTTGGTTGTGATTCCATATCGCAACTACAATTAACCGTTTTAAATAATTCACAGTCTAATATCAATATAGGACAGTGTTCGCCCTTACTACTCAATGGTCAAACCTACACCCAAAGTGGTTCTTACCAACAAATACTTAACTCTTCTTTAGGTTGTGATTCCATCGTTAATATTCAGTTTACTTTGTTCTCTTCTGATACCGTAACTGTAGCACTTGAGGCCTGCGATTCAATAGAAATTGGAGGTCAACTATTCACGAGTTCAGGACTTGTCCCTCAGTTATTAAGCTCCACATTAGGTTGCGACTCATTAGTTTTATGGCAACTCACGATAAACCCTACCCTATATGTATCAATAGATACCACAGTAACTGACGAGAGTTATGAATGGAATGGCAGCTCATATACAGCATCAGGCACGTATAGCCAAGTATTTAATTCGGCAGCTGGTTGCGACAGTATTGTGACCGTGGATCTAACCGTGCTTACTAGTGGTGTGGAAGAGTTAGCGTTTATTATTCCCTATCCAACGATTTTGCAGGTAGGTGACTGGCTACATATTAATGGACAGCAATGGGATATGTTTGACGTTTATGGAAATTTAGTTTACACTATTCCCCAACTAATTACTAAGGTGCGAATGGACTTTCCTGTAGGATTTTATATTCTAAAGAATCGTGAAAAAACACTAAGAATTATGCTTGTAAACTAGCAAAATTGAGCAATAATGCTATCTTTTGTGTAAATAAAGTATACTAGCAAGCTAAGAGGTCATATTACTGAATACATTGTTATTTGGACTTAGTAAACAAACTGAAGGCCTACGAACATTAGGTAGGGAGAAAAATTGTAATGACCAAAGAATTGAATTTGGCTATAATAAATTCGATTAAAAACTGAAAATTGATTGTAACTTTACCATTAATTTTATGAATTTTGTTAAAGAGTCTCTTAGGGAAATATTAATATCGCTTCATTTGGATTTGACTAAAAATCTAAAATATGACCGACTTACGAGGCAAATACTAAAAAAACATCTTGAAGTAAACTTTAATTGTATTGACGTTGGTTGTCACAAAGGCGAAATCTTAGATTTAATGCTTAAGTATGCGCCTGAGGGAGAGCATTATGCTTTTGAACCAATACCTTATTTATACCAAGAATTAGAAAATAAATACAATAAAAAAGCCACTATTTATTCTTGTGCATTATCTGACAAAAGCGGCGAAAGCACATTTCAACTTGTTAAAAATGCCCCTGCATACAGCGGAATTAAAAAAAGAAGGTATGCTATTTTAAATCCGGAAATTGAAGAAATAAAAGTAGAATTGAAAACATTAGATGAGATAATTCCCGATGATAAAAAAATTCACTTTATTAAAATTGATGTTGAGGGTGGCGAATTTGGTGTTTTAAAAGGGGCTAGAAAATTACTAAAAATGCATAAACCCACTATTTTATTTGAATTCGGAAAAGGTGCGAGCGATTTTTATGAAACCTCCCCAACTGATTTGTATAATTTTGTGGCTAATGAAATCGGATTGAAAATTTATACCCTTCAATCATTTATAAAAAATAAAGAACCAATTAATGAGGGTGACTTTATAAATTATTTTGATAGCAATGAGGAGTATTACTTTATTGCAAGTGATTGTAGTTAAGAAATAAACTGAAGGCAGAATAGATAAGCAAACGTATGTCAAAAAACATGATGAATTCGGTGTATTAAAAAGTATAATAGAAATAAGTAAAATTGTCACCTACTTACTTGCGTAATAAAACCTCCGAAATCCATTGAAAACGCTAAAATTGTGACCTCGCTAGGAATCGAACCTAGATCAAAAGTTTAGGAAACTTCTATTCTATCCGTTGAACTACGAAGTCAGGGTTGCAAAAATAAGTTAATTTTCGCTTTGAACTGAAATTAAATTACTGCGAATTTGAGTTGGCCTACCTTCCCGTTTTTTGACGTTCGCAAATAATAAATCCCTGCATTAACAACTGGTAATTGAATCGTTACTGTCGTTGTATTGGCTTTTGTAAGTAGGATTAATTTACCATTCAAATCATAAATCTCGATATCTTGATTCAGATCCATCCCACTAATATCAAAACTTCCATTGTTTGGATTAGGTTGTACTTTCACACCTTGATAACTCAAGTTATCAATTGAAGCGCATGCCTCAACAGTTACCGTTAATACCGCTTGTCCTGCACATCCATTGACATCTGTGAAACTTGCCGTTAAATTAAATTGACCAATTCCTGATACGGATGGATCAAATGTATTTCCAACAACCCCTGTTCCTGATAATATTGCTCCTACAGGACTTAATGTCATTGAAATGGGTGAGTCATCTATACAAAAAACAGTGTCTAGTATACTTGATGCAATCGAAACAACCGGACTAGCAAGAACGGTAATTTGTACGCTTGAAGAACTTGAACCTAAAGCATTACTAACCGATAAAGTCACAGTATAAGTACCCGGTGCCATATAAATATGGCTTGGGTTTTGCGAATTCGAATTGGACAAATCACCAAAATCCCATGACCACGAGGTTGGTGCATTGGTGCTTAAATCATTAAATGTTATTGACGTAGCTTGACAAATTGTGTTTGTTGCTGGAGAAAAAGACGCTACTGGTGACGCTGGTGGAGCATTCAAGTTATACATAATCTTGAAGTCATCAAAATAATAACCATCCGCATTCGTGCCTCCATCTGATTTAAGAATAAAGCGCACTTTAATGGTTTGCCCTAAGTAATCACTCAAATTAATTTCTTCCAATACCCAAGAAGATTGCGTCCCCTCATAAACGGGAAGGTTATTCGGTTGAACACTCCCATTGGCATTTGTTCCAGGCACCGTATAATTACCACATTGTCCAATCCAGGTGGTTCCACCATCAATTGAAACTTGAAATTGCGTGTAATCATAGTCGGTCTCTAAGGCCCATTTTGCATAAAAAGAAATCATCGCATCCGATGCATTTGTTAGGTCAATGGAAGGGACGTACGTATACGTTTTTGTTGTGTTACTGGTGTAATTTCCCGTTGGGGTATCCGTAAATGATTTGGAAGGAGAAACAAAGGTGGAACCGGTTGTTGACCAATTACCCGTCCAATTTGTTGCAGCTGTTGCATTTTCAATCGCCTGAACGGTTAAAGCACCATACGTTTTTGTGATGGTGTCATTTTTAACCCATAATCCATTATCCGTTTTCAAGATATATTTTATTACATCCCCAAATTGAATCGCAGGATTTAAATTATAAGAAATGGCACCAAGCGAAGTTTGTGAAATAGCAAGGTTGTAAATTACCGGACTACCCACACTTACTACATTAATAAGTGGTTGAATCGATACCGTAACAGGTCCCGCTTCCCTACCTAGCCTTTTGGCAGAATGATTAAAATTACCTGATAAGGTTGCCACCATTGATGGATCGGTATCTTTTGCAATTAGATAATTACGTGACAAGTGTGCCAAAATTAAATTGGAGAATACCATTTCTTGACAGGTTGGAATAATTTGCACTTGTGGTTGCCAAAATGCGGTTCCAACCTCTGGTGTCATGGCGAATACGGTATCTTTTTGCACCACGCCAATATCAACTTTATACATATAATCATCCGAATCACCTGATGCAGGATAAAGTGCCGAACTTTTAATAACAGAATAACCGTTTTGCTCAGCCATATGGTTGCCATAATCCTGAAAATAATTATGGTGGGGGGCAAACTCGGCCGTGGTTGTACCAATAGGAAATAATAGACTTTTGGCGTAGGTATGCGCATTAAAAGCCAGTGTGAAATCATTGTTTTGAACCAACCAACGAATCGCTTGCACTTCCGGCTCAGAAAATGCGGCCGTTCCACAATAGGTATCATTACTTGTTGTAAAACTGGTCCCCGTAGTTCCCCAACCGTACGAATAATTCCTGTTGAGATCAACGCCATATACACCACCGCCGTTATTCCGTCTGTTTTTTCGCCACATTCCACCACCATTAGGATTCGTAGATTCGTTATATAAATACCCATCAGGATTAATACATGGAACAAAATACATTTGGGTATTATTAACAAGGTAAGTTACCTCTGGATTGGTATTATAATTTTCCAAAAGATACCACATATAAAAAATTGTTTCCATAAGACTCATCGGCTCACGGGCATGGTGAATAGCCGTATACAAAACCTTAGGTTCGTTTTCATCCAATGCTGGATTATCCGAAATTCTAACATGATAAATGGGGCGATTTTCTCTAGATAAGAAGGTCGAAATTTGTGTTTTAGGAGTAATGATTGATGGGTATTGAGCCGCCATAGCATCTAATTCAGCCAACATGGCATTGTATGTTAAGTAGCCACCCATGGTTCCCAAATTAAAATTGGATGGAGTTGATGGGGTGAAATTACTAGCACTAGAACCTGCTGTAGAACCAGAGCATGTGGCGTTTCTCAATTCTTGTGGAGGATTTTCATCATTTAGAATAGAAATATAATAAGCTTCCACATCGCTTATTAAAATTTCGTATACGTAGTCATTTTCTTGCATAATTTCTATTTCTCTTTTTGAAAAATCAGAAATATAAAAGGTGTTTTCTTTGCGGATACCATGATCGATGGTTACCCCATATTCTGACAATCTATTTAATTCAAAATCAGTAGCAAAAACCTTTACTCTGCTGTAATTTTGTGAAAATGAAAAGTGGGCGAAATAAAATAAAATCAGGAAAAATAGAGATTGTTTCATGGTAAACAGTTTTGTGTGTGTAAAAATAAGAAAAAATAAAGCGAATCCATACTATCAGTTATATCTAGCCAACTAAAATATTATGAATTAAAAAGTAAGAAACAATCCATTTTTTCAGCAACTAATTTGTTAAAAACAAGTTATATTAATTGCTCAAATTAACTTATCGCAGTAAATTAGCCATTCACTTGAAATATATTATTTATATATCGTTGTTATTTTTTCAAACTTGGGCAGTTGCTCAAGATGTTTGGATGACCCCTAATTTAGGGCAATGGGATGATCGAATAAGTTTCAGTATAGACATCAACCAAGGTAAACTCTATATTGAAAAGACAGCACTTACGTATTACCTTAGCAATGCCATGGGACATGCTCATGATGAAGGCACAGATCACGAAACAGCTGAAAAGCTTAGCGTTCATGCCATACAACAATCATTCCTCGGTGCGAATTCCAATGCACAAATAACCACCAAAGACTCCAGTCAACATTACGCTAACTATTTTATCGGGAACGATCCAGCAAAATGGAGATCAAAAATTCATAGTGTTTCTAATGTAAAATTAAGCGAATTCTACCCCAATATCGATTTGATCTATTCCACCAAAAATGGCGCACTTTCCTATAATTTTGAAATCAATAATGGAGGCGACCCATCAAAGATTCAGTTTAAAATTGACGGGGCCGATAAATTTCACATTTCCGAAAATGGAGCGCTTATCATTGGGCATACATTTGGAGAAATCATTCAAAGTGCGCCAAAAGCGTGGACGATTAATGAAAATGGAAAGCGGAACGAAGTTGCCATTTCTTTTGGTATTAGTGAGGGTAGTTGCTTTTTTAATTTCCCAGAAGGTTATGACAAATCGCAAACACTTTTCATTGATCCAAGTTTAACCTTTTCTACTTTTACAGGTTCAACAGCGGATAATTGGGGATTCACTGCAACACCCGACTTAGCGGGAAATTTATTTGGAGGCGGGATTGTTTTTGGAAGTGGCTATCCTGTAAGCATAGGTGCGTATGACGCTTCCTTTAATTCAGGTACAGGGTCATTTCCAATGGATATTGGAATAACTAAATTTAATGCAAGCGGTAGCAACTTGCTGTTTTCTACCTATTTAGGGGGGAGCGGGAATGAAACTCCTCACAGTATGATAGCGAGTAGCACCGGAGAACTTTATCTTTATGGCGCAACCTCATCGACTAATTTCCCAATGGCTGGAGCAAGCTACGACAACAGCTTTAATGGAGGCCCTTATGCACTTGAAAATTCACTTGAATTTAACGGATCTGATATTTATGTAGCAAAACTAAGTGCAAATGGCACAAGCCTTTTAGCCTCTACTTTTGTTGGGGGAAGTGGAACTGATGGATTAAATACCAATAGTTTACAATACAATTATGGCGACCAATTTAGAGGGGAAATAATTTTAGATAACAATGGGAATGTGTATGTTTCTAGCACGACTGAATCACAAAATTTTCCTTCAATTGTAGCTGCCAGTAATTTAATAGGAGCGCAAGACGCTGTCATTTTCAAACTAAATGGTGCATTAAGCAGCATAGCATGGAGTCGTTATTTCGGAGGTTCCGGACTAGAAACTGGAAATTCACTTGATTTTGGGACTAACAATAATTTGTATGTTGCTGGTGGCACCACCTCATCCTCCCTACCTCTTAATTCAGGTAATGACCTAACTTTTAATGGGGGCATGAGTGATGGCTACGTAATAAGCCTAAATTCCGGAACAGGCGGCATAATCGCAGGATCTTACATGGGCTTAAATGAATACGACCAAGCGTATTTTGTTAGGGTGGACATCCTAAATAACGTCTATGTTTATGGACAAACTGAGTCTCCGTGGGTGATCACACCAGGGTGTTACAACATCCCTAATTCGGGACAATTTTTACGAAAATACAGCCCAGATTTAAACACGATAGCATGGACAACAATGATAGGTGCCGGATCGGGACATGTTGAAATATCCCCTACCGCTTTTTTAATTTCTGATTGTTTTGATATATACATATCCGGTTGGGGTGGTGTATTAAATGCGAATGCATCCGTTAGTCAAGCCCTTTATTCAACCTCAAATGGGTTTCAATGCACACCAAATGGATTTCAGTTGACAACTAATGGCAATAATTTTTACCTAGCCGTAATGAGTCAAGATGCCGCAACTCTCAAATATGCAACCTTTATGGGTGGACAAACGGGGAGTTCAAACCACGTAGATGGCGGAACGAGTCGTTTTGATAAATCAGGGCGAATATATCATGCAGTTTGTGGCGCATGTGGGGGAAACAATTTTGGTTTTACAAGTACCCCGGGCGCATGGTCCACTCAAAATCCCAGTTCAAATTGTAACTTAGCCTGCTTTAAGTTTGACTTGAGTGCCATTGATGCTATTATATCACAACCTGCACCATACATTTGTATCCCACAACCAGTTCTTTTTAATAATTTAAGTCAAAATGGAAATACTTATGAATGGAACTTCGGAGATGGAACATCATCTAATTTAGCACAACCAAGCCATTTGTATCCAAGTGCAGGAACCTATATCGTGCAATTAATTGTTTCCGATTCGATTGAATGTTATACGCCAGATACGGCATACGTTACGATCCTTATTGGAGATTTTCAAGGGGGTGTTTCGCTTCCAACTAGCCCAATTTGTCCTGGAGAATCCTATCAACTTGACGCATTCGGAGGAAGTACTTATAGCTGGACGCCCGCCAATGTGTTAAACAACCCAACGATTGCCAATCCAATCGCAACGATTACAACCAACACCTTATTTACTGTAATAATAAGTGACAGTTGTGGGTCAGACACCTTACAAGTTACCTTGACTATTTTTCCAAATTCATTGTCTATTTCAAATGACACAAGTGTTTGTATTGGTCAAAGTGTGTCACTTTTTGCGAATGGAACAGGATCCATCGTGTGGACCCCCCCACTCTTTTTAAACAATAATTTGATCTTCAATCCCATTTCAACCCCAGATACATCCACCACCTACGTGGCAACATTAACAAGTATAGATGGCTGTGTACTTTCCGACACGATGAGCATTAACGTCTTCTACAATCCACCAACATCTACCCTTTTGGATTCCCTGCAACTTTGCCAAGGGACGGGCGCCAATATCACAATCAGTGGAGCGACGAGTTATTTTTGGTATCCCAATAACAACATCAATCCAACCAATACCAGCAGTGTTTTTATTAACCCAATTAGCAATCAATATTATTATTGTGATTTAACTAATGTATGCGGTACAATCACTGATTCAATCTACATAAACATTGTTAGCGCAAGTATTATTGCGGGTAACGACACCGTTATTTGTCCGGGCGAAGAAGCTTATTTATGGGCAAGTGGTGCGCTTAGCTATCAATGGTCGCCACTACAATACGTGCTGGCTGCAAGTGGAAATAACGCTATAGTGATGCCCACGCAAAGCACCCAATTCCAAGTGATTGGAACCGACGCAAACGGATGCAAGGATACTGCTCAAGTAGAAGTAGTGTTGCATCCACAACCATTCATTCAAATCAGCCCAAGTGTACAAGCTTTTTATGGGGACGTAATTCAATTATCAGCAATCGCCAATCAGCCCGGCACCTACGTTTGGAGTCCCCCAGAATATTTATCCTGTATTAATTGTGCTAATCCCATCGCGAATCCTGATATGGACATGACCTATTATGTAAGTTTTGTGGATGAAAACGGATGCGAAACAGACAACTTAGTTTCCATTAGCTATGAAGTAGTAATTTATGTGCCGAATACATTTATTCCTGACGGAAATGATCTAAATGATCTTTTTGGCGTGTATGGCGGAAATATTTCCGCTATGAAAATGGTGATTTTTGACAGATGGGGCGAATTAATTTGCACCTTAAATTCCACCGCTGAATTTTGGGATGGCACCTACAAAGGAAAACTTTGTCAGGATGGGACATATACATGGCGCTTAATTTATTCCGATAAACAAGATAAAAAATATGAACTATTGGGACATGTTAATCTCATTCGATAAGTAGAAAGCATATTAAATTCTTAAATTTGCTACTACTATGTCACTTAAAATAAAATCTTTCGAGTTCAATGGATTTCAAGAAAACACGTTTGTGGTTTCTGATGAAGAAAAAAATGGGGTGATTATCGATCCAGGTTGCTATTCCCACGAAGAAGAAAAAATGTTGTCTTCCTATATTGAACAAGAACAACTAACAATCATTGCCCTACTAAATACACATGCACACATTGATCATGTATTGGGGAACGCTTATGTCAAAGAAAAATACAAGGTAGATTATTATCTTCACAACGATGATATTAAGACGCTAAATTCTGTTGAACAATACGCCTCTTTGTATGGGTTTTCAGGCTATAAAAAATCTCCTCAGCCAACTATTTCACTTGAAAATGCTTCCGAATTAATTTTAGGTAACATGCGGATAAAAGTATTGCATACCCCAGGACATTGTCCGGGCCATGTTGTTTTTTATTTTCAATCGGAGGGAATCGTTATTAATGGAGACGTGCTTTTTAATGGAAGTTTTGGCAGAACGGATTTACCCGGAGGGAATTTAGAAATTCTTAAAACCAGTATTTTTGAAACGATGTTTCAACTTCCTGAGGACACCATTGTCTATTGTGGTCACGGTCCTTCAACAACAATTGGAGCGGAAAAATTAAACAACTACATTCATCAATTTTAATTCATGAGAATTGGCATTAATACCCGTAATCTTATTCCCAATAAAATGGAAGGATTTGGGCACTATACCTTTGAAATAGTATCACGTTTGATTTCTGCTCACCCAGAACATGAATTTATTCTTTTTTATGATCGTCAAATAGATCCGCCCTTCAATTTTGGATCGAATGCCTATGAAGTAGTAGTATCGCCACCGACTCGCCATCCAATTTTACATCTAATTTGGTTTGAAATAAAATTACCAAGGGCATTAAAAAAACATAAAATAGACCTTTTTTTTTCTCCGGATGGATATTGTTCTTTGCGATCTAAAGTACCACAAGTGGCGGTAATTCACGATATTAATTTTGAGCATAATCCAAAAGATTTACCGAAATTAGTCAGCTTTTACCTACGCTATTGCTTTCCGAAATTCGCTAAAAAAGCAAAGCATATCATAACAGTTTCTGATTATTCAAAAGATGACATTGTTAAATCGTATGCTATTGATCCTAAGAAGATTACCGTCATTCCAAATAGTTCAAACGTGGCTTTTAAAGTGAAAGGACAAGAAGTACAAACAGCCGTAAAAGAAAAATGGACGAACGGAGATGATTATCTATTATTTGTTGGCTCCTTAAATCCAAGAAAAAACGTACAACGCTTACTTAATGCCTTCGAAATAGTGGCAGGTAATCACAAGGAAGTTGTGTTACTAATCGTTGGGACAAAAATGTGGCGGTCGAATAAATTAAGCATTCCAGTATCCATACAAGACCGCGTAATTTTCACTGGGCACCTACCACTAGAAGAACTTGTTGATATTACGGCAAGCGCACTCGCATTAACATACGTTCCTTATTTTGAGGGTTTTGGAATACCCTTGGTAGAGGCTATGAAATGTGGGACGCCCATATTAGCAGCGAGTACCACCAGTTTACCCGAGGTGGCAGGAAATGCTGCTATTTATTGCAATCCATTTGACACGAAAGAAATAGCTGAGGGAATTCAGAAATTAATTACCGATGAAAACTTGAGAAGCAATTTATCAATAGCTGGACAGAGCCGAGGAGAGTTATTCTCTTGGGATGTCTCTGCAAGAAAAGTTTGGGAAATCATAGAGGAAAATCACACAAAATAGCGCCTTACAATTATTTTAAACATTTAAAATAATCAAAGGGTTCTAAACATTCCTGGCATTGGTAATGAGCTTTGCAAGCCGTACTGCCAAACTGACTAACCATTTTTGTGTTTATTGTATCACAAAGTGGACAAGGCACAGGTGTGGGAACCCCAAATAAAACACTTTTGTCCAATTCGTTCACAGGAGGTGCGATACCATATTCTTTTAATTTCTTTCGTCCATTTTCTGATAGCCAATCCGTTGTCCAAGCAGGAGAAAGAACTGAAACGACATGAACATTATTTATTCCTATAAGTAACAAATTGGCTTTAATATCCTCTTCTATTACCCGCATTGCTGGACAACCGCTATAAGTTGGTGTAATGGTTATTTCCCACGCTTGGTTTTCTAGTTGCTTAACATCCCTTACGATGCCTAAATCAAGAATTGATAAAACGGGAACCTCGGGATCTTTAACCGTTTCCAAGGAATCATAAATTTGCTTAGCGCTTACCATTCCATATTTGGATAGGTTCGTTGCATATATTGCAATTCAGCCAATAGAAAACCCATGTGCTCAGAATGCCTACCCACTCTACCGCCTTCAAATTGCCAATTATTAGTTGGGATTTCCAGCTTTGCTAGTTGTAGAATATGATCAACGTTTTCTTTCCACATTCCTTTAAGATTAACCAAGTCAGGAATTACCTTGTTTTCTGTTAAATAGCGATCTACTTCATCATCAAAAAATAATTCGTCGGTATAACGCCAAAGTGTATTAAGAGATTCTTGCATTTTAAGATGCGATTCTTCCGTTCCATCCCCTAACCTAATCACCCATTCAGAAGAATGTTTTAAATGATATTTCGTTTCTTTTAATGATTTTTCTGCGATGGCCGCTAATTGTTTATCGGAAGAATATTGCAATGATTCGAATAGGATTTTACGAAATGCATCAAAGAAAAACTGCCTAAGCATCGTATCACCAAAATGACCGTTCACTTGCTCAACTAATAGGCAATTAACGTATTCCTTTTCGATTCTCAAAAACGCAAAATCATCTCCACTCCTACCTTTCCCCTCTAATTCTCCAGCGTAATTTAGTAAACTTGTTGCTTGTCCAATTAAATCTAGGGAGATATTAGTAAGCGCAATATCCTCCTCTAGAATTGGTCCATGACCACACCACTCGGCTAATCGCTGACCTAGAATAAGACTATCGTCACCTAACCTCAATACATATTTTAATAGATGCTCTTTCATATATTACATGTGTGAAATACCATCGGGTATATCATAAAAAGTTGGATGACGATACACTTTTGAATTTGCTGGGTCATAAAAAGCATCTGCTTCTGCAGCATCAGAGGCAAAAACATCGTTTGAAGCCACCACCCAAATAGAAATTCCCTCGGAACGCCTGGTGTATACATCACGTGCGTTTTCTACTGCCAATTGTGCATCAGAGGCCCTAAGACTACCAACATGTTTATGACTCAACCCTTGTTTACTTCGGATAAAAACTTCCCAAAGTGGCCATTCTTGATCAGACATACTATTTGTTTTAAATTTACTTATGCAGCTACCAGTGCGCTTCTTTTTTTTGCATATGCCATTGCAGCATCCCTTACCCAAGTTCCATTTTCTTTTGCTTGCTTGCGGGCAGCTACCCTTTCTTTATTACAAGGGCCATTGCCATTAACCACTTGCCAAAACTCATCCCAATTAATTGGACTTGTCTCATAATGTTTTGTTTCATCATTCCAAACGATATTCGCATCAGGAACTGTGAGCCCAATTAATTCAGCTTGAGGAACGGTTGCGTCAACAAACTGCTGTCTTAGTTCATCATTGGTATGACGCTTGATCTTCCATTTCATGGATTGCGCAGTATGTTTTGAGGTGGCATCGTTGGGTCCAAACATCA
The DNA here is from genome assembly GCA_021740085.1 of Crocinitomicaceae bacterium. Taxonomy (GTDB): domain Bacteria; phylum Bacteroidota; class Bacteroidia; order Flavobacteriales_D; family Crocinitomicaceae; genus UBA952. The sequence goes on from JAIPAL010000026.1 coordinate 18,507, forward strand.
TTAATGCTGGCCACCAAAATCGATTCAAAGCATCTTGGGCCATTTCTTTTTGAGCAGGAGAACCATTCGCTAAACTCATCATAATTTCGAATCCTTGTCGCTGATGAAAAGATTCTTCTTTGCACACGCGAACCATTGCCCTTGCATATGGACCATATGAACAGCGACACAACGGAACCTGATTCATGATGGCAGCTCCATCCACCAACCAACCAATAGCGCCCATATCGGCCCATGACAATGTTGGGTAATTAAATATGGAGGAGTACTTTGCTCTACCTTCGTGCAAGTCGTCAATAAGCTGTTCTCTATCAGCGCCTAATGTTTCTGTAGCACTGTAAAGATATAATCCATGACCAGCCTCGTCTTGTACTTTGGCTAATAAAACGGCCTTTCGTCGCAAATTTGGTGCTCGCGTGATCCAGTTACCCTCAGGCAACATTCCAACGATTTCGGAATGTGCATGCTGAGATATTTGCCGAATTAAGGTTTGGCGATAATCATCAGGCATCCAATCCTTAGGCTCAATTTTGATTTCATTATCAATTTTAGATTGAAAATTACTCTCTAACAACTCAAGAGATGATGGATTCATTTTTTAATTTTATTTAGACAAATGTAATCATTTACAATTCTTGAATCAACAATTACAGCTGTTAATTGTTCTTTTTTAAGCTAGTAAAATGTGAAAGTTTAATTACTTTTGAAGCTTAATTAATAAAGGTATGATTCCAAAATTTCATAAACTTCAGGTTAAATCTGTTTCGAAGCTAACGAAGGATGCGGTATCGATAGAATTTAATGTTCCAAGTGAATTGTCAAACACATTTAAATATGTTTCCGGTCAATACCTTACACTCAAAAAAGAACTAGACAATCAAGAAATCCGAAGGTCCTATTCATTATGTTCGGCGCCTTTAGAGAAAAAATGGGTGGTAGCGATAAAGCGAGTAGAAAATGGTATTTTTTCAACTTATGCCCTCAACCAATTGAAAAAGGGGGACGAAATTGAAGTAATGCAGCCAATGGGTAATTTTCAATTTATTCCAAGCCCCGAAAAAAAATCAATTGTGCTATTTGCTGCTGGAAGTGGTATTACGCCGATGATGGCCATCTTAAAAACCTTGCTTACTGAAGAAAAAGAAAGTGATGTTACCTTATTTTATGGGAACAAAGGTTTTTACTCTGTGTTGTTTAGAGAGGAATTAGAGGCCATAAAAAACGCATACATCGGACGGTTTCGGGTAATACACCTTTTTTCGCAAGAAAGTTTAGGTGCCCCGATTCAAAAAGGAAGAATAGACAAAGACAAAACAGACAAGCTGTTTTTAGCTTTTTTGAAAAATCAAGCAATAGATGCGGTCTATATTTGTGGCCCGGAACAAATGATATTAGGTGTGAAAGAGAGTTTAATATCAGCAGGAGTCCCATCAAACAGGATTCATTTTGAATTATTTCACGCTGGTTTAAAAAGCACTAAGAAAGAAGAAGAAACAACAGAATTGAATTCCATTGCTAGTCAAATTGAAGTAATTATAGATGGAGACAATATAAAATTTGATTTAGCCTCTGATGGTCTAGCCATTTTAGATGCTGCTCAAGAAGCAGGAGTAGATTTGCCATATGCCTGTAAAGGTGGTGTTTGCTGCACGTGTAAAGCACGTGTGATAGAAGGAAGTGTAAGAATGGATGTGAATTACTCTTTAGAAAAAGATGAGGTGGAAGCAGGTTATATTTTAACTTGCCAAGCGCATCCAACAAGTGCAAAAGTTATAGTATCATTTGATGAATAATTATGGGAATTTTTAGTTTTAAAAAGAAGAAAAGTGGTAGCGATTCCAAATGGAATGATTTGCTTGTTACCGATCTTCAAAAAATAAGTAGTGATACAAGTGTTGTTACGTTGGGAATTGAAAATGAAAAAGCTAGTCTTTTTAAATTTATTCCTGGGCAATACCTAGCGATAGAAGTGGAAATTAACGGAGTTGCTACACGTCGATCGTATTCGATTTGCAGCGGTCCATCTGAAGAATTGAAAATTGCAGTAAAAAGCGTTCCCCAAGGACTGGTTTCTAATTTCATTAATCATGAATTAAAAATTGGGGACACCATTAAATCAATGGCGCCTGATGGAAACTTTACATTAAAAGACGAGAAGAACCTTGTCGTATTTGCATCAGGAAGTGGTATAACCCCTATCGTTTCGATTGCAAAAAGCCTTTCAAAAGACGCTAGCATGCGCTTGTTTTTTGGCAACAAAACAGTTGATGATATATTATTTCACGAAGATTTAAAGCAGCTACCTCAGGTTCAACTTATCAATTACTTAACCCGTGAAAACAATGCTGATTATAAAAAAGGGAGGCTTGATAAAGCTACTATTACGGAGGAAATAAAGGCAGATTTATCCCTACTGAAAGCCGATGCATACCTTTTGTGCGGGCCTGAGGAGATGATTAAAGATGGCATTGACACGCTAACATTTTTTGGTGTCAGCTCTCAAAAGATTCACTATGAATTGTTTACCCCACCCGTACTATTGCTTAAAGAAGAAACGAAAATTGATTTTAAAGGCGAATGTACCATGGAGGTAACCTTGGATCACGAAACCATTGAAATTACCATGAAGAATGATAAACAAACGATCCTTGACGGGGTTGAAAACGCGGGTTTTGACCCTCCTTTTTCTTGTCGCGGAGGTGTTTGTTGTTCTTGTAAAGCAAAAATCATAGAAGGGGAAGCTACCATGCGCTTGAATTATTCATTAACAGATGAAGAGGTTAAAAATGGTTATATTTTAACTTGTCAAGCGAGGCCGGCATCTGAAAAATTAATTATTAGTTATGATTAATAGAACGATTGTTGTCACCGGAGCGAGCAGAGGGATTGGTAAAGAAACCGTATTGCTTCTCGCTTCAAATCCAAGTAACAGACTCATTGCTCTATCTAGAGATCTAGACGTAATGGAGCAACATTTTGCACATCTTCCAAACGTATTTTCACATAGATTTGATTTAAACGATAAAATCCTTCAACAAGCGGAAAAAATTTTTACCGGCATTGAGGAAGTAAATGTGTTAATCAACAATGCCGGGTATTTGATTAAGAAACCTATTAAAGAATTGACGCAAGCTGACTTTCAAAAATCATTACAAGTAAATTTTTTAGGACCAGTAGAATTAATCCAGTTTTTATCCAGTAGAATGGAAGTAAATGGGGCACATGTTGTAAATATTAGTACAATGGGTGCTTTTCAGGGAAGCGCTAAATTTCCAGCATTAGCAGCTTATGCCTCTTCAAAAACGGCATTATGTAACTTCACCGAAGTCTACGCCGAAGAAAACAAGGACGGAAATATTCAGATGAATTGCTTGTGTTTAGGGGCAGTACAAACAGAGATGCTTGCCGAAGCCTTTCCCGGCTATATAGCAAAAATAAGTGCAGAAGAAATGGCTGATTTTATTTCAGATTTCGCTATAAATAAGGGGCTTTTCTTCAATGGAAAAATCATTCCTGTATCGAATTCGACCCCCTAAAAAAACACGGGGCAATGCTTTTTTAAACTCAATTGTTTTTGGTACCTTTACCCTGAATGCTGCCCAATTTAAAAAAAATTATTTTTTTCCTAGTTAGTTTTTGCATTACGAATGCATGGACGCAGGATATACATTGGACACAATTTAACGATAACCAGTTATTTCAAAATCCAGCTAACGCAGGTAATTTTAATGGCGATCTTCGCTTTATAGGAAACTTCAAAGACCAATGGCGTAGTGTAACGGTTCCATTCTCCACCTTTTCTTTTTCAATTGATAAAAACATAAAAAAATTAGGTGTTGGCTTACTTGCCTTTCATGATCAAGTGGGAGATGGTAAACTTAGCACCGTCGAATTACAAGGGAACGTATCGTATAATCTTAAATTAAGTCCTGATTCTTCCCATAATTTAAGAGGCGGCTTAAACATCGGAATGAACCACCGTCAGGTAAATTGGAATTCATTTTATTTTGACAGCCAATTCAACGGATATATTTTTGATGCCGCATTACCAACTAATGAATCAGTCCAAACCGATCGAAAAACTAATTTATCGATTGGCGCGGGGGTTTTATACGAATGGATTAAAAATCCACGATTAAAACTAAACATTGGAATTGGTGCCTTTAATTTAAATCGGCCGAATCAAGGATTTTACAATGAAATAATAAAAAGAGACGTTCGCTACAATGGATTTCTTAAAGCTACAATTGCCGTAAAACCAATGATAGATGTAATCCCAAGTGTTCAATTTTCTTCACAAGGCACTTACCAAGAACTTGTACTTGGATCTTCCATGAAGTATTATTTGACCTCCAAAACCTTTGTGTATCGAGCAGTTTATGCTGGCTTATGGATGAGAAACAAAGACGCCTGTATGCTAACTTTAGGATATGATCACCAAGACTTATTTGTGGGATTGAGTTACGATATTAATCTTTCCAAATTAATTCCTGCCAGTAATGCACGAGGTGGATTTGAAATCGCGGTAAGGTATATCATCAATAAATTTAAACCCAAACGGGTAGATCATCGAGTATGTCCAGATTATATTTAACCCTCGTTATTTTATTGGTGCTACCACTATCACTGATGGGGCAAGTTAAGCTGAAGGACTTGGTGAAATTTGCTGATGAACAATACAAAAAAGGCGATTATTACTATGCCATCGATTTTTATAAAAAAGCTATTGCCATTGATTCTAACTCACTCGAATTAAAATGGAAATACGCCGAAACACTGAGGGCCTACAAAAACTACAAGGAAGCAGAGAAAGTATATGCTGAAATTTATGCTAGAGAAGAAGCCGAAACCTATCCAGAAAGCATCTTATACCTTGGCTTAATGCAAAAGCAAAATGGCAACTATCAACAAGCCATGGAAACATTTAAGTTAGCAAAGACACATTACGATGATAAAGAGAGTTATAATTATCGAAAATCTAATCGTGAGGTTGAATCATGTTATTGGGCATTAAAAAACACCAAAGACACCAACGAACTTAAACAGTTTCATACAAGAATAAATAGCTTTGATGCAGAATTTGGGCACCATTATTCAAATGGCGTATTAATTTTCTCCTCTTTAAAAGCGGATACAACGCATGAAAACGAAGAAGTCTATGGCAGGAATTACAACAATGCTTTGTACTATGTAAATACTTCCGAAGATTCCATTTCTAAAGCAAAAAAAATTATTGGTCTTGCAGAAGCGAGTGTTCATACTGGAAATGCCAATTTTTCAAAAAGTGGTCACTATTTTTATTTTAGCATCTGTGAAGACGATGGGTATAATTACCGGTGCAAGATTGCTCGGTCTGTCGTGAAGAATGGTGTATACGGGAAAGCCGACACCCTACCTTTCTTGATAAACCATCCCAACTCAAATACAACCAATCCAATGGAAGCAGAAATAGAGGGTAAATTGTACCTCTTTTTTGCGTCTAATCGACCCGGTACTAAGGGAGCGATGGATATTTGGTATAGCGAAATTATAAGCGATACCGATTTTGGAACTCCCATCAATCTAAGCGCGATAAATTCCATCGATAATGAGATTTGTCCTTGGTACGACACCCTAAAAAATCAATTATATTTTTCATCAACGTGGCATAATGGATTAGGAGGATATGATGTTTTCATGTCTAAAAAGATAGGGGAGAAATTTGAAAAACCATCTAACTTAAAACAGCCAATAAACGGACCAGCCAATGACCTATATTACTTTGAAGCTGGGGACAGTGTTTTTGTATCATCCAATCGATTGGGAAGTTTTTCAAAAAAAAATCCAACCTGTTGTAGCGACATCTATTTCGCGAAAATTGAACGGCCAATCATCCCGCCAGACACCACGTCTATCATAACACAAAGAATAGACTTTCCTATTCAATTGTTTTTCAAGAATGATCATCCTAATCCAAAAAGTTACTTGCCAAGCACTAAATTATCATACGAAACAACATACTTGGATTACAAAAATTCATTTGATGACTACCTATGCAAGGTAAACGATGATTCAATTAAAATTGTTAATGATCGAAAATTAAAGTTAGAAAACTTTTTTACTAATTCAGTTGATAAGGGATACAACGATCTATTAATACTGAGTGATTCCTTAGCATTACATTTATCACAAAATAAATACGTAACACTCTTTGTGAAAGGGTATGCAAGTCCTTTGCACCGCACCAACTACAACATACGCCTCTCGAAAAGACGGATAAATACTTTTTACAACTATTTATCAAACTACCAAAATGGCTTGTTTAAAAGCGCGCTTGAACTAAATAAAAACAACGAGCCCCAACTGCAAATAATCGAGATTCCGTTTGGGGAGTTTGCTGCCAATCAATTAACAAGCGATGATTTTAATGATCAGAAAAACTCCGTGTATTCTTATGAAGCGAGTATTGAACGCAAGATTGAAATAATTGGAATGGAAATCGCCAATGAAAAGAGGGATAGCATGATTTATATTAGTCCTTCTGTGATCAACTTAAATGAAAAGAAAAATAATACTGTTCAGGAAATTGAGTTTGTCATAGAGAATTTGATGGATAAAGTAGTATTGATAGAAAAAATTGATATGGACTCATCAGTGCTAAAAGCGAGTGGACTAACAATGAGCATTGGCGCAAAAGGGAAGCAAACTATAAAATTTCAATTTACACCGCCAAAAGAAAAAGGCTTGTATTTATTTTCCATTGACATTAAATTATTTTCCATCAAAATGCCTATTCGTGCATATACCACCATTGAGATTAAATAAATCACTATTGTCCTTTTCAATTTTCGAGAATCAATCAATAGATTTGTATCTTCGCTAAAATTTTGAGTCGTGTATGACCGCTCCTAAACACAGATTGTATTTTATTGATATTGCACGAAGCATAGCGATTTTACTTATGTTAGAAGGTCATTTTATCGATGATACATTAATGTCTATATATCGTGACCCCAATAATATCTATTATTCCACATGGCTATACCTAAGAGGATACACGTCACCCACCTTTTTAACCATAACAGGTGTTGTATTTACCTACTTATTACTCGGTAAAAATGACGAGGGATTTTCAAAAAACATTCGCGTAAAAAAAGGCTTTAAACGAAGTGTTGAGTTGATATTTTGGGGCTATTTACTTGAATTTTATTCCTTTCATGTATTACAATGTATTGGATTTGGAATACTTACCATCCTCTTACTTTATGGATTATATAAACTTGTGAAAATAATTCCTTTATGGATTTACTTTTTTATGGCAGGGGTCACCATTTTTTCTACCTATGCATTTTTCGCCAAGCTACAAGGGACCACCAACTATTGGCCTCAAAACATGCCTTCATTTGTACAAAATATGTTTTACGGCAAATGTTCCGTCTTTCCGATTTTACCAAAAATGGGTTACACAATGTTCGGCGCAATGTTTGGCGTGCTATTACATACCTTTCATGATAAGGTGAAAACATGGGCGTTCATTTTGACCACTTTTTTTTCAGGGCTCATTCTGTATTTATTCATTAAGGACTTCTTACTTTTCTTTGATACTAGTTTTGAAACAGGTTACTACCACTTTTACAGCTTTGACTGGCTATACAAATGTCTAGGAGTAGTGTTAATGTTTTTGGCAGTACTAATCAGTATTGAGAAGCTATGTGTGATAAAACAATCATTGTTTTTGAAAATAGGACAAAACACTTTAACCATTTACATATTACATAACATCCTATTATATGGGACAATAACTGGAATAGGAATCCATACATTTCTGGAAAGAAAAATTAGCGCGTGGTATATAATACCGTCCACCCTTTTATTTCTCTTAACTTTTGTACTATTAATTAAATACCTTGATTCTATCAAATCGAAATTAGCCTTTATTTTGGTGCCAATAAAAACTAAAATGAACGCCTTATTCGGAATTAAATAAAGTAGCACAAGAAGTGCTACAAGCTTATTTACTCGGTAAGTAGTCGATGGGATTCTTGCAACTGCTCCATTGACAATTTCAATTTTGGACGTGTAAAATTAAGGTCGTCCGCTGAACAAATAGGGACTAAATGAATATGAACGTGAGGAACTTCAAGACCTATAATACTGAGGCCAATTTTCTCGCAATCAATCTTAGATTTCATTAATGACGCTACCTTTTTAGAAAATAGCATCATTCGCGCTAACACGTCATCATCCAAGTCAAAAACATAATCGATTTCTATTTTATAAATAACTAGAACATGCCCAATTACTAAGGGGTTAATGTCTAATATAGCGAGGAATTCTTCGTCTTCACAAATACGAAAGGAGGGTATTTCTCCATTAATAATTTTAGAAAAAATACTAGGCATTAACGAGTAATACTAATTATTTCAAATTGAAGAGAACCTCCTGGCGTTTGAATTTCGGCAATTTGGCCTATCTTTTTCCCTAACAAACCTTTACCAATTGGGGAATCTACTGAAATTTTTCGCAATTTAATGTCTGCTTCATTTTCAGCAACTAAGGTATATATCATTTCCATACCATTAGATACGTTTTTAATGGTAACGATCGATAGGATGAAGACTTTAGAGTTATCCATTTTCGTGTCGTCAATTAACCGGGCATTCGCTACGATATTTTCCATCTTAGAGATTTTCATTTCTAAAATCCCCTGTGCTTCTTTTGCAGCATCGTATTCAGCATTTTCAGATAAATCACCTTTATCTCTTGCCTCACCAATTTGTTCTGAAATAGATGGACGCTGAACTGTTTTAAGCTCATTTAACTCATCCTTAAGTTTCTTAAGGCCTTCTGCTGTATAATAATTGATTTGAGACATGATAAAACTCCTTTAATATAAATAAACAAGAGAGTTGAATAACCCACTTACAAATTAATAGAATAATTTATGTTATTTAAGACTAATCGTCAATCCCATTGTGTGAATTATTCCAAATACACCTGCAAATCTAGCACAGTATTCTAAGCCGAGGGCGCTTTTAGACTTACCCACTAAAGCATCTAAAGAAAAACCAGCTGTTGGTCCGATAAGTGCATTAGAACGATTTTCATCAGATAAAATGTCTTTTTCGTAAACGTATCCAGCACGAATATTAAAAGCCATTTTTTCACTTATCATTCCATAATCTAAGCCTAAACGAAATTGATCCTTAGAGAAAGAATTAGCTGTAAAGCCTAAAGCTAAATTCAACTTGTTTTCCGGTGTAAAGATGAAATCATATGAACCACCAATAGATAATAATGAAGGTAATTCATAAGTAGCTGAACGCTGTTCTAAAGATCCGATAAAACCAGTAGAAACGTACGATACTTGTTGCGATAATCCATCTCCTTTGTAACGCATAACAGGACCAACATTTTTCAATGCAATTCCAAATTTAATTTGCTCTTTATCCCCTGTTACGTATCGAATTCCTGCATCGATGGCAATACCACTAGATTTCAAATTCGAAATGTTTTCCGAAATAACTTTGAAATTAATTCCCCCAGATATAGTGGAAGAAAACTTCTTCGCATAGCCAATATTAAAAATATTTGCTCGAGGAGAGAAGAATCCAATATTACCTTCTGGATTTGCTACAGTAGTAATTGCGATATCACCATAATTCAATGATTGCACACTAATGGCAATAACATCAGATTCAGACAAACGCTGTGCAAATCCCGCAGAATTTAATCCAATATTAGCAGAGCCCATCCAATTTGAATAATTAAATTTAATTTGGGTTTTGTCTGTAAATGCTAATCCTGCAATATTTGTAAAAGTTGCCTCTAAACCATTCATATTCGCAATACCTGCGTCACCAATAGCTGAGCCTCTTGCCCAAGGATTGATTAATAAATGTGAAGCTCCTGCCGATCCAACACGATCTTCATTACCAGCAAAAGAACATACACTAATACCTGTCATCAGGATTAGGAAGTAATTTGATAATTTCATTATTGATTTTTTCATATCTCTACTTCTAACAATTATATACCTTGTAAATCCACTTGGCGTAATCCGCCAAAGAATTTAAGAACTACTTCCCCTATTCCTGGTACCTCCACATGTATCAAATACACGCCTCCAGCGACAGGTATAGCCTTAAAGTTGGTTAAATCCCAATCTATTGAAGTTACAGGACTATCTTTTTTAAAGGTTCGAATTAGTTTACCATTTACTGTATAAATTTTTACCGTACATTTTTCTGGCAAATTAGTAATCTTCACTTTGGTCTCTAACCTACTGCGCTCGTATTCAGAAAAAGCATAATACGGATTAGGAACGATATTTATCATTTTCAAGGCATCCTTCAACATATCTTGTGAAGAAGTAACCGTTGCAATATCATCCATTGACCAAGAATACATAGGTCTTCCATTGTTCTCACCTGTTGCCACATAATTCTTATATTCTTTATTGATTCTCAATTTTATGGTAACATCACTGGCCATTAAATTTTGTCCTTGTGCAACAATTGGATAAGAGATCCATGTTAAACTGCCATATAATTCACGTTTCGCTTGTGTACTATTGGTTTCTACCTCTAGCCATTTTGAACGAAGAGCATTGTTCGCATTGGTTTCTGCATCTCCAGGTATGTAAGCTGGGAAATCGAATCCTGAGCTATAGCCATTTATGGTGGCTTGTTTGTAGCT
>JAIPAL010000095.1 GCA_021740085.1 Crocinitomicaceae bacterium
GGCATAATCACCCAAGTAAGTGGCGACTTCATCGCAATGGATATCCGTCAAGCAATGTTTCATTTAGGCAGCATCACCGGAGATATTTCCAGTGATGATCTTTTGGGAAATATTTTTAGCAAGTTTTGTATTGGGAAGTGATGTTTTTCTTCAAGCCAAGATCTAGACAAAAAAGAAGGCTTAAGGATTAGTGGGCGATGATGATGTTTTTTCGGTAAACACGATTGTTTATCAGCACCTCAACAACATAAGATGCCTCCTTAAGTCTCGAAACATCGATGTTGGTGATTGTGGTTTTGGGTTGACTGTTTAAAACTTCCAATCCTGCCATATCAAATAATCGTACGCTTAGTATTTCAGTCGAAGCTGTTATTTGCAAGGTCGAATGCACTGGATTGGGAGCAATCGTAAATGGCATGGCAGTTTCGATGATATTACTAACACAATTCTCTACGACCACTTGGTGCGAAGAAATCACAACTTGTCCGCTAAGTAAATCGGTTGTTTGAAGCGAATAATTAGTTGTTTGTACCGGAGCGACATTCCAAACTTGAGTATTGTGTGATCCATTTTCCCATGAAAAAACCAACGAATCCGAACCCCCGATCAAAGGAGCCTGTAACATCATGGAATTCCCAAGGCAAAGGGTATCAATGGTATTTTCTACCGCTAGGTTCTTTTTCAATATGGTAAAATGATCCTGAATTGTGCCATTTGAACGCAAGTATTTTCCGTCCAAGCGATTCCTATAAATATCAATTACGAAGGAGCCCATTACGCCTGCTCCATTGTCGTCGTAGCAGAAAACAGGGTGGTCCATCGTTCCATCTGAATTTTCACTCCCCGAATGACCACAGACAACGTAAACAGCTCCATCATTTTGTTGATTGTATTTATCTTTGATGTAGGCATTTCCTGCGGAAAAATTACCATTTGTTCCATTCACCAAATGCTGCGCTGGATCCCACGTATCGCTTTTTCCATAATGATTCTTTATCAGAAAGCTTCGTTCGAATACGTGGCTATGACCGCATACAATAAGGTCCACGTCATGAGATTCCAATACCGGAATAATTTCTTCTCTCATCGTGCGCATCACGTCCTCATACAAATCATCAGAATCGTGTGAGCCTTTAGTATAAGGCGGTTGGTGAAAATAAGCTATCGTGAAGTCTTGTTGGTTTTGAGATAAATCATCATTGATATAATTTATCATTCGATTGATTCCGGTGCCTGTTTGTGCAAAATCATAGACTTCCGAATTTAAGGATAGAAAATGAACGTTGGCATAATCAAAAGAATAAAACACTTCGAGGTTGGAAGGAAAACCACCCGCCTCGGCTTGTGTGGGTACATCCACAATGTTGAAGTAAGGTCCTTCATGATCTTCTAGGGGAATATTTGAATAAGGAATGCCTAAAAAAGTACTTTCTTGCCATACTTCGTTGTAATCGTGATTTCCAGGGCTTGGCCAAAAAGGCATAAAACTAAAGATATCTGAAAAGCCTGCAAGACCGAATACTTTAGATTGATAATCGCTGTCCTTACCGTCATTGTATGCATTATCACCTAGCCACAACCAAACAGCTGTTTTGTTTTGATTATTCCAAGAAAGAAAGGAATTCTTAACAGCAATTTGACCAGCATTTCCTTTCCCAAAATCACCGATTGCCCATACGCGCAGCGAATCCTGTGAACCAATCACTGGATTGGTATAAAAATAATGAGACAAGGTACTCCCACCGTAAATAGACTGACTTCCAACAGCATAGTAATATTTAGTATTGGGAGTTAAGCCCGAAATTAATACGGTATGCTCTGTCGTATTGCTATTTCCTGTAGCGGTTTGCACTAATTGCTGCTGATTTTGTCCGAACCAAACGGTCGAATTACTTGGAACATTTGTTCGCCACATAATCGTGATTGTAGTCTCAGTAGGCGATTGCAAGTAAGGGCCACGAGTAATTATCTGCGTGAATCCGATTGAGGAAATAAGGCAAAAGGCAAGTAAAAATATTTTCATTTTACAAAATTAGCCTAGGCGCATAAATTTAAAGTTAACTTAATAAAAAGGCTAATTTAAGTTTCAGCTCTTGATTCTTTTTGGATATCAAGAACCATTGACAAGGTATAAAAAGTAGTTATGACACTCCTTTTTTCTAATTACGAAACTAAATGAGGAAAACAACTTCTTTCTTAATCACCTTACTATTTGTTTTTTTTCGTCTCGATTGGCAAAGAGAGGATGAAGAAAATTTGGAAGCGAAAGCGATACCGAAAAGCGCTCGTCGTTTGATAAGCTCAGCTTATCACTCTTTTCGTGAATCGGTCGATGAGAAATTTTAGCCGAACGTCTTCAATCGAGAATTGATTTTTTCGTTCTTTTGTACTTGTGCTGAGCTTGCCGTAGTATCAAGACAAAAGGACAAAGAAAATAAGGTCCGATTTTTATCGGACATAGCCTTTGTTTAAACAAAAAAAGAGGCGTTAACACTACTTTTTGTTCTAGTTAGAATTCCAAAATAGGAATTTCCCTCGTTGGTTAATCATCTTGAAATATATAATTTTAACTTTACCGCGTTATAATTTAATCTCGTTGCTAAGCGCTAAAATGAAAAGCACCTTTCTACTCTTCTTTTGTTTTATGTGCACCGTAGCTTACAACCAGAAAAGCTTAAACAAACTGGTAGAAGAAGGTTTAAACGGCAACAATCCAAAGAAAACGCGAATCAAGGCATTACAAAGTGCCGCAGAATTAATGACGAATTCAAAGCCAGACAGCTCCATCATATTATTGGATCTTGCCAACAAGTTGAATGAAAAAGTCGGGGAGCTAACCTTACAACAATCCAATCATTTAATTCGAGCCAAAACGCTACTCATTCAAGGAGTGTATCCGATAGCACTGGAATTTGCACAAAAAGCGCTGAAGATTTCCGAGGGATTTAAAGATAAAAAACTAATTGCTGACTGCTATAGTGTCATTGGACAGATATACGAACGGCAAGAAAACAATGAAAAAGCGGCAGAATATCAATTAAAAGGACTAAAAATAAATCGGGCCTTGAATGATTCCGTTCGAATCTCTGCTTCCTTAAGTTTATTAGGAAATATCTATGGTGCGAAGTTGGAATATGAGGCCGCGTTGCAATCATACCGAGAAAGCCTAAAATATATTAATGAAGAGAAGAACCGAGAACAGGTAGGGATCGCTTATGGAAACATTGGCTACGTTTATTATGAGCAAGGTAAAGCAGTAAAAGAAACGGATCCAAAAAATGCGGCGACCTACTTGAATAAGGCACTTGAAGCATCCAAAAAAGCAAAAGAAATCTTTCTGGAAATAAAAAACCGTCGTTTTCAAATTATTGCTGAATTGAATATCGGTCTAGTTTACAATGAACTGAACGATTATTCCACGGCAATTAGTTGGTGTTTTTCCGCTTATAAAACGGCATTAGAATTAAAGATCCCACCGCTAAAAAGAGATGCCTGTGATTGTTTGTATAAGAGCAATAAAAGCATCGGGAAAGATAAAGACGCCCTCATTTATTTCGAGATTTACAAAAACCTGAATGACTCCATTAAAAATATAGACAATGAACGCTCGATGGTAGAAAAAGAGTTGAATTTTAATTATGAAAAAGAACAGCTTGCCGCCAGCCTACAATATGCACAAAAGGAAGCCATCGCCGATTCTCAAATTCAAAAGCAACGGGTGGGATTAATTTCCGCAGGAGGAATCTTATTGCTAATTGTAGTTTTAATGGTCGTTGTAATAAAAGGAAAACAACGTTCAGAGGCATTATTATTAAACATCCTTCCCTATGAAACGGCCCAAGAACTAAAGAAAAAGGGAAGTGCAGAGACCAAAAACTTTGAGAGTGCTACTGTCTTATTTACTGACTTCAAGGGATTCACAAAAATCGCGGAACAACTTACTCCAAAGGAATTGGTAACCGAGATTGACACCTGTTTCAAAGGAATAGATCGAATCATGGATAAATACCAAATCGAAAAAATAAAAACAATTGGCGATGCCTATATGGCAGCTGGAGGTTTGCCAAAAGAAAATTTGAGCCATCCAATTGATGTGGTCATGGCCGCTAAGGAAATCTTGTTATTCATTGAAGAACTAAAAACGGAACGCATTGAAAAGAAGTTGCCCTATTTTGATATTCGAGTTGGTATCCATACCGGCCCTTTAATTGCTGGTATTGTGGGAACAAAGAAATTCTCCTACGACATTTGGGGAGATACCGTAAACACCGCTTCGCGCATGGAAAGCAGTGGCGAAATAAACAAAATTAATGTCTCAGGATCCACTTATGAGCTCATAAAAGAGCAATTTGTTTGTGAATACCGAGGCAAAGTTGCCGCAAAAAACAAAGGTGAAATTGACATGTATTTTGTCAAAGAACGCATCGAAACAATCGAAATCACTCACACCATTGCAAACTCCCAATGATCCCCTACAGGGATAATGGGAGTTTGCAGCGCCACTTCAAATTGGTCTTTGATGCTTATTGGGGGTTAATACACCAAGAAATGAAAAATTATAATTCTTTGCTTTTCAAATTTAATTTTATCTTTACAAGACTTGAATCTTAAGTAATTTTAAAATGATTACAAAATACTGTTTTTTATTAATCACATTATTGGCCGCTTTTTCTAGTTTTTCGCAAATTATTCCGCAAGGAAAACCATTGCTCTTGACTGCCTCAAATGATGATTCAAAATTTACTGTTCCTGCTGGTAAAAAATGGGTTTTACGAAATGTCTCTTCTAACTCTAACATTCTTTCTGATTGCGATGAAATAATTGTACTAAAAGAGTTGAACGATAAAATCTATACTGACATATCCAAATCGATTATTGGTCCGGTGTTCTATAGTACTAGTAAATCATTATTCGGCGACGAAAATATCCTCCCAATGTTTCTAGATGAAAACACAAGCATTAAGTTATTAATGTATCAGAAGTGCACCAATACTGTAACTAATGTTACAACGCGTAAAGTGTGGAACAATATTTTTTATGTTAACATATTAGAGTATGAAAAGTAATTTTTTATTAAAGCTAGTAATTTTTTCTATTCTGTTTCTTCTAAATGACTCTTGGATTGTTTTTAGTCAAAATAAAAAGGAAGTGCTTGAGCAACAAGCATTAAAGATAGACAGTCTTTCAAAAATATTAACCTCATTTCAGTCAGAATTTCTTATTCAACAAAAAACTATTAAAGACCAAGCCGATCTTATTGCTATTTTAAGAAAAAATAGTGATAATAGTGAAAACGAGACCCTTCTTTTAAAAAAGGAGGTTGAGGTTTTAAAAAGTCTTAAAGGAGATATCGAAAAAGAACTAGAAAAAAACACAGTTAACAATAGAAAAGCAATTGATAGTTTATCCATCAATAGAAGTTCGAAAAATGAAAAATGTTTCTTCCTTGAATACTCCAATCAAATGGGAGAAGTCAAGGTTCCTGACGGAAAGATTTGGTATATTGCTGGGTGTTTTGCACAGAATAATCTTTCAAACGAACAATGCGAGACCAAAGTCTGTATTGCAAAATTGAATTCAAAAATATTATCCAATATTAGCAGTAACATGTTTGCGGACAATTTTTTTGAAAGTAAGTTAGATATGTATTTGCCAAGCGGGACGTCCATTTCGTTTTTAGTGTATGATAAATGTGCCGATA
>JAIPAL010000096.1 GCA_021740085.1 Crocinitomicaceae bacterium
AAAAAGATAGAAGATGTAAATATCACTAACCAAAATCTGCTTAAAACCATAGAGTATATTTTTTGTAAATGTAAAATTAAATAATCATATAGATAAAAATCATGTTTAAAATGTAGATTTTTTTCAATATGTCTAAAAAAGAGAGTAAATTAGCTTTTCAATTATTCAAAACAAAAAAAAAGAATCATGAAGCCATATTTATTTTTAATTTTTTTCTTTTCTGGGTTAATCGGGAACGCTCAAAATGCGCAGCAAGCCCAAGAAATCATAAAAGAGTATGACTTAAACGCAATAAAACAGCTCCAAAATAAAATAAAAACGCTTGAGGATAAAGACAAGGCATTTGCAATTGAAACCGCAAATAAAAATGGCTGGCCCATAAGAACAGTTTTGGAAAATGGAGGTGTTGAAGAGCTAATAAAAATTGGCCCTAAAGGGTTTCCTATTTATAGAAGAACAGACAATGTTGATGCGGCGGTTTCAACACGTACAAATTTCATTAATTCGGGCGGTAATTTAGGATTAAATATAGATGGTCAAGGCATGGTTGCCCGAGTTTGGGATGGAGGAACTGTTAGACGAACGCATAATGGATTTGGATCACGCGTACAAACCGTTGATGATGCTAGTGGCACAACTTTTAGCGATCACGCTACACATGTTACCGGAACCATTATCGCTACGCCATGGAGCGTTGCTACAGAGAATATAAAAGGAATGGCGCCGTTGGCTTCTGCAAAAACATTTAATTGGACAAATGACGAGTCTGAAGCATTGTCTGAAGCAGCCCTTGGAATGTTGGTTTCAAACCACTCCTATGGCGTTGCTGATGCAGCTACAGTTCCAGCTTGGTATATTGGTTCTTATGTTGATTCTTCAAGAGATTGGGACCAAATAGCATATTCAGCACCATTTTATTTACCTGTTTTTTCGGCAGGAAATGACGGGAATAACAATTTAAACGCGACGCCGATTGCACCAGGTTTTGATAAATTAATTGGTGATAAAGTGGCCAAAAATGTATTAACAGTTGCTAATTCTAGTGATGCAATTATTTTTCCAGATGGAACATTAGCCAGTGTTACGCTTAGTAGTGATAGCAGTCAAGGCCCAACAGACGATAGAAGAATAAAGCCCGATATTGCTGGAAATGGACAAGGATTAACTTCTTTAACCGCAACTAGCAATACTTCAACTAATACTTTTTCGGGCACTTCAATGGCAGCGCCTAATGTTTCAGGTACCTTATTGTTATTACAACAGTATCATTATTCTTTGCACAATGTTTTCATGAAGGCAGCAACCTTAAAAGGGCTTGCTTGTCATACTGCCGATGATGCAGGTAATGTTGGTCCAGATCCTAGATTTGGATGGGGCTTATTAAATGCAAAAAAAGCCGCGGAGACCATAAGAGACAATGGGTTAAATTCTTGGGTTTCAGAAAATGTTTTAAATCAAGGACAATCTTATACGATTACAGCTAGTTCTAGCGGTGGATCAAACAATTCATTAATAGCTTCAATTACATGGACGGATCTTCCAGGAGTTGCAAATGACGGAACTCGACCGGTTAACGATCCAACGAAGGCATTAGTAAATGATCTAGATATTCGAATTTCAAACGGTTCTACAACCTACTTCCCTTGGAAATTGCAAAATAATCCTACCGATTTAGCGGTAAGAACGGGCGATAATGATGTGGATAACGTGGAAGTCATCAAAATAGATGCGCCCACTGCAGGAGATTATACCATAACCATAAGCCATAAAGGAAATTTGAATACGGGATCTCAAAACTATTCTTTAGTTATTACCGGGGCTTCCTCAAGTATTGCAATCACTTCAAAATCGCCAGATGTTGTGGCATGTTCAAATCAAAATGCGGTATATACATTTGACTATAAACAAACAGGAACAACAACGACTAATTTTACGCCGCTAGGATTACCTGCAGGAGCCACCGCGGCAATTGCTCCACTATCATTAAGTGCAAATGGAGTAGTTACTATGACAATTTCAAATATTTCAGCCGTACAACCTGGAATTTATGATATTGGTATCCAAGCATCCAATGGAACAGAAACAGAAACTAGGTATAAAAAACTAACTGTTTATTCAACTTCTTTTGAGCCGATTGCGTTGCTTACTCCCGCTAATAACTCCATTAGTGTTGGTAGTTCAGTCGCTTTAGATTGGTCTTCCAATTTTAATTCTGAAAGCTACAATCTGCAAGTTTCTACAAGACAAGATTTT
Source organism: Crocinitomicaceae bacterium (assembly GCA_021740085.1). Lineage (GTDB taxonomy): Bacteria > Bacteroidota > Bacteroidia > Flavobacteriales_D > Crocinitomicaceae > UBA952. The sequence continues at coordinate 2,254 of JAIPAL010000096.1, forward strand.
ACATCATTTCACACAAATATTGACTTAACAGATTCTAGATATTTACTTACTAATCTTGCTTCTGAAACGAGATATTATTGGAGAGTTATTCCATCCAATAGATGTAATGCAGCCACAACTGTTGCTTCTCAAACCTTTAGTACAGGTATTATTACCTGTAATCTTGTATTCTCTGCAACTGATTTTTCTAATGCTGCGATTGATGTGGTTGCAAATAGCACGGCCTCTGTTCCTATCGTTGTTTCTGGAGGAATTACAGTTGCAGATTTGAATGTAGCTTTAAATATAACACACACATGGATTGGCGATATGATTATTACTTTATCTGGCCCTGTTTCAATCGGAAGGCCTCAGATCATATTATTTAATCAGCCCTGTATTGGCACGGGTCCTACCTACCCAGATATTCAGGCAACACTGGATGATTCAGGCCTAACTATCAGTTGTGCGGAAGTTTCACCCGTTGTGAGTGGCACAATTAGACCCTTTGAAAGCTTATCAAGTATCAATGGGTTAATTGCTGATGGAACCTGGACTTTAAATGTATTAGATGTTGGAAATCAAGATGGAGGAACGATTAATTCGGTCTCATTAAATTTTTGTAAAGTGACACCTTCTGCATTAAGTTCAAGCACTAATGTATTAAATTCTTTAAGAGTTTATCCAAATCCAACAAACGAAATCATTAATATTGATCTCGGGGATGTTACAGGAGAGACAACCTATGAATTGTTTGACGTGCAAGGAAGAAAAGTAAACGCTAAGGTTTCTTCCACAAATTTCGAGACATTAAATGTTGAAAATTTATCCGAAGGTATTTATATGCTAAAAATTCAAAACGGAAGTGACAAGACAACAAAAAAAGTTGTGATTAACAAATAATCTGCGCTATTTTAATAAAAAAGGGAGCCGTTTGGCTCCCTTTTTTATACGTGAATTATTTCGTCGTCAATTAATAATTCTTCTCTTCTAAAGCGAAGAAAAATTTGCGCCACAGCTATGACATCTTTTTCGCAATACGTAATAATTCGATCGATATCTTTTTCCTCATAATATACTCGAGCTACTTCACTGCCATCAATATCATCTTTTGGAGAAGGCACTCCCAGTACTTTGGTCAATAATTTTAAAGAAGTGAAATGCTTATAATCGCCAAATTTCCATAATTCCAAAGTGTCTAAATGCGGAACTTCCCATGGTTTTTTCCCAAATAAATTGAGTTTGCTGGGCAACGAAATGCTGTTAATAATCATTCTTCTAGCGATGAACGGAATATCAAATTCTTTGGCATTATGACCACAGAGTAAATGTTGGGGGCCATTAAAATGAGTAGTTAACAAATTTGAAAAATCATTCAGAATTTTTTTTTCATCGCCCCAAAAACTGGTGACTCTAAAATTTCGAATATCGGCTTTGTTGACAAAATAACCTACTGAAATGGTGATGATTTTGCCAAATTCGGCCCAAATACCAGCTCGTTCATAAAACGCTTCTGCCGAGATTTCGTCCTTTCTTTGATATTGTGTTTTTTGCTCCCAAAATTGACGTAAATCTTCGTCTAATTGGTCATAATGTTGCTGTTCGGGAACAGTTTCAATATCTATAAACAAGATATTGTTGAGGGGTGTTTTTTGAATCATTTTTACTATTTTAGGGGGTTATCGAATTTTATTTTTGGATGCCAACATTTTATAGGTTTCAGCAACATAGGTATATAAATCATTGCTGTGCGGATCTTTTTTGGTTTGTAACCCTTTTAAATGTCCTAAGCGCACAATGATTAATTGGTCTTCCGGAATCACAATGACAAATTGTCCCAAGTGACCTCGCATGTAGAATAATTTCTTGCCCGAAATGGAATGGATCCACCATCCATAGCCATATTGAACCGATTCTTTAAAACGGGGTGTAATGCATTTTTTAACAAAGGCAGGGTCCAAAAGTTGTTGCCCGTTCCACTGCCCGTTTTGCATATACAATTTGCCAAATCGTGCCAAATCGCGTGCATTGCTTGCAATACAACAATAGGCTTTTTCTGTGCCGTCGGGTGCATGATCCAATTGCCATAAAGCTTCATTTTCTGCTCCCATGGGTTGCCAAAAGTGTTTTGACACATAATGGGACAAATATTCTCCCGTTGCTTTCTCAATGCACATGGCCAGTAATTGGGTGGCACCACTTAAATATTTAAAGGATTGTCCGGGTTTTTCATGGATGTTCAATCCGAGAATGACGTTGTTTAAATCATCATCAAAATAAGCACGTGTCACTATAGAAAAAGGGCTATAGTATTTTTCGTCCCAACTCAAGCCTGAGGCCATTGAAGCCAAATCTCCAACGGTTACCTCTTGAGCATATTTTCCTTTTAGTTTCGGAAAAAAATCGACCACTTTTTGATCTAAATTTTTGATTTTTCTTTCCATAATGGCTTTTCCAAGCGCCATAGTCACCACGCTTTTGGCCATGGAAAACGAATTGGTTTTCGAATTTTTGGTAAAGCCATCGAAATAACTTTCATGCCAAATACTATCATTTTTTATAATAACAAAGGCAACCGTTTTTAATTCTTGGTGCGTTTTTTCAAGCGTTTCAGTTGCCTTGGCAGTGTTGTAGTCTTTAGCAATTGCCCATGGCTGAGCAATGCCTTTTTTTATTTTGCGATTTGGAAATTCATTGTAATCTTCTAAAAAAGCGGTGGTATGCCCTTTTAAATAAACGGTTTTCACGGCGCGTAATAAATAATCAACATCAAATAGATACAGTATAACAATAAGGGCTGTAAAACCAACTGCTACCCACTTTAGTAATTTTTGCAAGAATTTCATTGACAAATTTGTATGGTATTGTGGTATAAAAATAGAAAAAACTTGGATTGGATTTAAAAAAGGAAGAACAAACTTTTTTGATTCGATGGCTTTTCATGTTCCAGCAACCATTTTTTGCGCCACAGGCCTCCAGCATATCCAGTTAGCGATCCGTCGGAACCAATTACGCGATGACAAGGAATTACGATCCATAGAGGATTTTTCGCATTTGCAGCTGCAACCCCACGAACTGCCTTCATGTCTCCGACCTTTTTTGCCAAATCAAGATAGGAATAAGTAGTTCCAAAAGGAATCTTCGACAATTCATCCCAAACTTTTTGCTGAAAATCGGTTCCTATAGAATGAAGGGGAAATGAAAAATGCGTTCTTTTTCCTTCAAAATATTCTTGCAGTTGGAGCACAGCATCTCTTAATTTTTCAGGAATTTCATGGGAAATTTCCAATGCCTCTTCGACAACTTCAATTTTAGTGACACCTATTTCATCAGAATAAATTACTGTAGTACCGAGAGGAGATTGAATGATTGCTTTTTCCATTTGTAAATATAAAAAAACCATCTGAAGAATCAGATGGTTTTTTCAAGATGAAAA
>JAIPAL010000027.1 GCA_021740085.1 Crocinitomicaceae bacterium
ATGCAAGAGAAATTAATATTTGCTTACGAAGAAATAGCGATGGGTCAAAAAACGCTCATATTCAATGCAGGAATTGAAACTTCCATGCGCGTTTATGATTCATTTAAAAAATTAAAATACAACGTTCGCCATTTGGATTCAACCTTTAGTGATAAAGATAGAAAAGAGATTTTGGACTGGTTTAGAAAAAGCCCTGATGCCATTTTGACATCTGTAGGCATCCTTACCACAGGATTTGATGAACCAACGGTGAAGACAATTATTCTTAATCGAGCAACGCGTTCCTTAACGCTTTACCATCAAATGATAGGTCGTGGGTCAAGAAGTCTCCCAGATAAAAATCAATTCAATATAATCGATTTAGGAAACAATGTGAGGCGCTTTGGATTTTGGCAAGATTTCATAAACTGGCACGATGCTTTTCGTTTTCCAGATCGATTCTTAGAATCCAGGATTTCTGAATTAGAAGACATGGAATTTGAGATTGAATTTGAATTTCCAAAAGGCTATAGCAAGATGTTAAACACGTCGATATTAGAAGGTTTTAATATTAAAGAGAATTATTACGAGTGTCTTGATCGAGGAGAAAAAGGGAAAAATGCCGTGGATAACTCGCTTGAAAATCATTTTGAATCAATTATTGGACATGCCCAAGACCTTCAACACGCTCTCTCATTGGTAGAATTACTTCAAGAACACATAGAACATAGGTTAAAAAATTATACACGCTGCATTGCAAAATCAACGGATAATTACCTGAAATACTTACTGGAAACCTACAATCGACATCTTTGTCAAAAATTACGAGCTCGCATTGTTGATTAGAAAAGTTTATTAATTTAGTAGAATGAGATCAACAATTGCCCTTGTACTTACTTTTTCGCTCGCTATTACCATGCTAACTTTTGGGCAATCATCCAAAGCTAGAGCCTATTTAGACACCAAACAATTTTACAATCCTTCCATTGGGAATTACCTAGAAATTCAATTTCAGTTTGTCGGATATAGCTTGAATTACAAAGCTTTAAAAGAAGGTATTCAAGCGACTGTTGCCATTAGATTAAACATAATATCAGAAAAAAATGATACAATTTCAGATGTTTATCTTTTGAATTCACCCATTTTTAAAGATAGCATTATTGACGATTTCTATGATATTAGGCGCTTCAAACTTACGCCAGGGAATTATCAATTATCCCTAGAAATTCAAGATGTAAACAACCTTACGAAGCCATTAACTGCTCAGCAAAGTATTGAAGTGATCGAATTAAAAGACAAAGCATCTATTTCAGCGATTGAAATTGCTGAGTATGCTTATCCAGATACATTGGAGAGTACTTTTCAAAAATCAGGATTTTATATTATTCCAAAAATTTCAAATTATTACCCTACCCAACTGAATAAAATGCCTGTTTATTTGGAAGTATATAATCTAAATCTTCCTGGAGATTCAATTGTAGGGATAAAACAATCAATAATTGATGTCGAAAATAAAATAGAATTAGAGGAATACACGACCTTTAATCGATTAAAGCCCGATGCAGTAACTCCCCTATTCAAAACGATTGATCTAAGTCTTTTGCCAAGTGGCAAATTCGCGCTAAATTATTCGTTGGTAAATCGCAAAATGGAAGAGAAATACATAGAAAGTTATGTTTTTGAGCGAACGAATGATTTTTTGGATAGCATCCAATCAGAAAACGTGGTTTTAGACCCTTCTTTTCAGGAATCCATCAGCGACGATAGTGTGATTTACTTTCTGGAAAGTCTTATTCCGATAGCTAAGCCGGCCGAAATAAAAAACATTATCTCATCCATTCAAACAAAAAATAATTCTTTGATGCGCAAGCACATTCAAGCTTTCTGGAAATATACAGCGAAAAACTCTGCTTATGAGTCTTGGATAAAATATAAAAATCAAATTTACTTAGTGGAGCGATCTTTTGGAAACAATTTCCAAGAAGGATTTGAAACAGATCGTGGACGTGTCTACCTAAAATACGGCTCGCCCAGCTCCATCAACGCAAGAGAAACTTCTCCCACAGAATACCCTTATGAAATTTGGATTTACGACAAAATAGGTGCTTTTAGCAACAAGAGATTTGTATTTTACAACCCGGACTTAGTAAATAATGCCTATCGTTTACTGCACTCTGACATGCTAGGAGAATTAAAAAACCCAGCGTGGCAACAGATCTTAGTGAAACGTAATACAATGAACGGAGACGTTGACAGCCCCAATAAATTTAATCAAAGGGTTTGGGGCGGAAACAGCAATGATTTGTTTCGGCAATACTGATAACATATGCAGGAATTAGCCATCGTCATTTTGAATTTTAATGGTTTTGACCATTTAAGTACTTTCTTACCAAGTGTTTGTCAATACAATGATGATTTTCCCATTGTAGTAATTGACAATGCGTCGACGGATGATTCTATTCTTTTGTTAAATGAAAAATTCCCTCAAATTGAGGTGATAAAACTTACTTCCAATTATGGCTTTGCAGCAGGATACAATGAAGGGTTAGCATTAATTAAAAACCGATTTAGGTTTTATATTTTGTTAAATAGCGATGTGGAAGTAACGCAAAACTGGATCCCTCCCCTACTTTCTGTAATGCAAGATGAAACAGTTGCTGCTTGTCAACCAAAAATTAGATCTTACACAAAACAAACCCATTTTGAACACGCAGGTGCTGCGGGTGGTTATTTAGACAAAAATTATTTCCCCTTTTGTCGTGGGAGAATATTCGATCATTGTGAAGAAGATATTGGGCAATACGATAGTATTTCCAAGGTAACTTGGACTTCCGGAGCAGCGATGTTAATTCGAGCAGAATTATTTCATTCAATTGGAGGTTTTGACGCTGATTTCTTTGCGCATATGGAAGAAATAGATCTTTGTTTACGCTTAAATCATGCAGGTTATACGATGTTTTGCGAACCAAAATCAGTCGTTTATCACCTTGGAGGCGGCACAATGACTTATGAATCTCCTACCAAATTATTTTTAAATTTCAGAAATAATTTATTCATGTTACTGAAAAATAAGCCTAATTATTGGGGACCTCGCTTATTTTTCCGAATGTGCTTCGATGGCATAGCCGCTCTTCAATTTTTAGTAAAGGGACAATTCACCAAATTTTATATGGTACTCTTTGCCCATTTTTCCTTTTATGCTAAAATTGGCCATACCCTTTCGAAAAGAAAAGCTAACAAAAAGAATCTCAAGCAATTTTATAGCTACAAGGGAAATATTATTTGGGATTATTATTTTAAGAAAAATAAAATTTATAAAAGCTTGAACAAAAGACGCTTTACATGATGAAATTCGGTACAACATTTCTTTTTTTATTAGTATTCCTTTATTCATTTGCGCAAAAGCCAATTAAAGAAATCCAAGGCGCAAGTGACAAAGCACAAGAACTCATGTGGAGAAGTAATAATCGACCCTTAACACCAAGTAAATACGTCAATCCATTTATTGGAACTGGTGGCCATGGACATACCTTTCCAGGAGCAACGGCACCATTTGGGATGATTCAACTTAGTCCTGATACACGCGAAGATAATTGGGATGGGTCGTCTGGTTATCATTATTCCGATTCAATAATATACGGATTTAGCCATACCCATTTAAGTGGAACAGGCATTCCAGACTATTGTGATATCTTATTCGTTCCTCAAATCGGAAAAGCGAAATTAATACCCGGATATAAAAATAAAGATGGCTATGGCGCCCCTTTTAAACATGAAAATGAAGTAGCTAATCCAGGACTTTATGAAGTTAAATTGGATAATGGAATACAAATCCGATTAAGTGCCACCAAACGAGCTGGAATACATGAATATACATTCATGGAAAAGAAAGGAGCTAAAACTATATTAATCGATTTAGATCACCGAGATCAGGTAATAAATGCAGGATTTACCATAATTGATGATCACACGATTAGCGGGAAAAGAATTTCAAATTCTTGGGCCAAAGAACAGCATATATATTTTCACATTGAGACCTCGATTCCCTATTCAAAAGCTACCATGATAACAAAAAATGGCGCTCATAAACTACTCTTAACTTTTCCAAAAGACACCAAGAAATTATTAATTAAAACCGGGATTTCAGCCGTTGATGAACAAGGAGCGCTAACCAATCTTACACAGGAAATTCCACATTGGAATTTTAACGAAATTGTAGCAAATACTAATAGATTATGGGATAAGGAACTTTCAAAAATTGAAATTAGCGATAAAAACGAAACCAATCTCCGTATTTTTTACACGGCACTTTACCATACCTTTATTTCACCGAATATTTTTTCAGACCAAGATGGTCGATATAGAGGAAGAGATAATAAAATACATTCTCTTAGTAAGAAGGACCAACAATACACCGTTTTTTCACTTTGGGATACCTACAGAGCTGCTCATCCGTTATACACCATAGTGCAGCAAGACCTTACCAATCAATTTATTAGAACATTTCTAAGACAGTACCAAGAAGGAGGAGATTTACCGGTATGGGAATTAGCAGGAAACGAAACCGAATGCATGATTGGTTATCACAGCGTATCCGTTATAGCTGATGCCTTTATGAAAAACTTTCGGGATTTTGATACAGTTGCAGCACTAAAGGCCATGATTGCTACCTCCAATTTTGATGAGTACGGAAAGAAAAAATTTGAAAGCGATGGATTTATCAGTGCCGACCAAGAACCCGAATCCGTGTCAAAAACCTTAGAATATGCCTATGACGATTACTGCATTTATAAAATGGCAGAGAAAATGGGAGAAGATGAAATAGCAAAAACCTACCTAAAAAGGAGTTTCAACTTTATAAATCTATTTGATCCCAACACTTCCTTCATGCGTGCTAAACGAGGTGCACAATGGTATTCCCCATTCCTTCCTAGCGATGTTAATTTCAATTATACAGAGGCGAATAGCTGGCAATATTCGATGTATGCGCCTCAATCGATTCCACAGTTGAGTAATATGCTTGGAGGTAAAAGCAAATTAGAAACATGGTTAAATCAATTATTTACAACAGCCACGATCCCCTCAGGTCGGGAACAAGCCGATATTACGGGCTTAATAGGACAATATGCACATGGAAACGAGCCATCTCACCACATGGCCTACCTTTATAACTATACGAATTCTCCGCACCTCACGCAATTTTATGTTGATAGCATATTAAAAACAATGTACTCAAACAAAGCTGATGGACTTTCCGGAAATGAAGATTGCGGGCAAATGAGTGCCTGGTATGTTCTTAGTTCAATGGGATTTTACCCTGTTACACCAGGAAGTACAAGCTACCAAATTGGAAGGCCTATATTTGATCTTGTTAAAATAAAAATGGAAAATGGAAAAGAATTTACCATTCAAACCATTCAAAATTCTCCCGCCAATAAATACATCGATTACATAGAACTAAATGATTCAATAATTACATCTAACACATTGGATCATAGCGAAATTATAGCTGGAGGCAAGCTTGTTTTCTACATGACCAACATTCCTAAAATAGCCAATAAACCAGGCATCGAAAACAAGGAATTTTATGAGGTAAATGTACCTGACAATTTTGTACCTGTCCCATATATTACCAATGAAACAAGGATCTTTGAAGAAGCTATAAAAATTAGTTGCGGTGTGTATGGCGGAATAAAAAATGACGATATGCAAATTTTCTATTCATTAGATTCCATGGAATGGACTATGTATTCAGACCCTCTACTTTTAAAAAATTCAAGCAGGATTTGGCTTAAAACCATAAAAGAAATTGGACGAAGGACTTATGAAAGTGCGATTGTATCTAGTTATTTTATTAAAAAAGATAAGGGCATTCAATTAACCTTAAAAACGCCCTATTCAAGTCAATACGCTGCGTCAGGAGCAAATAGCTTGATCGATGGAATACGTGGGGGAAATGAATTTAGAACAGGTGATTGGCAAGGATTCTTTGAAAAAGACATTATTGCTGAAATTAGCTTTGATGCGCCACGGCAATTATCAGAAATTGGTGTTTCTTGTATCCGAGATATTCGATCTTGGATCTTTTTCCCTTCCAAAATAACTCTTAGTATTTCAAATGATGGGATTAATTACGAAGCATTATCACCAATTAGTATCCCTAAACTTTCCAAAGAGGATCTTAACAACATGGAAGGTGAATACACTACTCTATTTAGTCAGCGTTTAATAAAATCAATACGATTTGAAATACAAAATGGAGGAAATTGTCCTACTTGGCACTTAGGAAATGGGAATCCGTCGTGGTTATTTTTAGATGAATTAATAATTCGGTAGATCGTTGAAATTAGAAGCTACACCATTCCGCCATTCACAGAAATAGTTTGCCCATTCATATAATTCGAATTTTCCTTGATAAGGAAAAGTACTAATTCCGCAATATTTTTGGAATTTCCCAATTCATGAGATGGAATAGTTTGTAGTAGTTCACTTCTCATTTCCTCGGATATTTCACGAATCATCCCAGCATCCATGTATCCTGGTGCAATCGTATTAACCGTTATACCTGTAGCGCCCAGCTCAGAGGCCATTGTTCGTGACAAGCCAATCAATGCACTTTTACTTGCCGCATAAGTACTTGTGCCTGGAATTCCTTTTTGAGCAACTACTGACGAGAAAAATATAATTCTACCCCACGAATTTTGTCGCATGGTAGGAATGAAAAATTGACTTAAATAAAATGGTGCGAAATAATTAATGTGGTTTACTTTTTCAAATTCCTCTTTTGAGACTTTCCATGACATACCAGCGCTTGCAATACCAGCCGCGTGAATAAGTACATTAACATTGGCAGTGCTATTAAATAAATTTTCTAAGTCCTCCGAAACGAGAAGATTCGCTTTAATACACGCCGTTTGATTCGGGTATAAAGAACAAAGATTCAATAAAGCAGCTGGATTCGAATTATAGTGCAAATAAACAAAGTGACCCTCTTTTAATAAAAAGTCAGCCATAATTAGCCCTAAACCACCTGAAGCACCCGTAAGTAAAATCCGTCTATGCATTATTTTTATATTTTTTGTCAAACAAACTTTTCAAAGGCCAAGGGAGTTTGTTGGAAGACAAAAGTAGATAATTCACGTCAATCGCCCCAAACTTCAAATTGAATTCGCGTAATCCCTTCGTATTACTGCCACCAAAATCAAAATAATTGTGAGAAACGCTGAAAGTCTTTAACATATGATCATGGAGATACACCATGGCACCAATGGATTTTCCAGTATCATTTACAGCTCCTTTCAGAAATAGAATGGCAGTTGGAGATACGAAATAAAAGGAAGAAGCAATTAATTCTCCTTCCAAATAGGCAGAAATTTGATAAGCAAATTCAGCCTTCATTCCATTATTCATAAGCTGAAGAATGGCTGCATATTCCTTTTTTCCTAGATGGCTAAATTCAGCACCCTTTTCATTTCTAAATAATTCAATTAATACCATAGGATCAAAATCCATGCGGATTTCAATCGTAGCGTCATTCGCTTTTTTCAATGATCGCTTCATATTTTGAGAGTAATTCTTATATACTTCGTCATAAGGAATGCCCAATTTTATCAACTGATAATTCCTGTTTGACGATTTTAAATGGAAAGAATCAAAAGGAAATGAAGAAGCAAAATATAGCAAGCGGAAAGAATGTAATTCATTATTTATTTGAGCAAGCGTCTCCGCTGATGGTAGCTTTCCAATAAAATTAAACTCCCTAGTAAAGATTGCTTGGACAAAAATAGAATACCCGAATTTTAATTTTGGTGTAATGGGAAAAATAAGCTCGTAATCGCCATAAATTAAACCCTTCCAATTTGGACAAACCGCATCAAGGTACCAGGAAAAATGAAAAAACTGACTTGGCGCAGTATATTGACTCACCAAAGCATCCCATTTTTTCTTATCAATATCCTGTGAAGAAAGTAGTTTGATCATAGTAATTGACTTAAGGTAACAAATTCTACTTGTTGCTTATATTTTGCCATAAATTCATCTAGTTTCTCTAGGGAATATTTCGTACAAGCTTTTGGGTGACCGATTACCAATAAATGCGTTTTTTTCTCCCGTATGGCTCTTGCAAGCGCTTGATCTAACTTCGAAATAAAATACCCATCAGCACTCAAACAAAAAGTATTATACTTTGTAAGCAATTGTTTCTTTGACCCTCCCCCACTTGCTGGAACACCGTTTCCGATTGGTTTATGCCTTGAAGGGTCCCACCTTCCAAGTAAAAATAATCTCCAAAAAAATAAAGGAGAATACTTAAAAGAACTGATGGCTAACTCCGTGAAATTTCCATGTTCATTCTCTACTAATAAGTCCGATTCAAAACGCCATGATGCTTTATTTGGGACATTTGAATAATCATAATTATAAGGTGCATTGGTATTTTTTCCTTTAAAAAAGACAGAAGAATCGATTGAGATACCTAGTTCAGAAAAGGCTGAAACAAAATCACTAAAAGGTTGGGCACACCATCCACCTGCTCTAAAAGAAATGATTGGTGAGTTGACTAACTCCTTAATTCCATTGAAATAATTATGAATAATCATATTAATTTCCTCAGGTGAGAAGTCTGAAATTTTATACCTTTTGGTATCATGTTTCCATTCATTCTCTTCAAATGAAACATCTTCCCAATGCGGATGGATATGCAAACCCGTTTCGTGTCCGCTACTATCCCAACGTTTAATCTGTTCAATAACTAAGGATAAATCAGGAAGTGTTTGCGCGTGTTTTTTTGCGTGAACTAAATACCCTGCATCTGGAAAGAATGTGAATTTAGCACCGTGTTTTTCTGCCAATCGAAGTAATTCAGTGGTCGGTTCTAGCATGCATTGCTGAACAGATCCGGATTTTTCTCCGAAAAATAATTCATAATCCCATGTAAACGCTATCTTCAAACCTTCATACCATTAGGTGTATACATTGTTACTCCCTCTAAAATAAACGCCTCTTTCATGGTTTTAAGCATTAGATCAGCATCAAATAACAAACAAGCAGCTTCACCAAGACGAACACGTTTACACGCCTTTTTTTCAATAAAAAGCGGGATTAACTCATCGCATCTCCTTTTTTTAGAATAAATCGGACTATGTACCTTCGTTTTAACCTGATGTAATTCGCCCATTTCATCTTTAAGCATTAAATCAAAAATCTCTGAATGATAAACTGGATAGGGAAAATCAACAGTATCTTCTAAGACATGAAGAGATGTTCCTGCATTATCTAAGGTGACACCCACATATAAAATCTTTCCTTTCAATTCACATAGTCGATAAAAGGGAGAATTAGCGTTATAAGGTGTTAGTTGATTAAAATGTCCTTCCGTTAAATACTGAGCTTTTGGGCCAAGGGCACAAACAGGTTCTGTGGGATGCAAACTTCTCCTAACTCCAGGCATTAGTCTAAATTTTTCAGAAATAGCCCCCATACAAGAAGGAGTTGCTTTACTATCAAAAATAGGCTTACTTTTCACATAATCCAATTGCAAAGAAACGACTGGAGAACTTGGCATTAGAAGATTTCCACTTTCTCCAACTGCATTTACCAAGGCTTCTATAACTGTATTAGCACCATCTTCAATAATACCCATATTTCGAAGGCTGGCGTGTACAAGCAACGAATCCCCCTTCACTATTCCCATTTCCTCCAATTGTTTAGCAAGCGTTGATAATGGAATACTATTCCCAGTTGAAAGTGCATCAGATAAATTTCTATTGAATTTACGGCGTTTGAAATTCCTGAATTCATTTAAAAGAAAACTAGGTAGAAGAGCACGAATAATTTTACGTAAATTCATTTTTTGCTAAGAGCTGTAAAATTAATCATTCAAAAAGGAAAAAGTCATTAATTACTTACAGGTATAGCCATCCGTAAAATGCACCCTCTTTATAACTACTTCGATTTTATTTGCATCATCAACCCAAGTTGTTGAGCCATCTTTTAAAGACTCACCCGGAAGTTTTGGTCCCAAAAAATTCCCCGCTTGCCATGTAAATGAGCGTGTTCCTTTTACTTCATCAAAACCATTTTTATAAATCACTTTATAATCTATGGCGTCTAACGATCGAGTTGTATTATTCTTGAAAATCACAAAAAAACCAATATTTTTCCCTAATACTTGCTGATTGTAAGATTTCGACACTGTAATCCCGCAATCAGTTAATGGTCCTTTTGTTAAACTTAGTGAAAGGAATAAAAATAAAAAAACAGCTAAGGTAAATGGGAATAAAGTTAGATATCGCTTCATTTATAACTAATAATTAAGTTAAAATTAATTAATTGTTTTTAATAAATTCCTTTAATTTTCATAAAATTAGTTAAATTAGTGCCATTGAAAAATCTTAATTATCATTCTATGAAAAATATATTCCTACTATTTATTTCTTTGACACTTCTTACTACTGCTTATTCTCAAACAAAATCTCCAGAAGAAAGAGCGAATGAGCAAACCCAGAACATGAAATTGGAATTGTCTTTAACGGCTGAACAAGTAAATCAAATTTATGAAGTCAATTATGGCATTATTCAAAAAAATGACGCTATAAAAAATTCAAGTTATACCGAGGATGTTAAAAAACAAGCATTAGAACAAAATAACCAAGCACGAAATTCTATGTTTAAGTCCATCTTAACTGAAAATCAATATGCCATTTTCGAAAGGAAGCTTATTGAACATAACATTATTAAAAAGCATTAATAAAATAGGCAAAAGGCCAATAAATCAGGCGCTTTCAATCTAGGCTATTACACTATTAAGGGACATTAAATCGCTAATTTTTCGTGGCTAAAACCAAACATTCAGGTATACGATTTTTTGACAACAACAAATTGGTTTATCTCGTTCTTGTTGCATTTTCCTTTCTACTTTATGGCAATTCCATCTCTCATTCGTATTCATTAGATGATGACCTGGTAACAAGTACGGATCGATTTAGGCATGAACTAGTGGAAAAAGGTGTTGGTGGATTATTGCCAATATTTAAATCAAATTACGCCGTTAATGAAGAGCAAAATTATGATTACCGACCGATATCTACCTATAGTTTTGCCATTGAATGGACGCTTTTTGGTGATTCCGAAAACCATGTTCATATTTCTCATTTCATTAATGTATTACTCTATTCAATAGTAGGAATAGTACTCTTTCAACTTTTACAAGTACTCTTTGGCAAAGGATTTGAAGTTTTTAATTTCCTGATTACGCTATTATTTTTAGCGCACCCTATGCACACCGAGGTGGTAAACAGCCTTAAAAATAGGGATGAAATTCTAAGCCTTTTGTTTGCGTTGCTCGCCACCATCCAAACCATAAAATACATCGATAAAAAGCAACTATTACGACTATTAGTTGCTGCCATTTTGATTTTACTTTCGATTTTATGTAAAAAATCTTCCATGCCTTTTATTGTCATTATTCCATTGATAGTCTATTTTTTCAGAGAAATATCTTGGAAAAAAATCGCGCTCATTGTACTAGCATTATTTTCTTCGAGAATCATAATTTCTTTGATGAAAATAAACTTGATTGAAAAAGGAAAAATACGGGACTATTTATTTATTGAAAATCCATTATTCGAAGCCAGTCTTTGGGAAAGAATTCCCACTTATTTTTATACCAACTACCTCTACCTTGAAAAATTCATCTTTCCATTTGATCTTAACTACTACTATGGATTTAATGCCATTCCCATAGTTGGGTATTCAAGCGTGCTATTTATTATTTCATTCTTACTATTTATTTCCCTTTTCGCCTATGCTTTATGGACGATCAAAAAGAAAAGTATTTTTTCATTCGGCCTACTTTTCTTTTTCATTACCATTGGTGGAGCAGCCAACTTATTGTACCCTATGGTTGGTGTTTTTGCAGAACGACTGGCCTTTTTCGCTTCACTTGGTTTATGCATTCTCCTTACTGCAGGTATTTATAAACTATTTAAACTAAATCCGAACGATATATTAACTGGGGTAAAGTCAAAAAAAATATACCTTTCCTTTGGAGTCATACTGCTAATCATGAGCACATTGACAATTCAAAGGAATCCAGCATGGAAGAATAAACTAACCTTGTTTTTAGCAGATGCCCCTTCCTTAAATAAGTCAGCTAAAGCAAATTCATTACTTGGGCAAGAGTTACAGTTTCAAGCAGCAATATCTTTTGGAAGCGACCCCACCAATCTTGAAAATTTCATTCCAAGGATTGATAGTGCTTATCATTATTATGAACTTGCACTACTCATCTATCCACGGTACATTCAAATGTATAATAATCAAGCTACTGTAAAGTCTCAATATTATCAAGACTTTATGAGTGCTCGAGAACTTTTGGGAAAGGCGATAAAAATTGATCCCACTTTTCAAGGAGCAAGAGAGAACCTAATCGACAATGAAATTAGGTACCTAAATGTGTTGGACAGAATCGAAATAGTTATTCCTTTTGAAGCGCAGCAACAAAAAGAATTAACAGCCGCTGTTAAAGATTCAAAAGCTAATTATGCAACGATTCAGTCATTATCCCAACTAACCAACTTTGAAACCATTGGTAAAATTGCACTGAAAAACGGAATGAACCCATCAGTGATTCAGTATTTGATAAGGTACGCCCAGCAGCTAGAAAATAGTAATAAAGAACTTCGTGAAATTGGCTTTTCGAATACCGTGTCAAGCGAATTAAACGCTTTATATTCAGGAGCAAAGAAAAGTGGTCAAAATATATTAGACCCGATATTTTATGCCATTTTATTACGAAATCCAGGATTATTCCCCAGTAAATCTGTCTTGCTTCTCGCAAAAAATAATTCGAATCGTCAAATTGAAATAGAATTGGAAAATCTTTATAAAATCAACAAGAGAAACAGACAATATTATGAACTTGCGTCACAATATTATATTAAAAATAAAGGTTTTGAGTCATTGGTGAAATTACAAGAATTACAAATAAAGAACTTCCCAACAGAATACCACGCAAAGCAATACATACAAATAGCCAATGCTTATTATTCCTTAGAAAACCTTAAAAAATCAAACTATTACTTCGAGAAAGGAATAAAAGAATTTCAAAATGAAAGAAATAAATTAAATCAAAAAGAAACACCAACTCAAATTGATTTAGATAGAATAGTTCAGTTAAGTTCCGAGATCAACAAGTTGACGAATTATATGAATGAATTAAAAAAACAACGTAAAAATCAAGAGGAATCAATTCAAAAATAAACTACATTATTGGCATTGGTCGGTCAGGAAGCACGCTACTTACCACTATATTGAATGCACATTCAAGTATAAAAGCAATTCCTGAAATCCCCATTAGTATATTCTTCGCTGCCAACTATAAAAATATTAATAAACGTAATTTAACACTCGAAAAACAAACAGCAATTTATCTGAGCTACATACAAAAAATCCGGCCATTAGCATTAGTAGATTTACACGCTAAGCAATTATTCTTAGATAAAACAAACTATTATGACTACGAATCATTTCTTCAGCATGTTTTCGCAAAATTTGAAATAGCAAAAAAAATAGGTGCTGCGTATCAATATGTCGATAAAAACCCATTTTATACTTTTCACTACAAAAAACTTAAAAAATTAAGTAAAGATCCAACCTTCATTATCATTGTGAGAGATTATCGTGCGAATGTATTGAGTCGGAAATCAAAACCATTAAACAAACCTGGAAACATAATTTATAATGCTTTTAGATGGAGGTTTTTCTTTAAAGAAATAAATAAGCTAAGCGGAAATAGCGATTGTCTAGTCATTCGGTATGAAGATTTAGTTATAAATGAAACAAAGGAAATTTCAAAAATATGCGACTTTTTATCTCTTCCCTTTGAATCCAGTATGCTATCAGATCGAATGGTAGATAATATAAGTGAGAGCGTCGTTGAAGAAAAAACAAAACGATTTGTAGACGAGCACTTTTCAGGACTCTCAAAACCAATGCATTCAAGTAAAATCGAGGCTTGGAAAAATCAACTTTCTACCACAGAAATTGAACAATGCGATTGCATTTGCAGCAAGTACGGAGAAAAATTTGGCTACCTACCTGCATCCGACAAAAAAATGAGCTATTTATTGGTCGTGATTTTACATTTACCCTGGTACTTGAGAGCGTTGTACGATGTGTACAAAGAACACATTATCTATCACCTACCAATCAAGCTTAAATTATGGCGCTTGAAAAAGAAAATGGGGTAAAGAAGAAAATTAGTATTGATGTAATAACGCTATCAACTATTGAAAAATACTTTGTCTATTTATCGCAAATAGGACAAAACGAAATAGATAACTAAAAAATAAGTGCAACTTTCCTATTTAGTTGATTATCAAGTTATTTTTCTTAATTTCAACAAATATTGAGGAGGAAAAATAAAAACAACTAAAATTTTAACCATGAAAAAATACAGCTACTTATTATTCTTAACGGTTTTGCTTCTTACTCAAAGTTCTTGCGAAAATAAAAGAGAGTTTTGCGAATGCATGGATATAAAAGCTGCTTTTACAGATGCTCTTGAGTTGTCAAAAGAAGAACAAGAATTAAAAGCTAAGGAATGTGCTTGGATTGAAAAAGAGGTGTCAGCCGTGGATCAATTACAACGAATGCTAGACTGTAATAAATAAAAAGAAGAATTTTTAATCATCCCTATCCTCCGCCCCGGCTGAAAAATAGGACTTTATTTTCTTTGTCCTATTGTCTTGATACGAAAGTTCTAAAAATCAATTCTAGATTAAAGACGTTCGGCTAAAATTTATCAGTTTTTAGCGACTGGTTCAATCGTTACAAATCTGAATGAAGGCACTGCGATGTAAGCGAAATTATACCCAATTTCAACTGTTGAATTTGAATTGTTAACTAATTCCTTTGTGCATGAAACTCCCAAGTTACAATTATTAAAATATGGGTTATTTACTATCGGTTTATTATTAACGACATGATCACCATACTCAATTTGCACTTTAAATATTTCCGTAGCTGACTTACCTTCAAAAAGCGAGTTCAAAATTTCTTCCGGACCGCCGTAATAATTCGTTGCAAAATAGGCAGCAGCCCCGGACATAAAGAAGGGTAGAGCCGTATCCGTAATCCGATTAATAGCCTCTTTAATCCCAATGTCATTTGGATCAGAAGCAGAGCTACCAGCAGAACCACATGCATGGTTATAAATAATAACAGGATGATTTTCAAAATGCAATTCATTTACGATATCTTGAGCATAAACGAAATCATTAATAACCATTCCTCCAAATTCATTATCCAATCCACAACTTGTACAACCATGTCCAGAGTAAAGGAGAAATGAGCATTTATTAGCAAGTGGAACGATATCCTTCCAGCTGGCTTTAGGATAGTAGAATTTGTAAACGAAGATCCCTTTGCTAGTAAGCAAGTTGGCATAGTCATCGAATGACTCAACGACACCCTCACTCACCTCCATACCGATGATCAAAACAGCTGTTTTCTGATTCAGGGCGGGCGATTTTTGTGCTGCTAATGAACCAACAAGACACAAAGAAATTAAAAAACTCGGAAGATTCATGCTACTTGATTTTAGGTGTAAATCTAAATGTAAGGAATATATTTGTATATATCTCTTTGTTCAGAATGAAATATGAGTATATGGTTACATATAAGAATATATAGGAAGTGCCAAATGCACCCGGAATAAATGGTTTAAATATTTAGTCAACTAAAAACTAAAACAAATCCCTACTAAATTTGTATTTTGCAAGACGATTCTACGATCTACAAAATTGAATATGTCTACAGTATACGATGCGAAATCATTAGATGAAATAAGCATTCATTTTATTTTATGTACCGAACGGACAGGTAGTTCACTACTATGTTTGATGTTGAATCTACATCCTGAAATTATTTCGCCTTCCGAAGAACCGTTTGCGCTGTATTTATATCCTAACTACCATAAAATAGTAACTTGGACCGACGAAGACATTGCCTCCTATGTAGATGATTTCTTCCTGCTAGCAGAGAAAAATATGGCGTTATATTTCACCCAAAGAGCTACTTTTCATGCGGAATTATTGGCAAATAAAGCCATACTGACCTATGAGCGAATCGTAAAGATTAGTTACCTCAATTTTTATGAATCCGATCAAAAAAATAAATCAAGCGTTCGAGTGATTGTTGATAAGCAAATTAAGTATGTGTATCACCTTGATGCCATCCAACATATATTTCCAAGTGCCAAGTACCTAGTTTTGGTAAGAGACGTACGCGACAACATTGTTTCGAAAAGCATCCGTAAATTAAATTGGAATAAACATCCTTTTTTCTTAACAGCTATCTGGAAAGGCGCTTATTCAAGAATGCAAGCCTTACCTGAAAACAAACGCCTAATCATCAAATTTGAGGACTTGATTCGTAGCACTGAAACAGCACTGCAAAAAATTTGTGCTTTTTTATCCCTTGAATATGATCCCAAGATGAAAGAAACGAACGGCGTTTTTGAAAAATTTGTATTGAGTAAAAAAGAATTAATTGACGCTGAATATACAGAAAAGCTACTGAGTTTTCATACTGGTATTCGCACCCCATTAGATGAATCGAAGATAGGACAATACAAAGCATTCCTACATCCCAATCAGACCGCTATTATTGAATCGCGTAGTCATTTTTATTTGAAGGAATTTGGTTATACTTTTCCAACTATTCATAAGAAGAACAGCATAATTTATACTTTTTATAAATCACTTGCTTTTTTATATAGGCCCTTCTTATTAACGTTTTATTTATACCTTCCATTGGGTTTAAAACGCCCATTAAAGAAACGAAAGAAAAAGCGAAATTCTATTCCAGTTTGAAAAATTCAAGGCCGAATATTTCCGTCAACACTTCATCAGAATAGTAGGCGACAGGAGAAAAAAAAAAACGAATTTATTTTTTAAAATGAAAGCTAGAATTAAAAGTTTATTTTTGGACAAAATTCCTACCATGAAGCTATTTGTTTTTCTATTAACTGCCTTGTTCTATCTTCCTTTATCGGCCCAATACAAAACATCTGCTTACACTATAGGGGTAAAGCAAGTAATCCAAAAAGAACTTAAAAATAATAATGGAGTCCTTTCAGAAAACATCCAAAAAAGATTCCCAATTACGACTATAAACGGACAATATTCCATTTCTCTCTTAGCCAAAATAAATGCGTCCTTTAAAAGATCAGAAATAAACCGATTAGGGGGATTTAATGCCACAATTATTGGAAATATTGCTACCATTGAATTGCCGCTGAATTTATTTTTAGACGGCACTCCTATTCTAGGAATAGACTATCTAGAGGTGCCCGAAAAAAGTGATCCGTATTTAGATTTGGCAATCATCGATACGCGAGCAGATAGCGTACACATGGGAATTAATTTACCACAATCGTACACAGGGAAAGATGTAATTGTAGGCATTGTAGATTGGGGATTTGAATATGCAAACCCTGTATTTTTCGATACTTCTTTAACTACGCATCGCGTATTAGCGGCATGGGATCAGGTTAGAACCGCGGGCAATCCACCAGTTGGATTTAATCACGGAACATTGTTGGATAATACCATGGACCTATTAAACATGGAAGTTGATACTTTTTCAAGCACCTCAACGTATCATGGAACGCACGTAGCAGGTATTGCAGGAGGTGCGGGCGGAGGAACAGCCTATCGTGGAGTTGGTTTCGAATCCGATCTTCTATTTTCACAAATGAATTCAGGATATGCCAATACTTCATTGGATGCATATCAATGGATGTATGAAAAAGCGTCATACCTTGGAAAAAGACTAGTAATCAATAATTCTTTTGGTTCAATGCGAACGAATCCCTTGGATGGAACTTCCCTGTTATCTCAAGCTATTGAAAGCTATATTGATTCGGGGGTTGTATTTGTAATAAGTGGAGGAAATAGTTCGGGAGTCAACCACCACATTAAGCGCGATTTCAATAACGACTCCATAAAAACAAGGATAGGTGGATTTAACTATGCAAACGATACCCTATTGTGGGGACAAACGATTAGCACATGGGGTGAGCAGGGAAACAATTACTCCTGCAAAATTCGTCTTTTATCAGCAAGCGGAGTATTACTTAAACAGTCTCCATTATTTAATACACTCAGTACAGCATCCTTTATTGATTCCTTTATGGTAGCTGGAATTGATACTATCTTTTACATGATTACTACCGATGCAGCCCACCCTTTGAATAATCGCCCGCAAATGACCTTGGATGTAAAATGTACCAATACAGCATTGAAAGTAGTTTTATACTCAGAGGCCCCAAGTGGAAGAGTTCACTATTGGAATACGCGCAGAACTATTTATGGTAGCGGAAACTGGAGCGCCAATTTCTCGACTTTAGGTAGTACGTATACTATTGGTGATGATCAATATGGAATTGGTCACCCAGGAGTAACTACAGGTGCCATTACAGTTGCAGCTCATAATACCTTTGGAAATATTGCTTCTTTTTCTAGTAACGGTCCTCGAATGGATGAGCATCCTAAACCCGATATTTCAGCACCAGGTGTGAGTATCGCCTCTGCCCTCAATTCATTCTCAAACACTAGCTTTACTCCAGTTGCTTCAGTTAATTTTAACAATCAAAATTATGATTTTGTCCGCTTATCCGGCACCTCTATGTCTGGACCGATGGTAGCGGGAATAGTATCGCTTATTCTGGAAGCAACGCCCACTATTTCTGCAGAAGAAGTGAAAAATGTACTAAAAAATACGGCCTACGAAGATTCATACACAGGCAATATTGATCCTCCAGGTCACGCTCGTTGGGGCATGGGTAAGGTGGATGCCTACTCAGCTGTTAAGGCTTCTTATACTGCCAATATTACAGATAGTGAAGCGAAGCCCAAATGGAAAATATTTCCCAATCCATCAATCGATTTTATTAGTATTAAGGGAGATCTGACAGGAAATGAAATTATCCGTATTTATTCTGTAAATGGAACCGAGATGCCGTGTTCACGTTCTGCAAATTCATTGGATATCTCTAAATTAGCTAGTGGGATGTATATTCTACAAATAGCCTCAGAAGGTAAAGACTGGCTTTACAAAATTGTAAAGGACTAAGTCCAAGCAATAATTTAGGCGCTTCTTTTTAACTAAACGATTTTTCGGTATTTGATTCTTTTTGGACCCGCATCTCCCAATCGTTTTTTACGATTTTCTTCGTATTCAGAATAAGAACCTTCGTACCAATAGACCTTTGAATCACCTTCGAAAGCTAATATATGCGTACAAATTCGATCTAAAAACCAACGGTCGTGAGAAATGACAACCGCACAACCCGCGAAATTTTGAATTCCTTCTTCTAAAGCACGCAAAGTATTAATATCGATGTCATTGGTCGGCTCATCCAACAAAAGCACATTTGCTTCCGTTTTTAAGGTCATGGCTAAATGCAAGCGATTTCGTTCACCACCAGACAGAATGCCAACCTTCTTATTTTGGTCCGATCCACTGAAGTTAAATTTCGATAAATAAGCCCTTGAATTTATTTTCTGATTTCCAACTTCCACGTATTCCAAGCCATTCGAAACCACATCAAAGACTGTTTTTTCTGGGTTGACATCCTTATGTGATTGGTCAACATATCCAATTTTTACTGTTTCGCCTACTTTAAATTCTCCAGCATCAACGCCTAATTCATCCATTATCATTTTGAAGATCGTTGTTTTACCAGCACCATTTGGCCCAATAATTCCAACAATTCCAGCAGGTGGCAAACTAAAATTCAAATCATCATACAATAATTTATCACCAAATGATTTAGCTACATGCGCTGCTTCAATTACGTTATTCCCCAATCGAGGACCATTTGGAATGGGCATTTCAAGCATTGCTTCCTTAGCTTGTACATCTTCAGAAAGCATTTTATCATAATTCTGAAGCCTCGCCTTACTCTTCGCTTGGCGTGCTTTTGGATTCATTCGAACCCAATCTAATTCACGAAGCAACATTTTTTGACGTTTGGACTCTGATTTCTCTTCCTCTTTCAATCGATTCGATTTTTGTTCTAACCAAGACGTATAATTGCCTTTCCAAGGAATCCCTTCCCCCCTATCCAATTCTAAAATCCAACCTGCCACATTATCTAAAAAATAACGGTCGTGGGTAACGGCAATAACTGTCCCAGCATATTGTTGCAAATGCTGTTCAAGCCAATCAATTGATTCGGCATCCAAGTGATTCGTAGGTTCATCTAATAACAAGATATCAGGATTTTGTAGTAACAAACGACAAAGCGCCACACGTCTTTTTTCTCCACCGGAAAGCGTTGCAATCAATTGGTCATCTGGAGGACAACGCAATGCATCCATTGCTCTTTCCAATTTATTATCTAACTCCCATGCATCTAAGGCATCAATTTTATCTTGAATCTCTCCTTGTCTAGCGATTAATTTATCCATTTTATCGGGGTCGTTCAAGACCTCTTCATCCATGAATGAGGCATTAATTTCCTCGTATTCTTTAAGAACATTAACAGTTTCACTGGCACCTTCAAGCACCACATCTTTCACTGTTTTAGTTGGGTCAAGTTCTGGTTCTTGGGGTAAATAACCAACTGTATAACCAGGAGAAAAAACAACATCACCTTGAAAGGCTTGATCTAAACCTGCAATAATTTTCATTACTGTTGATTTACCAGAACCATTTAATCCAATAATTCCAATTTTAGCTCCATAAAAGAAGGAGAGGTAAATGTTTTTTATTATTTGTTTTCCTTGAGGCGTTGCTTTAGAGACACCTACCATAGAAAAAATTACTTTTTTATCATCTGACATAAACTACTACTAATTACGTGTGTAAATTATTATTTCGGGAGAAAGATACTTGGTTTAGAGAGGCCCCAACGAGCCAAGCGATAACTAATTGAAACGCCCACAACTCCTAGTCCGTATTTCACTGACCTACTAAAATTGATAGATGAAGCTTCTTCAAAATATTTTGTAGGACAGGTAATTTCTCCAATTTCAAAACCTGCGTAAAATATCTGAGCCAACATTTGATTATCAAAAATGAAGTCATCAGAATTCCGTTCGATATCAATTTTATCAAAAATTTCTTTTGAGAAAGCTCGGTATCCGGTATGATATTCAGAAAGCTTTTGCCCCATCAATATATTTTGACCCAAGGTCAAGCAGCGATTCGCAATGTATTTATATAAAGGCATTCCTCCCTTCCGTGCTCCTTTACCTAATATCCGTGAACCCATGACAACTGGATATACATCAAAAGCAATAACAGATGACATAGCATAAATTAACTTTGGGGTATATTGATAATCCGGATGCAACATAATTATAATGTCAGCGTTAAGGGACAGCGCTTTTTGATAACACGATTTTTGATTACCACCATATCCCCTATTTATTTCATGACGAATCAAATGTTTTATCCCCAGTTTCTTGCCAAGTTCGGTCGTTGCATCTTTACTTGCATCATCCACCAATACCACTTCATCAACGATATCAAAAGGAATTTCATTGTAGGTCATTTCCAAGGTTTCTGCCGCATTATAAGCAGGCAACACGATACAGATCTTTTTTCCATTAAGCATACGCAAAATTAAGTATCTTTTATTGAACTGCAGCAAGAAATTATATATTGAAAATTAGAACTAAAAACTAAAAATTAGGAGCATTGTACTTTGAAAGAAATAGTTACATTTGTGCGTACGTGAAATAAATTTATAATTGGAACTTCAACTTAAAGTAAAAGGAATATTTGCTGCTTATTTAGCACAAAATGGGCATAGAAAAACACCGGAACGCTACGCTATTTTGTCAGAAATATACAATTATACTGGTCATTTTGATATTGAAACACTGTACATCAATATGAAAAACAATAATTACCGTGTTTCTAGAGCAACATTATATAATACAATTGATTTATTACTTGCTTGCAATTTAGTTACTAAGCACCAATTCGGTAAAAATTTAGCACATTTTGAAAAATCGCATGGTTCTAAACAGCATGACCATTTAATTTTCACCGATACTAATGAAGTAAAAGAATTTTGTGATCCAAGAATACAACAAATAAAAACAACTATTGAAAGCATATTTGATGTTGATATACAGCATCACTCGCTTTATTTTTATGGCGTAAAAAAAGAAAAAAAATGATCGAATTCAACATTTCTACCACAGAAGTAACCCGCTTTTCCATTTCAGGAAAAATTTTATCAGACGCTGATATTCTTCCTATGCGAAATGAATTAGAAAACATTGTTAATTGGAAAATCATTCTTGATTTATCTGTGCTCACGCATACCAATTCCAGTGGCATTGCTTTTATGGTGAAAATTTTGACGAAATCAAGAATTAATGGTGGAGACACCGTATTATTAAATCCAAACCAAGGCCTCACTAAACTTTTTGAAATAACCAAAATTCACGAAGTATTTAGTATTTATGATTCATTAGAATTGGCCGAAAATCATTTTAATTAAGTTACAGATGAAAGTTGATGTTTTATTAGGCCTTCAATGGGGAGACGAAGGGAAAGGAAAAATTGTAGATGTATTTACACCAAAATATGATATTATAGCTCGATTTCAGGGAGGCCCAAATGCTGGTCACACCTTAGAATTCGAAGGTATTAAACATGTTCTTCATACCATTCCATCCGGAATTTTTAGAGAAAATGTACTAAATTTAGTTGGAAATGGAGTGGTAATTGACCCTATAATTTTTAAAGGTGAATTAGATAAATTAGCGCCCTTCAACATTGATTTCAAAAAACGCTTATTTATTTCCAAAAAGGCACATTTAATTTTACCTACCCATAAATTAATAGATGCTGCTTCGGAATTATCAAAAGGTAAAAATAAAATCGGCTCCACATTAAAAGGAATTGGTCCCACCTACATGGATAAAACTGGTAGGAATGGCTTACGAGTAGGTGATATTTTCTCCCCAAATTTTAAGGAGAAATACCAAACCTTAATTGACAAACACATGGGAATGCTTTCCCATTATGAAGAATTTAGTTATGATCTTCCCGCCTTAGAAAAAGAATGGATGGCAGGAATTGACGTATTAAAGTCCTTAGATGCCGTTGATAGTGAACATTTCCTAAACAATGCTCTATTAGCTGGAAAGAAAATATTAGCGGAAGGTGCGCAAGGTACCATGCTTGATATTGATTTTGGAACCTACCCTTTTGTTACATCGTCCAATACAGTTACTGCAGGGACATGTACAGGTTTAGGAATTGCTCCAAATAAAATTGGTAGCGTTATCGGAATATTTAAAGCGTACTGCACCCGTGTTGGTAGCGGTCCTTTCCCAACGGAATTATTGGATGAAGTAGGTGAAAGTATTCGCCAAGAAGGACGTGAATTTGGTTCTACAACTGGCAGACCTCGTCGTTGCGGATGGATTGATTTAGTTCAGCTAAAGTATGCCATTATGATCAATGGTGTTACTGAATTGAGCATGATGAAAGCTGATATCCTAAGTATTTTTGACAAGATTAAGATTTGTACGCATTATGAAATAGAAGGTGAAAAAATCACTGAATTCCCATATGATGTAAACGATCTTGATGTTAAGCCAATCTATATTGAGATGAATGGATGGAAAAAAGATTTGACAGCCTTAAGTCAATACAACGATGCGCCTGTTGAACTCAAAAACTACGTAGAATATTTGGAAAAAGAATTGAATGTACCTATTACATTGGTTTCAGTAGGACCTGACAGGAAACAAACACTCTTAAAATAAGATGCTTTACCTTCAAAAATATATGTCATATGCGTTCATTTTGAGCGCATTTTTTTTGGAGGGAATAGTCAATGCACAAGGTAATGTATTAGAATTATTACCTGGAACTGAGAAAATTATTTTTAGTGAGATAACAGGTGAACATCGTCTTATTGGGACTGTCAACTTTACCTACCAAGGAAATACCATGTATTGTGATTCCGCGCATTACAATGAAAAAAGAAAGATTGTTCATGCCTATGGCCATGTACATGTGACAAAAAAAGACATCAATTTATACTGTGATTCTTTATTGTATTTTGGTTCCACTAAGTATGCAAAACTTTGGGGACATGTTAGAGTTCGTGATAAAGAATATAAAATTGCTACTGACTCCATTGATTACGATGCAAAAAGTGGTCGAGCCACCTATAAAAATTATGGCAGAATTGAAAGTATTGTTTCCAACGAAATGATCACCAGTAAATACGGTTATTTCTATCCAAACATTGGGAGTTTTTTCTTCAGTGGAAAGGTTTTTTACAAGAAAGAAGATTTAACGATGACCACCGACACACTCCAATTTGCTTACGAAAAACAAATTACGCAGTTCTTTGGTCCTACCGAAATAAAAAATGACAGCATAACTATAAATTGTGAGCGTGGCTGGTACCATGTACAAAAAGAAGAAGGTAACTTGTATCGTAATGTTACAATTTCTCAGCGAAACCGCTCTGTTAAATGTGACACTGCTTATTACGCGTCAAAACCAGAAATATTCACCGCTAGAGGTAAAGTAAATGTAACTGACACTCAAAAAAATCAACAATTAATAAGTGATGTCTTTTATAGTAATAAATCAATTGGAACTACCTACATAACAGGTAAAGCGCTAGTGATACAAATGAAAGAAAAAGACAGTATATTTCTACATGCAGATACACTAACAATACAGGAAGATTCCATTGGAAACACAAAGTATATGAAAGGAAATAGGCAGGTAAAAATTTACAGCCAGGCCATTCAAGCTGTTGCAGATTCGGCCTATTATGATGCTAGTAGTGGTATCCTAACCTTGGCGAAATCACCTATAATTTGGGCTAAGAATGCGCAGTTAAAAGGAGATACCATTATTGTTTTCATGAAAGATAGCACCATAAGTAAATCCTTGGTAATCGGAAAAGCCTCCGCAATTATGGAATTAGATTCCGGATTATATTACAACCAACTATCTGGCCGTAAAATGACCGCATGGTTCGAAAAAAATGAATTACAGCGTGCCGATATGAATGGAAATGCCTGGACCATTTTATACCCAATCGACGAACAAAAAACAGATTCAACAATCACCAAAAAAAGATTGGGCTTGAACCGACTCTACGCCTCCGATTTACGTGTTTACTTAGACAGTGGTGAAGTTCGTAGCATTACTTACTTTGATAAACCTGATGGAATTTTCTACCCAATGAATCAAATCAAGGAAGAAGAAAAATTTATTGTAGGATTTGCCTGGTTAATAGCTAAAAGGCCAAGGGATCCGTTTGAGATGATAGCCAACGACTAAATGTCTATATCAGTATCTTTCGTATCCCAACGAACAACGCGTTGAACACCTTCCACTTCCACAAACTTTTGAATCAACAATTCTAAATGATTTGTATCTAAGACCAAGACGCTAATGTGTCCTTCAAAAACGCCATCATTCGTATCAAAAGAAATACTTTTCATATTGACCTTACTCTCCTTTGAAATGATTTCAGTGAGTTTATTAACCAATCCAATTCGATCGATTCCGATTATTTTTATGGCGGCCAATCTTTCTACTTCACCTTGACTTTTCCATTTAGCCTTCAAACAACGGTAGGCATAATTAGACATCAAGTGCACTGAATTCGGACAATTCGAACGATGGATCTTTATGCCTTGCGAAATGGTAATAAAGCCAAAAATTTTATCACCAGGAATTGGATTACAGCATTTTGACATTTGATAATCGAAGCCTTTGAAATCATCTCCGACCAAGATAATATCTTTTTTAGTGTCTATGCCGTGAGAGTTAATTGACTCTTCATCAATCGACTTCCTTCTTAATTTTTGATCTTTTTTTGGATATTGCAATACACCGTTTACCACTTCGATCTCCCTAAGCTTGGCTAATTCTATTTTACCTTTAGCAATCCGAAAATATAATTCCGTTGCAGAACCCGTAGCGAAATGTTTTTCTAAAAAAGTAATGTTTTCAGCAGTATAATGTAAGTTAAATTGCTTGAATTTTCGTGCTAATATTTCTTTACCATCGCTCGCAATTAACTTTCTTTCTTCGTTTAACGAGGCCTTAATCTTTTGCTTCGCCCTGGCAGAAACGACAAACTTCAACCAGTCTTCATTTGGTTTTTGTTTTGAAGAAGTGATAATTTCTAATTGATCGCCATTATTCAACTGATAACTTAGAGGAACTAAGCGATTATTTACTTTAGCACCAATACATTTATCGCCAATATCCGTATGGATATCGTATGCAAAATCTAAAATGGTGGCACCAACTGGCAAAACGCGCAATTCTCCTTTTGGAGTAAAAATATAAATCTCATCATTGAACAAATTCAACTTGAATTCATTGATAAAATCAAGCGCGTTAGTGTCAGGATTTTCTAGAAGTGCACGAACTTCAGAAATCCATCGATCAAATTTACTATCGTCAGTTTTCGACTCCTTGTATTTATAATGAGCAGCAAGACCTTTTTCAGCAATTACATCCATTCTTTTGGAACGTATTTGCACTTCCACCCAACGTCCTTGAGGAGACATTACCGTTGTATGCAATGATTCGTAACCATTGGCACGAGGGGTTGAAATCCAATCCCGTAAACGATCAGGACTTGGTTGATAATAATCCGTTACGATACTATAAATTCGCCAACAATCCGGCTTTTCTAATTCAGGTGGAGTATCAATAATAATTCGAATAGCAAAAACATCAAAAACTTCTTCAAAAGGTACTTCTTTCGTCTGCATTTTGCGCCAAATAGACGAAATAGATTTAGTCCGTGCGATAATTTCAAAGGCGTAGCCTTCGAGCAACAAGGTTTCTTTGATGGGGGACATGAGACGACGAATGAAAAGCGCTCGCACATCTTGCGTACTTTTTAATTTACTCTCTATAGACAAGAAGACCTCGGGCTCACAATATTTTAGCGACAAATCCTCTAATTCTGTTTTAATAGAATACAAGCCAAAGCGATGTGCTAAGGGCGCATATAAGAATTTTGTTTCAGACGCAATACGCAATTGTTTTTCGGGCGGCATACTTCCCAACGTCCTCATATTATGCAAGCGATCCGCTAATTTGATGAGAACAACCCGAAAATCATCGGAAATTGTTAAAATCATTTTCCTAAAATTCTCCGCTTGAATGGAAGCATTTTCATCGAATACTTCAGGAATTTTCGTTAAGCCATTGATTATTTTCCTTGCCTGCTCGCCAAACATATCCTCAATATCCTCCAAGGTAATGTAGGTATCCTCAACCGTATCATGAAGCAGGGCACAAACAATGGCTGCCGTATCTAATCCCATTTCTTCAGCACAGATACGGGCAACCGAAATAGGATGATAAATATAAGGTTCGCCTGATTTTCGACGCATATCTTTATGCGCTTCCAATGCGAGATCAAATGCTTTACGCACCAATCGCGTATCTTTATTTGTCCGATCTTTAAAAGACCTTAGTAATCCCCGAAAAGCATTAAGGATCTCCTTTCGCTCCTTTTCAACATCATACTTTTCCGGTAATATTTCCATTTACTTCGCTGGTAACAATGTTGATTTCACCTCACCAAAACCAATTCGAATTCCTTCATTCTGACAATGTCCTCGCATGACAACCGTGTCCCCGTCTAAAATAAATCGGCGCTCCGAACCATCATTTAATTGTAATGGTTTTGTTCCCTTCCATGCCAATTCCAACATGGAACCATACGATCCTTCTGTAGGCCCAGAAATAGTTCCTGAACCTATCAAGTCACCACCTCTGATATTACAACCATTTACAGTATGATGCGCTAATTGTTGCGCCATCGACCAATACATGTATTTATAATTCGATTCACAAATTTGAGTCTCCACATTTGAATCAGTCACTATAGAAACATTCAAATGAATGTCATACGAATCTTTCTCGGATCCTTTGAGGTAATCTAAGACCTTCGGAGTTTGCAACGGACTATCAACGCGAAACGGTTGTAGAGCATCCAGGGTAACAATCCAAGCAGACATAGTAGAAGCAAAATTTTTGGCTAAAAAAGGTCCCAAAGGAACATACTCCCATTTCTGGATATCCCTTGCTGACCAATCATTAAAAAGACAAAGCCCAAAAATAAAATCATCCGCTTCATTTACAGCTATTGAATCACCAAGCGGTTTACCATCAAACGTGATAAATCCCATTTCTAATTCAAAATCAATTTGTTTAGAGGGAGAAAAGATGGGATCTTCGAGCTCATTGGGTTTTATTTGTCCTTTTGGACGATGAAAATTAGTACCGGAAACTACCACTGAAGAAGCTCTTCCATGGTAAGCAACTGGAATCCAC
>JAIPAL010000097.1 GCA_021740085.1 Crocinitomicaceae bacterium
AGGAGGATTTGATTTGTTCTACCACCGAAACAATCGTGGATACCAACGACGATTATTATGTTCCAGATAAAAATGATCTAACAAAACTCATTCATTTAGATGAAACAGTTCTTTTTGGCACCTTATTCGGACGTAAGAAAGTATTTTCTAGTATTAAATTCAAAAATGGTTTTGCTGCTGATGCTGATTTTTACGAAAGAGCAGCAACTCAGTTTCGCGTAAAAAAAGTAGACCTAAGAACGTATATTTATCACAGAAATATTCCAAACAGTATTTGTGCAACCATTAAAAAAGAAAACCTGTTCAATTCTTGACCTATGGCTTTCGAAATTAGTAGTTTTCGTCCAAACACTGATGTAATTATGGCATGCCATATTACTGGAGTGTTTGATGTAAATCGCACTACAACACTTGATAATGATAAGTATGAATTAGTGCGTGACTGGGCTGAATCTGTTGCAAATCAAGGTCTGCAAGGTATAATTTTTCATAACAATTTCTCATTGGAAACATGCGAAAAATTCCAAAATGACTATATTTCATTCATCAAAATAGATTACAACAATCAATTTAATCCCAATGTCTATCGGTATTTTGTATACAATGATTTTCTGCAACAACATGTCCAGTTCTTCAAAAACATTTTCGTTACTGACATAACAGATGTTACGCTGCTTAGTAATCCTTTTATTGATTCCTATTTTATTGAAAACTCCACATCTATTTTTTGTGGTGACGAGCCAAAAACACTCCATAATGATTGGATGATGGATCATTCTACCCATCTAAGGAACAACATAAGCGATTATGCCGCATATGAAAGAAAATTTGGATCTGAAACGCTCTTAAATTGCGGCATAATAGGAAGTAAAGCTCCGATATTCTTTGATTTCATTAAAAAGTTGTGCGCAATTCACGCAACTGCCAACAGCGAAAACCAAACGGCCTTTACAGGTGATATGGGAGCCTTTAATTATTTAGCAAGAACACAATTTAATAGCCATTTGATACACGGTGCGCCCGTTAATACCGTATTTAAATTGTACGAAAACGAACGCCAAGATTGCTGGTTTAGGCATAAGTAATTTTTTAGGGTTTCCAAAAAACAGTTATTTTAAGGTTAATTCAGCGACACAGAGGTAGCAAAGTAGGAACTTTTTTTGTTGTTTCAGGATTAAACGCACAGCAATTTACACCAATGTCACAACTATTTGGAATGATCATCCAAAAAAAATAGCGATTTGCACTAATCGCAACTAAGAAACTAAGTGTGGCGCAATTCAATAACAAGCGTAAATGAAACTTCATTACATTTGACCAAACATAATTCTAAAAAAAATGAACTATTATACCCTACTTTTCATCCTCATTTTAGGCCAATTCAGTAATGCTCAATCAACGAGTACTTTTTTTGTCAAAAATAAAGCTAATGAGGATATCAAAAAAGTTTATTCCATTGGTGATAAGATAACGCTTCTATTGAATAATTCAACCAATTCTAACCTTAAAGTAAAAGGGGTTTTAAACGATATAAGCATTGATAAAATCAAGGTTGATGACAAATGGATAGAAGTTTCAAGTATTCGTGTAACTATTTCACATGGCTTTTTAAAAACATTGATCGGATCAGTAGGACTGGCTATAAGTGCAGCAGTCATATTAATAAATAGAAAAAAGACAGCAAAAGAAGGTGGAATTTTAACACAAGGAGAAAAGATTGCTTTGGCGGCTTCTCCTATCTTTTACGCATCCGCTGCGGTTTTATTAATTCCAACATATTATGGAAGCAAAAAATTTATCTTTAAAACCTACTTGGCACCATAATATTTAGCAAGAACAAGCCGAAGTTCCAATGAAAATTAATTTCTCAGAATAATCACTTCTTACTTATTTTGCTTCCTCCTCCTTCAACGATTTTTTGAGTTCCATCCCTCCCACTCCAAAGAATGCTAGTAATAGTATAATGGATCCCGCGAATGAATACGTACTACCTGTTAGGTAGGAGTTTGGCTCAAATTTCCAATCAATTTTGTGGTTACCGGCAGCTACCTTCACACCACGAAGTAAGTAATTTACCCGGAAGTAAGCTGTTTTCTTTCCGTCAATGTAGCAATTCCAGCCATCAGGGTAATAAATCTCACTGAATACGATCACGCCATCGGATGAATTTTTGGAGGTATAATTCAATTCATTGGTGGCATAACGGTTCAGACTAACTCGTGAATTGGCATCCATTTTATAGGAAGCTGCTAATGCGACCGCTTCTTTATCCGATGAGACAGCCACTTTCTTGGTATCCAAGGTGCCCAACAACTTAATTTCTTCGTTCGCGCTTTTCGCTTTTTTAACAGAAGAAACAAACCAAGCATTCCCATTGGCCTGGTTATTTTGAATGGCGGGAGTAGATGGGCTACTGATAAAATACTTAGTATTCAACATATTCAAAATAGGCAACTTGGTGTCAACGCGCAATTTACTTAGATCTTGAGTCGATAATAACTGACTGAAAAAATTACTTCGCTCTTGAGGGTCTTTTAATTGATTCGCTTGGCTAACTAATTGTCCTGTTGTGTCTGAATTTACTGCCGCAGATATCAGCGCATTTTGAAGCGTCGACAATTCCTTCTGAATATAAAAATCAACCAAATCCTGGTACCTTTTTAATTTCGCTCCATGATATCCACCAATGCTTTTATGGTAATAACTCGTGCGAGTTTCCGCGATAGGATTATTAAAATTAAGCACCCTATAATTCGAATTTAGGTTAAGCGCTGTGAAGGCCGCCAAGGTCTTGAAAGTTTGAGGGTCTTCCTGGTTTTCAAATAAATTTTCATCTTGCATTTTAGCTTCTACCTCCTGCAACTTCTTATTAAAATTAGGCACCATCTTGTTTTCAATTTCCAAGATAGATAAATCAGCATTTGCATAATTATACGCTAACTCACTACTAATTTTCTCTTCATAGCTTTCACTTTCTATGTCATCCGTTAAGTACCTTCGACAAACATTGTATTGATCTACCGTAATTAATAAACCAAGTGAAGCTACCCAAATGTATGGGTTTCCTTTTCGATAAAATGCCAATAAAACAACACCACCTGTTAACAAGAAAAATAGAAAAGTCCTTCCGGCATCTTTCTTATAGACTATCACACGCGCATCTTGAATTTCATTTTTCAATTGCATATACGATGCTGCATCTGCGGGATCTTTTGCTTGGCTTGCCATCGTCTTAAATTGTTTTTTCTCATTTTTCGTAAGAAAATCACCCGATAAACTAGGTATAATGAACAACGCCAAGGCAAGTACTACCACCGAACCTAATCCGATTAGGTGCATTTTTCGGGTTCCCAAAAGACGTTCATTTTTACTCAAATTATCTACAAATAGCATTGCCATCATTGGACCAACTACCATTAGAATTACGAGGATCATTTTAGAATCACGGAATTTATTATAAGCGGGAAAATGATCAATAAAATAATTAGAAAGCGCCCCGTCTTTGGCAGCTAGAGAAATCGCTAAAATTGTTAATACAATTACCGGCCATTTCAAGGAGTCTTTTACGAATAAAAGTCCCAATAAAAATAACATTACCACTACCGCACCGATGTAAATAGCCCCACCACTAAATTCTTGTTCTCCCCAATAATGGCTGACACTCGTTTGAAAGGTCTCTGCAAATCGAGGATCCACATTTTCCATAACATCTTCATCTTCCGCAATACTACCGGCTTTTCCACCTTTTGCATCTGGAATAAATAAGGATAAAAATTCGCCTTTTCCAAAATTATATTGCAATATATACTCTTTAGTTAAGCCTGAAATCCCTGCTTTTTCACGCGGTTTCCCTTCTGGTGTGATGGTCAAGTCTGATTTTCCACGAGTTGTATAATTCGCATATTCATAGGTTGTTAGCAAATTACTCATGGTCGGTAGGAAGGCTAAAAACCCAGCTAAAACTAATGCGGGTACAACACGGATTAAGGTCTTTACTTCTTTCTCAAATAACAAACGAATGCCTTCTGATACAGCAACCACACCAATTAATATCATCAAATAATAGGTCATTTGAAGGTGATTTGAACTGACATTTAAACTTAGAAATAAAGCAAACACTATACTTCCAAACAACCATTTTCCACGCGTAGCTAGAAGCAAACCACCTAATGTAGGTGCCATGTACGACACCGCATTAACTTTCGTCAAGTGACCAGCGCCAATGTACAATACATTAAAAGTCGCGAAGCCAAATGCAATTCCTCCCATGATAGCCACCCATGGACTCACCCGAAGACAAAGACCTAAAATGTAAAATCCGAGCATAGAAACGAAAAGAATACCGGCAGGTGCAGGTAAACCTAAGCGCAGGATTTCCGTCATTTGAGCCATCAAATTACTGGTGTGATTCACACTTATTTGATAGGCAGGCATTCCACTGAACATACCATTTGTCCATAAAGCCTCTTTGTCATTCATCATTCTATAATCAGAAATTTCCTTGGCAGCACCTTGATATTGCTTGATATCACTTTGTTTCAAATTATAATCACTGAATAAAGGCGAGAAATAAAGCCACGATAAGCCGATAAATAAAATGACAGCAATCGCGTGCGGCAAGAGTTTAGGTAAAATGGTTTTTATAGTCATGACGTATGATTTGGGATAAAATTAATAGATATTGATATAACTTGTACTATTTTGACGGATTAGCATATCGATTTACATCTTCAGCAGAAATCACATCGCTACAAAGAATGATTAATCGTTCTATGATATTTCTTAGTTCACGAATATTTCCTGTCCAATTGATATTTTGTAAAGCGGCATAAGCAGCAGGATGAAACTGTTTAAGTGGAATGCCGTGTTCATCACAAATTTTACCTAAAAAATAATCGGCTAACAAAGGAATGTCATCCTTGCGTTCATTGAGCGATGGCACATGAATTGGAATGACTGCTAAGCGGTGAAATAAATCTTCCCGAAAACGTCCAGCGCTAATTTCCTCCAATAAATTTTTATTTGTTGCCGCTAAAATTCGACAATCAACCTTAATATCCTTCTCTCCTCCTACCCGCTGTATTAGTTGTTCTTGTAAAGCGCGAAGCACTTTTGCTTGGGCACTCAAAGACATATCTCCAATTTCATCCAAGAAGAGCGTACCACCAGAAGCCAATTCAAACTTGCCTTTTTTATCTTTCACAGCGGAAGTAAAGGCCCCTTTTTCATGTCCAAACAATTCACTTTCTATTAATTCCGATGGAATTGCGGCACAATTAACCTCAATAAATGCGCCTTTCGAACGATTTGAGTTATCGTGTAAAGAACGAGCTACCAATTCCTTCCCGGAACCATTTTGTCCTGTAATTAAAACCCTGGCATCAGAAGCGGCAACTTTTTCTATCATGGCTTTTATCTCTTTGATAGAAGCCGACTCACCAATTATAGATGTCCCTTTGAATTTACGGATGGTATTTTTTAAACTGACTGTTTCCTCC
>JAIPAL010000028.1 GCA_021740085.1 Crocinitomicaceae bacterium
TCTTTGTTTGATCGTTTTTGTGTTATTTCATTACTATCCTGCTCAATTAGGCAGTGTTTTTGTTTTAAATGGGAAGTTTAATACACAAAGCGTAAGTGCTTATTTGAGCACCGTTGGCTATATTTTTGGACATGCTGGCCCGGAACATTTACTTGGAAACCTTTCTTTCTTTTTGGTGCTATCGCCCATTATAGAGAAGGCTTACGGGGGCAAGAAATATGTACTCATGATTGTCACAGCTGCAATTTTCACCGCTATTATTCATATTCTATTTTGGGAAAATGGATTGATGGGTTTGAGTGGAATTGTCTTTATGTTAATCATATTATCTACATTGATTCACGCTAAGTCGAATGAGTTACCCTTTACTTTTCTTCTCGTGTTATTGATTTATTTTAGTCAAGAAGTGTATTTGTCATTTAGTAAAGACAATGTGTCGCACATGGCACATTTAGCTGGAGGAATTTCGGGAATTTTCTGGGGGTATTTTAAGCGTTGATCTTATTCTTTATCATTTTGATGAATAATATCGTAAAGGATTTTTTCGATGGTTTGATAATTTCCATTGGGTATAGGACTTAAGGCCGGCGATGAAAGTAAATAGTAGGAATCATCGATCAACAAATAGTAAGGAAAGGAAATGATTTGCAGCTTTTTCCATATCGGATCTGATAGCTTATAACTACTTTTCTTCCAATTAAGCGCATCTAAATTTCGTTGTTCAATTTTGGTGTAAGGCTTTTCTGCTATTGGATAGATGGTCACAAATTCAATTTCTTTTCCGTATTTATCATATAATTTTTTCAAGGCACCAATCTCTTTAATGCATGATGGGTTTCTGGGGTCAAAGGCGTGAACGTAGATATATTTTCCTTTAATGGCACTAAGCAAGCTGGTATCGTTATTCTCCTTTAGAATAATTTCAGGAAATCTAAAACCCACAGAAGCAGTGTTGAATTGGGTAAGTAAGTTAGCTGCTATTTGGTTATGTTCCTTAACTATTGAATTACTAGAAATTTGTTCTAGTAAACTAAGTATTCCTGATTTAGGAAGATAATTGCTGAAATACTCTTCTTTTAGGATGTTTAGTAATACCAATTGTCGCAGTCTGTCATCTGTTAAATAACGGTCTTTTCGGAGCAGTGAGTCTGTCAAATAAAGATCTCCGCGGGCTATGGAAACATAAAGATCATTGGCTGTTGTTCCTGTTAGTTGAAAAAGGTATTTTTTGTAAAAACCATCAAAATAGGTCATGTACGCATCATTTTTATAGAGAATGGCTTGATCCTTAAAATAGAAATCAAATTTGTCTTGGGTAGATGGAGCACCAAGAAATTGTAAATTTTCAACGTTTTGTCCTATCGAATACCTTAAAAAGTCTCTGAAAAATGAACAGGTATCTTTCAAATAGTAGTTTTCTACTTCATCTTTAAAAACACGTATTTTTCGAATAAAGTCCCCATGGTCTGATTCTTTTGTATAATAAATTTCTGAAAGATAGCTGTCCATCCACGCCTCAAATCCAAGGATCTTGTAATTGATATCCGTACTGTCTAAATCGATGAAGGTAAGTTCTAATTCATTATTAGTGGAAAGGTTGGAAAAGGCTTTTTCTTCCTCAGGAATTTCAATCGTATACCTCGCTTTATTTTGCATATACAATCCTGCGTATGCATTTTTTACGCGAAGGATATATTTTTGAATTTGTGGATTTTCTAAGGAAAAAATAAAATAGCCATTTGAATCAATTTCTGCTTCTTTTACCAACGTTTCATGGTTAGAAATGTAGTCATCAATTTTATAGATCGAAATTTTTTGCTTGGCATAGCTGTAAGCCATTCCTCTCATAATAACTTGCGCCGAGGCTACAAATTGAAATGAAACTAGAAAAATAAGTAGGAACTTTTTTACCATTTTCGTTAAACGAGTAAAGCTGGACGTGTTACAAATTGATTAATGTCACCTTGGTTTTTATATATTTCGCGAACGATGGACGAATTGATAGCGCTTAAATGCAGGTCGGTTAAAAAGAAGACAGTTTCGATGCCGCCACCTAGTTCAAAATTAATATGGGCAATTGATCGCTCATATTGAAAGTCTTTGGAGTCACGTAAGCCTCTAATGATGTGCTTGATGTTCTGCTGCTTGCAAAAATCAACGGTTAAGCCACTAAATTTCTGCACGCTAATAGAATGATTGTCTTCGAAAATTCCAGCAATATGTTCCATTCTTTTTTCTAGGCTAAACATCGTTTGCTTGGAGGTGTTTTCTGCTAGTAATATAATTACATGGTCAAAAACACTAAGTGCTTTGTGGACAATTGCTTCGTGACCCTTTGTAAATGGATCGAAAGAACCGGGGAAAAGAGCTGTTTTTTTCATATTAAGCTTTGAAGAAACTAAAATAGACGTTACCAAATATACGGCAAAAATCGAAGTTTGGTAGCTTACTGAATTCGGATTGTTTTCCGTGTTCAATAATTAATATTCCATTAGGTGATAATATGTTTTTTTCTTGCACCAACTGAATAATGTTTTCATGAAATTTTGCTTCGTAGGGTGGGTCGGCTATAATCAGATCAAATTTTGATTCGCAGTGAGTGAGAAACTTTATACATTCTGAACGCCTCACGTCAAATTGTTTCTCGATGCCTAAATTCTCTGCATTGGATTTTAAAAATTTCGTACATATAAAGTTTTCATCTACGGCTACAACGGATTGTGCTCCACGTGAAATGAATTCAAAGGATAAATTGCCTGTTCCAGCGCACAAATCCAATATTTTTAAGTCGCTAAACTCAATGCTATGCTGCAGTACATTGAAAAGTCCTTCTTTGGCATAATTCGTAGTTGGTCTAGACGGAAAACCCGGAGGAACGGAGAAACGCCTGCTTTTTAAGGAACCACTAATTATTCGCACAGCAACTCATTTTGGTAGGCTTCGAAATTGGATAGGATAAATTGAATGTCTTTAAATTCGGAAATTCTTTTAAAATTTTCCTGAATACTGTTGTCGATTTCCTTAGCTTGCCTTGGATAAAGGATAATTTTTCCACGGAATATATCAATGGGTAATTTCTTAAGTGCGGCACTTGTAAAATAAATTAAATCATCAGAATTCATTATCGCTGTTTCTTGGCTATATAATAATTTCCCTTTTTGGAAAAGTTGTAAATAGAAGGAAGCATCATCAAAACAGATACAACCCTGTAATTCAAGGTTGGCGCTGTCTTGGTTTATATTCAAATACGATTGTTGCGATGCATGGATAGTTTTATCAGGGAAATTGGTAAGACAAAATGCATTGACCCAAGCGGCTGTTTGATAAATGCAAGTTATTCCGAGGGGAATATTGGTATGGCTGTGAATCGAGGAGGGATTTTCGCAAGGGCCAAAACTTAACTCAAAATATTTGACCATTAGTTGCTCATCGTAAATTGAGTTGGGAACGAGGGTCAATTGTGAACATCGAAAAAAACAGGTGTAATCTGCTGAATGTAGAAAGGAACTCTTGGTGAATTCTTTAATAAATTCTTTTGCTTCAGAAACTTTTAAATCATCATTGATTGAGGTAAGCTGGTGTTGAGCCGTTTGGATCACTTTACCGTCATCTAGTGAGGATATTTGCAGTGCAAATTCAGAAAATTCTAATTGAAAGCGCATTTTCTTTTAAATTAATTAAAAAATAGTGGAAAGATGAATTTCTTTAACTATTTTTAATAAGTGACAAATTTACGATAATACCTTTAAATTTGAAGGCTTTAAATAACATAATGGATAATTCTTTTAGTGCCAAGTTGACTAACAATAACGATAAAATAATATTTACAGACGATCAAAATACGGCTCTAAATCAGTTTAATATATTTATTAATTCCGAGGAAAAGTGCCCGCTTTATATTTTGAAAGGCTACGCAGGAACGGGGAAATCAACGCTCATAGCACATTTGGTGAACGAATTATTGTCCCAAAAGAAAAAAGTTCGCTTACTAGCACCAACTGGTAAAGCGGCCAAAGTGATTGCGAATTATTCCAAGAAACCAGCTTATACCATTCATAAGCAAGTGTATTTTGTGGGGAATCAAGTCAACGGTTCATTTAATTTAGTGAAAGCCAAAAATTTATTTACCGATACCTTATTTATTGTCGATGAAGCTTCGATGGTGGGAATTGATGATGCCACGCAAGCGAATAGTTTGTTAGAGGATTTACTGAATTTTGCCTTCAGTGGAAAAGGGTGTAAATTAATGGTGGTGGGAGATCCCGGTCAGTTACCGCCTGTTGGTCAAACGAATTCTCCCGCACTAGATAAAGAATATTTGAGTCACTTGTACCCACAATTAAGTATTTCTGAAGCAATTTTAAAAGAAATAGTTAGGCAAGCAGAGAATTCAGAAATTACGGATGTAGCTACTTTTATTCGCAACAAAACAGATTTTTCACTGCCCATGTTTATTTCTCATGGTCGTGATGTGAAACGAATTGATGGGGCTGCTTTGAGTGATGCCATTGAAGCTTCGTACGATCGTGATGGAATGGCAGAAACAGTTTTACTGACGATGTCGAACAAACGAGCGAATCAATGGAACAATGAAATTCGGGCAAGGATTTTACTGCATGAGGATAATGTCCAAAAAAACGATGTCTTAATGGTGGTGAAGAATAATTATTTTTGGCTTAGTCCTGAATCGGTGATTGGTTTTATTGCAAATGGTGAATCCATTAGAATTACCAAAATACTAAATCGCCAATCGCTTTATGGCTTTGAGTTTGTAAAAGCAACCATTGAATTTATTGATTATCCGAATGAACAAGAAATGGAGGTGATTTTGAATTTGGAGGCATTAACTGTCGAAGCGCCTAGTTTATCTCGTGACCGAATGAAAGAACTTTTCTTTGAAGTGGAGAAGGATTATAGTTACGAGCGAAATAAACAAAAGCGATATCAATTGATTCTTAAAAACCCCTATTTTAATGCGCTACAAGTAAAATATTCAAATGCTATCACCGCACACAAAGCGCAAGGTGGGCAGTGGAAGAATGTCATAATTGACTTCGGTTTTTTACCGGAACAAATGCGAACAGAAAATTATAATCGTTGGTTGTATACCTGTATTACAAGATCACAGGACAAGGTCTATTTGTTAAATTTCCCGGATGCGTTTTTTTATAATATAATGTTTATATTAAATTTATTTTGCAATTGTATTTTTTATACAAAATCAATTTAAATTTATAGCAAAATAAAAACTATGAAATCATTCTACTTATTAAATCGTTTTATTAGTGTTCTTATAATTACTGTTTGCTGCATGTTGGTAAGCACGAATTCTTATGCTCAAGCTCCTGATGGGATTAACTATCAAGCTGTTATCCGAAATTCTTCAGGGACTTTAATTGCTAATACCACGATTGCAATACGGATACAATTAAAGCAAACTACAGCTTCAGGTACTATTGTATTTCAAGAAAGACACAGCGTTATGACCTCTGCGCAAGGAGTAGTAAATTTAGTTATAGGACAAGGAACACTTCTTGGAGGGAATTTTTCAACTATAAATTGGGCAGCGGGTCCATATTTTGCCTGTCTTGGAGTTAGCTTCACCAATGGGACAAATTATTTAGATTATGGCTTTCAACAATTAATGAGTGTACCTTATGCACTTTATGCGAAAAATGCTGGAAATCAATTAAATCAATGGCGCTACGGTACTACCGCACCGGCTGTTGCACTAGGAACATTTGGCGATTTTTATCTTAACATGACAGATGGTAACGTATATTACAAATCAAATGCAACAACTTGGATTTTAACCGGTAATATCACCGGTCCCGCAGGACCTGCAGGACCTGCAGGTCCTACAGGTCCGAGTGGCGCACAAGGAATTCAAGGTGTACAAGGTCCTTCGGGTGCTGCAGGAACAAACGGTTCACAAGGAATTC
The DNA here is from genome assembly GCA_021740085.1 of Crocinitomicaceae bacterium. Classification (GTDB taxonomy): domain Bacteria; phylum Bacteroidota; class Bacteroidia; order Flavobacteriales_D; family Crocinitomicaceae; genus UBA952. The sequence continues at coordinate 5,943 of JAIPAL010000028.1, forward strand.
AAGGATTACCAGGTGCTACCGGTCCAGTCGGTCCAATAGGACTAACAGGTCCAGCAGGACCAGCAGGTGGGCCGCAAGGTCCAGCAGGGCCAACAGGGCCAACAGGACTAACGGGTGCAACAGGATTAACTGGACCTAGTGGGCCAATCGGTCCTCAAGGAATGACAGGTCCTTCTGGCCCTATGGGAACCGCTGGAACAAATGGACAGAATGCTTTAGTGAAAACAACTTTAGAAGTGGCAGGTGCCAATTGTACCACTGGCGGGATAAAGGTTGAAACAGGGTTAGATGCGAATAATAATGGGCTATTGGATGCTGTTGAAATTAATACCTTACTTACTACTTATGTGTGTAATGGTGCCATTGGTTCACAAGGTATTCAAGGTTTAACAGGTCCTGTAGGTCCTCAAGGAATTCAAGGATTAACTGGTCCCACAGGTCTTACAGGTGCTCAAGGTATTCAAGGCTTAATAGGTCTCACAGGTCCTGCAGGTGCTCAAGGTATTCAAGGAGTAGCCGGTCCAACGGGTGCTACAGGTCCAACAGGCTTAACAGGATTAACAGGTCCCGCAGGTGCTCAAGGTATCCAAGGAGTTGCCGGTCCAACGGGAGCTACAGGTCCAACAGGCTTAACAGGATTAACAGGTCCAGCAGGTGCTCAAGGAATTCAAGGAGTAGCAGGCCCAACGGGTGCAACAGGTCCTCAAGGGCCTGGTGGAACAGGTCCTCAAGGTCCAGCGGGACCAACAGGTGCTATTGGTGCAACGGGTCCACAAGGACCACAAGGACCTGCAGGTGCAGGGGGAATGGGAGGAAGTGGCACAGTCGACTACGTAGCTAAATTTAATGGTTCTCAAACTATTACCAATTCAATGATGCGAGATAACAATGTTTCTATGGCGATCAACGAGTTTCCTCAAGCAATTGCACAATTGTATGTTTATCGAAATCAACTTACTGCTGTTGGAGACGGGCAACATTCTATGTATGCATACAGGACTAGAGATAGCCAAAATGATGGAACGGCTTACTCTTATTCTGCTTCAAATTCTGCAACTGCTGGGTTCAATTATTGGGGTGATTTGTACACTTTTGGTGCAGCAGGTTATGGTTGGAACGATTATACGCGAACTGGTGGAACACTCGGAGCGCATTGGAATGGACAGTATTGGGGTTCTTTAGGCTATAGAAATAGTGGAAGCACAACATATGGAGTTTATGGTTCTTCCGCGTATTCGAGTGGCGCTGGAATTCTTTCTCAAAAAGAGTTGGTCGGCGTTGGTGGTGGCTTATTCGGTGGTATCGCTGGACTTGTGTCTAGAGGTGAAATTATTGGTCAATTGAACAAGGGTGAATTTTTTGCAAGCTATAATTCTGGAAATACCTATACGTATGGTAAAAATATTGAATTGGTTGGAGAAGTTCAAGGTGAAAAAACAGCCTTGTATTCAATTAGTTCGCTTGACGCTAAATTGTACGACGACGGACGTAGCCAATTGGTTAACGGAGTGGCCTTTGTTCGATTTGATGAACTTTTCTCCACGTTGGTGGAAGGAATACCAACGGTAACGGTGAGTCCAGCAGGTAATTGTAACGGTATTTTTATCGAAGAAATTACTAAAGATGGTTTCAGAATTAAGGAAATGAATAACGGTACTAGTAATGTAGCGTTTACGTACATCGTCCTTGCAAAAAGAAAAAGTGTTGAAGAAGCGGCCACTAAAATGGTCACTAAAGGGACTTTTGAACGCGATCTTGATGGGTTTATGTTTAATGATGGAAACACAGAAAGTAAGGCTAAAGGTGCTTGGTGGGATGGTAAAACACTGCAATTTGGTACTATTCCCCGTGCTTTGGTGGAAGAAAAGAAAAAAGACTCAGATAAAAAATAAATAGTATTGATATACCACTTATTTATTAAGTTCTTAGGTTGTGCCTTTGTTGTCTATTTAATTTTATTTTGTGTTCCTATACATGCACAAAATTGCGAACCGCTTGAAAAAGAACTGAAATCGCATGTTAAATTTTTAAGTAGTGATGCCTTAAGAGGTAGGATGACCGGTGGAATAGAAGAGGCTCTCGTTAACACCTACCTAGAAACGGCCTTCAGCGATAATAAAGAACAAACTATTTGCGAAATTTCCTATCGGACCAGTTACCAAGGTAAGTTACTTAAGAGTAGGATGTCTACTTGCTTCCAAAATAAGAAACAAGTAAATACGGTCCTAGTAGGAGCCCATGTTGATCATATAGGCATGGGGGGAGAATTATCGAAGTCGATTGGAAAAAGTGAAGTTCATAACGGTGCGGACGATAACGCCTCTGGTGTCGCTATGGTAATTGAATTACAGAAGTATTTTAGTAAGATAAATCTTCCGTTTAATGTATTATTTGTCGCCTATACAGGTCACGAAATTGGTACAAAAGGTTCTGAATACCTCGCTAAGCATTGGAAAAAAAAGTGGGGTAATTGTATTGCGGTGATTAATTTCGATATGATTGGAAGATTAGAAGATTCAACATCTTCTTTATTTGTTTCTTCAAATAATGCTGATTTTTTTCAAGTAGCTTCTAATAATATGAACCTTGTTTTCGATGAGGGAGAACGATTGAATTCATTGGATACACGGCATTTTGTTCATTTACCTTGCATTACTTTCTCAACGGGTATTCACAACGATTATCACAAGGTAAGCGATGATGAAGAGGCCATTCTTTATTCAGGAATGTGTCAGCAATTTAAGTTGTACCAAACAATGATAGCTAATTTAGCGATGAAGGAACTAAAAAAATAGCTAGCCTCGATAAAGCTTATCGAGTGGACACAGCTTGCTGGGTATGTATCGAGAAAAGCTTTTTCCCCAGAACACTCGGCTAGCTTCATTAAGCTTATCGAGTGCATCTCGACTTCGCTCGATGCCCCTTGAGTGAATCGAGTCCGCCTTGGTGGATCGAGAGACACGGTAAGTCGAGAGAGAAGCGAATTAATTCCCTGTTGCCTTGTTTACCTCTTATAATATGTAAAGTAATATTACTCGCGCGCAAGAAAAAGTTTACCTACTTAATTTTCCTAATGAATTCTTTAAGGTATAATTCCGTAAAAAACGAATTTACTTCCCAATTCTCCAGTTGAGACCTATTCCAGACGAACTCATTGTTAATCGGTCAAGCGTTGGATTTAAAAGAGTACCGTGATGGCGATGAATAATATAAGCGCTCAGATCAAATAAAAATAAAAACCCTCCTTGAAGCAGAAGTCCGTTTCCAAATCCATTCAATTGGGCTTGCTTTGCAATAGTATGTTTCCCCTCACTTTTTAATAAAAAACCTGCAGTCAGATAGGCAATATCTAAACCTGTGTTAAATAAAAATGCTTGTTCGGTTTCTGATTGTTTTCTAATTGTATTTCCAAGTGAAATTTGCGCATTTGAATTTCTAGCCTTAAAATAACCTGGTAGGGCTAAACCTAGATTTATGGCGCTCCACGTTACATTCATTTGATGGAAATACTTGGCCTCCCCATTTCCAGCGCTTGCCCAACCAATACTACTTGCAATAATATTTGCAGTAGACCAAGTACCTAGCGTTAGCATAAGTTTTTTGTCGAGATCGATTCTTTGCTTATTAAAGTCAGTAGGGATTTGTGCAAACACATATTGACTGGCGATAAAGATGAATATTAGTAGAATTTTCATGAAATAAGTTTTACATAAAACACAAATTTGAACGAAATGTTCAAGAAAGATGTCCCATATATTTGATGAAAAATTATTTTAATTACAAATTTTAATTGGCTTAAAGCTGAATGTCTTTTATTCGAATGGCGGCTGTACCCACTTGAATTTTTGATTTCTGTATTAGATCATCCAGCTTGTCAATGAATTTCTTTGAATCATTCTGTGTTAAATACTTGGTAGCATGGAAAGATAATTCATCTTTTAATTTCTGAAGTAGGCTGATGCATCGCATCGCTGAAAGTAGTTCGTTTTTTGTGAGTTGGTATGTTTTAGCGAGTTCTTCTAGTTCAAGGTCCTTTAAATTTAAATTAGAAACTACAGGGTCTGTAAATGAATTAATCTTTATCCGAATGGAGCGATCAATTTTAATGAATAAATTAGAACTTCGCAGTTGCTTGAATGCTAAGCTTTGCCTCGATATTAATTTTTCTTCGGTAGTATTCCCGGGATATCCAGTAATTTCTTTTTGGGTTTCATCACGGATAACGGTTTCACCATTCCAAGTACCAATGCCATTAGCTTGTAGTTGAATTTGAAGAGGGAGAGCATTTTTTTTAAATTCTTCAAAGATTACTTTTAATAAACTGCTATCTGCTATCGTAAAGATGGTTTGTGAAAAATCAAATTTATCGGGTTCAAAACGGTCATCTAATTTTAATTGGAAATCCGAATCGTAAAATGGTAAGGCATCGGTTTTACTAATGTGAAGCATGACTTCATCCGATGATTCACCTGCAAAATCTTCTGGAATGGAAATTAAGCGAATCTCAAAAGGTTCTGTTTCTTTGGAGGCTGGAATGGTAAATTCTTGCGTGTAAAGATCGAATGTTGCGCCATCTGCATAGGTGTATAAACCATCCTTTTCGGTGTAACTTATCCAATTTTCACCCATTTTACTTTTGTAATGATCAAGGAGTTTTTTCTTTGCAGCGTATTCTTCAAGTAGAGGTAGGCGGTCCTCAATTAGTTCTTTTTCTAAGCCTTGCAATTCGTCGTACCGTTCGTATAATTCAATCAGTTCAGTTTGTTTATTAGACTTGGCAGTTCTTCGTGATTTGGTGGTTGGTTTCAGATCTAATGGCCCGCCATTTTTATTGTTTTTCTTCAATTTTCGCATCTCGCGAGATGGCTTTTTCCTGGTGACATAATCTGTCTTGTGAAGGTCGGAATAGTTGGATTCTTCTTCTTGAATCAGCCGTAAGGTTTCTGAAATGTCTTTTTGTACTTCTTTGATTTGTTGGTTATAACCTCCTTTTCCTTCAATGCTGTTTTTTAATGCTTTGTAGGTGAAATTGTCTAAATCATTAATGATTCGCTGGAAAGTTATTCCTTTTGAAAAGGTGGAGTCTGGCGATAAAAACCGTGTTTTTTCGGAGCCAAATAAATGGTACTGGTAGTTTTTTCTTTCTATAACAACGGTTGTTTGTTTGGAACTGTTGTAGCCCCAAACATCAAAGTGAAGTTGTGTTTGCTTGTCTTTACCAACGGTCTCTAACCAGCGTGAGCAAATCCTTTTGGCAACTAATTCTTGCTTTTTTGTGCCTTTAACGTCAATATCATAAGGAAATAATCCTATCGCTTTCGGTAAACCTTTGTTGTACTCTCCGTACTCATCTTTATCGCGTTCTTCTAAAAGTCCTGAGGTGTAGGAACCGTCTCCACAAGCAAAAAGTATGTTTTCGAAATCAGTGACTTTCCCTCCTAAGGCATTGAATATAGCAAGTGCCCGCTCTTTTATAGTTCGATTTATCGCGTAATTCTGAGCGTCCAATAGTTGTTTTTGGTCTGTTTTATCTTTGATGCCAATCAATTCTAAAAGTGTGAGGCGATCTAGCAATGAAAGGCTTGTTTGGAAGATAGGACTCGTTCGAGGATTTAATAATTCATCGTATACTTTTCCTCGGGTGATGTTTTTAGGTACTGAGTCAAAAAAATAATCTAAATAGGAATTGATTAAGGGACTGTCTCCTTTGTCATTTCCATCCAGTACTTTCTGAATTTGCTTGCAAAGCTCCCAGATAGCGGTTTTATTGGCTGCTTCTGCTATTAATCCTTTGGGAGATGTAGCAATGATTTCATTGCGAACAATAAGCAAAGCGGGTTCATTGATAATTAAGACTTCAATGGAGTCGTAATTTAATTTGCCATCCTTTAATTTTATGTTCGGACCAATATATTCAAAGGCCTTTCCAATGTTATTCTCAAGAATTGGACTCTTTTTAACAATGTGAAAAAGGTACGCGCGCGTTTCAATGGGTAAACCAGCTTGATCCTGCCCGAAACCAATCGATAAACGTGTGATGATGAAAAGAGCAATGATGAGCCTGAAATTCAGCATCTAATGGACTTATATTATTTGATAAACTTTTTAACCGTGTTGCCAATTGTTAGGAAATAAGTTCCTGATGGCAAAGCAGATAAGTCAATTTTTCCGGTAGTTTTTCCGCTTGAATGTACTCTTCCTGTTAAATCTAGCACGCTGTAATTTTCTTCCGCTCCATTTAATCCTTCAATGTTTAGTAGATCCATTACTGGGTTGGGGCTGATCGAAAATACTTGAGAATCCAACTCATTCACGCCCACAAATGTAGTGGGTTGGTCCTTGCTAAGTACCAAGGTACTTGTATTGTTTAGTAAAGCTGAAACTACTTTTATCCGAGTATAGATAAAAATAGGCAAGTTGCTTGTTGCTAGATCATAGTATTCGTATTCATTTCGAACAAAGCTAACCGGTGTTCCAAAAATTACGGCAGAGGCGCTATCACGTAAATGGTAACGAAGCACATTTGTATAGGTACCGCCATTTGGCAATAGCAATGTTCCAGATCCGTCAGCTGAACTTGTACTAATTCCCTGTGCAGAAAGAACACCAGTCGCTGCGCTAGTAATGGTACCGCTAAAAACGTCGTTGATATTATTTCCCAATGCAAAAGGATAAGCCATTAAGTTTTCAGGGTCTACTGACCAACTCGCAACCACGCTTCCAAGACTTACTTCGTTAAACACAAAACCTTGAGAAGTTCGGTCGTTGGGAGTGGAGGAGAAAAAAGTAGATAGGGTAGTGCCGATGGACATTACTTTTTGCGAACCGTTGAATGCAGCAAAATTAGGATCTAAGGTCGCATCTTGAATTTGTACATCTTTAACAACACCAAAAATCCCAGCCAGTTGTGAATAATCCCATGTTACACCGTTACCAACCGTTGATTCGAATGAATTTGCATTGGAATCACAAAGGAATAATGATTGTAAACCCCCAATTGTAGGCTCATTGGCACTTGTAAATGACTGAGCGCTTGTTAGAAATGGGAGAAAAAAAGCAAAAGTGTAAATTAATTTCATAGTTTTTTTTTATCAAATTTAGTAAAAGATATCTTTTGAAAGGGCAATTTTTCCAAAAGAAAAGTTACTCAAGGACTTGTTTTGAATTTCAACTAAAAATTCACGCCTTCTTTTCCCCAACTCATCAAGGCCTTTTGTTGGTTCGGACTTAGCTTGTTTTGAAGTAATACGCTATGTTTTTGATAGAAAAAGCGATTTACCTCGGGAAGGGTTACAAAAGTGATTTTTTTGTTTCGAAGGAGGATTAATTTCTTCTCATCAAATTCCATGTATTCTAAGAGCGCATCGAAATCGTTATTAATCTGAATTTCGTTCAGGGCGATTAGTTGATCATTAAGACAAATTCCAGCAATATCGGCAGGACTTCCAGGGTAAATTTCACTTACAATAATTGCATTGTTGGATTTAGTAAATCTCAATCCTAGCCTCGATTGACTATACGATGCAAGTTTATCTTGTTGAAGCGATAAACCTACGTATTCTAAGCAATCGATTAAGATGCTTTCGTAATTGTGCGTTCCATTTACATAATCGTCGAAGAAAGATTGGAAGGAAATACCAGAAATATTTTCTAGTAGGTTTTGATAATCTTTCTCTTTGATTCCTAATTCATTGATTGCAAAATCGAAGTATAAACGTTTCATTACTTCGTCTAATCCGTGTTTGTTTTTTGTCGCTTGTCGAATAAGGATGTCGGCACAAAAAGCCAATAAGCATCCCTCGGTATAAATTGATACTTTTCTGCCGGGGACTCCTGGGACATAGCCATCTAACCAAGTATCGTGGGAAGATTCAGCTACTGAATAATTAAATCTACCCGGATTATCTAAATGCTTTTGAACTTGACTGCTAAATTGAACTAAGTAAGTTTCAAGGTTAAAAACACCGCTTTTTAGTAGGAATAGATCGCCCATGTACGTGGTGATTCCTTCGTAGATATAGCCTAAAGTAGAATAATTCTCCGCTTTGAAATTATAAGGCAGCATTTCCGCAGGACGAATACTTTTGATGTTCCATGCGTGGTATAATTCATGGGAAGAAACCCCCAATAATTCGTTGTAAAGTGAGTTGAAGAGGGCGTGCGATGGACCTAAAGTGATAACGGTCGATTTCAAATGTTCCACACCATGGTACGCTTGATTCGGCAAACTAAAAATTAAAAATTCGTACTTGTCTGCTGGAAATTCTCCAAAAGCATCCAATTGATGTTGGGTGAATTTTTTAAAATCATTGATGATTGGTTGCCAATCTATTGGCTTGTGTCCATTAATCCAAATAGTGAAAACAATATTACTCAGCGTATAGCTTTCTGATTGAAGGTTCGGCGAAACAATGAAAGGGGAGTCCACCAATTCATCATAATTAGTCGCATGTAGTACGCCATCTATGTTTTTCAACGAAGTAGCAATTTGCCAATTAAACTTATTCGCTACTGAAATGGAAATGGGATGATCAATTAATGCATCGATGTACACCAAACAATTAACTGGATTCACATAGATTAACTCTTCATCGATAAAGGTGGATCCTGCATTTAATTCATTCGCATAATAGTTATACTGAACGGTAATGGATTTTGTGTGCTCCGTTTTTACCAACCAAGTGTCTTTGTTAGTTTTGAAAAACACGCACTTTTTCTTGGCATCATCAAAAACGGAGAAATTTTTAACATTTTTAGCGAAGTTTCCTAACTCATATCTCCCAGGTCGCCAAGCTGGCAGATGGATGATTGTTTCCGATTCATTTGTAGGAAAGCTTACGGTTACCTGAAGTAACTTACTACTAATGTGATCACTAACAACTTTATAATTTATTGTTTTCAATCGCTAAAAATTAATATAAGGAGCTTTGAAGTTCTGCTATCTTGGTGTCGGCTAAATACTCATCGTAGGCCATCATTTTGTCAATAATACCATTCGGTGTTAATTCAATAATTCTATTGGCTACTGTATTTACTAATTCGTGGTCATGTGAAGTAAAGAGCAAGGTCCCTTGAAATTCTTTCATGGCATTATTTAAGGCCGTAATGGATTCCAAATCCAAGTGGTTGGTGGGCTCATCCATCATTAATAGGTTTCCTTTGGCAAGCATCATTTTAGAAAGCATGCACCTCACTTTCTCACCTCCGGAAATAACCATCGCGGATTTAAGCGCTTCTTCTCCTGTGAAAAGCATACGACCTAAAAAGGTGCGTAGGTTTACATCTTCACGTTCCTCATCAGTTAAGGCATATTGTCGTAGCCAATCTATCAAGGATATTTTACTAGAGAAAAAATGATGATTGTCGTTAGGCATGTAGGCGGTGGTAATGGTTGTTCCAAATGTAAATTCGCCAGAATCAGCCTTACTATTATTGTTTAATATTTCAAAAAAGGTAGTTAATGCCAATGAATTTTTTGAAATAAAAGCGATCTTATCTCCTTTGTTTACAGTGATGGTTAAATCTTTAAACAAGCATTTCCCATCAATTGATTTGGATAAGTCATTAATCGAAAGGATTTGATTCCCAGCGTCTCTCTCTTGATGAAAGGTAATACCTGGATATTTTCTGGAGGATGGTTGAATCTCTTCCAAATCTAGGTTGTCGAGCATCTTTCTTCTACTGGTCGCTTGCTTAGATTTTGCTGCATTGGCAGAAAACCTAGAGATGAAATCCAATAATTCTTTTTTGCGATCTTCCGCTTTCTTGTTTTTGTCTGATCGTTGACGTGCCGCCAACTGAGAAGATTGATACCAAAACGAATAATTACCGGTAAAAAGGTTGATTTTATTAAAGTCGATATCGCCAATGTGCGTGCATACGGTATCTAAAAAGTGCCTATCGTGCGAAACAACTATTACGGTATTTCTAAAATCCAACAAGAAATCTTCCAACCATGAAATAGTATGCAAATCAAGGTCGTTGGTGGGTTCATCCAAGATTAATACATCTGGATTTCCAAAAATGGCTTGCGCCAACAAGACACGAACTTTTAAATCATTGGACAATTCTTCCATTAAGGAATAATGCTTAGATTCTTCAATCCCCAAATTACTAAGTAATGTTGCGGCATCAGTTTCAGCATTCCATCCTTCTAGATCAGCAAATTCTCCTTCAAGTTCGGCAGTTAGCATGCCATCAGCTTCCGAAAAATCTTCCTTAGCATACAAAGCATCTTTTTCGACCATTATTTCATACAGTCTTTTATGACCCATAATAACGGTTTGTAGAACTTGAACTTTATCGAATTCGAAGTGATTTTGCTTTAAAAAAGCCATTCTTTTTCCAGGCTCTAATTCAACTCTTCCTGTTGTTGGGTCTTGGTCACCTGTTAAAATTTTTAAAAAGGTAGATTTACCTGCGCCATTCGCACCAATGATACCATAGCAATTTCCTTGTACAAATTTCACGTTTACTTCATCGAAGAGAACGCGTTTACCAAATTGCAAAGAAAGATTATTAACATTAAGCATGTTTACTTATTTTGGCGCAAAGGTAATGAATATGCTGAAGATTAGGCCTTTTTCTGACAAGAATAAACGAAAGCAGGTGGTAGATTTAAAGGCGTAAAGTTAATCTTGGTGCTAGGGAATCGTTTCTTGATGTATTTTTTGGCTTGAAGCGAATATTGAAATTGTACAAAATAACCATCTTCCTTTAGGTAAGTTTGAATGGTATCTAAGAGAGAATCTCTAAGGTCGCTTGGGAAATTTGCTAATGGAAGCGATGAAATAATAAGGTCTGCTTTTTCTCCGCCAATTTGATTTAATAATACACCTAGTTGATCAGCAGAATCATGGAATAAATGAAAGTTCGGATGATTAATTTTAAGCGAAAGTTCGTGGTGAAATTGTTCATTCAACTCAATCACCAATAATTGACTTTCATCGCCCATTTTGGCGAGTATTTTTTCAGTAAAAACGCCACTTCCGGGCCCTAATTCAACAATGAATTTGGCTTGTTTTAAAGGAAGATGATTCAACATTTTCGCTGATAAAAAGCGTGAACTGGGCGCTACGGAACCCACCATCTTTTTTTGTTTGAAGAATTGTTTTAGAAAGGAACTTTTTGGCATACTGTATTAATTTAAATGTAGCTGTTTGTTATTGATGATGCCAATTACTTTTCCTTGAAATTCTTGGTTTAGAAATGGACTGAAATAATAAAACGATGATACAGCTGTTTTATCGAAGGTCCAAGTTTTACTTGGGTCAAAAAGGGTAATGTCTGCCATTTGTCCAACAGCAATCTTTTTTTGTTCTATCCCGAAAATATTTCTTGCAGCTATGGAAAGCAGCTCCACTATTTTTTCTGTTCCTAAGTCGGTATGTTTTTCTAAGGCTGCATACATACTTTGTAATTGGATGGTACCAAAAGAGGCAAAATCAAATTCAATTTCTTTCTCTTCAGGGTCGCTAGGACGATGATCGGAAACGATGGCGTCGATGGTTCCATCTTTTATTCCTTCAATTAATGCCTCACGATCTTCCACTGTTCTCAAAACGGGTAGTACCTTATAGTTTGAATCGAAATCCAAGACTTCTTCTTCGGTAAAACAAAGGTTCATGAGGTGCACATCGGCGGTAATTTTCACCCCTTTCTTTTTCGCTTGCCTTATTAAATCTACACCTCCTTTTGTGGAAATTCCAGAAAGGTGTAATTCGCCATTGGTATATTCAACAAGGGAAATATTTTCTTGTATGGCTATTATTTCTGAGAAAGCGGCGTCTGCTTTTAATCCTGTTTTGGTAGAAGCGATTCCTTCATTCACAATCCCACTTGCTGCCAACGATGCATTGCTGTTAAAACGAATGATTTTACCGTTGAAATTTTGAACGTATAACAAGGCTCGATGTAAAATCCCTGGGTTGTGTGCTCTGTAATCATCCGAAAACCAACGAACTCCCGATTGATACATGTCGTACATTTCTGCTAATTGTTCACCTTTCATTCCTTGGGTAACACAAGCAATCGGATGGATTGAAACGATGTTGTTTTCAGCGCGATTCAATAGATAAGTCACTTGTGCTTTACTATCAATAGGAGGGTTGGTTGAAGGTAAAACGCCAATATGTGTAAAACCGCCTTGAGCAGCAGCATTAAGTCCGGACGCTATGGTTTCTTTATGTTCGTTACCTGGATCGCAAAAATTGGCTTTGAAGTCTAGCCAACCTTGGGAAATACATAATTGATCCGAGCTTATGACTTTTGCGTCTTCAGAGCTTATGTTTTGACCAATTTTTTCAATGATTCCGTCAACAATTAATAAGTCAACGATTTGCAAGTGAAATTCCGAAGTGAGATCAACTACTTTAGCATTTTTTACTACTATTTTCATAAAGCGATTATTTCCAAAATTTAAGTAAAACCATTTCCGTCAAAATAAAAAGTAAGGCAAGAATGACAAAAAAGCGCCAATACTCAAAGGGTTTGTCCAGTTTTAGTTGCGTAGTACTTTGTCCATTTTCTATGGCTTTGAAGGTACAGTTTTTTATGCCTGCATTTTCAAAAGCTTGAATTATTTGACTGCCATCCATGATTTCAGTAGAGGATTCATTACGGTCATAGTTGATTGCTAGGCGACCAATTTCTTCCTCATCAATTAGTTTGTAAGACCCAGCGACTAATTTTTCAATGGCTTCGGCTCCTGAAATTGAAATAGATGCAATGGATTTAAAGCGTTGGTATTGCGGAATAAAATCAACTGTTTTATTTACCAATCGCAAGGGTTTTTCAGCGTTGGAGGTGTTATAGATGAATATTTTAGCATCTTGTCCAATTGTTACAAATGAAGGAAGTTTTCGCGTACTTAATTCTCCCATACGTAACAGTACAGAAGGAAATAGAGCATTTTGCGTGAAATTCCCGAAAGAAAGGGCTAATGAGGAGGTGTAGAGGTAGTTCGAATAATTACCTGGACTTTTTAACAATAAAGGATTTCCATTTCGTTGTTTCAATAAGGGGTAGGCAGCACTTTGATTCGCATTAACTACGCTATATGATTTTGAAATAGAAGGTAAATTTAAATCAGCTTTCTCCTTATCAAACATTCCTATGAAAAAAGGGTTTTTGTAATCAATAGCATTAATTGTGTTTCCTGTTGAAATGGTGTTTCCGAGTAATGGGAGATTAAGCTTGGCTAAAAAAGCATTCCATGATGATGGAACTATATTATCTCCCGGGAATAAGGCAATCGAATGACCTTGATCGGATAAATCTATGAGATCATTCGCTAATCCACTGCTTACGTCATTAATACCATTTAAAATGATTAAGTCTGCTTGGGCAGCTAAATCACTTGTATAGGAAAGTTCAGAGATAGTCGTTAATTGGTAAAATGGCTCAATGGAAAACACCTTTTTAATATCCTCTGAAGCTAATGCGCCATTGATTAATAATACCTTACATTCTTTGGCAACAATGATATTAAAGTAATAGCTATCATCCCAAAATAATTGTTTGTCCTTTATTTCTGCGCTTCCTTCAAAGGTGCCAGCCTTTACATTGGTGTAATTAAAGCTGGTGGTTAGGGTGCTATTCGCTTTAATCTCCGCAAACATGGTTCTTTTTTGTGAGCCCAATTCGATTTTAATTTCCACATTTACGGCGTCTTCATCTGAATCATTATTGACACGAACAAATAATTCATTTGGTTCCCCTAATTTCTGAAGAGGCGAGGCAAAATAAATAGAATCTATGTACAAGTTCGCCCGTGACTGTGCTTTCACTTGTATTGGGTAATAAAATCCGGTATTGTCCGGACTTAGTTTACTGGTTTTGAAAGTTTCTTTCTGAAAATCAGAAATCACAAGGTGCTGAACGGAATTAATACGTTCTTGCTCTTTGCTTATTCGCGTGATAAATTCTCTTTCCCAATTGATTATTTCATCGATATTTCTTGTGATCGGACCTTCTTTAATTTTATCTAATTGTGCGAGTGCTTCAATTTTCGTAAGTATTCTTTTCTCAAGTCCAGTAAGGTTGTTGGTGTGTAAAAGTATCCGACAATCAATGGGGGCATCTTCAATTATTTTCCGGGCAATTTCACGCGCTTCGGAAAGTAATTCTCCTTCAACACCTTTGGCTGTCATGGAAAATGAATTGTCAATATAAATTGAGATTAGGTTTTTCCCTGCTTTTGCTTCGCCATTTGTTACGGGGATATAGGGTTGTGCAAAGGCAATGATTATAGCCGATAGCGCAAGAATCCGAGTGCTTAAAACAATTAGATGCTTAAGTTTTTTCGTCGATTTATTTTCTTGATCTATTTTTTGAATGAATTGTAAGGATGAAAAATAAAGCGTCTTGTAACGTCTAAAATGAAATAAATGAATGATAATTGGAATGGAGATTAGGCTTAGTAGCCAAAGTATGCCAGGATAAACAAATGCCATACCCCAAAGTTAGCAATTTTTCTTTGTTTTTTCAGCATGTTCTATTTGCAGTGACAATTGAATTGCTTGTTCTCGTAATTCGTTTATCGCGGTACTTTCCCATAATTCTCCACGAAGTAAATTTCCAAGGGCATAAAAATGTTCAGTATGATGACTGTTTTTTATCCTGAAATCCCTTACAGATACTTGAATTCCTACTAAAAGTTCATCAGGGACAATCAGTTGATTTTTGTATAATTTAGCAAGGAGACCTTGAGGTAATTTTGAAACATCAGCTTCTGGTCCCGTGCAATTGATTACACATGAAACTTTCATGCTTTCTACTGTATGTGTCAACTGACTCCAATAATTAACGTTTATTTCAGCGGTTTTTTCTTCGAAATCCTTGATTTTTCCAGCTAGGATAATGAGTTTTTTTTCAGCTAGTTCCTGTTTAATTTGTTCATATGAAATAGGAGGGATGCGGTGTCTAGCAACGCCCCATTTATGTCGAAGGTGTCTCAGAAAAAAAGATTTTTCTTCTGTTGTAAATCCTTGCCATAATTTACCGGTATAAGGCCTGAAGTAATTGATAAGTGATTCCAAGGAACCATTTTTTTTAGTAATTTCTTTTTTTGCAAGATTGAATTCAGCTAACAAGGAATCTAAACGATCTTCTATCTTTATTTTATGCAGAATATTATCATAAGTATCCTCTGCTTCGCCTTGTGGAAGTATTTTAAATCCATGCGGTGAGATGCAATAGATAGTTCCATTTTTGTTTTTTTCACGTAAATAATGAACGGTGTCAACCATTGTTAATCCCGTTCCAATAATCAAAATAGGTTTTTGATTATCAATTAATTCACAATCAATGGACCATGGGTTTTGAAAATAATTGGGAGATTGGTAAAATGAATTGTTGCTGATGGTGGGATTTCTTGGAAGCTCGTTTCCTGTTGCCAATACACAATATTGAGCGTGTAAGGTGTTATTTTCAGTTTGAATAATAAATTCCTTATCTGGCTTTGAGACATCTAGTACTTCTTCTACAATAATGCTAATTCTATCGGCATATTTTTGATGTGTATTTTTCCAACTAGTTTCTAAATACTGCCCGTATAATTCTCTGCTAACAAAGGAGTTGGATATTTCGGACTTTGTTTTTAATGGAAATTGATTTTGTTCCATTAACCAATCAACAAAATCAGTTGGAATAGAAGGAAAAGCACTCATTTTTCCTGCTTTTACATTTAAAAGCATAGCACTAGATTGAGGCTCATACGCTAAGCCAGGACCAATTCGACTGGATTTATTGAAAATAACAACTTGAAGATCTTCCGTTTTTTCCAATAAGTGATGAGCAAGGATACAACCTGAAAAGCCACCACCAATTATCCCAATGATACTTTTCATCTTTCTCCAAATTACATAATAACTGCCTGTTATTAAGAGGTAGGATTAATTCTTTAGCGCTTCAATTCGATTTTTGTATTCACTCGCTTTCTCGTTATTTCCTAATTTTGAATAGGTGGAACGTAAGATTTCTAAAACCGTTTTATCAAGTGGATTTACGGCAATATACTTTTCAAGTAATTCCAAGGATCGATACTGCATAGCGGTTGCTTTTTCCATTAATGGTTCGTAGCTCGCATCGTTTTCAGGAAGTTGTCCTGCTTCTTTTTTCATTTCAGCTGCCCAATTATATAAATGAGCACCTAATTGGTATTGCGCATCATTGTAGGCAGGATCAATTTCTAATGCCTTTGATAAGGCATTGTCTGCTTTTTCATTCTCATCTAAGTCCATGTAAGCAGTTCCTAACACATAGTACAATTGTTTGTTGTTAGGGTCTAAGGCAAGTGCCTCGTTCAGGTATTTTTGAGAACCAATAACATCGCCTTTTTGAAGGTAGATGTTCACTAAAAGGATTAATACATCAATATTGGATGGCACCGCTTCATTAACAACGTTTGCTAATTCAAGTGCCTTATCAAAGCTTTTAACTTTTAGCAAGCTATCCACCGTTCTTGCTAAACACAAGTGAGCATTAACTTCTGCATCTGGATATTTTTCATTTAAAAAACTTTTTACTTCAAGCGCTCCAACGAATAATTGGGTAGCCAAAGCAAAGTTTTTTGTCTCGTACGAATTAATCCCCATGTTAAAATACATGTTGGAACGAAAATTCAAAAAAGATTGAATGTCTGAGACGAATTCTTTCTTAGGATCCTCTAATACCTTATTAAAGGAAGCTCGTGCGATTGCCTCGTATTCTTTTATCTTTGCTTCATCTGGTTGAGTGCCACTAGCAGCACTTTCCATGGCTGCTACTTCAATTAATCCAAAATAAATTTCACCGCGATACATGTGCATTTTTGCAGATCCAGCTGTTTCTGTATTAACGGCCGCGAGATCGATAAAATCTTTTGCTTTGGTTAATAATTTCTTAGAAGCATCCAAACCAGCCATTGGATTGTATTTCTTCATTAATAAGGCCGCATCGGTCACGTTGGCTTTTTGAGCGAAAGCGCCAAATCCAATATGAATAGCAAAAATACTGGCAATAATAAGTTGAAAATTGATTCTCATTTTATTCGTTTTTAATTTATAATTAGCATAATGCGCAGGTCGTTTTCAAGGACCATGCCATAGTATCCTACTTCAATTATTCATCATCATCTTCGTCCTCAAGTTCCTCTTCGCTATCATTGGTGTTCATGTCATCAGTTTCAATTTCTTCGATGTCATCATCCAAGTCTTCAAAAGCACCTAATTCTTCACTATTTTCCGAAATTGGTAAAGCATCCAGTAACTCAGCTTCATCATCTTCATCTTCCGTTCTCGGAACATTTGCTATAGCAGCGATTTCAGCATTATTTTTGAGGTTGATTAATTTCACCCCTTGAGCGGCTCTTCCCATTGTTCGGATAGTATCAATGTGCATTCGAATGGTAACCCCCGATTTCGTAATGATCATTAAATCATCTTCATCCCTTACGTTCTGAATGGATAATAATTTACCAGTTTTATCAGTGATATTCATTGTTTTCACCCCTTTTCCACCACGGTTAGTGATTCGGTAAACAGGTTCTTTGTCTTCGGGATCATTTAAAAACGTTCGTTTTCCAAATCCTTTCTCAGAAACAACTAATATAGTGGAGAAAATATCCTCTACGCAGATCATTCCTATTACTTCATCGCCTGCTTGAGTAAGTGTAACTCCTCTAACACCGGCAGCGTTTCGGCCCATCGGACGAACTTTTGCTTCATTGAAACGAATCGCTCGACCTGTACTTGTTGCCATTACGATTTCATTAGCTCCATTGGTTAATCTTGCCTCTAATAATTCATCGTTGTCTCGAATGGTTATGGCATTAATACCATTTGAACGTGGACGAGAATACGCATCTAAGGATGTTTTTTTAATTACACCAAACTTAGAGCACATAATGATAAAATTGTTGCTTGTGTATTCTTTATCTGTTAAATCTAAGACTTTAACATAGGCCTTCACTTTATCATCTTGCGGAATATTAATCAGGTTTTGAATCGCCCGTCCTTTGGATAATTTATTTCCTTCTGGAATTTCATAAACACGCATCCAGAAGCAACGACCTTTTTCTGTAAAGATTAATAAGTAGTTATGGTTGGTGGCAACGAATAGATGCTCTAAGAAATCCTTGTCTCGTGTGGTAGATCCTTTAGAACCCATTCCGCCACGATTTTGAACTTTGTATTCTGCTAAATTCGTTCTTTTAATATAGCCAGCATGTGAAATCGTAACAACCACTTCCTCATCCGCAATTAAATCTTCCATTCGCATTTCGCTTGCAGAATACTCAATAGATGAACGTCGCGCATCACCATACTTCGTGCGCATGTCGTTTAATTCATCCTTGATTATTTGTTTACGTCTTTCCTCGTTTGCTAAAATGTCTTTTAAGTCCGCAATTAACGCCATTAACTCGTCAAATTCAGTTCGAAGCTTGTCTTGTTCTAGTCCAGTTAAGTGACGAAGTCGCATGTCGACAATGGCACGAGTTTGGATCTCTGATAATCCAAAGCGAGTAGAAAGCCTTTCTCTTGCGTGGTCAGGACTGTCCGACGTCTTGATGATCTCAATTACTTCATCAATATTATCCGAAGCAATGATTAAACCTTCTAAAATATGCGCTCTTTCTTCTGCTTTACGTAATTCAAATGTCGTTCTACGAACCACAACTTGGTGCCTAAAAAGAATGAATTGCTCAATGATTTCTTGCAAATTTAATAAGCGCGGTCGTCCATCGACTAGACATATGTTATTAACAGAAAATGAAGTTTGTAGAGCAGTGAACTTATATAATTTATTTAACACTACATTGGCAATTGCATCGCGTTTAATTTCAAAAACGATACGCATACCATTTCTATCAGATTCATCTCTTAAATCTGAAATCCCTTCGATTTTTTTATCGTTCACTAAGTCGGCGATTTTTTTAATCATTTCCGCCTTATTTACCTGATATGGAATTTCAGTTACAATGATTTGCTCCCGTCCATTTACCTCTTCAATTTCCGCCTTTCCTCGAATAACTACTCGTCCTCTTCCTGTTAAAAAAGCATCGCGAACACCCTCGTAACCATATATAATTCCTCCTGTTGGAAAATCAGGTGCTTTCACATAGTTTAACAACTCTTCAATTGGCAAATCTTTGTTGTCAATCATGGCAATAATACCATCGATTACTTCTGTAAGGTTGTGTGGGGCCATATTTGTAGCCATCCCAACAGCAATTCCAGATGCACCATTAATTAATAAATTCGGAATCTTAGTCGGAAGCACAGAAGGCTCCTCTAAACTATCATCAAAATTAGGTCGGAAATCAACGGTCTCTTTTTCTAGATCGTCCAACATTTCTTCCGTAATTTTTCGCAATCTAGCTTCCGTATATCGCATTGCTGCAGGACTATCACCATCTACTGACCCGAAATTTCCTTGTCCATCTACTAACGGATAACGCAAAGACCAAGGCTGCGCCATACGCACCATGGTATCATATACCGAACTATCTCCATGTGGGTGATACTTACCCAAAACTTCTCCGACAATTCTTGCCGACTTCTTATGAGCTTTATTGGAATATACGCCCAAGTCTTGCATGCCGTATAAAACCCTTCTGTGAACAGGTTTAAATCCATCTCGAACGTCAGGTAATGCACGTGAAACGATAACAGACATCGAATAATCGATGTAAGCTGATTTCATTTCATCTTCAATGTTTATCTGAATTATTCTTTCTCCTTCTGCCATAACTTAAATGTTGTATTTTTTTTTGTTGCCAAGAATTATATTTCTAGGCTTCCAAAATTAGTGATTAATAGCCATTTTTTTGTGTTAATATAAAGTTAATTACTAACAAATTTTAATGATAAATTGTGAATAATTATGGTGTATGCATTTTGATTTAATAGTTATATTTGTTCCAATACATCCTTAATTCAACTATGGAGGCAAAATTTTCACCACGCGTAAAAGATTTAATACGATTAAGCAGAGAAGAGGCTGTACAACTATGCAATGATTTTGTTAGTCCTGAGCATTTGCTATTGGGCTTATTCAAATTAAATGAAGGAAAGGCAATACAAATTATTAAAGAATTTGAATTAGATCATTTGGTATTAAAAAAGGAATTAGTGGCGGTTTTGAAAAAATCTGCAGCTCCTTCTCCGCCTCAATTATCAACTATTCCTTTATTGAAGCAAACAGAAAATATTATTAAACAATCGTATTTGGAGGCCAAGCTTTTTAAATCAACCGTTATTGGAACAGAGCATTTGCTTTTAACAATTTTGCGCTACGAGGATTGTGCTGCCTGTCAAATATTGAATAAATATGGACTTATTTATGATAACGCTAAAGATGAATATGAAACTATGATAGAAGAACAAAAATTTCCAAAGGCGGAGTTTCCGAGTAACAATGACGATGAAGAAAATTTCTCTTCACCAACTCCGCGTAAACCTGTTGATTCAAAATCAAAAACACCTGTATTAGATAATTTCGGCAGGGACTTAACGAAAATGGCGGAAGCCGGCAAATTAGATCCAATTGTAGGGCGCGAAAAAGAGATTGAACGCGTAAGTCAAATCCTTTCCAGAAGGAAGAAAAACAATCCGATTTTAATTGGTGAGCCAGGTGTTGGAAAAAGTGCCATTGCAGAAGGATTGGCCTTAAGGATTATGCAACGTAAAGTTTCTCGTATTTTATTTGGTAAACGGATTGTTTCGCTTGACTTAGCTTCTTTAGTTGCCGGTACAAAATACAGAGGACAATTTGAAGAAAGAATGAAGGCGGTTATGCAAGAGTTGGAGAAAAATCCAGATATCATTCTATTTATTGATGAGATCCATACTATAATCGGTGCAGGTGGGGCAAGTGGTTCCTTAGATGCTTCTAATATGTTTAAACCTGCACTTGCTAGGGGTGAGCTGCAAGCTATCGGTGCAACAACGCTAGATGAATACCGCCAGCACATCGAAAAAGATGGCGCACTAGAGCGTAGGTTTCAAAAAGTAATCATCGAACCAACTTCCATCGATGAAACGATTCAAATCCTTCAAAATATTAAGCAACATTATGAGGATCACCACTCCGTAGAATATACGGATGAGGCGATCAATGCTTGTGTTAAATTAACGGAACGTTATATAACGGATCGTCACCTTCCAGATAAAGCGATTGACGCGTTGGACGAAGTGGGTTCGCGTGTGCACATTACTAATATTAATGTCCCTCAAGAAATTCTTGATATTGAAGGAAAATTAGATGAGATGCATGTGGAGAAAATGGATGCTATCCGTTCACAGTCTTACGATAAAGCTGCTATACTTAGAGATGCAGAGAAAGCGCTTAATGATTCCTTAGAACTTGCTAAAAATAGTTGGGAAACGGAGTCTAAGTCGAATAAAATAATCGTTACTGAAGAAGATGTCGCGGAAGTAGTTTCTATGATGTGTGGTATTCCTGTAAATAAGGTGTCTCAAACGGAAACTGGAAAATTATTGAATATGGGTGAAATCATCCGTGGAAAAGTAATTGGACAGGAAGAAGCTGTTGAAAAAGTAGTGAAAGCCATTCAGCGAAATAGAGCTGGTTTAAAAGATCCAAATAAACCGATTGGTTCGTTTTTCTTCTTAGGGCCAACAGGAGTTGGAAAAACCCAATTGGCAAAAGTATTGGCAAAGTATATTTTTGATACGGAAGATGCGCTGATCAGAATCGACATGTCTGAGTACATGGAGAAATTTTCTATTTCTAGACTAGTAGGGGCGCCTCCAGGATATGTTGGGTATGAAGAAGGTGGTCAGCTTACAGAAAAAGTGAGAAGAAAGCCATATTCAATCATATTACTTGACGAAATTGAGAAAGCTCATCCCGATGTCTTTAACTTATTATTGCAAGTGCTAGATGATGGTCACATGACAGACGGACTAGGTCGTAAAATTGATTTTAAAAACACAATCCTTATCATGACATCGAATATTGGCGCTCGTCAATTACAAGATTTTGGAACAGGAGTAGGGTTCGGTACGCGTTCTCAAATTGATTCAAAGGAAGATAACTGGAAGGCGGTCATTCAAAAT
>JAIPAL010000098.1 GCA_021740085.1 Crocinitomicaceae bacterium
GCCGTTCTTGTGGCCTATTATGGGATTACAGCGCTTGGCATTCCAAAGTTTACAAGTAATAAGCAAGAAGACTTAGTCTTTGGGATAATTGTGTGTTTTGTCTTACTTCCAATAATTGTCCTTGGCCTCTTTATTTTTGGGAAATACTCCTTGCAAGGCGAATACGACGACGATAAAAACTAGTGCTTACTTAATCGTGATTCCCACCGGACAATGATCTGAACCGAGGATGTCATTGTAAATTTCTGTGGCTGAAATACGATTCAAGAATGATTGGGATACAAGAAAATAATCAATCCTCCAGCCTACATTTTTTTCACGAGCTCCGGCACGGTAACTCCACCAGGAATACTTAACTTGTTCAGGATTAGCGTTACGAAAAGTGTCCACCAATCCAGCTTCAACAAATCGATTCAAGCCATCAATTTCTTCTTGCATATAACCTGCGGCTTTGTTATAATTTTCTTTCGGCCTTGCTAAATCAATCGCTTGATGCGCAACGTTTAAGTCACCACAGATAATTACTGGCTTTGTTTTTTCACATTTTTTTAGATAAGCCAAGAAATCAGCATCCCACTGTTGTCGATAAGGCAATCTAGCTAATTCACTCCCTGAATTTGGGACATACACACATACTAAAAAGAAATCATCAAATTCAGCTTTCACAATTCTTCCTTCGTGATCATGTTCATCCGTCCCCATTCCATATTCAACCGAGATGGGTGCTTTTTTACTTAATATCGCCGTACCGGAATATCCTTTTTTCTCAGCCGCATTCGCATATACTTGATATTCCGACAATTCTGCTACTGCTGTGTCCACTTGCTCAGCATCCGCTTTTGTTTCTTGCAAACAAATAACATCAGGCGAAATGGCTTTCATATCCTGAATAAAATTTTTGGCTACAATAGCGCGAATTCCATTTACATTAAACGATATAATTTTCATTTACTTTATAATTTAGGTTTACTACTTAACATCTTATACGCTGTTAATTTTTATCAATTAATTTCCCTTTTCCATACTCATGCTTACTAATCGCTGTTGGCAATCCGTAGTACCAAATATCACCAATTCCATTGATTTCCACTTTTATTTTGCAGTTGCTAGCATTTATTTTTTGAATGGTGGATGAACTCGAAATGAAATTGATTGAATCTCTCACTATTAGATCTCGTGCCTCGACAAAACCATTACCCAATGCTTGATAACTGGCTGTATTTGTTTTTCCCCGAAGAACCAAATCACCCCAACCATTGGTGAGATCTGTTCGAATATCCAAGGCATTTACTAACAAATCCATTGACCCACCACCATCACGAAGTGTTACCGTTAAGTAATTGACATTCAAAGTATCTGCACAACTTAATTTTTCTGTGCCTTCAAATAGAATATTAATAAGCGAAGTGAAGTGAATTTCAACCTCCACTACTTCGTACTTTCTAAAGAAATTACATTTATTGTTGTTGCTTATCGATACCAACCCGTCTTCACCTTGAATATCTATCAAACCAATTAAATTCTCTCCACCTTTAATTACAATCTTATTGGTGGAATCTTGAATCAATTTATAGGTAATATGTTCTTTCAAAAACAAGCGATTAAAATCACCGAGTTGAATTTCTTTGACTGCAAACGAGCCAGATTTTTTCCAACAAGGACGTTCACTCGCTTTTCTACACGAAATCAAAACCAATAGCAGTAAGAAAGGCCAAACAGACCTTTTTATTTTTTCCATGTTTTAAACGTATAACCAAGTCCCAGTTCCATATAATCTGCCCTTGCAAAATGAGTTTTAAGCGTAAAATTAGCAATTAATCCATTTTGGAATTGATACCTGCAACCAATACGATGATACAAAAAATCCTCTGGTTTGTATTTATCACGTAGATAAGTCCCCATTCCAAAAACGAAATGAAATTTATCAAAAGGAACTAAATAGGCGGCATACAATCCCACTTGAATAATAGACAATTGTGTTTTCTGTGTATACGGCAAATAAGCCATAATTGCTTGCTTAGAAATAATATCTACATCCACTTCCATTCCAGCTTTTTGATTAAAAAATCGGCGTGCAGCAATATTAATTGCATAAACCGGATAACGTTTACCTCCTATTGGCATCAATTCTTTCATGGAATAGATACCCATTGCGCTGAGCTCTAAACGTTTTTGGAATTTGATATCCGTTGGCATGATAGGGGTTGCTTTGCGAAAAACATAGGCATATCCAAAGGAAAGATAAGGCATGTTGATCCCATAATTTGGTACCTTAAAAGCTGCGTTGCTAAAATGCGTTAAGTCTAACCCAACTGTAACAGAATGGCTTTTTATTCGGTAAGTACTTTTCACCGCAAAATTCATCATGGCATTAAAGTGAGTGCTTACCGCCACATTTTTAGGATTGTTTATTGGATCGTAAATTTTATTGGTGTATCCAAGGCCACAACCTAGGCGAAAAGCCATTTCGTAGTTTTTGTACTTTATCATCGGTAATTCTGAAAAACCATACAGTCCAACATAGTTTCCTAAAAGTTCTTTATTTCCAACCGAACCAATAAAAAGTGTACCGCCAACCGTTGGATATCGGTATTTAACATGCCATAATTTACTTCCTTTTGTATGAAGGAAATAGGTCAATTCAAACGCTTTGGCCGTTTCTTGCGGTAGATGGGCCATAACGCCCCGATGTGCCGCTAAAAAGCCAATTTTCTGCCTAAATTCAATTCCCATATCATTCGTTTGTCCATGCAGCGAACAAACAAAAAACAAAAGAAGAAACGACGTGAATATCTTTCGCATATTAAACAAAGTTAATCAATGAATTTAGATAATTTTGTAAAATATGGATGCTAGACTAAAAGCTTTTGAGCGCCTACTGATCATAATGGATGAACTTCGGGAGAAATGTCCATGGGATCAAAAACAAACCTTTGAATCACTTCGTAATTTAACCATTGAAGAAACGTATGAATTAGCAGATGCCATTACTACGGGTGAAATGAATGAAATCAAAGGTGAAATTGGCGATTTGTTTTTACACCTGGTTTTTTACTGTAAACTTGGAAGTGAAGCCGGAGCGTTTGATGTTACCTCCGTATTGGATGCCATTTGTGAGAAATTAATCCATCGACATCCACACATTTACAGCGATACAATTGTTCAAGACGAGGACGAAGTGAAGGCAAATTGGGAAAAATTAAAATTAAAAGAAGGCAGGAAATCTGTTTTGGAGGGCGTCCCTTCCTCGCTCCCATCACTTGTGAAAGCCACAAGAATTCAAGAAAAAGTAAAGGGAATTGGATTTGAATGGTCAGATAAAAAAGACGTTTGGAAAAAAGTTCAAGAAGAACTGGAAGAATTGCAAGCTGAAATAAGCCTAGATTCTGACGAAAAAGAAGCCGAATTTGGTGATGTTTTATTTTCCTTGGTAAATTATGCGCGATACATTGGCGTTTCCCCTGAAAGTGCTCTTGCAAAAACCAATGCCAAATTCATCAATCGCTTTCAATTAATGGAAAAATTCATTCGTGAAGACCAACAAAATATCCAAGATATGAACCTCGCTGAGATGGACCTTTATTGGGATAAAGCCAAAAATTCAATTCAAACAAAACCACAATGATGACTAATCAATTCATTCACACAGCTATTTTAATTGCTTTCGTTATTATAGTAAAGTTGTTTGCTGGCAAAGCTGTTAATCGCATATTAGTTCGTTTAGACAATGATTTAAAGCGTAAGAAAATCACCATGCGCATCATCAATTTGTTTTCATTAATCTTTATGGTAATCGGATTAGCAGCAATCTGGAACATTGATCGTTCTCAATTAATGGTGTTTATCACCTCATTAATTACCGTGCTTGGCATTGCTTTTTTTGCGCAATGGTCGATTTTATCAAACATTACCTCAAGTTTAATTTTATTCTTTAACCACCCAGTAAAAATTGGTCAACGAATTCGGGTATTAGATAGAGAATATGAAGTCGAAGGGAAATTAATCGACATATCCTTCTACTTTCTTTATATAAAAACAGATGCAGACGAGTTAGTTACCATACCAACGTCTGTCGCTTTGCAAAAAACTTTGATAATCAAAGATTAATCCCGGGTATTGAATTCTAAAATCGTCACAGGTATGGCCGTTTTGCGCTTGTAAGCGACTACCGCCTTAACCTTAAAATAGGTTTTTCGAAATATCGATACGAAAACATGGTAACCAAAACAGTTATCGAAAAGGAGATTAGCATAAAAATAATAAGTGATAAGGAGGTGTCTATTTTAATATGATGCAACAAATAATATTGATACAACATGTGAATGGCAATAATATGAAATACATATAATCCATAACTTCGGACACCTAAATAATTCAACAACTTGCTTTTTATCACTATTCCTGATTCAGCAGAAATAAATAAGCAAATAATGAGCGTAAATATAGCCGCAATAATGCTTGGTTTAAAAATGAAAGAAAACTTCGTAGGTTCAGGGATCAATTGATTGTGAAAAATAAGCAGCAAAGCAAGTCCTAACAAACAAAGTTTTAGATTCCACTTCCCGATTTTTAGTAGCAATGAATTTAGCTTGACTTTGTAAAAAACAAAGACGTACGCTAAGATCCCACCGCATGAAAAATAGTCTAAATTCGTAAATAGATCGTTTGTTTCAATGATTAAATTAGTAGAATAATAACTTTCGTAAGCCCGCGAAATCCAAGCGATGACCACACTAAACAGCAACATTCTAAATACATTTTTTGATGATAGAAAAAAGAACAATATTCCCCATACGATATAAAAATGTTCCTCAATACATAGCGACCAAAACACGGAAAGCGGGGTAGTTTTGGGAAATTGATCCATGGCAATCATTTTATAATTTTCTAAAAAAGTAAATGAAAATCTCCAGTCAAAATCATATCCTCCCCCGACCATATGAAGGCCCAAATCTTGTTTTAAATCAAAAGGCAGAAGAAACACCACAAGTATTATCAAAAAGAATAAGGGCCAAATTCGGAATGCTCTTCGTTTATAAAAATTCAATAAATCAATCCGATTAGCATTCGCTTTTTCCAAAAAAAGTAAATAGGAAATTAAAAACCCGCTCAACACAAAGAAAAAAGAAACCCCAATTCCTCCCCCAGATTTTATTAATGAAAAGTTCGGAAACTTTGCATCTAAAGGGATATGTAATAAATAAACTTTTAGGAAAGCAAAAAAACGAAGTGCGTCTATGGACTGAAAATGTTCTCTTTTTATCATGAGATCATAAGAGTATTGTAAATTAAAAGAGCATTCAAACTAAATAATAAACCTGACTTATTTTAAATATATTACAATGTTATTACATAACCCCGAGGGGGTTAACTATTTTTAACGC
>JAIPAL010000099.1 GCA_021740085.1 Crocinitomicaceae bacterium
CACCACGGATGCGTTCATCGTTCTTTGAAAACATAGCCTGTTCGACCAGTTCTGTGGTATGGCTTCCCTTGAATTTCACATCGAATAAAGCATCCATCAACGCATCGAATGAACAATTCTTTTTCAAAAAGCTCTTGGCCCCTTCATGGATGAGCTCCGATACAATCCACGGGTCTTCGTGCATGCTCAGCATGATGGCTTTCACGTGAGGAAAATCCTTCTGCAAGTGCTTCAAGGTTTCGCGACCGTCCATGACGGGTAAATCCAAATCCAGCAATACGACATCTACTTCGTGATTGGGCAGTTGATCCAAGAATTCTCTTCCGTTCTCGGCATGAAAAGCGACAATTACTTGAGGTTCCTTTTTAAGCATAAATACGAGCGCCTGCCGCACGACGGTATGGTCTTCCACTACGGCAACGCGAACCGTATGGTTAGGTAAGCGGAATGCTGATTTCTTCATGATTGTTAGGTGCTATCTTCATTTTCAAGGGCATGGAGATTTCGATGGTTCCTCCCTTTGTTTGGCGTTGGTATTGCAATTCACCGGTAATAATTCGCAAGCGATGAGATATGGATTCCAATCCCATACCATTGCCATGATGTAGTAGATATTCGTAATCTGCCTGACTAATGGCCACCCCATCGTGTTGAATATGCAAGATCAAGTGGTTTTCTCTGGCATCGAGCTTTAAGTTGATGAATTGCGGGCGCGCATGTTTCATCAGGTTATTAATGAGCTCTGTTGCAATGCAGTAAAAATGAATTTCTTGACGCTGTTCCAGGGATAAATCTTCTGAAACCGATGAGTTAAACGAACAAGAATTCCCAAGGGATTTTTCCGTTTGTTCCATCAAGCGTTGAAGGGCTTTTAGAAGGCCAAATTTCACCAAAAAGTGTGGCAACATGCCGTGTGAAATGGCGCGTATTTTATCCACGGATTGATCAAGCACATCCAAGGTGAATTCAATATCGTCACGCAACACGTCGTCTCCTGTCATTTTATCGAGCGATACACTCAAATTCCGTTGAGCCATGGCTAAAATTGCTCCTACCTCATCGTGTAAGTTCCTGGCAATGTTGGTGCGTTCGGTTTCTTGAGCCTGTACAACAGCGTTCATCATTTCCAACTCCTTGTTTTTGAGTTGAATTTCGAATTTTATCCTCATGAGAGTAGCTTTACTTCTAAATAAAATAAACATCTGAATAACACTCATTCCAAGTGCTACAGCAAACAAAATTCCACTGACAACTAATATTATTTCTGAGCTGATTTCCAAATTCCAAAACTTAAAAGAGCATAATGCACTAATTCCAAAAATAAATATGATAAATACGAAACATAAAACAAAGACGATAATTCTGTTCTAATTTTATGCTCAATTAAACTGAAAAAAAAAGTACTTGAATTATAAACAAAAAAAGACATCACAATAAAAAATTTCCCCTCCAACTGATTAGGGATAACATCATCCTCTAAATTTATTAAATCAAATATAACCATTACGGACATTGCCGAAACGATTATATTCATCGCTATGTTTGATATGTAGTTATTCTCCCAAAATCCTCCAAAAATAAAGAAGTCAATCAAGTAAATAGTTATTAAAAGAAATAGACCAAGGTTACAATAGGCTTTATTCTTTGAACTAAACGATCGAAGAATTAGGATCATTAATGCACCCAAAGAGATTGTTGAAATATGAAAAATAGGGAACGTATTTTTATAAAATATTTCGAAAAAATTTGAGGTTAAAATCAAAATAAAATTGATTGAAACATAAAGAAACAGGGGCGTAAAGAAAAAATTACACCCCTTTTGCCATTTCAGATAAATGAATAGCGGTAAAAATGAAATTGCCTGAACCAAATAGTAACTATATAATGCAAGGTTACTCATCAACTGTTCAACGGATTTTTTCGAGGGCATAGTGGAGGACAAGGCGATAGACGCTCTACAATAACGCCCTGTTCCATGTCATTTTCATCAGCCTTAGCACCCACTAAAATTATGTTCTTTTTCCCGTCATCACCCACGCCGTAGTATATTCTTACGCCCATGCACCCGTCTTGATTCAAGATTTCCATAAGCTTGTTTCTACCAACGAACTGAGAAATGATCTCTCCTGCGGGAACGGTTCTTCTGTAGTTTGCTGTCCAACCGGAAGCTTCTGCGAGGGTAACTACTGACCCCTCATCTCCATTAAATGCCATAATTCAAAATTTAAAAGTTTATCAAATGTAAGAAACTGCATGCATGAATAGATTTAGTTGCATGGGGTTGCACAAAGCCTAACGCATACGAAATCAAGGCACTGCGTTTTAAATACCACCTTCAAAAATAGTATTTGTACTATTTTTTTTAGTAGAAATGCTAAAAATGAAAGTGAATAAAACACTCACAAAAACAGCTAAATGCTTTTTTCATTTGGTTTCAAGCGACACACTTATAGCTATTCAAAATAAATTAAGTAAACGGGCTGAAAAAGTTGCTTTAATTGTCTGGGTAATTTTGGTGGAGAATTGTTTGAACCTTTTATAATATTTCGTTCAAGAGACAATGACAGGACTGAACATCCAATTATGACATTTAACGAATTAATTTAAAAAAAATGAAAATGAAAAATTTAACCAAATTCTCTGTATTAATAGCAGCAACTTTAATTATAAGTTCATGTAAAAAAATTGAACCGATTGAACGAACTAATGAACTTAACAATCAGTATCAATTCACCAAAATAACATCTGAACAAAACGCTTATACCTTTGTCGGCGAAATTCATAATGAAGTATTGGACGAAGCGCTTAGGAGCAATGAGTTCATGGAATTATCAAAACAGAATAAGGTGCTTTGGATTTATAACAAGACTAATAATTCCCTAAAGCGGCGTGGCCTTGATAATTATATGGTTCTGAATGCAAATCAGTTTATTTCAAGTCAACAATTGACAATATTACCAGATCAAAGTGCTCAACCAGAAGAATACTTTAATCAAGTAATTTCCGTACTTTCTCAAACTGAACAAGCATACATACAAGAAATGCTAACGGAATTCACAAATTACAATACACATATGAATATGGCCCAACTTCAATCAAGAATAAGTGTAATTGCGAATAGCATCAATCAAAATCAGCTGGTATCAGAAGATAGAAAAAAACTACTCTTTGGATGTTTATCAATTGGATTATCCAGTTTTAACTTTTGGAATAGTGATTTGTCACCGAAATCTAAAATCAAGCCTTGGCTGGCTGATGTTGGAGGGTTTATTGTTGGAGCCGGTACAACAATTTGGGGAATTATAAATTATCCAAATAGTAATCTGTGGGGTAACCCAATCACTAATGGCATAGCCGCTGGCACTTTTGCATCAACGACTGCAAGAGAATAGATTGAAAATTTTAACGGGTAGTGGAATTTTTTACTGCCCGTTACTTTATAAATTAGCATATGAAAACATATTTAACAATCATTCTACTCTTGCCTTTTTTTGCCTTTACACAATCCATTCTTACAATCGTGGATTCATTGAACCGATCTCCACTCGAACACGTGGCTATCTACAATTCAAATCAAGAATTGATTGGACTGAGCAACGAACAGGGTACATTTTCATTTAATGAAAAAAGCTTCCCAATGATTTTCACCTGCTATCGCTACCATCCGAAAATAATCAGTAAGATAACAGATACTGTCTACATGGCTCCACAAGGCAAAATGGCTAAGGAAGTAGTTGTTGGACAATTCGACCTGGCATCTTATTATCAAAAATTAGTTAGTATTTCCAGTGTAAGTGCTGCAAGTAATCAAACCAATAAGATTTACGGCACCTATCTAGAATCCATTCTAATCATTGATATAAAGAATAAAGATTCTATTTACTTGGGCAAGGTGGCCAATTTAACCTTGGTAAAAAACAAGGATAAAAAAGACTCCTATCAATTTTTCCCGAATGGTGGTAAGAAAACTTTTTGGTCGACGGGGAAGCATCCACAAAAAGACTCCTCCAAATATGAAAAATGGGCAGACATCATACCTCAATTCAACTCATTGCTTGATATGGATTTATCAAATCCGAAAGCATATCAATTAAATTTTAAAAAGTATCCTTTGATGGAACGAACCGAAAGTTCTCTGCTTTGTGGAAATAATACCGGTGATGTATCTCAAACTTACCGAATTACCTTTAACGATAAGTGCATAGAGACCTGGGAAAATGAAACCCATACCTCCTGCGACACCACGAAAACGGTTGATTTTTGTTTTGCAAAAACAAAAAAAGCAGTTCAGTTCAATCACGATGAAATCAATTATTACTTATCAAATGGCTTGCTTGAGGGCGAAATAATCTTCAAAATGAATGGTGAAGGATATCTAATCAAATTGGTTAAAGGATTTGTAGAACAAGACGGCATCACCCACAAGGTTAATGCTTCCGGCGTATCCATAGAATCTTATTTTAAAGACATACCATATACGTTCACTCCAGCTTTCAAAACCATTTTTACTTTTCACCCATGACGCTCGGATTATAAGTAATAAGATTAATCGGTACTCAGTGTCCGTGGAAAAGCAAAAAATCTACACGATTAGTTTTATACGCTGCGATTTACTCCCTTCAATCATACTTCTATTAAACACCGAAGCTTGGCGAAGGTGTTTTATGGTGCCCAAGCCTTAGTTCGTCTTTCTTGCTAGTAAAACAGTAGCTCTTTGAAAATAGAAACCGAAGCTTTCAAGATTTACCTCCGAAGCTTGGCGGAGGTGGATTCCGAAGTTATTTTCTTAACAGCACCCTGAGTAGTCCGAAGGACATATCGAAGGGTGCGGAGGTGGTTGCCACAAAAGCTTCAATTGCCTTTGATGGAAATTAAGATTTAATAAATCGTTAATTGCTCTGCACCACCCCTCCATAATTTGACCTGCGTTTAGTTTATTGTAACCTTTAAACGTGAGATCGTGAAAATGAAATCCATTTACCTATTACTTCTGCTCAGTTTAAGCATGTTGGCTTGTAAGAAAACTTCCCCTTGTCCGTCATCATCCTATTATTCATCTAAAGGAAACCTACTAGTCCTGCAGTTAGGCGAACGCTTCGAAGGGGCCTACGAATATGATTTAACCTATACCGCATTAAACAACGATTCTTTACCCTTAAACTTTGAATCCTACCTGGGTCCCCAAGGCGACGTAACGAACTTACGGGTATTACCAAACCCTGTCCCTATTTTCCAACTTTTCGCCAATACCATCCAATGGAATACCCCGGTGATTGATTCCACCAAACTTCAGCAACT
>JAIPAL010000002.1 GCA_021740085.1 Crocinitomicaceae bacterium
ATCTGTTTTAATAACACTTCGTTCACTACTAATGCTGTTGCATCGTGGAGTCCCACACCTTTAAATTCTGTTCATGAATACCATGCAGATGCTGCAGGCGTTTGTGCTACAGTTAGCGGAGGAACGTTTCCATTAAACAGAACTTTAATGCAATTTGGATCTGCTGGCCTCATCGAGACGGGAATATTAACTTGGAATTGGCCAGGAATCAACCAAAGTGGTGCAACCACTACAACAACGGTTACTAATCCTGGGCCAAACAATTTAACGAACGCTTACATCGTGCAGGCCACTTACCCTTTAACAGGATGCTCAACTATTGACACTACAAATACCATCACTGTATTTCCGCTTCCTGTCGTTATTGGCGGTTTAGACACCACAATTTGCTCCAATAATCCTTCTGAATTATTAAGTTTAACGGCATCGGGAGCCAATACATATACTTGGAATAACAACGTAATAAATGGCGTTCCATTTCCTGTATCGGCGAGTAGTACATACATAGTAAATGGTGTTGATGCGAATGGCTGCATCGATATTGATAGTGTATCTGTAATCTTTTCCAATTTCACCGCAGCTAATGCTGGTCCAGACTATACAATTTGTGAAGGTCAAAACATTGCATTATCGGCACTCGGTAGTGGAACGGCCAATGTTAGTTGGGATAACGGAATAATAAATGGCTTTGCATTTACGCCAAGTGTTGGGTCAACAACCTACACGCTAAGTATATCAAGTGGAACAGGCTGTGTAGATACCGATCAAACCATTTTGACAGTTAATCCATTACCAACAGTCAATATTGGTGCTAATCAAACAGGTTGTATTGGAACTCCGATTGTATTTACTGCCAATGCTACATCATCACCTTCAGGATCGTGGACAACCAATGGTCAAGGAACGATAGCTCCTAACGTAACCAACAACTCGGTTACATACACGCCATCGGCAAACGATGCTGGATTAGTGCTAATTAGTTTTGCAGCGTTCAATTCATGTGGTATTACAACCGATACAGCAAGTATCATTGTTAACGGTTTGCCGACAGTTGGTGCTGGAATGGACATGACTATTTGTAGCGGCGAATCCATCCTATTAACAGGAACAGGAACTGCAACAAGCTACACTTGGGATAACGGTGCAATTGACAACGTAACATTTGTGCCTACTATCAGCGGTCTTTATACAGTAGTTGGAGCGGATAGCAATGGATGTACAGACTCAGACGACGTAATGGTTAACATTAATCAAACTCCAAATGCTACCAATACAGCTATGGATCCAGTTACCTTAGTAGCTACTCCTTCAGGACAAAGCTACCAATGGATTGATTGCGCAACAGGCTTAGCTGTAGCAGATGCAACATCGGATACATTAATCGCTCTAATCAACGGTAATTATGCCGTGGTCATAAGTTCAAGTAATGGCTGTTCTGATACATCAAACTGTATTACAGTAGACCAAGTTGGTTTATATGGTCCTAATTCAAGTGTCATTTCAATATATCCGAATCCAACGAATGGCAATGTGAACATATCGTTGCCTTCGAATGAACAAGGTAATCTTAGCATATACGATGCACAAGGTAAATTAGTACAAAGGTCTAATTCACTAAAAAATGGTGACGTAATTAACCTAAACACCTACACACCTGGCATGTACACCTTTAAAATTGTCTGCGGGGATCTGAATTACATTGAAAGAATCATAAAACAATAAACGGTAGCGTTTAGAAATTTAAAGGGTCTGCAAGCAGACCCTTTTTTATTAAAAAGAAATTGGTTTGAACGATAGATTTCCTTGCTGAATCATAAGTGCAGAGAAAGGAATTTTAATCATATTTAATTGCGCCAGCACCTTTTTAAGAGTCGAATTTTTAATTGGCAAGCGCGTTAAATCAATATCTAATGAAACCAAAAATTGACGGGCAGCTCGAAAATCAAGGTATGCATCCTGATCTCCCACCAATTTCTGATCGACAGAATACCCGAGACTAAGACATAACCAATTCATTTTTTTTACTGATGGTGCAAAACCTCCGATGGGAAAACTAAACCAATACGTCTGGCCGTTATAATCTTTTAATAATTGCTCAGGGAAGTTACTCCCCAAAACTTCAGGTCGGTATGCTGCATATTTACTTGGGAAGAAAGAAAATTTTGGAAGTACAAGTTGCTCCTTGAAAATTAGCTCCTGAGACAAATACAAGGCGCCCCCCGAAAAATTAGCCAATACATCATAAGTTGAAAACCCCCACCCCTGACTATAAGCATCCATAAATTCCAAGGCCCCTAAATAACTCATCCCAATTCCAACTCCTATCCAAGGGCATGATTTTTTTACCCCTGACCAACGGTATAAGTCCCCGGCCTTTTGACTTAGTAAATAACCAGAAAATCCGTGGCCAAACTTATCCATCTGCATCCAATTTGCCCCGTCATTAAAAAAGTGAAAATTAGATTTCGGGAATTCTTTATACCAAACACCATTCAAGGCAACCAAACTTGATACATAGCCAAGTCCAATTATACTTGAAGAAAGAATTACTCGTTTCTTAGTTGAAATTGAGTCTTGAGGACCCGATTGTCCCCAATTTATTTGCTGGGAAAATAGAAATGCGAAAAGAAAAATAGCATGTTTCATGAATCGAAGGTAGGAATAAAACAAAAATCAGGACGTTATGCCAAAGCAAATTATACTTTTGTATACAAAAACCTTGAAAAGGAATGGAACAAGCAAGAAAAGATTGGAATGATATAAAGAGCAATGATAGTTGGTCTATTTTTAAGATAATGTCCGAGTTTGTAGAGGCCTACGATAGAATGTCAAAAATTGGACCTTGTGTTTCGATCTTTGGTTCAGCTAGAACGAAAGAGGAAAACCCCTACTACACGCTATCAGTAGATTTGGCGCAACGTTTGGCTGAGAAAGGATTTGGAATAATTTCGGGTGGCGGACCAGGCATCATGGAAGCAGCTAATAAGGGTGCGCAAAAAGGCAAGGGTCCATCGGTTGGTTTAAATATAGATTTACCTTTTGAGCAGCACCACAATCCATATATTGACCAACAACATAATTTAGAGTTTGATTATTTCTTTGTCCGAAAAGTAGTTTTTGTTAAATATTCTCAAGCATTTGTGATCATGCCAGGTGGATTCGGGACTTTGGACGAATTTTTTGAAGCGTTAACACTAATACAAACAAACAAAATTGCAAAGAGGCCCATTGTATTAGTTGGAAGAAAATACTGGAGCGGTCTCATAACTTGGATTGAAGAAATTATGTTAGGAGAAGAAAATAATATTTCGGAACAAGACCTTTCTCTTTTTAAACTTGTTGATACAGCCGATGAAGCGGTCGCTTATATTGAAGAGTTTTTTAGTTCGAATTTATTGTCTCCTAACTTTTAATAATCTCAATCACATTTAATATCTTTGCTAACATACTATGCAATTACTACAAGACATTAAGCTATTTGTTCTTTCAAAGCATTTTGTTAAACATGCAGGATTGGTGATACTCTTTTATTTATCAACGATCTTAATGACCATGCTTTACCTGCACATTTCCACCAATCATGGAGAAAAAATTACGGTGCCTAATTTTGCGGGAATGAATTCTGAAAAAGCCATCGCCCTTATCGAAGACTTGGATTTAGCCTACGAAATAAGAGACTCGGTTTATCGACCCGATTTACCACAGGGAACCGTTATTTCACAAAATCCATTGCCAACAAGTTACTCCCTCTTATATACGAAATCAGGAAGGACAATCAGTTTAAGGGTGTCAAAAAATTCAGATTTGACGGAGATGCCTAGTTTAATTGATAAACAAATAAAATTTGCAGAAGGTATACTAACCAATAGA
This sequence comes from Crocinitomicaceae bacterium, assembly GCA_021740085.1. Classification (GTDB taxonomy): domain Bacteria; phylum Bacteroidota; class Bacteroidia; order Flavobacteriales_D; family Crocinitomicaceae; genus UBA952. Next base: position 3,871 of record JAIPAL010000002.1, read on the forward strand.
GGATTAAAATATATCATTAAATACAAAGCAACAAGTGAAGCGAATGGAGCTGTTTTGGAACAGTTATTCCGCGGAAAGAAAATCAATGGTGGTGTTAAAATTCCAATAGGATCTCGGATAACATTAATTGTTGGTCAAAACGATGTTGGGGAACCAATATTAACTCCAAATTTAATTGGTTTATCTTATTCGGAGATGCTTGCTACGTTGAGGTCGTTGGGGGTTCCTTTTTCGATTTATTGCAACGATTGCTCTTCATTAGAAGACTCGCTTTCAGCTAGAGTTATCATCCAAAGTCCTGAATACTTATCGGATTCCTTAACCATACCAAAATCAACTCCATTTTCAATTACTATTCAGAAAAATGAAGGCGTGGATATTGACAATCAATAAGAAATGAAAAAAAGTATACTAACTATCTTTGGTGTTTTTATTTGTGCTTCCTACTTTTCTCAAGGGATTAGCCTTGGTGAATCAAGTCAAAACTTAAAACTTTTACCAATTACTATTAAAAAAGACTTAAACTCAATAGATAGCTCATTCATCTATTTTGTTGATACTTTAGCACTTCCATTTTTTGATGATTTCTCCTCCAATAAATTTCAAGAATATGCGCCAGATTATAGTGCGCCAGGAATTTCAAGTCAGGTATACTATAGACTAAAAGATGCCTCTACAAATGCTATCATTTCAAGTAATGCGAGCTATACTAACCAAGTAACCTTTAGAAGGACTTATAATGCCACTACATCAACTACATTTGATGTTCCATTCTCTGATACCTTACTTAAGGTTGGTAATTTATTGAGTTACCCGGTGGTATACAATACATTAAGTTTATACCCCCCTTTCTATATCTATGACACAATTGGTATTCCAGATGTTAGCGATACCATTTGGATCTCAAATCCTGCATATTTTCAAGATTCTGCCAGGCAATTTTTTCTCCCAATTAGTGATTCTTCGAAAATTTGGCTCGACCATTATGCCTACCATAATTATCGATTTGGCGTAAATCCAAGATCATTGGGAGTTGTTACTTTTGACGGCTTAAATGAACAAGGCTACCCTTACCAAATTGGCACTTCGGTTACCAATTACGGAGATAAATTAACATCTAAACCAATTAATTTAGGGAGTTTTTCTGCTTCAGATTCCGTATATTTTAGCTTTTTATATCAACCCCAAGGTCTTGGTGATGTGCCGGAAAATGGGGACTCATTATTATTGGAGTTTTATGCGCCTGAATTAAGTCAATGGTTCCATATTTGGAGCGTTTCTGGTGGGGCAACGATTCCTTTCAAAGCAGTTCATGTAAATGTAAATGACACAAAGTTTTTTAAACCAGGATTTCAATTTAGGTTTAGAAATTACGGCGGACTATCAGGTGCATTAGACCATTTCCATGTTGATTATGTACATCTTAGAAGTCTATCTGCATACAACGATACGACATTTAAAGATTTTGCTTTTTCAAACCCAATCAACACCCTGCTTAAAACATATACTTCAGTTCCATGGGACCATTATAAAGCAAGTATTGGAAGTAAAATGACTGATTCCTTATTTGTTAATTTATACAATGGGAGCACCTCTGCGGAGAACTATCAAAATGGGCAACTGACGATTAATCAATCCAATTTACAACAAGGTCTCTATGTTCTTCCCGGTTTTCTCTTAGCAGAAGGTCAAATTAACTACAACCCACTTTCTTTTTTAGATTCGTACCATGATTTAAGTGTTGGGTATGAATATAGCAAAGTATTACCCGGCATCTCTCAAGAGTTCGATGTCGTTGGTACTGCATCAGCTCAATTCCCTAATTTGTATCAAAACGATTCAACTTCATTTAAACAGTTGTTCTCAAATTATTACAGCTATGATGATGGTTCTGCTGAAGCAGCATTTGGCCCAACAGGCACCCAAGCGCGACTTGCCATTCGATTTGACACCTATGAACCGGATTCCCTCATTGGTGTGAATTTAAGTTTCTTACCTTCTGTTGTTGATGTTTCTCAAAAATTATTTTTAATTACCGTTTGGGACAATGATAACGGACAACCCGGAAATGTACTATATGAAGATGATGCCTTTTCTCCTAGGCAGCCAAGCTATGTGAATGGGAATAACAATTACCAAAGCTACTATTTCGCGGATACCGTAAAGGTTGCTGTTGGCACTACATTTTTTGTAGGCTGGAGACAATTAGACCCAGACCGATTAAATTTAGGATTGGATAGAAATATAGATAATCATTCAACTATACGGTATTCAGTCGACGGAGGGAATAATTGGTATACCGCTCCATTTAGTGGATCAGCGATGCTTCGCCCTATTTTCTCCACATTAATCGATGCTACGCTCCAAACAAATGAAATGGAAGAAAAGGAATTGACTATTTATCCTAATCCAAGTAATGGAAAATTAACAGTAGAATTTCAAAATGGTAATCAAGCACCTATATTTGTCTATAATCAACTCGGACAGCTAATGATGAGCTCTGATTCAAATCAACTTGACCTCAGCCTTATCAATGCTGGTGTCTATTTTATTAGCAGCCCAAATTATTCCACCAAAGTCTATAAAGTAATTAAATTGTGACAGAAGATTTAGTAACTGAAAACGAACAAGGTCAAGAAGATGAATTATTTGAACATTATCGCTTCACCGCAGACCCCGGTCAAGATTTATTAAGAATTGATAAATTTTTATTAGATCGTATTCCAAATACCTCAAGAAATAAAATTCAAGTAGCCGCTAGAAACGGCAATGTATTGGTTAATGGAATCGTCGTAAAACAAAACTATCGGATAAAACCACACGATGTTGTATCCATCGTAATGCCATTTCCGGTTAGAGAAATTGAGCTAATCGCACAAAACATCCCGATTGATATTGTATATGAAGATGATGAGTTAATCATTGTTAATAAATCAGTTAATATGGTCGTCCATCCTGGGTATGGAAACTATTCAGGGACATTATTAAATGCTTTAATTTATCATTTTAGTGAACTGCCAAGCATGCCAAAAAACTATTACGGAAGGCCTGGACTTGTTCACAGAATAGATAAGAATACATCCGGTGTTTTATTGGTAGCAAAAACAGAAGATGCCCTAACGCATTTGGCGAAACAATTTTACGATAAAACAACCGAAAGGACCTATTGGGCTTTAGTTTGGGGAGATGTCAAAGAAGATGGGACTGTAAATAAAAACGTAGGGCGCTCCATAAAAAATAGAAAAATTATGGCCGTTTTTCCAGAAGGAGATCTTGGAAAGCATGCCGTTACGCATTATACTGTTTTAAAAAAATATGGCTGGGTAACATTACTTGAATGTCGCCTTGAAACAGGGCGAACACATCAAATTAGGGTCCATTTACAGTCAATTGGGCACCCTTTATTCAATGATCCTGAATACGGCGGTAATAAATTAATGCGAGGTCCAAATAATGTGGGCTATAAAAAATTTATCGATGATTGTTTTGAATTGCTTCCTGGCCAAGCACTTCATGCCAAAACACTGGGCTTTATACACCCAGTAAAAAAGACAAAAATGAGTTTTTCTTCCTCTTTAAATGATGGAATGGAAACATTAATTGAACGTTGGGAGAAATATACAATAGAAAATTAATTTTTTTTTTTTATTTTTGCTTGGCTAAGTAAAACTTAACCGCTTACTAAATTGATTTTATGAAAAATTTTATTTTAATCATTTGTTTCAATATTGCTTGTTTCAATATAATGAATGCGCAGACTACTGTTCCAAAATATATTTCTGAAGCAATAAAATCCTTTGATGGTGGAAGGTATTTTGAAGCATTGCCTAAATTACAAGAAGCCTATAGAAAATTGGGTGTCAAAGGAAAAAGCATCACTCAGAAGGGTGATATGGCATACAGGGTGGCTGAATGTTATAGAAGCATGGATCAATTCGACAAAGCAAATGAATGGTATGCTAGTTCAATAGAATTGAAGTATTACGAAATACAACCGGCACTTTATTTTTGGCAAGGAGAAATGCAGCGCATGATGGGTCAATTTGACAATGCTATTAAAAGCTATAAAGAATATCAAAAACGAAAATCAGCTAGTGATAATTCTCACGATGCTGCTGCTGCAATTAAATCATGTGAGCTTTACAGAGATTTTGATGCAGAAGAATCTAGGTATATTATCAAAATAGAATCGAAACTTAATAGAAAAGAGTTCGATATGGCTCCCTCATACATGGACAAAAAAGGAGCTGTCATTATTTTTGGTACAGGTAGAGAAGATTTAACAACCACTGCAAGAGATCCTATCACAGGTGAAAAATTCATGGATTTATGGACGGCGGAATACGATGCAAAAGGTGCCATAAGCAACATGAAAAGTTTAGACAATAATCAATTGATCAACACTTCAGATAATGAAGGTACTGCATGCATGGACTCCAAAAAGAAAACATTATTCTTCACAAGATGTCCATCGGTAGCAAAGCAAAATCTAGGTTGTGATATTTGGATGGCTGATAAAGCCGGTGATGAATGGGAAAATGTAAAGAAGATAACACTAAAAAATAGCGATACCATTTCGGTTGGACATCCATGTATAACTGAAGATGGGTTGATGTTGATTTTTGCAAGTGATATGCCAGGTGGAATGGGAGGAAGAGATTTATGGTATGTTATGTATGATAAAAAGAATAAAATTTGGGATTCGATTCCAAAAAACATGGGCAAGTTAATTAATACAACAGGGAACGAGCTTTTCCCATCAATGGGACCTAATGGAAAGCTATACTTCGCAAGTGATGGTCATCCGGGCATTGGTGGACTTGATATCTTTTATGCTTCTCGTACCAACGAAGAAAACACAAAAGAAAATCCTGCAAGATGGGAGAATCCTACGAACATGATGCACCCAATCAATTCAACGTCAAATGACTATGCAATGGCAGATTTTGATGGGTCAAAAGGGTATTTCACTTCAGAAAGAATAGTAGGTAATAAAAAAGAATACACACCTGATATTTGGAGTTTTTCAATTCCTCCTGTACTTTTTGATTTACGCGTAGTTGTTTATGAAGCTGGCAAAAAAATGAAGAAACTTATCGATGCAACAGTTGTCGTAAACGGTTCAGATGGTAGTGTTTGGGAAGGATTGACCAACGAGAAAGGATCCACAATAAAGTGGGAAAAGAAACAAGATGGTTCACGTTATATCAATGGAGAGGTTAGTTATTCGATTATTGCTTCAAAAGACAAGTATTTTGCGAACAATAAAGGGGCAAAATGTACAACAGTTGGACTAGATAAAAATCAAAGTTTTTTCTTGGAAATTCCTCTTTTACCTAAATATGAACTTCGCACACCGGAGATCAGGTATTATTTAGACAAGTGGACCTTTGTTGATGATAACACGATTAAATCAACGGACTCATTAAAGTTTTTAGATAGCTTACTTACCAATTATCCTGACATTACAATTGATTTATATTCTCATACAGATGCGAGGGATACAGAAAAGCATAACCAAGCTTTATCAGAAAATCGTGCAAAAGCTGTTTATGTATATTTAGTTGATCAGGTTGGTATAGACCCACGTAGGATTAGGCCAGCTGGAAAAGGTGAAAGCTCTCCTGCAAAATGGGTAGATGAAACTGGTGCAGCACAAATTTTAACTGAGGAGTATATAAACCAGTTTAAAGTAACAGACAAGGAAAAATTTGAGAAATTACACCAAATTAACCGTAGAACCGAGGTTAAAATTACCAGTCAGAATTTCGATCCATTAACGGCTCCACCGGCAGATCCGAATTGGAAAATATTTACCGATCCATTGCCACGATAATTATTAAAAAGCGTTCCAATGGAACGCTTTTTTTTTGTATCTTTAGTTACACATGAAAGCTGCAATTAAGGAAGCGTACATACACTATTTATGGAAAAACAAATTGCTGCTAGTTCATCCGCTGAAATTAAAAAGTGGAGAAGAAATAGCCGTTTTAAACGTTGGTGTTCATAATGAAAACCAATCAGGTCCAGATTTCTTAATGGCGAGTATTAAAATAAATGAATTAGTCTGGTATGGCCATGTAGAAATCCATGTGGATTCATCAGATTGGTACCAGCACAAACACCACACCGATACAAACTACAACAATGTTATTCTTCACCTTGTTTACAATGACAATAAACCCGTAAAGCAAAATGGTGTTTTATTACCGACCGTTGAAATTTGTCATTTAATAAGCAATTCGCATTATCATTCTTACCTAAATTATTATAAGAATAAAGTATCCATATTCTGCGCGAAGAAATTGAATCCTGACTATCTTTCTGACTATCTTATACAGCAAAAAATAGCATTTCAGAACCGAATAAACCGGAAATCTATGCCTTCTAAGGATGGCACTACCCTTGAAATATTTAATCGCCTAGTAGCGCGCGTCTTTGGTGGAAAAAGTAACGGGGATGTTTTTGAGGGCCTATTGGAAAAACATAGAAGGAATAACAAAGATGATATTGCCCATTTTCAAAAAGCACCAGGAGTAATTAGCAAAACTTTTATTGAAGATTCATTTTACGATGAAAGGTATGTAAGCAAAGGACATCGACCACAAAGTCATGCTCAAAAACGACTTAATGAATGGCGCATATTTACAGAACTGTATAAAATCGAAGACGAAATTCATCTATGGAAAAATTCCATTCAAATCGAAGAATCGATCATGCGATTAAGAAACAAACTAAAAAGCACACTCTCTTCCTTTATGATTGAAAATTTAATCCTTAATGCCTTGCTTCCTTTTCTATATAGGTATTCCATTAGCAATTCACAGGAAATAGAAATAAGCACTATTATTAGTGCCTATAGCAAATTGCCTGCTGAAAACAATACAGTCACACGGAAATGGAATAAGATTGGCATTAACTTAAAAAACGCGTACGAAAGCCAGGCTAGTTTAGAAATTTATCAGCAATTTTGCTTACTGAAAAAATGTGCCAGCTGTGAAGTCGGTAAAAATATCATGAAAAAATGAAGCGCTTAATTCAAAAAATAACTTTTTTCTTTGAAATGCAGTCTTACGGTGTATGCGGTTGGATTGCGCGAAAAATTGGAATTAGCACGTACAAAGTTCGCTTAGGCTTTATTTATTTTTCTTTTTTAACTTTTGGTTCATCTATCTTGCTTTATTTAGTGCTTGCTTGGATACTAGATCACAAACATTATTTTAAATTCCAACGAAAAAGAAAAACTTCAATTTGGGAAATATGATCATTCTAATAACCGGAAGTAATGGCTTATTGGGCCAGAAAATTGTAAGTCAATTACTAAATTCAGGCGTGGAATTCATTGCGAGTTCAAAAGGCGAAAATAGAAATCCCGCTTGTCCTGCAAACCAATATCTTGCACTTGACATTCTATCCCAAGAAGAAATTACAGCTGTTTTTCATAAAGTAAAACCCACTCACATTATCCACACGGCCGCATTAACCAATGTAGATTATTGTGAATTAAATTCGGAAATGTGTTATGCATTAAATGTTAAAGCAACAGCACTCTTATTCAACGAAGCGAATAAGATAAATGCTCATTTCCAATTACTTTCAACAGATTTTATTTTCGATGGAGAAAATGGGCCGTATACGGAAACTGATACACCTAATCCATTAAGTCATTATGCTACTTCGAAATGGCAAGCTGAGCAATTGCTTAACGAATCACCTAACAAAAATTGGTCAATTGTAAGAACTATCATAGTATACGGACAAGGCCATCAACTTTCACGGTCTAATTTAATAATATGGGCACGTGACGCTTTATTGGCAAAGCAAGAGATTTCTGTTATTGACGACCAATTTCGGGCGCCCACCTGGGCCGATGATTTGGCGTGGGCGTGTATCCAACTTTGTCTAGCGGGAAAGGTGGGGGTTTTTAATGCTTGCGGGCCGGAGACTCTTTCCATTTACGAAATAGTTTTACGAATCGCCCACTTTTATGGATGCGATCCAACCTTAATTAAAAAAACTAATAGCAGTACATTAAATCAAGCTGCAAAAAGACCACCCAAAACAGGATTAATTTTAACAAAATCTAAGGCTGAAATCGGATATAATCCAAAATCCTTGGAAGAAACACTTGCACTTTTAGACAAATAATACAAAAAATATAATATCTTTAGGCACTTATAAAAAGATGCAATAGTAAAAAACACACACTTTTATGAAAAATTTATTTAATAAAAAATCAATCCCACATTTATTACAAGAAGCACAAGCTAATGAACATGGATTAAAAAAGACACTAGGTATGTGGTCGCTAATTGCCTTAGGTGTTGGTGCAATTATAGGTGCTGGATTATTTGTTAATACTGGAAGAGCTGCTGCTGAGGCAGCAGGATCTGGTGTAACATTATCCTTTGCTGTTGCCGCTATTGGCTGTGCTTTTGCGGGATTATGCTATGCGGAATTCGCATCCACCATACCAATTGCGGGAAGCGCATACACATATTCTTATGCAACTTTAGGTGAAATAGTAGCTTGGATAATTGGCTGGTCTTTAGTCATGGAATATGCTTTGGGTGCCGCTACGGTTTCCATTGCTTGGAGTGAATACCTGAACAATCTCTTGGGCGGAGCCATTCCCTATGAATGGTGTCACTCGCCATTTGAACATAAATTAGTTGGGAAAGAAACTATAAATGGCATAATGAATGTGCCTGCGTTATCGATTTTAGCGATACTTACATTATTATTGATTAAAGGCACACAGGAATCTGCTTTTATTAATGGCATTATGGTTTTTATTAAGGTTGCTATCGTGTTGATTTTTATTATAATCGGTTGGAACTATATTAAGCCCGAAAACCATACGCCTTATTTAATTCCAGAAAGTACCATCGGTCATGAAGGTATTTTTAAATGGGGATGGGGTGGCGTTCTCGGCGGCGCAGCAATTGTCTTCTTTGCATTTATTGGTTTTGATGCTGTATCTACCGCTGCGCAAGAAGCAAAGAATCCCAAAAGAGATATGCCCATTGGCATCTTAGGTTCATTAATTATCTGTACTATTCTTTATATTTTATTTGCCCATGTTTTGACCGGCATTGCAAATTGGAAAGAATTCGGAGTGGGCGGTGCAGGTGGAGAAGCATCCGTTTCCTATGCCATTAAAAAAATGGCCGGCTATGAATGGTTAGGAACGAGTGTTAATATTGCCATATTAGCAGGTTTTTCGTCGGTGATATTAGTCATGTTAATGGGACAGACACGTGTATTTTACTCCATGTCAAACGATGGATTACTGCCAAAACTGTTTTCTGTTTTACACCCAAAATTCAAAACACCCTATAAATCTAACGTTGTATTATTAATAATGGTAGGAAGTTTTGCCGCATTTATTCCGGGTAGTGTTGCAGGAAACCTTACTTCTTTTGGTACTTTATTTGCCTTTGTGATTGTTTGTGCTGGTATAATTATGATGCGCAAAAACTTTCCGGATTTGGAAAGGCCATTTAAAACACCTTTCGTTCCATTAATTCCTATTTTAGGAATACTAGTTTGTTTTGCTATGATTGTTGCATTAGACGTAACAACCTTAACAGTAGCGGTGATTTGGATGGTTGCTGGACTCCTAATTTATTTTGGGTACAGCAAACATCACAGCAAATTAAGGAAAGAATCAGATAAATAATTTTTTTTTCTTAGAATAATTCGTTGAATAGCCGTTTACTAATTCAATGAATGCTGATTATCCATTCTATGTTTCTCCCCGAAATCGTAAAGGAATTATCTTATTCTTTTTGATTTCTTTAACGGTGATTTTCCTTCCTAGAATTGTCCGATCTTTTGATAAACCCTTAAAAATAAGCGTTTCTAAGTCTAAGATTGTGGATTTCGAAAAACGCAGGAAGGAATATTATCAAAAAACATTGTACGTTAAAAATAAAAGTAGATATAAAATTCCTCCACTGCGATTTGATCCTAACAACTATGAAAAGGTAGATTGGTTGAAACTTGGGCTTTCTGAAAAACAAGTAAATGTTGTTATGAAGTTTACACAAAAAGGCCTCTACTCCAATGACGATTTAAAGAAAATATTTGTGATTCCTGAGCAATTATTCAAGCTAATTAAAGACTCTACCTTCTACCCGATTAAACCAAGCTATAAAAATAGTAATGAAGAAAAGAAAGTCGCTGTTCTATATGAAATTAATCTAAACACGGCTAGTGAAAGTGATTTATTAGCCATAAAAGGATTGGGTGCTTATTACGCAAAGGCGATCTTAAAATACAAAGGTGAATTAGGTGGCTATGTGCGTAAAAGTCAACTCATGGAAATTTTTAAAATGAGTAGTGAGTCATTCGAAAAAATAATTCCTCATATTCAGATTAATCCTTCAGAAATTAGACTATTGAATATTAATGACGCCACAGTGGAAGAACTTAATGCGCACCCCTATCTTAATTGGAGCCAAGCGAACTCAATTATTAAAATGAGATTCCAGAAAAACGGGTTCCGATCATTAAACGAACTAAAACAATCACATTTAATTAACGAAGAAACTTTCGAGAAACTACTTCCTTACTTATCTTTGTAATATGAGTATTGAAAATAAACTACGAGAATCGATCCGTGACGTCGAAAACTTTCCCAAGCCAGGCATACTTTTCAAAGACATTAGCCCCATCATGTTAAACCCCATTTTGTCTGGCGAAGTACTTGACCATCTTGCTGCCTATTATTCAGATAAAAATTTAGATGCAATCGCTGGCATTGAAAGCCGCGGATTTCTATTTGGGTATCCATTGGCAATTCGATTAGGCCTTCCTTTCATTTTAATACGAAAAGCCGGAAAGCTACCTTACGATAAAATTTCATTTGCCTACGAACTAGAATATGGCAGTGCCGTAATAGAAATGCACAATGATTCTTTAAATGTAGGTGATCGCGTACTCATCCACGACGATCTTTTGGCAACAGGAGGTTCTGCTGCAGCTGCAGCATCACTAATTAAGAAATGTGGTGGAGAAGTGGCGGGTTTTAGTTTTCTTGTTTGCCTAAGTTTTTTAAATGGGCGTGATAAATTGGAAAATCACTCCAACTTAATATCTAATTTAATTACCTATTAATCTTCTAGAATGAATTTTGAAAAGAACGAAAATCAAGAAATGATTGCACAAATGGTGCGGGACTTTTCCGAAAAAGAAATACGTCCATTTATGAGAAGGTGGGATGATGATGAAATTTTCCCTGTGGACACACTTAAAAAACTAGGGGAACTCGGGCTTTTGGGTATTTTTATTCCGGAAGAATACAACGGCGCTGGATTTTCATATAACGAATATGCCACTGCACTTATGGAATTAGGTAAAGTTTGTGGGGGTATCGGATTAAGTGTTGCTGCGCATAATTCCCTTTGCACTGGTCATATTTACTATCATGGATCAAAGGAGCAAAAAGAAAAATACTTACCTAAATTAGCCACCGGTGAGCACATTGGCGCTTGGGGTTTAACCGAAGCAAATACAGGTTCCGATGCCATGAGAATGGAAACAACAGCCGTGAAGGACGGAAAGGAATGGGTGCTAAACGGGACGAAAAATTGGATTACCCATGGTTTATCTGGCGATATTTCCGTTGTTTTAATTAGAACAGGAGAACTTTTAGATAGTAATGGTATTACAGCATTTATTATTGAAAAAGGAACCCCGGGTTTCTCAGCTGTAAAAATAAAAGATAAGCTAGGCGTACGCGCAAGCGAAACAGCTGAATTAATTTTTGACAATGTTCGAATACCTGAAGAGAATGTGATCGGAGAAGTGGGAGCAGGATTTAAACAAGCGATGCAAATATTAGATGGAGGAAGAATATCAATTGCTTCTTTAAGTTGTGGTATTGCACGTGGTGCTTATGAAGCATCCGTAAAATATGCCAAAGAAAGGGAACAATTTGGACAGCCGATCGCCCATTTTCAAGCGATCGCATTTAAATTAGCCGATATGCTTACGCAAATTGAAGCAGCGGAATTGCTCACCTTTCAAGCGGCTTATTTAAAAGACAATAAAATGCCTTTAACCAAAGAAGGTGCCTTTGCAAAATACTTTGCGTCTGAAGTAGCAGTTAAATGTGGAAATGAAGCAGTTCAGATTATGGGAGGATACGGCTATACTAAAGAATACCCTGCCGAAAAATTTTTACGGGATGCAAAATTAATGACCATTGGCGAAGGAACATCAGAAATTCAAAAGATTGTAATTTCAAGAGAAATTTTAAAATAATTCTTGCTTATTATTGAATTTGGTTTATCTTTGCCACCCAAAGTTTATTTTATTTAAAAGTTAGTTATGTTAATTATTCCAATCAAAGAAGGCGAAAACATTGAGAGAGCGTTAAAGAAGTACAAGAAAAAGTACGAAAAAACGAACATGATGAAACAATTAAGAGCTCGTAAAGAATTCCAAAAGCCTTCTATTGCGCGTCGTCAAGAAGTAATTCGTGCGGCATATAAGCAAAGAATGTTGTCTGAACAAATGTAACCAAATCATAGTCTATTCGTTAAAGGAGCGTAAGCTCCTTTTTTTATGCTCGATAAATTCATCTCCTATTTACAATTTGAAAAACGGTATTCCGAGCATACTGTTATCGCCTACAAAAATGACCTTTCACAATTTATAACATTTGCTGAGTTACAAGAAATCTCAGATTTTTCTAGTCTAAGGCCCACATTCATTCGATCTTGGATTGTTGAATTAATCGAGAATGGCTGCGCTAATAAAAGCGTAAACAGAAAGTTGGCTAGCCTTCGAACCTTCTATAAATGGCTGCGAAAAGAAGGATTAGCAAGTACAAATCCTCTCTTAAAATTGCGCGGACCTAAAAGTGAGAAACGATTGCCCTCTTTTGCCAAAGAATCAGAATTAAAGGAAACAAATCTTAGCGACTATTTTTCAGATGACTTTAATGGATTGAGAGATGCTTTAATGGTGGAAGTTTTCTACCAGACCGGTATTCGTTTGAGCGAGTTAATCAATTTAAAAGATGGCAATGTCACCAATGACTCCATCAAAGTACTTGGTAAGCGCAATAAAGAAAGGATCATTCCAATTACCGCTGCTTTGTATAAAAAAATTGCAGCATATAGAAAAGTAAGAAACCTTACTTGCGGAGCCACCACCACCTTGTTTGTACTAGAAAATGGTAATATCCTTTATCCTGCATTTGTTTATCGACGAATCACAAAATATCTTGGTACAACAACTCAACTGGATAAAAAAAGCCCACATGTTCTTCGGCATACTTTCGCCACGCATATGCTCAACAGAGGAGCCGGATTAGAAACTCTAAAAGATTTATTGGGGCATGCAAATCTTGCAGCAACTCAAATCTATACCCATAACTCATTCGCGCAATTAACAAAAGTATATTCACAAGCCCATCCAAGGGGCAAATAAAAATTTAGTTATGCAAAAACAAATTAGCACCATTCATTTCAAAGCAGACAAAGATCTTCTAAGTTATTTAGATTTGAAGATTGAGAAATTATCCTTGTTTTCTCAGAATATTACTAGTTGTGAAGTTTACTTAAAATTAGATAAAGACGATCAGCACGAAAATAAATTAGTGGAAATAAAGCTTCATATTCCCGGCAAGGAATTGTTCGCAAAAAAGAAAAGTGCTAGCTTCGAAGAGGCCTCCACTCATGTAATAGATGCCTTAAAAAAACAATTAATCAAAGAAAAAGAGAAGCTATCCGATTGACACGATACGTTCGGTAATCATTTGCACAATTCGTTTATTTATTTCCGTTTTATTTTCAAGATAAAAAGCGTATTCATCCGCTGTAAAAAGGCCGATAACCATTCCAATATAGCGAATTTTCAGATCGGAGGTTTTGGCAATTACATTTTTAATAGCTTCTCTGTATTCGAAACTTTTCAAACGCTTCGCTTTTATTTGAACAAAAAACAAGGTCTGTTTTACTTCAAGGATCCAAAGCTCCTGCTGGTATTTTAATATGGGACGCAAAACTTGATTTTGAAACTTTTCCAATGGCTTTGATGATTCTTCCTCTAAAAAAATGCTTGGTCTCAATTCCACTAATTCTTCGCTACGCTTTTTCATAAACCACTAAATTGAATCACTAAATAATGTCCTCAGATATTTTTTGATGTATCGGCATGAACTCATCAACATAACTCTCGATCCTTTCATCACTCGAAGAAGACATGAACAATAATTGCTTGCATTTAGGTAAGCTTTCTGCAATTCTCCCAATAAATCCACGCCAACCGTATTTTACTTGGACATCCATTTGAAGCACAACAAATAATTTTAATTTGCTGATGTTAAAACCATTCTGGAAATACATTTCACACACACGTCTGGAAGTACCAATGATGATTTCTGTTCCATCATATAGGTCATTTCGTTGCTTCACCTTGTTTCCTTTTTCCAAAATCAAGTCGAGGGTTAAATCTCTTTGCTTAATAAAAGGAACTAAAGAAGTGGCCAATTCTTGGGAAACTATGTTATCTGGGCATAAAATTATCATTCTTGGTGCGCCCTCTTCAGGGGTAGGAATTGAATGCAAAATAAGCGCTTCAATCAAGGAGACATTTATTTCGCTCGATTCACATAAAGCCGATGAACCAGACTTTAACGCTTTTAATACATTGGTTTGAAATGCAGTTTTACTTTCCGAACTCATATTAACTTCGGATTATTAACATGTCTAAGCTCATCTCTCGTTGTTTTTTTCTTTAAATTTAATTCCATAGATTTTGTTAAATCGACCCCGGTTTGATTGGCAATGCAAATAAGAACAAAAAGCACATCGGCTAACTCATCGCCTAAATCAAGCTTTTTGTCGGATTCTTTTTCGCTTTGTTCCCCATATCTTCGAGCTATTATGCGCGCTACCTCTCCCACTTCTTCCGTCAATATGGCGGTGTTAGTCAATTCGTTAAAATACCGCACCCCATATTGCTTTATCCAAGCGTCAACGGTTTTTTGTGCTTCTTCAATTGTCATGTTAATTTGATTTAGTTACTGATAACCATTTGGAAACATATTTGCCAATCACATCAAATTCAAGATTAACCGTATCGCCAAGCTTCATCTCATGAAAATTGGTGTTATGATAGGTATAAGGAATGATACAAACTGAAAAAGAGTCTTTATCCGAATTCACCACGGTTAAGCTTGTTCCATTAATGGTTATTGACCCTTTTTCCACCGTAATTTCCTTAGATTGGTGCGAAAAATCATATTTCCAACTTCCATTCTCTTCTAAAACCTTGGTGCAAGTAGCAACGCAATCTACATGTCCCTGAACGATATGCCCATCAATGCGCCCGTTCATCAACATTGAACGTTCGAGATTTACCTTTGTTCCCACTTTCCAATTCGATAAATTAGTCACAGACAAGGTTTCCTTTATGGCTGTTACCACATAAGATGAATTGGCCTTATCGATATCAACTACGGTAAGGCAACATCCGTTATGAGCGACACTTTGGTCTACTTTTAATTGATCGGTAAACGCCGCCTCTATTGTAAAATTTACGTTATCTTTTTCTAGTTGAATGGCGACTACAACACCCATTTCTTCAATTATTCCAGTGAACATAACACGCTTTAATTAAATAATCCTCAAAAGTAAGGGGATAATTGGACTATCCCAAAGTTAATTTATATCCGACACCACGAATTGAATGAAAATGTTGAGGTTCTTTAGGATCAATTTCGAAAACTTTGCGGAAGGTCAAGATATAATTATCAATCGTACGCGGTGTAGGAAACTTATCCATGCCCCAAATAGTATCTAAAATCTCATCACGTGAAATAACTCGTCCAACATTAACAGAAAAGAGCTGCAATAAATCAACTTCTCTTTTGGAAAAAGTTAGCATGTTCTTTTCTTGGGAATCACACACTTCAAAAGTTTGAAAATTAATAGTTTTAGACCCAATCGTAAATATATTTTGTGCAGTTGTTTTTAATTGAATTGCCAATAAAACCTTCACCCTTAATAAAAGTTCTTCTAAATCAAAAGGCTTTGACAAATAATCATTTCCACCTGCCTTTAAACCCACCACCCTATCCGGAGTAGTTCCTTTAGCTGATAGAAACAATATCGGCACGTCACTAAACCTTCTTATTTCCTTACAAACTTGAATTCCATTGTATCCGGGTAGCATCACATCTAGAATGACCAAATCGCTCTCCCCCAATTCTTTGGCATTATCAAAGGCTTCCGTTCCTGATTTAATCCCCACCACATCATATCCATCATACTCTAAATTCAACTTAATTGAATCCAATAATACGGCCTCATCTTCTACTAAATAAATGCGTTTCATTTCGCAATAATTAAACTATTATATTATATTTGTCAGTGAAATTAATCATTAATATGCTACTATGAAAATACGTCTACTCTACATCGCCTTATTGCTTCTTCTGATTAACACAAATGGTTATTCTCAAGAAAACATCCCTGTAATATCGAAGCAAATTTTTGATAAAAATATTCCCTTAACTATTATTTCTGCGCCGGAAATGAACGCTATCCATGCAGAAGATATCCTGCGTGATAAAAATGGCGTATTATATAGAATTGGTGTAAACAGGCCTGCCAATATTTCATTAAACAATACAGGCATTTGGAAAACGCTACCAAACGGAGACCGTCAATGGCAAATGCATATTAAATCTCCTGGTGCTGAAGCTATCAGCTTTCTTTTTGAGGTATTTAAGATCTATGGTGGAACCACATTGAATATCCAGGACATTAGTGGAAAACCATTACACAATACCCTTACATCGAAAGATGTTGAATCGCACTTTATGCAAAATGCAGCTTTATGCTTTGGGGATGAAATGATTATGACCATTTATGAGCCCGCTTACACAAAATCATCGGAAATTTTCATTGATCGAATCATTTATAATTATAGAGCAACAGGCAATCCCAACGCACAAAAAATTAATGAATCTGACGCGTGCGAAATCAATGTAAATTGTAGCCCTGTGGGTAACAATTGGCAGGACGAAAAAAGAGGCGTAGCAAGAATTTATGTGGTAGAAGGAGGCGGTGCTGGATGGTGTACTGGTTCTGTTGTAAACAATACGGCATTAGACTGCAAGCCCTTATTTCTAACAGCGCTGCATTGTGGTGTTAGTGCTACTGCAGGAAATATGAATCAATGGAAATTTTATTTCCGTTATGAGGCTCCTACCTGTACCAATCCAAGTGTAGCAGGAACTTTAGATGATTATTTTATTACTGGTTGCGTTCGTTTGGCAGATTCCAATGATGCTGGCGGTGATACCGGATCTGACTTTTTATTGGTACAAATGGGTAGCATTGCTAATCAAGCAACAACTATTACTACCATGAAATCAGCGAACTTTAATTGTTACTGGAACGGTTGGGATGCTAACAATACAGCAACAACAGGTGGTGTTGGTATTCACCATCCAGCTGGTGACATTAAAAAAATATCAACCTTTAATGGCACTACTGTTTCAACAACATGGGGAGGTTCTGTTTCAAACACGCACTGGAGATTAACTTGGTCCGCAAATTCAAATGGTCATGGCGTTACAGAAGGTGGGTCTTCAGGTTCGCCGCTGTTTAATAACAGCTCAGGTAGAATTATTGGGACACTCACTGGTGGTGGTTCCTTTTGTACTGCATTAAATTCACCAGATAGTTATGGTAAAATGTCTTATCACTGGACGAGTAATGGTACACCAAACAACGAAAGATTAAAAACATACCTTGATCCGGGCAATACTGGCTTACTCGTTTTAAACGGATCATCTGATCCTTGTACAGCGGTTAATCCTACTGTACCTGTAGCACAATTCAGCGCTACACCAACAACAGTAAATACAGGTGGAACGGTTAGTTTCACCGATTTAAGTACTGGTTCGCCGACATCATGGGCTTGGACTATTTCAGGTAGTGGTTGGAGCTATACAGGTGGAACCTCAGCTTCTTCGCAAAACCCTCAAGTTATCTTTAATACAGTAGGTCAATATACCGTTACGTTAGTAGCTAGCAATTCAATGGGTAGTGATAATGAAGTTAAAACAAATTACATAACCGTCACCCAACAAAGTGGACCATGTGCTGGCTCTTCTGCCACCTGCGATGAGTACATTAATAATGTCCTTTTGAACACTATTAATAATACAAGTAACTGTTCAGCTGGTGGATTTGGTAATTATTCTGCTATGAGTACAACATTAGCAAAAGGGTCTCCTTATACTGTTACCGTTTCGCCTGCAATTAATGGCGCTCCTGGTGCATACACCGATGATGAGATTGCTGTATGGATCGATTATAACAACGATCTTGATTTTACGGACGCTGGGGAACGAATAGCCTATGTTTTAGTTGCTGCTGGGTGGAACAATGTCTTTAACTTTGTGGTGCCAGCGACTGCAACAACAGCCCTTGTCAATATGCGCGTACGCATTTCTTATTCTGTAGACGGCGCCATCGTTCCTTGTGGAGAAAGTACATACGGTGAAGTAGAAGATTATAAGGTAAATATCGTTGCAAGTTCTGGCCTTGAAGAGAATAATATAGATGGATTATCCATCTTCCCGAATCCGACGAATGATTTTATCACTATCGATTTGTCTTCTGTCAATGCAATAGTTAAAGAAATTAAACTAGTGGATTTAACTGGAAAGACCTTATTAACGAGTACAATAATTAATAACTCAAGCAAAATAGATTTACATACGCTTTCAGCAGGTGTATATCATGTGATTGTCAACACGAATTTGGGTTCAGTCACACGAAAAATAATTAAACTTTAATCATTCAATTTCTTTAAAACCGCCAATTTTTGGCGGTTTTTTTTTGCTTATTTGCCAATAATCGTTCATGAAAAGCACTAGTGAACATCTCGAATATATTAATAGTATGCCTGAGAAACCAGGCGTGTATAAATACTTTTCAATAAATGAAAAGATTCTTTATGTTGGAAAGGCAAAAAACTTAAAAAAGCGGGTTGGCTCTTATTTTAATAAGAACATTATTGATGCAAAAACACGAATTCTCGTAAAGCAAATTTATCGAATTGAGTACCTTATTGTTGATACCGAATTAGATGCATTATTGTTGGAAAACAACCTCATCAAAACCTATCAGCCGAAATATAATATTCTACTTAAGGATGATAAGACATTCCCATGGATAGGAATAAAGAATGAAGCCTTTCCGCGAATAATTACTACGCGAAAAAAAACAGCAGATGGCACACAATACTTTGGTCCATACGCTAATGTTAAAATGATGAACACACTTCTAACACTCATAAAAGAAACCTATACCCTGCGGTCTTGTAATTATGAGTTAAGCAAGAAAAATATTGAATCAAAGAAGTTTAATGTCTGTTTGGATTATCATATTGGGAAATGCAAAGGCCCGTGCATAAATGAACAAAGCGAGAATCAATACCTTGAGACCATCGATCAAATAGAACAGCTATTGAAAGGGAAGACTTTTTCACTAATTCAATCCCTAAAAACAAAAATGAGGGATGCTTCAGAGGCCTTACAATTTGAGAAAGCACAGGAATATAAAAATATTATTTTTCAAATAGAAAAATATAAATCAAAATCAACGGTTGCTTCTGGACAATTATATGATACAGATGTCTTAGGAGTAATTGAAGATGAAAAATCATTTTTTATTAATTACTTGGTGGTCGTGGAGGGCGCAATAATTCATGGGTTTTCAGCTGAAATAACAAAAAAACTGAATGAGTCGAAAGCAGATATAATAGCGTATACGCTTCCAGAACTTCGACTTCGATACCAAAGCAGTAGTAAAGAAGTCATATTATCAGAATCGATTGCTATTTCCTTTGAAGATTTTAGTATTACAATTCCAGTGAGAGGAGATAAAAAACAATTATTAGACCTTTCCATAAAAAATGCCACTTTTTATCGATTAGACCAGCGAAAAAAAGAGCGTTTATTGTCACCAGAAAGAAATACAGAAAGAATATTAGAGCAACTGAAGCGTGATTTTAAATTAACGATTCTGCCAACTCATATTGAGTGTTTTGATAATTCAAATTTACAAGGGACCAATGCTGTTTCTGCCTGTGTTGTTTTTAAAAATGGGAAGCCTAGTAAAAAAGATTACCGCCACTTTTTAATAAAAACAGTTGAAGGCCCCGATGACTTTGCCTCTATGCGAGAAGTGGTTTACAGGCGCTATAAACGCTTGCTAACAGAAAAAGAGTCCTTGCCAAACTTAATTGTTATTGATGGCGGAAAAGGGCAGCTTAGCGCAGCAATGGAGTCAATTGATGAATTAGGATTAAGAGGGCAAATTACCGTAATTGGCATAGCTAAAAAATTGGAAGAGATCTTTTTTCCCGGTGATAGTTACCCTTTATACATTGATAAAAAATCGGAAAGCTTAAAGGTTATTCAACACCTTCGGAATGAAGCGCACCGATTTGGAATAACGCATCACAGGAACTTAAGAAGCAAGAATAGCATCACCTCATCATTATTAAGTATTCCAGGGATTGGCGATAAAACAATGGAGAAACTATTTCAACTATTTAAAACCGTAAAAGGTATTAAAGAAGCACCTGAAAAAGAAGTGGAGGAAGCGATTGGGAAAGCTAAAACAAGGCAACTCAACGCTCATTTCAAACAGGAAATCAACGAATAATAAAAGGAAGAGTAACAGATCTGCCTTCAGAAATTAATTGAATAAGGTAAGTACCGGCTGACAATTTCTGTGTGTCTAACACCAATAAATTTTCTCCTTCAATCGCCATAATTGCATTTCCCTGCAAGAACTTTCCAGTTATATCTAACATTTTATAGTGAATGGCAGTATTTAACTGGGCATTAAACTGAACCGTTATTGCATCCTCAGCAGGATTGGGGAAAATTGAAACGCCATTAACAAGCCCCTCCATATCAGAAACAGTTGCAATTTGAACTATTTCATCTGATGGACCTCCAGCATATAAATTAATGTCATCTAAATAGAAATTATTTCCCCCTTCTCCTTCAAATCGAAAACGCATTCTAAAATCTGAGGTGAAATAATTATTTGTCACATTCGGCATATGAACCGTTACCCAATCATCGTTTGAAGTTGGAGACCAAGAACTTCCTGATGCATACGGAGATAATAGATTGCCACTAATTGTTTTTCGCTGCGCCCAAGTATTACCACAATTATTTGTAATAAAAACCTTCAAGTATTCGAAATCATCAACCGTTCTTTTTCGGTATGCATAGCGAAAACTCAAGGTCACAATACCGCTATCTGGAATAATGGAGAGGTCAATCGGCGCACTAATTAATTCGTCAACGTTGGACGGATTCTGACCAAAATTACCCAATTTAGCACATTTAATTCCAGTATACGCAGTATTATTTTCCAGCTCAAATTCATTATTATTATTTGGGTTGTATATTTCCCAGTTTGGCAAATTAGCAAGCGACGTATAGGATTCAAAACCCTCCCAAAAAGGAAGCGATGTTGCAGACGGTAAGACACGGATGTAATTAGTTTTTGTTTCAATGTCATTGGTGTTACCATCTGTTGCAGTAAGCGTAACAGGATATAAACCAGGTTGATTATATGTTACAATCGGATTAGCAATAGAAGAGGAGGATGGATTGCCACCTATAAAACTCCAAACTCGGCTAGTAACCAAATTAAATGAAGCATCCAAAAACTCGACGGACTGACCTTGACAAATAGTTGTTTGGTCTGCGGTGAAATCTGCGTTGCACAACGTGAGCAAGCCTCCTGCACCAGTCGCCAAGAGATTCGCCGCCGACCATAAATTAGATCGTCCGGTATTATTGGATTGTAAAGCCGTTCGCATGCGTGTTTTTTGTCCTTCTGTAAACATTTTTGAACAATACGAGTAATCCATATAATTTTCAACATTGTCGCGGATATCAAATCCCCAATATGCATTATCCGAATTACAGGTGTTGGAATTCAAAACACAGGCCTGTACACCAATACAATTGGGGGTATCGGCAACGCCATCATCCGTATTACAATTGGTCGCAAGAGCCGGATTATTTGTAGAGCCCCAGGTATGTGGTAAATTTAACCAGTGTCCTACTTCATGGGTTAATACCCTAGCATGAGAAACAGAACTTGTTCCAATAGAACCCAAATAATTATGTAATAACCAAATACCATTGGTCATATTAGTAGCCGAATTACCAGATGGATAAGAAGTATATCCTGCAGCGCCACCAATATCTCCACAAACAAAGACATTCAGGTAATTATTTCCTGGCCACTGTCCTTGGTAGACGTTATTACCGTTGATAATGGCATCCACTTGATCACCACCATTATCACCAATATAACTGTAAGGCGAAAATGTCCGAGTAACCCCGTTGAAACAAAGACCATTCGGCGCTTTTGTCGCTAGTACAAATTCCACTTCGATATCTGATGGCATCCCAAGAAATTCCGCATGAACAGTTAAAGCATCAAGGTTTTGAAGTCTAAAATCGCGGTTTAAGTTGGCTAAACCCGTCAAGATTTGCTCATGCGAAATGTTTTCAATTCCATTGTTATGGAGCACATGAAACACGACAGGAATTTTATATACAATTCCCTTTTCGATAGGAATTTTAGAAAGCTTTTGAATTTCGGCCTGATCTTTCTCATACTGCACAGCAAAAGCTGAATCTTTTAGTGACTCAATTAGTTTTATATGTTGATGGCAATACTCAACACTTTCTCCTTCCCTAGCATTCGATGCATCAAATGGTTTTTTCTGCGCTGAAATCGAAATAGATGATACAATAAAACAAGCTAAAAGAAGGGTTTTTTTCATTTTACAATTGACTTTATTTATTGTAATCATTTGATTACAAAAGGTAAGGTCTTAAAGTGATCATCTGACATGATTTTCAAAAAGTAAGAACCTGCAGCAAATACCCGCGTGTCAAGCAAGACCAAGTTTGACCCCTGGACAGCATTCACTAGGTTATTTTGAATTATTTTTCCTGTAAGATCCATCACTTGGAATTGCATGTTTTTATTTTTTGAAGCACTAAAACTTACATTCAGTTCACCATCAGTTGGATTTGGATAAAGCGAAATATCATTGATGCTTTCATTGAATTCATTTAAACCTAACACTATTTCATTCGAAGGCGCACCTGAGTATAAATTAATATCATCTAAATAAAAATTGTTTCCACCCTCACCTTCGAATCGGAACTTAATTTTAAAATCTTGACTGAAATAATTACTCGTCACATTGGTAACATGAACAGTTACCCAATCAGCATTTGATGCAGGTGCCCATGAATTTCCGGTAAACAAAGAAGATAATTGATTTCCACCTAAGGTTTTACGTTGTGCCCAATTCTCCCCACAATCACTTGAAATAAAGACTTTTAAATATTCGTAATCTCCACTTGTTTTTTTACGGTAAGCGTAGCGGAAACTCAAGGTGACAATTCCATTTGCTGGTATTACAGATAAATCAATTGGAGCAGAAATAAGTTCATCTACATTCGAAGGTGCCTGACCGAAATTAACCAATTTGGCACATTTTGAACCTGTATAGGCAATTGCGGGATCGAGAGTAAAGGCATTGTTATTATTAGGGTTGTAAATTTCCCAATTTGGCAGATTTGCAAGAGAAGTATACGGTTCGAATCCTTCCCAGAAAGGTAAGTTCACAGCTGCAGGAAGTACACGAATATAATTCGTTTTAGTTTCAACGTCTGTTGTGGTTCCATCAGTCGCCGATAATGTAACGGCATACATGCCCGGTTGAGAATAAGTTACCGTTGGATTGGAAGAAGTTGATGTACTTGGACTACCACCAGTGAAAGTCCACGTTCTACCTGAAACTATATTAAATGAAGCATCCGTAAATTGAACTGATTCTCCCGTACAAATCGTTGTTCTGTCTGCATTGAAATCAGCGGCACATAACGTCAAAACACCTGATCCACCTGTAGCTGTCAAATTTGACGCAGACCACAAATTTGCTCTACCTGTATTATTCGATTGTAGGGCTGTTCGCATTCGTGTTTTTTGACCTTCCGTAAACATTTTAGAACAATAAGAATAATCCATATAGTTTTCAATATTATCCCGAATATCAAATCCCCAATAAGCATTGTCGGAATTACAGGTATTAGAACTCATGACACAAGCTTGAACGCCAATACAGTTTGGTGTATCTGTTACGCCATCATCCGTGGAACAACTTGTTGCATTTCCAGGATTATTATTCCCACCCCAAGTATGGCTTAAATTTAACCAGTGACCCACTTCGTGTGTCAATGTGCGGCTAGTACCCACAGAGCTCGTACCAATTGATCCCATATAATTATGCAGAAGCCAAATGCCATTCG
Source organism: Crocinitomicaceae bacterium (assembly GCA_021740085.1). Classification (GTDB taxonomy): domain Bacteria; phylum Bacteroidota; class Bacteroidia; order Flavobacteriales_D; family Crocinitomicaceae; genus UBA952. The sequence continues at coordinate 28,271 of JAIPAL010000002.1, forward strand.
TCATACTAGTGGCAGAGGCAAATGACGGATTCGTTGTATAGCCTGCAGCACCTCCGATTTCACCACAAATAAAAACATTCAAATATTTATTGCCTGGCCATGAACCTTGATACACATTATTACCATTTTTAATCGCCGTTACTTGAGCGCTACCGCTAGATCCGTCATAACTCAAAGCAGACATGGTACGTGTTACCCCATTGAAACATGCGCCATTTGGTGCCTTGGTAGCTAATACAAATTCCACCTCGATATCTGAAGGCATTCCTTGAAATTCAGCGTGCACATTTGCCGCATCCGCGTTTAAAAGTCGAAAGTCTCGGTTTAAAATAAATAATCCGTTCAGAATTTGTTCATGCGTAATATTTTCTGCTCCATTATTGTGCAGGACATGAAAAACTACTGGGATTTTATATACTATTGCTTTAGATGCCGAACCTTTTTTTAACAATTGTTCAAATTCTAAGTCATCTTGCTCTTTAATCAAAGCAAAAGCTGGGTCTTTCATAGACTCCATTAATTTTATGTGTTGGTGGCAATATTCTACGTTTTCGCCTTCTCGCGCATTGGTAATATCGAAGGGTTTTTTCTGAGCGTTAATTGAAATAACCTGACTAAAGAAAATTAAAATGAGGAGATATTTAAACATAAAAAAGGAATAAAATAAATAAATAAGTGCACGCAAAAATAAACTATTTTTTAAACTATTGGAAATAGTTAAGGTAAATAAACAATTAACTTTAACTTTGTTTTTATGAAATCGAAAACAGCAAGAGAGACACTATCGATTACCACTATAATCGTGTTACCAAATGATACCAATACGCAGGGAAATTTATTTGGAGGACAATTATTGGCCTGGATGGATGTGATCTCAAGTGTTGCTGCCCATAGGCACTGTAAACGAGTGGTAGTAACGGCAGCGGTCAATAATGTGTCGTTTCAAAAACCAATAAGACACGCTTCCATCGTGACCTTAGAGGCCAAAGTTTCTCGTGCATTTTCTACCTCAATGGAGATTATTGTTGATGTTTTCGTCGAAGATCAAATAACGGGCGCCCGCGAAAAATGCAATGAAGCGATTTATACTTTTGTCGCTGTAGATCAGAACGGTGCCCCTATAAATGTTCCCGAATTAATTCCTGAGACAGAGGAGGAAAAGAAACGTTTTGAAGGAGCATTAAGAAGAAAACAATTAAGCCTAATTCTCGCAGGAAAATTGAAAGCTTCTGAAGCAACGGAATTAAAAAAACTGTTTCTAGACTAATGAGGAAGATTTGCACCTTACTCTTTATTTTTCTAGTTGTTTTTAGCAATGCAAATTCACAAGAGAACATCATTGGTGAGTGGAATGGCGTTTTATCACTTGGAGGCCAACAACTTAGTTTAGTTTTTCATTTTGAAAAAGTAGGCACTACTTATTCGGGTAGCTTGGATAGCCCGGATCAAAAAGCTTTTGGAATAAAAGCAGACAAAGTAATTTTTGAAAAAGACACACTAGATTTTATTGTTTCAAAAATTGGTCTACGATTTAAAGGCTTTTGGGCTGACACCACTATTTCTGGTGAATTTACACAGGGATATTTTAAGACTCCTCTACAATTAAGTAGGAGAAAGGTGGAGAAAAAGGTCGTGGTAAAACCTCAAGAACCACAGGCTCCCTTTCCTTATCTAGAAGAAGAAATCGTATTTCATCATGTAAATGCCAATTTTGACATGGCTGGAACCTTAACTTTACCAGAGGGTGAAGGTGTTTTTCCTCTAATACTATTAATCAGTGGAAGTGGGCCGCAAGACAGAAATGAAGAAATTTTAGGCCATAAACCATTTCTCATTATTGCTGATTACCTCACAAAAAAGGGATACGCTGTTTTTCGTTATGATGACAGAGGAACAGCTAAATCTGGAGGTAAATTTGAAGGGGCGACTTCTCCCGATTTTGCAAGCGATGCAGCCTCTGCGCTCGCCTATTTAAAAACTAGAAAAGACATAAATACAACTAAAATTGCGTTGGCTGGACATAGTGAAGGAGCGATGCTCGCCGCAATGATTGCCGCGAATGATTCCAGTATCAATGCGATCATAATGTTAGCGGGACCAGGAATTCCCGGGGATCAATTATTATTAATGCAACAAGAATTAATAGCAACCGTGAATAAAGTAAGTCCTGATAAGATAAAAGAAAATGCCATAATTAATAGAAGTTTATTTGAGCTTATTAATAAGTCAAATGATATAGAAAGTGCAACAATTACAGTTGAGAAAAAATTAAAGAAAATTAGTAAAAAGTTAAGTAAAAGTGCCTTAGAAGCTTATGGTGGAAAAAATGAATTTGTTTCACAAAATTTACGTGCATATATCAATCCTTGGATGTACTATTTTCTGAGATATGATCCAGCGGTTGATCTTAAAAATATAAAATGTAATGTTCTTGCCTTGAATGGAAATAAAGATTTACAAGTACCTAGCAAAATAAATTTAGCCGCAATTGAATTGAACATCAACAACCCAGGAAAAATAAAACAAGTCATTGAAATGCCCAATTTGAACCATTTATTTCAAAATTGTTTGACGGGAAACATTACCGAATATGGTGAGATCCAAGAAACCATTTCTCCGGAGGTACTTGAAAAAATAAATGAATTTTTGACGCGTAGTTGGCACTAAACTTTGATGTCTGCTTCTATTGCCGAAACATCCTGTTTTTCCATGCATTTAAAGTGACCTTTTGGACATTCTTGGTAACCAATTTTAGAACAAGGTCGGCAATTCAATCCTAACACTTCATGAATTTTAACCGTTCCTTCCTTTTCAGGACGATAAGGATACATGCCAAAAGCCGGGACCGTATTTCCCCAAACAGAAACAATCGGAGCCTTAAACATAGCGGCAATGTGCATTAATCCAGTATCATTCGTAAGGACCGTTTTCGCTTGCGCTAGAATGCTGGCAGAAGCGAGCAGACTTAATTCACCACAAAGATTATACATCTTTTTTTGAGGAAATGCTTCTTGTATTTTTTGACCGTCCTCATTTTCAGCGTCTCCCCCTAAAAGCACAATTGGCAGGTCATACGATTCAAGCACCTTAATTAAGGAAGAAACAGGGAATTTTTTAGTGCTATATTGAGCTCCCAATGCAATTGCCAAAAAAGCATTTTCTTCTAACTCGTATCGATTTAGGTCTATTTTGAATTCATTTGGCACAAAAAACAAAGTGTTTTTGGAATCGTTCAATACACCAAGTTCACTGAAAGCTTCGATATATCGCTCAACAACGTGTTTATTCGGCAGCCTATTTTTTTTGATGCGAGTAAACAACCATTTCTCCCAATTTAATTTATTAAACCTACTTAAATGAACGCGTCGTATCCCAACGGTTAGTAAACGTGTCCTTAGATTATTATGTAAATCGACGATATGCGTATAATTTTCCTTTCGAATTACACTTCTTGTTTGCATTAAATCCCCCTCAAAAAAGAGTGCTTTATCATGAAAGGTAGAAGCAAGTAGTAATTCGGCATACCTTGATTTGGTTAGCAAATGAATTTCCGCATTAGGGTGCTTTTCTCTTAAGCAGCGAAGCGCATGAAAAGTTAGCACAATATCGCCAATAGAACTAAAGCGAATAACTAATACCTTCAGTTCTTTTCCCATAGCGTTAGGAATTAATTGTCATTCTAACCTTAACGCCCGTGCCTATTTTGGAGTTATATTCACACTTAATATTTGACATTTTCATTCTATATTGAATATTTTGCATACCCATACCTGATTGGGCTGTTTCAATATCAAAGCCAATACCGTTATCTTCCAAGGAAATAAAAATTTGATCCGAAGATTTTTCCATAACAAATGTCATTTCTGTAGCTTGAGAATGTTTTAAGGTATTATTAATTAACTCCTGAATAACTCTAAATAAATTAATCCTATCCACGTTATCCAGCGATTTTTCATCGATGCCTTTTTGAATTTTTACAATAAATTTTATCTCTCCTATGGAATTAATTCGATTGGCGAATCGATCGATTGCATTTAAAAATCCATGTTCTAATTCAGGAGGATTAAGCGCATAAGCAATTTCTTTAATGGATCGAATACTTGATTGCAACAAGCTTGAAATATCCTTAAACTGTGCTTCTTCCTCTTGTTTTGGGGTGATGTTTTGAAAAAGCAAATTCAAGAGAACGAGTTGTTGCCCCAGGCCATCATGCAATTCCCTTGCAATTTTTTTCTTTTCCCTTTCTTCCGCTTGCGTAATTACATCAAATTTTTGCTTTTCGAACTTCAATTCTTCCGTTCGATCGATTACCAATGCGATGTATGTTTCTTCTTCTCTTTCCAATTTATTAATTACTATTTCATTAACGATTTCCAATCCGTTTAAAGTAGTTTGTCTTAAGCGTTGTTTAGCAAAACTCTGATCAATCTCAATTTCAATTTTTTGATCTTTAAAATAATTAAACCAATAAATTGATTTTCCTATTATCTCTTCCTCAGTAACTTGATAAAGAGATAGTGCCGCCGGATTTGCCATAGCAATGATTAACGATTTACCGACAAGACGAAGAACAGGGAATGGAGAACGATTAAATACGTCCTTGTACTTTTGTTCAGAGTTAAAAATACTAAGTCGAAAACTTCTTCGGAGCATACTATACCGAATTGTTTTGTCTAATAACTGAGCATTTATTTCCGTTTTCAATAAATAATCTTGTGCCCCTTTTGATACAATTTCTAAGGCTAAGGCATGATCATTTAATCCTGAAAGAATAATTATTGATGCGAACTCATACATTTTATGAATTGCTTCGTAAGTGTTAATTCCACTAGAATCAGAAATGCCAAGATCTAACAAAACAACATCTGGCTGAAATTCTTCTCGGGCTAATTTAGCGTCACTTAACGACGTAACAATTAATACATCGTTACTATCGAAGTGCAACATTTCTAATTGGTGCTGAATAAGATTTGCAAAAGACAGATCATCTTCAACAATTAAAATTTTTGCTAGCTCCATTCGCCTATCTTACTAAACATAACTTTGTCTTTATCAACAATATCATTTAGTCCATTAAAAATAAGTTCCTTGTCTTCCTCACGAAGGCAATTCGTAGGAAAGGACAATTGTAAATCCTTGATATAATCAAAATAGATTGTTTGTTGCTCTACACTTATCTTTCTCAATCCTTCAAAATAAATAACCGTTACTTCCCTGTCGCAAACAATTAAAGCTTTAGAACTTAATCCAATTCTAAATCGATTTTTATAGCCTATCGCTAAAAACAATATGTTATCAAATGAAAAACTCAACAAAACGATGGTCGGGACAAGTGCATGAGGCGTTAAGTTATAAATGGAGAGCCCTAAACTTAGCATGATACAGGATTCTATTAAATTATAAACAACAACCCTATTTTTACGTGCGGTACTTACCTCAAAATTAATTATAAACCGCTCCGTAGTATTCACTATTTTCATTCCCATCCAACGCTTCAAACTTCTTCGAAAAGCAATAAGGCCCATTAATGTTGCCAATAACCAAAAAATTTCATCAGCAAAACTCAAATTCTTACCAGAGGTTTTTAAGATTTCAACCGGAAGATCAAAACCAACAATAATGGTCAACATTATTAGGGGAAAGGTAAGCGCAAGTAAAATAGCATTCACAAAACTATTCATTCGGAATAAGTTTTAACTTACCTCTTAATTGAAGTATTTCTTGTTTTATTTTCTCAATTTTTGACTCCACCTCTTTTTTCAGTGCATCTGCCCCTTTTGATTTGGCAAAAAACCCAAGGTTTGTTTCATATTGCAACGCTTCATTTGACAAACTATCCATTTGTCGTTTGATCTCTGCACGTTCTTTTTGGTAAAGTTTTGTTCGCTCTGGGCTAGCATTCATCACATCAAGTTTGGCAGAAAAAAGCAAGCTTGCTCGTTCATTTCCTTCCAATTTCAAATCCGAATATTTCGCGTCTAAGGCTTTTTTATAGGCACTATAAATCGATTCTTTTTTCGTTAGAGGCACATGCCCAATTTTGGAAAAAGACTGACTAAACTTTTTAAAATCAGATAACGCTGTCGATTTGTCCGTGATTTTATATGCGTTAACTGCTTCAATTAATGCCAATTTCAGATTTAGGTTGTTTTCTAATTCATCCGCCTGATCTTTTGTAGATTTCTCTCTTGCATTAAAGAAAACATCGCACGAAGCTCTAAATTCGGACCATAATCTATTTTCAAACTTGTGTCCTGCGGGCCCTAATGCCTTCCAGCGTTGTTGAATTTTTATTATTTTGTCAGCTGTTAGTTTCCACTCTGTATCGTTATTGATCGCTTTTACTTCGTTAATTAAGCCTTTTTTTAATTCAATGTTCTGTTGAATAATAGCTTCGTTTTTTTTGCTAACTTCTTTTTTAGCGCCAAAAAACTGATCACATAAATTTCGGAATTCACCCCAAACAGCTTCGTTTTCTTTTTTTGAACCAGGTCCTATTTTCTTCCACTCCTCTTGTAATTTTAAAACCTCGATGGTATTACTTTCATAAAATTTGGGAGACGCGTTCTCATCAAGTTGATTTACTATTTCTTGGAGGTTATTTATTAGCAATTTCTTCTTCAGAATATTGTCCGCCAATATTGTTCTTTGCTCGTCGTAATGCGCATTAATTTTATCATAAACTGATCGTACGGCTTCCCAATAACTATTTTTTACTACTGCCCATTCGTCATTAGATACCGGACCAATTTCTTCCCATTCATCTTGTAAAACCCTGAGATTACTTTCCATTTCTCGAATTGGTCCTTTGCTATTTCGCAATTGCTGTAAACGTTGAATCAAGCCTTGTTTTAACTGTGTATTTCTTTTATAGTCATGATCTTTTATCTCTCTATAAATTTTCATTGTATAAAAGAAAATCTCCAATATCCTTGAATATTCTCGTTGAATTTCATCGCGCTTATCACGTGGGATATCCCCAATTTTCTTCCACGTTTCGTGTATTTCTTTGTACGCTTGAAAGGCCACAGAAATGTTTTCCTCCTTTTCAATTACTTCTTTTAAGCTAACGATTAATGACTTTTTTAACTTTAAATTTTCAGCTTCTAAAGTTGTTTTTAACGCTACTTGTTGCTTCCGTATTTCTTGAAATTTTTTATATTCCAAATAGAAAGATTCTTTTGTCGATTCAAAATCAATGTCGGGTATTACATCACCTCGTTCAGATGCTTCCATTTTAGCCACTTGATGTAGGCGTTCTTGTTCGAGCAAGAAATCCTCGAAGTGACTTCTGATATCGGAGGCTTCTTTTCCTAAAACGATTAAATCTTCCGCCATCGTGAGCGCGGTGATTTTTTCAATAAAGGGCTGAAATTCGATCATATTTCTTTCATTTGAAAATGTGCTAACTCAACAAAGCTATCAATTCTATTGTTCAGCTCCGCCTTAGTAATTTCTTTCAATCGATCCGTTCCAAATTTCTCCACACAAAAAGAGGCCAATGCTGATCCAGCAATGATTGCTCTTTTCATGTTCTCAAAACTAAAATCATCCGTTGAAGCAATATAGCCCATAAAACCACCCGCAAAAGTATCACCTGCGCCTGTTGGGTCAAAAACATCTGCTAAAGGAAGCGCAGGGGCATAAAATATTTTTTCTCCATGAAACAACAAAGCCCCATGTTCGCCTTTTTTTATAATCACAATTTTGGGTCCCATTGCTTGAATGATTGAAGCAGCCTTCACCAATGAATAAGTGCCGGAAAGTTGCCTTGCTTCTTCATCGTTAATGATTATTACATCAACTAATTGAATCGTTTTCTTTAATTCCTCCAAAGCAATATCCATCCAAAAATTCATCGTGTCCATAGCGATGAGTTTTGGACGTACTACTAATCGTTCGATAACTGTTCGTTGTACTTCAGGGCTCAAATTTCCCAATAATAGGTAGTCAATGTTTTGATAACTTTCTGGAACTATAGGGTCAAATGTTCCCAAAACATTAAGCTCAGTTGCTAATGTGTCCCTGGAATTCATGTCGTTGTGATACTTTCCTGACCAGAAAAATGTCTTTCCTCCTTGAATAATTTGTAGGCCTTCTAAATTCACACCTTTATCTTTCATTTCTTCTAACGTTGCCATCGGGAAATCTTCGCCAACAACTGAAATAATTCCTTGTTCCTTTACAAAAAAAGAGGCGGAAAAACATATATAAGTACCTGCGCCACCTACAATTTTATCTGTTTTTCCGTATGGGGTTTCGATAGCATCAAAAGCAACACTACCTACTGTTAATAAATTCATGCGTACTATTTTATTGCAAAGATAGGGAATTACCCTTGTATCGTACAATGAAATAAGCGCATAATAAAGGAAATTTAACTGCTCGTATGGAGATTTTTATTAATTTCAAACAAAACTTATATTTTTCGACCATGAAACTATTTCAAATTGCCTTTCTATTTTTTTTAATCTCTTGTGGTAATGAAATTATTGAAAAAAGACCCAATCCTAGAGAGGCTAAAGACACTGTTCAACTTGAAGAAGCAAAAATAAATGACCTTGACTTAGGTGATAGTATTCGAGCTGTGATTAATCATGCTAAATGGCAAACCACGCAACAAGTCACCTATGACCCAGCATACGTCGTATTAAAATACCCAAATGGAGATGTTCCTGCAAACAAAGGTGTTTGTACCGATGTAATAATCAGGGCCTATCGTGCAATTAATATTGATTTGCAAAAATTAGTTCATGAGGATATTAAAGCTAATCCTAGGCGCTACGGCAACCCTATTCTTGATGCCAATATTAATCACCGGCGCTGTAGCACCTTGATTCCATTTTTCAAGAAACATGCGACGTCACTTCCAATAAGCGACCTTGAGGAAGATTATAAACCAGGAGATATTGTTTTTTGGAAAATTGCTAGGGGACATGTGGGACTTGTCATAGACGAAAAAGTCCCGAATACAAATAGGTACTACATTGTGCATAATATAGGTATTGGACCTCAAAAAGAAGACATTTTATTTAGAGATGAGATTGTAGGGCATTTTAGTTATACCCCATGGTAATTTAAGAACAATCTATAAATCAAATTTTATCCCTTGCGCCAAGGGTAAACTATCCGAATAATTAATCGTATTCGTTTGTCTTCTCATATAAACTTTCCAAGCATCGGAACCAGATTCTCTTCCCCCGCCAGTTTCTTTTTCCCCTCCAAAAGCTCCTCCAATTTCGGCTCCAGAAGTTCCTATATTCACATTCGCAATACCGCAATCAGATCCGGAATTAGCGAGAAAAGCTTCCGCTTCCTTGAGGTTATTTGTCATAATAGCAGAAGAAAGTCCTTGAGGAACACTGTTTTGAAGAGTGATCGCATTCGATAGTTCTCCCGAATATTTCATTAAATATAAAATCGGAGCAAACGTCTCGTGTTGAACCATGGAATAATGGTTTTTTGCTTCGAGAATAACAGGTTTCACATAACAACCGGATGTATATTGAGGTCCCGTTAACACTTCACTATCAATTAGGGCGATTGCTCCTTCGGTTTTTGCTTTTTCAATTGCTTCCAAATAATTATTAACCGCATCTTTATCGATTAAAGGCCCAACATGGTTGTTAACGTCAAGCGGATCTCCAATTTTTAGTTGCCCATACGCTTTCACTATAGCATCTTTCACTTTATCATAAATTTCTTCATGAATAATCAAACGTCTTGTTGATGTGCATCGTTGTCCAGCAGTACCAACAGCACCGAAAACAGCACCAGGAACAACCACTTTTAGATCCGCACTAGGTGCAATTATTATTGCATTGTTTCCTCCAAGTTCCAACAAAGCCCTTCCTAGTCTAGCGCCAACTAAAGCGCCAACACTTTTTCCCATTCGGGTAGATCCTGTTGCTGAAATTAAGGGAACGCGTGTATCATTTGCCATCAACTTGCCAATTTCAGCATCGCCAATCACCAAAGAAGACACCCCTTCTGGAACGCCATTCGCCTTAAAGACTTCATTCGTTATAAATTGGCACGCCAAAGCCGTAAGAGGTGTTTTTTCTGATGGTTTCCAAACACAAACATCACCACAAACCCAAGCTAATGCGCTATTCCAATTCCAAACGGCAACAGGAAAATTAAAAGCAGAAATAATCCCAACAATTCCTAAAGGATGATATTGCTCATACATTCTGTGCCCTGGTCTTTCAGAGTGCATGGTTAGACCATAAAGTTGGCGAGATAGGCCTACAGCAAAATCACAAATATCAATCATCTCCTGTACCTCGCCTAAGCCTTCCTGAAGTGATTTTCCCATTTCATATGAAACTAATTTTCCAAGCGGTTCTTTATAAAAACGTATTCTTTCTGCTAACTGACGAACTATTTCACCTCGTTTTGGTGCGGGAATTTTTCTCCATTCGATAAATGCCGATTGCGCCGTTTCAATAATTATGTTGTAATCTGTAGGGGTAGCAGACTTTACTGACGCAATTAATTTCCCATCAACGGGAGAATAAGAATCAATCTTCGCACCAGTTGTATCCATCCAATTCTGACCCGTAGAAGCGCCATTATTTATTGGCTGGATATTAAATATTTTTAAAACACTTTCCATCATTTTATAACTTATTAGATTTATTAAGCACAAAATTAATCGCTTTTGTTAGAGGAAGGGCAAAAGCAAAACTAATTGACAAAAAAAAACCGCTAAGAAAAAATCTCAACGGTTTTAAAGTAATAAATACAATCCTTATTCTTCATCATCATCATCAGAGTCTGCAGGTTTAATTGCACCTCTTGCCATTTTCACAGAAACAACAACTGCATTCGCAGGATCTAAAAAAGTTATTCCTGGAATAGAAATGCTATTTACCCGGATTGATTGTCCAATTTTTAACTTGGCTATATCCAAGGTAATGGCATCAGGAATAGCAGAAGGTAATCCGATACAAGATAAATTTCTAAAAACCTGCATCAATCGACCACCAGCTAATACACCACGTGCCGAACCAACTAAACGAACTGGTAATTTCACACTTACCGGCTTTGTTTCACTTAACTCGTAGAAATCTACATGCTGAATGGTGTCTTTTGTTGGATGTTGTTGTAATTCTCGGATAATTCCCATTGCTTTTTTTCCTTCGATATCAAGCTCTACTTGATAAACCTCAGGAGAAAATACAATTTTATCTATTGCTACCCGACTAACAGAAAAATGTGTTTGGGTACCTTGACCGTATAATACACATGGTACCCTGCCTTCATTTCTGATAAGCGCAGCGTCCTTTTTCCCTACGTTCGCTCTAAGCGAACCGCTCAATTGTGCTGTTTTCATTTATTATTTATTTAAGAGATTACAAAATGTGAACTAATTGATTCATTATTAACCAATTTTTTAATTACGTCTGCAAATAAATCTGCAACCGAAATGACACGAATTTTTGGGCTTGATTTCGCCAAAGGAATTGTATCGGTGACAATAATTTCTGTTAGCTTAGAATTGTTTATGCGTTCAAATGCTGGTCCAGACAAGACGGCATGTGTACAAAATGCTCGAACACTAAGTGCGCCTTTTTCCATCAACAAATCTGCTGCAGTGGTTAATGTTCCGGCTGTATCGCACATATCGTCAATGATTATGACGTCCTTACCCACCACATCACCAATAACCGTCATTTCAGCTATTTCATTCGCGCGTTTTCTATTTTTATGACAAAGCGCTAAGCCGCAATTTAAATTTTTGGCATATGAATTCGCTCTTTTTGCACCACCCACATCAGGAGCTGCAATTACCAAATTACCATTGTCTAATTTATTTATTTCTTTTAAGAAAAGGGTAGAAGCATATAAATGATCGACCGGAACCTCAAAAAAACCTTGAATTTGATCCGCATGTAAATCCATTGTCATAACCCTATCTACTCCTGCAGCAATCAGCATATTGGCAATCAATTTTGCGCCAATTGCAACCCTTGGCTTATCTTTTCGATCTTGACGAGCAAATCCAAAATAGGGGATTACAGCAATAATTTTTCGAGCGGAAGCTCTTCTTGCTGCGTCAATAAGAAGTAGTAATTCAAAAATATTTTCGGTTGGAGGCATGGTAGATTGAATAATAAAAACATCCTGTCCACGCACTGTTTCCTCAAAAGATGGTTGAAACTCCCCGTCACTAAAAACGGTTACATTTACGTCTCCCAACGGCAAGCCAAAATGCTCGGCAATTCGTGAAGATAAATCAAGTGAAGCTCTACCAGAAAATAATTTAACGCCCATTAGTTTATTAAAGAGTGCAAAGTTAGGGATTTAAAAGAAAATAAAATAATTTTAACGCTCAATATAAACACAAAAATTATATCCATTATTATTAAGGTAAGCTTATAAACTGATTTAGACATGAAAATATTAAAAATACAAGCGCTACAAGGACCAAACATTTGGAGTATTGCAAGAAAAAAATTAATCCAAATGCGATTGGATTTGGAAGAATTGGAAGAATTGCCGACCAATAAAATACCGGGTTTTCGGGAACGTATTGAATTATTAATCCCTTCGCTTATTACACATCGATGTTCAGAAGGGTGCCATGGTGGTTTTTTTCAACGGGTAGATCAAGGAACCTGGATGGGGCATGTAATTGAACATATTGCATTAGAAATCCAATCATTGGCAGGTATGGATGTTGGTTTTGGACGGACACGTGAAACAAAGACTAAAGGCGTTTACAATGTCGTTTTTAACTATTTAGAAGAAAAGGTGGGGTTTTTTGCTGCCGAATCAGCGGTAAAAATTGCACAAGCTATTATTAACGGGGACGACTATGATCTTTTAGCAGATCTTCAAACGATGAGAGAAATTCGTGAAAAAGTTCGTCTTGGTCCTAGTACAGGCAGCATAGTTGATGAAGCAAAATCACGCGATATTCCATGGATTAGGTTAGGTACTAATTCATTGATCCAATTAGGTTATGGAATCAATCAAATGCGTTTTCAAGCGACCATCACTTGCAAAACAAGCAATATAGCAGTAGATATTGCCTGCAATAAAGAACAGACAAAAAAAATGTTAGATGCTGCTTCAATTCCAGTTGCAAAAGGGTCTATATGTGTAGATGAAGAAGATTTAGCAGACACCATCAAGTCAATTGGCTATCCGATTGTATTAAAACCACTTGACGGGAACCATGGCAAAGGAGCTTCAATTAATGTCACCAACTGGGAAGATGCTGTTTTGGGATTAGAATATGCACAAAAATATTCCAGAAGAGTTATCGTTGAACGTTTTATAACTGGATATGATTTTCGTGTCTTAGTAATTGACAATAAAATTGTTGCCGCTGCGCAAAGGGTACCCGCACACGTGGTGGGAGATGGCATTAATTCAATCGAAGAATTAATCAAAATTGTAAACTCAGATCCAAGAAGAGGTTATGGCCATGAGAATGTGTTGACTGAAATAAATGTTGATAGAGACAGTTTGGAATTGTTAGAAAAAAGGAACATGACTGTTAATTCAATTCCTGAGAAAGACGATATCGTTTATTTAAAATCGACCGCAAATTTAAGTACGGGTGGAACTTCGATAGATGTAACAGATATGATGCATCCCGAGAATGTCTTTATGGCAGAACGTATTTCTAGAATTATTGGCTTAGACGTTTGTGGGGTTGATATTATGGCAAACAACCTTACCCAATCATTAAAAGAAAATGGCGGGGTTATTTTAGAAGTTAATGCTGCGCCAGGATTTAGGATGCATTTAGCCCCTTCAGAAGGATTGCCTCGAAATGTTGCCGCTCCAGTTATTGACATGCTTTATCCACTAGGTAAGCCTTCACGAATTCCAATTATAGCAATTACAGGAACGAACGGTAAAACCACCACCACGCGTTTAATAGCTCATATTGTAAAAAATAATGGCTTCCGGGTGGGTTTCACCACTTCCGATGGAATCTATATTCAAAATCATTTAATGGAGAAGGGTGACACAACTGGCCCAATATCCGCCGAATATATTTTAAAAGACCCAAATGTTGAATTTGCCGTATTAGAAACCGCAAGAGGCGGCATATTAAGATCAGGCCTTGGCTTTAGCAGATGTGACATTGGGATAATAACCAATATTCAAGAAGATCACCTCGGAATTAGCGACATTCACGACTTAAAAGACTTGTCCCGTGTTAAATCCGTAGTGGTGGAGAGTATAAAAAAAGATGGGTGGGCAGTATTAAATGGCGAAGACGAATATTGCTTAAAAATTGCTGATAAATTGGATTGTAATGTGGCCCTTTTTAGCTTAAATGAAGATAATAAAGCAATTATTGAGCATTGCAAAAATGGAGGTGTCGCTGCTATCTATGAAAATGGATTTGTTACCATCAAGAAAGGAGATTGGAAAATTAGAGTTGAAAAAGCGACACTTATTCCATTAACGATGAACGGGAAGGCGAAATTCATGATAGCGAATGTCCTTGCAGCAACCCTTGCCTCCTATTTGTACGGCTTCAAAATAGAAGATATTAAATTATCCCTAACGACTTTCCTTCCAGGGGCTGCGCAGACACCTGGAAGAATGAATGTATTTAAATTTTCCAAGTTTAAGGTGATGATTGATTTTGCTCATAATCCAACTGGCTACCGTGGAATCGAAGATTATCTTCAAAGTGTAGATGCGAAAAGAAAAATTGGAATTATTTCTGGTATTGGAGACCGACGAGATGATGACATAAAAGAATGTGCAAGAATTGCCGCTCGAATGTTCGATCACATTATTATTCGACAAGAAAAATACTTGCGCGGCAGAACCGAAAAACAAATCATCGACCTAATTATTGATGGCATCAAAGAATCTGATGCGACTACTTCGTATGAAGTGGTTACACTTGAAATTGATGCGATTCGACATGCTTTCTCCTTGGCTGTAGAGGGAACCTATATTGTTGCGCTAAGCGATGTAGTTGCCAATGCAATAGAAATTGTACAAGAATATTTAGATCTTGAAACTGAAAGTGGCGTTATTTAAGTGAATGGATAATAGACAGGTATTTACCCTTAAACAAGTAGTTTCTTCCATCAAAAAAACGATTGAAGATCGCTACCACAGCACCTATTGGGTAAAGGCAGAGATGCATAAGTTAAACCTATACCCAAGTGGTCACGCATTCCCCGAACTTGTTCAAAAAGAAGGGGATAAAATCGTGGCACAAATTAATGGCAATATCTGGAAAACCCAATTTACTCAAATTAACAAGCGATTTATTGAGGTCGTAAAAGAACCGTTGAGCGAAGGAACCAATTTACTACTTTGTGTTAAAATTGTTTTCAATGAATCCTATGGGTTAAGCCTTCAAATAATTGATATTGACCCTTCCTATTCGTTGGGAGAACTACAAAAACAGCGGGATGAAACCCTCAAAAAACTGGCTGATTTAGGCATTTTAAATAATAATCAAAACTTATCTTTTCCATTATTACCAAAACGCATTGCCGTAATTTCAGCTGAATCAAGTAAAGGTTTATCTGACTTTATGCACATGCTAGAGGAAGCGAAAAATAAATACACCCTTCAAACTCATTTATTTCCCGCCTACCTTCAAGGCGATGTGGCTGTAAATTCAATCATTCATGCCTTAAAGAAAATACATAAAGTACGACACCATTTTGATGTAGTGCTCATTATAAGAGGAGGAGGAGGAGAAGTGGGGCTTTCGTGTTATAACCATTTTGAATTATGTAAAAGCATTGCTGAATTTCCTTTGCCCATCTTAACTGGTATTGGTCACTCCACCAACTTAACCGTGGCAGAAATGGTTTCATATAGACACGCCATTACCCCTACCAAATTAGCAGAATTTCTACTCGTAAATTTTAAAGAATTCGAATTGTCCCTTCAACGATTCTCTTACACCATAAAAGAAAAAAGCCGCAACTGCTTTTCGTATACCAAAGCAGAATTTAAGGGTTCAATAGCCCTACTAAAGCAACTTCGGACTAGGCTCACTCTTTCAGCATGGAACGAACTGAGTTTGTTTTCAACAAAAATGTCATTTTCAAGCAGGCAATTAATTGAAAGATCGCAAGGAAAAATAAAGCAAGTAGGTACTGACCTTAAACGATCTTCAAAAATTCAAGTTGAAAATTGTGACTTTTTATTTATCGAATATAAGGCACGTATCCAACGAGTTATAAGTCAAAAAACCAAGCGCGCGGACGATCAATTGGGTGCATTTGAAAGCATTGTTAATGCCCTTAACCCCGACAACGTGCTAAAAAGAGGCTATTCAATTACCTTACACAAAGGGAAATTAATAGATCATACCACACAATTAAAAGAAGGAGATATCCTTGAAACAAAAAACAAATACTTGGATATTGAGTCGAGATGGATTAAATCAAGCCCCAGGAAGAAAGACAAACATAATAAATGACCACCTTGTTTTTGGCTAGCTGCCAACAAGTTCATTACATTTGTAAGCATGAACTTCACCTTTGGAAAGAAATACCGATTATGCAGTAAAAAGAAAATTGAAGAGGTCTTTCAAAAAGGTGTCAAAATACATGGTTTTCCTTTTCTTTCCTATCACATAATACAAGCAGAAGAAAATCCTTCGTTTAAGGTTTTAATAAGTGTGCCTAAAAAATTTATTAAAAAAGCACACGATCGAAATTACATCAAACGATGCATGCGCGAGGGGATTAGAAAAAACAAAGAACTCTTAGAAGAATTGCTAATTTTGAAAGGAATAAGTGTTGACATTGCCATGGTATACATCTGCCGAGAAAGAAAAGAAGCAGATGAAATAGAACTTAAAATCATTGATAATATAAAAAAGATAAAAAATGCATTACAAAAACTTCCTGCTTAAGCCGCTATTTTTTAGCGCCTTATTACTCATATCCTTAGGGACAAAAGCGCAATCCAATGGCTTTGAGGTAATAAAAAGCCTCGAGTTAATGGATCAGATCTATGAAAATTTGGAACTCTATTTTGTAGATGAATTACAACCAGGTAAATTGTCTAAAGTTGCTATTGACGCTATGTTAAAAGAACTGGATCCCTATACCGTATATTACCATGAGTCGAACATCGAAGATTATCGATTAATGACAACAGGGCAATATGGCGGAATTGGAGCTCTAATAAAAAAAGTGGATGATTATATAGTTATTAGTGAGCCTTATGAATCAAATCCTGCTCAAAAAAGTGGTTTAATGGCGGGCGATAAAATTTTGGAAATTGATGGAAAAACGATGTTTAAAAAGACCACTGACCAAGTTTCAGATGCATTAAAAGGTCCAAAAGGTACCGTGGTGAAAGTCCTAATAGAACGATTAAATGAAGGTAAGAAAACCATCGAGATAACAAGAGATGAAATAAAAATTCCAGATGTTCCTTATTACGGAATAATTAAAGATAAAGTGGGTTATATTTCTTTGAACAGCTTCACCCAAACCGCTGCTGAAGAAGTGAAAAAAGGAATTAAAGAAATGCAAAAAAATGGTATGAATCAATTAATTTTAGATTTACGAGGTAATGGGGGTGGCCTTTTGATTGAAGCGGTTAAGATTGTTAATTTCTTCGTGCCGAAAGATCAAGTGGTGGTGTTTACAAAAGGACGAGTGAAGGAAGAAAACTATGTGTACAAAACCATGGAAGAACCTATCGCTTTGGGACTTCCGTTAATCATATTAATCGATGAAGGCTCTGCATCAGCAAGTGAAATTGTTGCTGGGAGTTTACAAGACTTAGATAAAGCGGTAATTATTGGGGAGCAAAGTTATGGAAAGGGATTAGTGCAACGCACCTACGATTTAAAATATGGTTCTAAAGTAAAGATTACCATCGCAAAATACTATACTCCGTCGGGCCGATGTGTTCAACGATTAGAATATTATGATAAAGAAACCGGTGCAAAGCCAAAGGATATTCCAGATTCTTTGTTACGGAAATTCAAAACAAAAAATGGCCGTGAAGTAATTGATGGCCGAGGCATAGACCCTGATATTGCTATAGAAAAAGAAGAGTTGAGCCGCTTATCAGCCTTGTTATTTACCAAAAACTTGCTATTTAATTATGCGACAGAATACCATGCCGGTAAAAAAGAAATTGTGGGGGCCGATGACTTTCGTTTAACAGAGGAAGAGTACACATCGTTTAAGAATTATGTCCTAAAAGAAAAATTGAATTATACTTCCCTGGCGGAAGAAGCATTAAAAAAAATGAAAGAGGCCGCGGAAAAGGAAGGCGTTTTTGAGGAAATAAAAATGGAATATGAAAAAACATTGGAAAAAGTCAGTCCAAACCAAGCGCTTGATTTAGAAAATAAAAAGAAAGAAATCCTTGAATTGCTTGAAAATGAAATTGTTTCCAGGTATTATTTTCAAAAGGGTAGAACTATTAATTCCTTTCAACACGATCCCGTGGTCATAAAAGCGATTGAAACTGCCATTAATAAAGTTTCTTACGACGCTATTTTGAAAAATTAAGAACGAAAGGTGAAGGCTGCCAGAAAACTATTATCCCCAAAGACAACAAGTACGATACACTTTTGGCTTTTAGCGCTAATGCTTATAGGAATTGTGGGAAGTAAATTTCTGATGTCTATAACTATGATGTTATGCATTTTAAATTTCTTGCTGGAAGCTGATTTTAAAAATTATTGGAGAAGAATTAAAGAAAATCATCTTCTACACTTACTTATTGCTTTTTATCTTTTACATGTTATAAGTCTTCTTTGGAGCGAAAATATTTCTTATGGAATCAACGATTTAAGAATAAAAGCACCGCTGCTTGTTGTTTCAATTATTCTCATTGCGAAGCCTATTTTGAAATCGGATCGTAATAAACTTTATTTATTATTGATTTTAAGTTTGTTGGTGACTTCTGTCATAAATTTCTGCCACTATCAATTTTTATTAAACTCCAACTTAGCAAAAGATATACGAGAATTATCATTGTTTGGATCTCATATTAGATACGGGGTATTACTTGCATTTGGCATTGGGATTTGTTTGTTTTTATACCGAGAATTCAAGCGGTTTTCTGTAGGATTAATTGGTTGTGCTGCTTGGTTTATTTTTTACACCTATTACAGCCAAGTTTTATCCGGACTACTTTCATTACTCGTTGTTTTTATACTATATGCGATTCTCTACTTCCGAGAAAGGAAATGGGTGTTAATTAGTGGGGCGCTCCTTTGCTTAACTATCTCAATCGGAACAGCCGCCTTTCTTTTTAGCAATGAAAAAGAAGTGATAAATTCAATGAGTCAATCCAATGAACTTAAGGATGCTTGGAATAAAAGATCCAGCATTTCATTTGACAGCCTTGATTTAAAAAAGCAAGCCTTAAAAACCACCTTGGAACGGTATATTGCATCAAAAGGATTTCGACCCAATAGGATGGGTGTGAATAAACTTAGCGAAGATGATGTACATAACATTGAAAATGGGTATGCGGACATACATGAAACTGGCCTTGGATTTAGGGCACGATTATATGGGCTGAGGTATCAGATTCATCACCCTACAAATCCAAACGGGCATTCACTTTTACAGCGGATTGAATCATGGAAAACAGCAGGGCAAATAATAAAAGAAAATTGGCTGTTTGGTGTTGGCGCAGGGGATGTCGCTGATAAATTTGAACAGCAATATAAGGAAAATTGCTCCCTGCTTCTGGAAGAAAATAGAATTCGTGCACACAATTCTTTTTTAACATCGTGGTTAAGTTTTGGGCTAGTAGGCCTGGTTTTATTTGCCTATATCCAATTGGCGTTTTTTCAATTCACATGGCGAAAAGTTAATTATTTAGGCTTATTATTTATTGGACTATCCTTGATTTCTTTTCTTTTGGAAGATACATTAGAAACACAAACAGGTGTGACATTTTTTGCGTTTTTCTATTCCTTTTATGCATCAAAAGATGCGTCACTAAAGTTCAATTAATCTTTTTTAATTACCTTCGTAAGCGATGTCAATTGAAGTAAAAAATCTATTTAAATATTACGGTGAGCAAGCTGCTGTAAATAACATTTCATTTTCCGTAAAAAAAGGTGAAATTGTTGGTTTCTTAGGCCCCAATGGTGCAGGAAAGTCGACTACTATGAAAATTATAAGTGGTTTTATTCCTTCAGATCAGGGGGAAGTTACTGTTTGTGGTTTAAAAGTAGATGTTGATAATCTAGCAACTAGAAAACTAATTGGGTATTTACCTGAAAATAATCCTTTATACCTCGACATGTATGTAAAGGAATACCTTGAATTTGTTGGTGGAATTTACAGAATCTCCAAGTTGAAAAGCAGGGTAAATGACATGATTGATTCCGTAGGATTAGGGCTTGAGCAAAACAAAAAAATTGGCGCCTTATCGAAAGGGTATCGACAACGGGTCGGATTAGCGCAAGCAATCATTCACGATCCTGAAGTTCTTATTCTTGATGAACCAACATCTGGCTTAGATCCAAATCAATTGGTTGAAATTCGAGAGTTAATTTGCTCAATTGGAAAAGAAAAAACGGTTATGCTCTCCACCCATATTATGCAAGAAGTAGAGGCCATCTGTGATAGAATCGTTATCATAAATAAAGGTTCTATCGTTGCAAATGACAAAACATTAAACTTACAAGAAACAAAAGGTGAACAAACGGTATATGTTGAATTTGATCAGCCAATCACTAAAAGTCAATTAACAAGTATTCCCGGAGTGACAAAAGTAGAAGCAATTAAAAATGGCTGGCTATTAGGTTCCGATATAGAGATTGATTTAAGGAAAGAGATGGCACAATTCGCCCAAAAGAAAGGTTGGTTAATCCTTACCTTAACCATTGAAAAAAAGACCCTAGAAGACGTGTTTAAAAACCTAACGAAATAAAAATGCCATCAAATTTTATTGAAGAATTACGTTGGAGAGGAATGATTCATGATATCATGCCTGGTACAGAAAAAGCACTCAATGAGAAAATGTCGAGCGGCTATATTGGTTTTGATCCAACAGCTGACTCTCTCCATGTTGGGCATCTTGTACAAATTATGACGCTTGTTCATTTTCAACTTGCTGGCCATAAACCATACGCTCTTGTAGGTGGTGCAACCGGAATGGTCGGTGATCCTTCTGGAAAATCAAAAGAAAGAAATTTATTAAATGCGGAGACGCTCAACCATAATGTTGCGTGCGTGAAACAACAATTGGAAAAATTTTTACGCTTTGGAAGCGATGCCAATGCGGCTGAAATGGTGAATAATTACGACTGGTTTAAAGATTTTTCATTTTTAGATTTTATTCGTGATGTTGGGAAACATATTTCCATCAATTACATGCTATCCAAAGATTCAGTGAAATCTCGATTGGAAACTGGATTGTCGTTTACAGAATTTAGCTACCAGTTAGTGCAGGGGTACGATTTTTACTATTTAAATGAGCATAAAAACTGCATCTTACAATTAGGAGGGTCTGATCAGTGGGGAAATATTGTCACAGGGACGGAATTAATTCGACGGAAATCTGGCAAAGAGGCCTATGCTGTTACCACGCCACTCATTACGAAAGCAGACGGGACAAAGTTTGGTAAAACGGAAGGAGGAAGTGTATGGCTTGATCCATTAAAAACTACGCCGTATCAATTTTATCAGTTTTGGCTCAATGCCAGTGATTTAGATGCCGCCAACTATATTCGGATTTTTACCCTGAAGTCGAAAAGTGAAATAGATGAGATTATTGTTTTACATGAGGCAGCCCCGCACTTAAGATTACTTCAGAAAGAATTAGCAGAAGACATAACGGTAAGAGTTCACGGTAAGGAAAACCTGGAAAATGCAATCAATGCGTCAAATATCTTATTTGGCAAATCTACCTCAGCTGATCTAATGGGATTAAATGAGCAAGATTTTTTAAGCATCTTTGAAGGGGTTCCTCAAGTAACTATTCTGTCTAGCGACCTAAACAATGGCTTGACAATTGTGGATGCTTTGTCGTCAAAATCCGGTTTTTTATCTTCAAATGGCGAAGCCAGAAGAGAATTAAAAGCAAATGCTATTTCTGTCAATAAAGAAAAGGTAAACGAAGAATTTGTATTAACAAATAAAGATTTAATACAAGGGAAATTCATCCTTCTAGGAAAAGGGAAGAAAACAAATTACATTCTTAAAATAAGCAATTGATTTATAAAATCAACATGGCATCACCGTACGAATAGAATCTGTATTTTTCTTTTATTGCTTCTTGATACGCTTTCATCATTAAATCATGCCCACAAAATGCTGAGATCATCATTAATAAGGTAGAAAGTGGCGTATGAAAATTAGTGATAAGGCTATCTGCAATCGAAAATTCATAGGGTGGAAATATAAATTTATTTGTCCATCCATTAAATGGTTTCAAATCTCCCATGGTGGAAACAGATGTTTCAATCGTACGCATAGACGTAGTTCCAACAGCACAAACTCTTTTTTTGTTCTTTTTCGCTTCATTTACTATTCTTACCGCTTCTTCCGTAATGATCGCTTGTTCCGAATCCATTTTATGTTTTGTTAAATCCTCCACTTCTACGGATCTAAAGGTACCTAAACCAACATGAAGCGTAACTTCAGCGAAATTAATCCCTTTAAGTTCTAGCCTTTTTAATAATTCTCTAGAGAAATGAAGCCCTGCTGTTGGTGCGGCAACTGCTCCCTCTTCTTTGGAATATATGGTTTGATATCGTTCCTCATCAGATGCTTCTACCGCTCTTTTAATATATTTAGGCAATGGAGTTTCTCCAAGCTCTGTTATTTTAGCCTTGAATTCTTCGTAAGGGCCATCAAATAGGAACCGTAGCGTTCGTCCTCGAGAGGTGGTGTTATCAATTACCTCAGCAACCAATGAATCATCATCCCCGAAATATAATTTATTCCCAATTCTAATTTTTCTTGCTGGATCTACAAGTACATCCCACAAAAGACTTTCACGATTTAATTCCCGCAACAAAAAAACCTCAATTTTAGCACCTGTCTTTTCTTTATTACCATACATTCTTGCTGGAAAAACTTTGGTGTTATTCATGATCATTACATCACCCTCGCTAAAATAATTCAAAACATCTTTAAATAATTTATGCTCAATCTTTCCTGTTTTTCTATGAATTACCATTAACCTAGCCTCATCGCGATTTTCCGATGGATATTCTGCTATTAACTCATCTGGTAATTCGAAGCTAAACTCCGATAATTTCATTTTACTCATACCAATTTTTTAAGGTTGTTTTTAGTTGACGAATGCAAAGATACATTATCCAAACCCCATTTGTCAAGGAAATCAGTATGTTTTATACATTTCCACTTGATTTCTTACTATTAACCATAGATAATCAATTGTTCGCTAAATGGTGTTAATTAAAGATGCAGACTAAAAATTAAGGGATTTTTAATTTTTGCCCAGTTCTGATAAGATCACTTTTTAAGTTGTTTTTGCGTTTTAATGCCGAAACAGTAACGTGGTATTTCTGAGCGATTCGCGATAGGGTGTCCCCAGATTTTACTGTATACGATTTTACAACTGGCTTTTTTTTGGGTGGGGTTCTTTCTTTTTCTTGAACTACTTGTATGGTGTCAATATTCTGATAAAATTTCCCCGCTATTTCCAATGATGAAATACTCGGACTTGCCTTGATTTTTAACAAGGTGTTTTCAAATGACTCAAAGATCTTTTGCCCCTTCAAATGGTACCCCTTTGTGTTTAAATGAACGCCATCTGATTGAGCATAACCTAAATCATTCCACGTTTTTATCGTTCCAAGTCCCCCCGCTAAATCGTACCAATTCCAAAACAAACAATTATTAACGCGAGCTATCGAATCCATCAAGTCCCTAAAAACAGGGCCAGCTGTGATCATCTTTCCTTTATAGAACAAATCTTGGGTAGAGGTTAACACAACAAGCGCCTCTGGGCTTATTAATTTTATTTTTGTGATTGCTTTTTGCACCTGCCCTACCAAACTTGGATCAATTTTATTCGTGTACAAAATATCATTCGTGCCAAAATCAAGAAAGACAATATCTGGCTCAATTATCGGTAATTGCTGTTCTAATTTATCTAGCACTAATATCGACCTAATGGCTGCAGCACCAACTCCCGTTGAGTGGTAAATTACCCCTTGATCTGCTGTTTTTTCAATGTTAAAGCCATAAAATGTAAAGTGCTCTCCTGGAGAACACACGACTTTGATACTAATTGAACTTAGTGATTTAGGACAAGAAACCACCAGTCCATAATTAGTTTGCGTAACCTTGGAACTATCTACTAATATATTAATGGAATCTGCCCAAATACTAAATTCCCCAACAGAACCATCTTTTTCATAAAATAAATACAAGAGACTATTTTCTGTTTCTAACTTCGATTTAAATTTAAAATTAAGTGCTGCACTAGGCGATTTTGTATCCACAGACATCCCGCAAACACCCAAGGGTATTTCTTTTCTTCCCTGAAAACTTTTGACATACGCCCATGATCCAACAAAAGTAGACTCGTAGTTTACAGAAGAATATGTATTAGCTGCACCGTAATTAAAAATCAGCCCTCTACCTCCATTCCCATATTTTTCCTGAAAACTTTTTCTTGCAATGGTGGTAGGAATCTCCGCTTGAATGTGGCTGCCTCCATAATGCACAAAAACCAGTTTTTCATTGGGTGTGTTATCAAAATGTGAGATTAGTTTTTGAGCTACCTCCTTAGAATAAAACTGAATGTAATTGTAGCTAGAGTCCAGCTTCAATCCCGCAGGATAAGGTTGAGCATTTGCATGCGCTACAAACAAAAAAAACAAAAAAAATAATCGGTTATTTTTCAATTCAATCTATTTTTAGCGTGTCCTTCACGGGCCGTGTAACTTTATTGGTATCAGAGGCTACAGGCGGCTTGTATTTTGGGACGCCACTGTTGGTTGCTAAGCGCCGCATCATATTAATTGTTCCTTGGCTCTGCGCACCATACATTCCCATAGCAAAAATTAAATCATTGATTTTATTTTGCTCAATCAATTGTAAAAGATTGTGGTTTGAATAGCGGAAATCAAGCACGTAAATCTCTTCATAATGACTGATTAGATAAACAGCAAAAGCATTGCCCATTGAGTTTTTTATTACCACCGCCTTTTTTCCATTTTTTACAGAAGTGGTTATTTTTATTAATGGTGCATCCCCTCCTAGGAAAGTTAAATAGGTATTACCTCCGCTACAAGCATGGGAAAAAACGTTCGCTTTGGTTGGACGATCAAAGTTGTTGGCATTATAGCGGACAGCCGTCGTTGTTACATAAGGAACATAATAAACCATAGTGTCTGGATTAGCCTTCACAGATGGGTCTCTAGTTAACTGATAAAGCGACCCAAGGAAATTATACTTAATCCTTTTTTCCATTTTGTTTCGATCGACCGGTGTAAATCCTGCACCACGACAAAAAGCGACATAGGCATAATATGCTCCAATTGCATTCCAATGATGATCGGTGCTAAAATACATTTTCTCATTAGCGTGCTTATCTAATTCATTGAAGACGTCACAAAATATAGCTCCACTTAGGGAATTTTTAATAGCTAGCAAGGTTTCTTTATTTTGACCGTTGTATTTTCTGAATTTAATGGCCGGAATAAATGCCGAAGAAAGTGGAGCAACTGCAGACAATACTCTTGTCCTACCTCTTAATTTATCAGCATATTCATTAAGCATGGCAGCGAAAACCCGAGACATTTTAGGGCTACCCCCACCTACCGGATAAACGCTTCCATCAAGAATAAGCAAACTTCCTGAATACGCTTCCTCAAAATCATCTTTAAAATTTATTTTTGCATGAGTCGTGTCCTCCTCATTTTTTTTGTCGGAAGGGCGTTTTTTGCCAATAAAAATTTTCTCCTGATTTTTGAAATGAATTCCTTTGGAAGCATGAAAAATCTCAGCCATTGAAATAAAATTATTTCTAAAAGGGAAATGGTCATCAATAAAATCATCCACACTATGCGACCATGAACCATTTAAATAGGTGTCGAAAGTTAAGGTAGATAATTCTGCTAATTTTCTTTTCTCTCCTAAAGATACTTTCTGTGTTGGCGTAAATAGATAAAAAGAATACATCCCTACCAGCGCACTTAAAAACAAGATTGAATTAATTTTATTTATCATTAAAAACGAGTATATAAAAAAGGATTATACGAAGAATTAACGAGCAACATCGTGGCTAAAAATAACATCGCTATATTAAACGCTGGCTTTAACATGTGATAATAACGAGTTGTTTCCATGTTAACTTTGGTATCGGAGGGATAAATCTCATCCCACGGAATACACATTAACACCACCAAAATAAACCAAAAGATGTGCTCAAACAAATCTGATTTAAATCCCGGACTTATCGAATTGGTAGAATAAAAAAGCTTGCCCACAAATAATTTTAACTGACCAAAATCGACAAAGTAAAAAATGGCACGGCTAAATATTATTAATATTAATGTGTAAGTATGTCTGAGGAAACGAGGAACCTTCTTAAGGAAGTTCTCTAATAGTTTTTCAATAATCATAAAGGAACCAAAATAGAAGCCCCATAACGCAAAATTCCAACTAGCACCATGCCAAATCCCCGTCAATAGCCATACGATCATTATGTTTCTTAACTGAAGTTTTCTATTTCCCCCTATCGGGATATAAACATAATCACGAAAGAACTTACCCAATGAAATGTGCCACCTTCTATAAAAATCCCCTACAGATTGTGCCGCATAGGGATGCCTAAAATTCTCATCAAAATCGAAACCGAACATTTTTGCTAAACCAATGGCCATGTCCGAATAGCCACTAAAATCAAAATATAATTGAACAGAAAACATCGTTATACCAAACCATGCCTCTACGGTTGAAAGATCATTGAAGCCTGCATCCAAGTATTTTGTTACTAAAGCTCCCGCAACATTAGCGATTACAATTTTCTTGAAAAGTCCTATGCAAAACCTTGAAATACCGTTGCTAAATCTAGCCCAATCAATCGAACGACTATCAACTTGACTTCCAATTTGACTGTACCTAACAATAGGCCCCGCCACTAAATGCTGAAACAAACTGATAAACATTAAGAAATTTAAAGGATTTCTTTGCGCTTTTAATTGACCACGATAAACATCAACAATGTATGAAATAACCATGAAAGTGTAAAAGGAGATCCCTACTGGCAATGAGTTTTTGGGCCTATCAAAAGGCAATTGACCAATAGCGCTTAAATTATCATATAAAAAGCCCCCGTATTTATAAAATATAAGTAAGCTTAAATTAACCATAATAGTGATTAACAGTATGATTTTTGCTTTTTTATCTCCTCGCCAACGCTCTATTAAAAGAGCCATGTAATAATCAAAGATTGCGGTGAAAATCATTAGGTAGATCCACATTGGCTCTTCCCATGCGTAAAAAGCCAACGAGAAAGCTGTTAAGCTAATATTTCTGAATAATTTGTTAGGGGTAAGGTAATGAAAAAATAACGCTAGGGGTAAGAATAGATAAATGAATGTTAAACTTGAAAATACCATAGCACTATATTATAGCTGTTTTTTAAGGAGAACGAATTTACAAACTATATTTGTATTTAAAAAACGCGGTTAGACAACTGCGAACACTTAGCAACCCACCCAATGAATAAATTAGCTTCAGAAAGCTCTCCCTATTTACTTCAACATGCGAACAATCCCGTAAATTGGATCGCTTGGTCTGACGATGTATTTAGCCTTGCGAAAAAAGAAAATAAATTAATCTTAATTAGTATAGGTTATTCTGCTTGTCATTGGTGCCATGTGATGGAGCACGAATGTTTTGAAGATGAAGCGGTCGCTGCTTACATGAACGAACATTTTATCAATATTAAAGTAGATCGAGAAGAAAGGCCGGATATTGATCAAGTGTACATGAGTGCCTTGCAATTAATGACTCAAAAAGGTGGTTGGCCGCTTAATTGTTTTTGCCTATCCGATGGAAGACCATTATACGGCGGCACTTATTTTCCAAAAGATAGCTGGATGGAAGTGATGGCCGCTTTGATTAAAACACAAAAGACTGATTTTCCTAGAATGTTAGATTTTGCTACACAACTTCAAGAAGGAATCCATAATAGCGAGTTAATCACAGAGCCGGTTTTTCTTAAACAATTATCAGAAGAGAAATTGGATGCTACCATTCTATCTTGGGAGAAAATTTTCGATAATTACGAAGGCGGCAAATTAAGAGCCCCCAAATTTCCATTGCCTAACAATTATCTTTTCCTGCTCAATTACAGTCACGTTTTCGATAACGAAACGGTAAGAAAGCATGTAAAACTCACCCTTGACAAGATGGCACAAGGGGGGATTTTTGATCAAATTGGCGGAGGATTTTCGCGCTATTCGGTCGATGTACTATGGAAAGTACCGCATTTTGAAAAAATGCTTTATGACAACGCACAATTAATTGAACTTTACGCCACAGCATTTAACCTATATGGGGAGCTTTCATACAAGAAAGTCGTAGAACAAACTTTTGAGTGGTTAATTCGCGAAATGCGAGCAGAAAACGGCTGTTTTTATAGTGCCCTTGATGCCGATAGTGAAGGTGAAGAAGGACGTTTCTATTGTTGGAATATATCGGAATTAAAAAGTGTGCTAAAATCAGATTTCAATTGGGTGAAAAATTATTACTCAATTAATCCCGATGGCTTTTGGGAAGATGATAAATACATACTTCTAAAGCGCAAAAGCGACCAAGATTTTGCGGTTGAAATGGATTGGACGATGACCGAATTGTCGACTAAAACCGCAGAAATAAATAAAAAACTACTGTTTATTCGCCAAAAAAGGATTGCTCCAGGACTGGATAACAAATGCCTAACTTCATGGAATGGCTTGCTTGTTTCAGCTTTGTGTCAAGCATATAATTCGTTTTCTAATAATGCCTATTTAGCTGCTGCTTTGCAAACGGGAGAATGGTTACTCGCCTCTCAAATGGACAAAAAAGATCGGCTATTTCATAATTTCACCAAAGGCAAAGCAAACATTCCTGGGTTTCTGGAAGATTATGCTTGTTGTATTGATGCCTTTATCAAACTTTATCAAACAACTAAAGATAGTAAGTGGCTACTTTCAGCAGAAAGACTTACAAAAACAGTTGAAAACGAATTTATGCATCCGGAAAGTAAAATGTGTTATTTTACTAGTTCTGATAATCAACTAATTGCAAGAAAAATGGAGGTGCATGATAATGTTATGCCCTCAAGTAACTCAGTAATGGCGAAAAACTTTTGGATAATGGGTCACTATTTTCAACACGAAAATTGGGTGAATTATGCCCGTCAAATGCTTGCCAATGCGACTGAAGAAATGGAAAGTTATGGGCCAGGACATTCCAACTGGGCATTGTTATATTTAATGGAATTAAAAGGTCCTATCGAAATCACTAATCTTGATGCCTTGACCTTTAATTTAAATCATCACGGTATATATCCAAGAGAACGGGTGATTCTAAATTATCATAAAGAAATACCTGTCGGAAGTAATCACAATGAAAATGGTATATTTATTTGTGCTAACGGAACCTGCTTTCCTCCTATTACTGTGGAAAAAAATTATTTAGTGCTAATAAACAGCTTATAATTACCCTTTTCTCGCCAATGCCTTAAGAGATGCGTTGATAATATCTTCAGTATCGATACCATATTTAGTCATTAATTCCATAGGAGCGCCACTCTCACCAAAAGTATCATTCACGCCAACAAACTCTTGAGGAACGGGCATTTTACGAGCTAATACTTGCGATACAGCTTCTCCTAATCCCCCATTGATCATATGTTCTTCCGCTGTTACCACACATTTTGTTTTTGCAACAGAAAGTAAAATTGCCGATTCATCCAAAGGCTTAATGGTGTGCATATTTATTAATTCTACTGAAATACCACGCTCTTCTAAAACTTTAATTGCCTCAATTGATTTCCAAACTAAATGTCCACAAGCAATAATCGTAATGTCGGTTCCTTCTTTTATGATGTCTGCTTTTCCAATAACAAAAAGTGCATCAGGTTTAATAAAAATTGGCATCACTGGTCTTCCAAATCTTAAATAAACAGGTCCTTGATGATCCGCTATCGCAATTGTTGCTTGTTTCGTTTGATTAAAATCAGCCGGAACTATCACTGTCATATTTGGTAACATTCGCATCATGCCAATATCTTCTAAAGTTTGATGGGTTGCCCCATCTTCTCCTAGCGTTAATCCTGCATGCGAAGCACAAATCTTCACATTCTTTTGCGAATAGGCAATTGATTGACGGATTTGGTCATAAACTCTTCCGGTTGAAAAATTTGCAAAGGTGCCAGTAAAAGGAATTTTACCCCCAATAGTCATCCCCGCAGCAATACACATCATGTTTGCTTCAGCAATACCAATTTGAAAAAACCGTTCTGGATTTTCTTTCAAGAAAGCGTCCATTTTTAGAGACCCTGTTAAATCAGCGCAAAGTGCTACCACATTTGGGTTTGTTCTTCCTAATTCAGCCAAACCCTCACCAAAACCAGAGCGAGTGTCTTTATTTCCAAGTATTTCTATTTCCATATGTTAAAGATTTAAAAGTATTTTTTTTGTAGATTCTATTTTAAATTTTTTCTCTTGCGTATATCCGGTTGACTTTTGATCTTTTTGTCGATAAATCAATTTATAATTTCCCGGTTGAAGGGCATATTTAGAAGACAATAATTTTTCATCCAAATTAAAAACCCATTCAAATAATCCATTCCCTTTATCAACAAAAACTTGCCCAACCATATATTTTACACTTTTCAATTCTAAGGAACCTGCAGCCTTTATGGCTAATAAGGTGGTTTTACTTTGAGAAATCTCAACCCTTTCGTGGATGCGTGGTAAAGTCAAAATCTCAAGGTCATAAAACCCTACTAGGTATTTGTCTTGAGTATTAATCGACTGAACATTGATGGTTTCATAGTTGCCCTTTTGCATTACACGAATTGAAACCGGCGTTGTCCCTGTACATTTTAAAAATCCTTGTGGAGCGTCCACTTGAATAATATTATGTGAGTTTCTTATCAATGAAATTCCTTTCTTTTCAATTTTCGGAAGCGTATTCACAATCAAATCGTATTTAAAAGCGGGGTCAATTACAAGCGTATCTGGATTATTATACCGATTTAAGGTATGGGTATAACTGTACTTTAAATTTTGAGTTCCAGCTTCATAAAGAAAAAGTGTGACATTGGTTTCCGTTGGCTTTTTCAGGATGTCATTTAAATTAATTTGAACGGTCGTTTTTATTAATATTTTCTCAATAATTGTTGTTAGCACGCTACTAAAAGACCCCTTGTCTTCAGCATCGGAATAAGAACCAATGCAAGCAAAATTTTCTAAATAAGATAAGTCCATCCCCAAGCCGATGACGAATGGTGTTACTTTCACTCCTTTTTCACGTAATTTTTTCGCAATAACACAAGGGTTATTATCACAAGACTCCAATCCATCGGTAATCAGAATGATTACATTTCGGGAAGTAGTGTCTGGAAAATCGCCTGCTGCAGCCTCTAAAGATCGCGCAATTGGAGTAGCGCCTTTAGCAATTAAACCTCGGATCTTGTTTTTTATTAGGTCTATGTTTCCATTAGAAAATGGAACTTCTAATTTAGTATCATTACAATCTTGTGTATTATTAGTAATCGGTGTTTGATGGCCATAAATACGAAGAGCTATTTCGATATTTGGGACGCCCTTGAATTTTTCCATCGCTTGTAACAAAACTTCTTTTGCCCCCTCTAAACGCGTTTGCTTATCCCAGGTGGAATTCATGCTATTGGAGGCATCCAAAATAAAAAGTATACGCGTTATTTTTTCCTGTTGAGAGAAACACAACATGGGAAATAAAAGGACGAGTATAAAAATCCGCATATTAATAATCCCCTATAGTTTCACTTAATTGATTTAAAGCACTTTCTAATTGTTGGTCATTCGGTGCAGAACCGTGCCACTTGTGTGTCCCCATCATAAAGTCTACTCCCTGACCCATTTCAGTTTTCATAATTACAACGATTGGCTTCCCTTTTCCCGTTAAAGAAATGGCAGTGTCCATTACACTGCGCATAGCATCAAAATTGTGGCCATCCATTTCGAGCACTTCCCAACCAAAGGCTTCCCATTTAGCGGAAAGATTTCCAAGAGGTAGTACTTGATCTAAGTCACCATCAATTTGTCTTCCATTGTAATCTATCGTTGCAATTAAATTATCCACTTTATTGGCGGCGGCATACATCGCTGCTTCCCAAATTTGGCCTTCTTGTAATTCACCATCACCATGCAAGGTGAAAACTAAATGATTATCGTGATTTAGTTTTTTAGTGATCGCGGCACCAATTCCGACAGAAAGTCCCTGACCTAAAGAACCTGATGCCATTCTTATTCCCGGTAGTTTTTTATCAGTAGATGGGTGGCCTTGTA
This sequence comes from Crocinitomicaceae bacterium, assembly GCA_021740085.1. Taxonomy (GTDB): domain Bacteria; phylum Bacteroidota; class Bacteroidia; order Flavobacteriales_D; family Crocinitomicaceae; genus UBA952. Next base: position 60,744 of record JAIPAL010000002.1, read on the forward strand.
AACGGGAAGATATTTTTCTAAAAGTAGCTAATTCAGCAACTGGGAAATAGCCTGTTCTTGCTAAAACACTATACCAAACAGGGGAAATGTGTCCATTCGACAAGAAGAACAAATCTTCATTTTTTCCATCCATATTGAAATTATTTGAATCAAATCTAAGTTTCTCAAAATATAAAAATGTTAAAAAATCTGCGCAGCCTAAGGACCCACCTGGATGTCCAGAACTTACAGCATGTACCATTCTTAAAATATCTCTTCTTACCTGTGAAGCAATTTCGGCTAATTTAATGTTCTCCATTTTATATCGTTTATAATCGAAAAGCAAAACTAAGTTTAAATCTTTTTGCTGCCACATTAAAAAACGAACAATAAATGCAACTTTTCAACCAAAAAAAAGTCTTAAGGTGTGTTAAACAACTATTGGGTTACTATTTGTTACATCTTAACGCATTGGTTTAACATTAAAAAAAAGATTAAATTTGCTTTTTTCTTAAATTAAAACCATGCGGAAAATTATATCCATCCCCTTATTTTTAGCTCTTTTTTGTACTAACATTGTATTGGCGCAAAAACAAACTTCTCAAGAAAAAGAACTTTTGAAAGTTTATGATAAAAGTGAATTAAACAACTTCAAAAAAGATAGCGACCAATTTGCTGTCCTTTGTTATGCTATTGACCATGCAACTTATATGATCGATGCACCTAAAGACAAGGATGTGAGTGCTTTTCCAGAAATAGCAATTAAAATGGGCCAAGCTCCAATGTTCACGGATTTAAATATTAAAATAAGCGACCGCTCTCAATATTTCCGGGTTGTGGGTCAAAACAAGTTGTTAATTGTGAAATCAATGTATGTTTTGCAATTGGAAATGAATAAAACAAGCAAACAATGAAAAAACTAAAAGCACTGGTTATCTTTATTTCTTTGGCTCAATTTAGTTTCGGTCAATTAACTTTAACAGGGCCAGACTATCTTCCAGCAAATCCTTTAAATTGTGCGGGGATAATCCCGCCAGCAGGTGGAACCAACTTTTCTGATGGGCCAGCCAATTATTTGCCTAATATGAATGAAATCGTCGTTTTTTGTCCTGATTTGACACAAGGATCAAAAGTTTCGATTGCGTTTGCAACAAATATTGGATTTACCTTTAACATCCATCCAACAGATACTCTTTATATCTATGACGGTCCATCCATTGCTTCGCCATTACTTGGTGCCTACAATTCAGGAACGAATCCAAATGGTTTTTTTGTACAGGCATCATTTCAAAACAATCCATCAGGTTGTTTGACTTTAAGATTTAAGTCCAATGGAAGTAACGAAGGGACAGGATGGGATGCAAATGTTGCCTGTGGAAATCCACAACAACCATTTTTTCCACATATTCAAGCGTATATTAATGGAGTAGGAGCAAATGCATTAAACCCGATAGATACTGGTTATGTTGATATTTGTTTTGGAGATTCTATTTTATTTGTGTCCACTGCAAATTTTCCATACGCGTCAGAAATTACCAACACAGGGTACTCACAAAATGCAAATAATTGTTCTTATCAATGGACCATCGGAGGAATTGGACAATTTAATAATGATTCGCTTTGGTTTACACCTCCTCAGCGCTCTGGTTATTTTGTTGACTTACGAATTACCGATATATTTCCACTAATTGAACGAATTACTTGTAAGGTCCGAGTTTCACAACTACCCAGCTTTGCCGGCACAGGTCCATTTCAGGATACTGTTTGCCTTGGTCAAAACACCTTGCTAATTGGAGGGGTAACTCAACAAGATACGGTGGGTATCGATATCCCCGTTGGTGAATTTCAAATTGGAGGCATCTTCGCTGGTTTAACTTATTTGCCAGATGGATCAGGCGCCCAATACCAAACTAACATTGCTATTTCGGGCTTTGATGACTCAACATTAATCTCAAGTTCCGCTGATTTTGACCAGTTATGTGTTGATATTGAACATTCATATATTGGTGATTTAGAGATTTCATTAACCTGTCCTAACGGAACTGTTGTTTCTTTAATGAATGCTTATAATCAGTTTGGAGAAATGATACCTGGTGGATGTGGTAATGGAATCGGGACCTTTTTAGGCAACGACACAAATCTCGATGGTGGAGCTCCTGGGTCGCCTGTGTGGACCTATTGTTTTTCCCCAACAATGGCTACCTTGGGAACGATTTGCACCGAAAATGCAGCGGGTAATTGGATAACTAATTCATATGGATTTCCATCGATGAACCCGAATGGCGTTTATTTACCTGATGGGAATTTTAATGATTTTATTGGTTGCCCTGTTAATGGTAACTGGACAATTACCGTACAAGATAACCAGGGAATAGATGATGGCTATATTTTTCAGTGGGGACTCTACTTTAATGCATCACTTTATCCAGAATCAGAGGGTTATCAAAACACCGTTGTTACTGATTTCTGGTCAAACAATCCTTCCATAATTTCCGGACAATTAGATACCGCGATTATCATTCAACCGATGGTTGCTGGTACGTCTTACTACACTTACAATGTAACTGATGATTTTGGTTGTAATTATGATACAACTGTAACCTTAGAGGTTTTGCCATTACCGAATATTTTTGATGATACATTAGCGTGTAATCTTTTTATGCAAGTTCAAAATACATTTTCATTCAACGGAGGAACATGGGCTTGCTTGGATACCGCAGTTCATTTTTCTAACAATTCAGCATTAAACCCCATAATTAATACAACAAGTCCGGGTATTTATACAGTAACCTATACCGATTTGGCCTGTAATCATACAGACACGGCAGTCATTGAATTCCCGCCTTATGTATATACACAAGTATTAGATTCCGCAATTTGTTTTGGTGCCGAAATTATTCTAAATGCAGCAACAATCAACTCTGGAAACATACAACCTGGCTATTCTCCTACAACTACATTAAATTGGAGTACTGGATCGTCAGGATCGTCAATAACGGTAAATTCCGCAGGGGAGTATGTCGTAACAATGGCAAATATCTGTCATTCAGCCACCGATACTGCAACTGTAACAATAAAACCTTGTGATATTGAAGTTCCTAATATTATTGTTTTGTCTTCCGTAAATGGCAACGAACACTTTACAATAGATTATAACGGAATTGCTGAATTTGAATGTGTTATCTTAAACAGATGGGGGAATATAATTTATACCTATACAGATCCGGCAGGATGGTGGGATGGTAAGACCCAAGATGGAACATTAGTAGAAGAAGGAACTTATTTCTATAAAATTAATGCAACTTTTGATGGTGGTATTGAAATACAGAAACATGGTTTTGTATATGTAAAATACTAATTTACGTTAGATACGCTATTAATTTCTGTTCTTAATGGGTGACGCCCATTCTTCTATAAACATCTTTAGTATTCCTAAACGAATTAAACAATCGTCTAATTTCTCTGTTTAGTCAATTGTTAATGTGTTTTTGTAATTTTGTAAAAAAAAGAAATGAAAATTGTTGGGGTAAATGGATTTGGTAGAATTGGTCGGTGTTTTACGCGACTTGCACTTACGGATCCAACAATTGATGTTGCGCTCGTAAATGATTTGGCAGATATTACCACCCTTGCACACTTACTTAAATATGATAGTGTCCGAGGAGGACTCAATTTAAGTTTTACTATTGAAGGCAACTCTCTTTTATTTTCAAATGGAAAGAAAATAACCTTTGTCAATGAAAAAAATCCAGAAGATATTGATTGGACCTCATACAACGTAAATTATGTGTTAGAATCTTCCGGTCTTTTTTTATCAAAAGAATCCGCAAGTAAACATTTGAAGCCAGGGGTGAAAAAAGTAATTCTTTCCGCTCCCCCATCCGATAATGAAATAAAGAGCATTGTTCTCGGTGTGAATGAAGACCAACTTAGCACAGAGGACTTAGTTGTTTCAAACGCCTCTTGTACCACGAACAACGTAGCGCCAATGATCAAAGTGCTTATGGAATTATTTCCAATTGACGTTGCGTATATTTCAACTATTCATAGCTATACATCTGACCAACGGTTACACGACTCACCTCATAAAGATTTGAGACGTGCGCGAGCTGCTGCCATGTCAATCATTCCTACATCCACTGGAGCGGCAAAAGCTATCACGCAAATATTTCCAGAACTCAACGGCAAAATAACTGGAGGCAGTGTCCGAGTACCTGTATCCGATGGCTCAATGACAGAACTAACACTGATTACTTCTAAAAAAATTACCGTTGAAGAAATTAATATGGCAATGAAAAATGCTTGTGAAGGCGAATTAAAAGGCATTATGGCTTACACTGAAGACCCGATTGTATCAGTCGATGTACTTGGGAATCCAACAAGTTGTGTATTTGATAGCGGCCTTACAGTAGTCTTTAATAATATGGTGAAGGTGGTTGGTTGGTATGATAACGAAATGGGATACTCCAGCCGTCTAATCGACTTAATCAAGATTCTTTAATTTTCAAGCGCCTTAATTCCAGGCAATTCCTTTCCTTCAAAATATTCCAGCAAAGCACCACCACCAGTACTGATGTAGCTTACTTGCTCTTCATAGCCAAATTTTTGAACGGCTGCCGCACTATCACCTCCTCCAATTAAACTAAAAGCACCATTTTTTGTAGATAAAACTACCGCTTCAGCAACTGATTTTGTTCCTTCAGAAAAAGGTAATAACTCAAAAACTCCCATAGGCCCATTCCACAAAATAGTCTTGCTATTTAAGAGCACATTTTGAAATTCAATCCTTGCTTTTTCACCAATATCTAATCCCATCCAAGCATTAGGTATTTGATCACTTTGACAATTCTTCATTTGTGCATTCGCGGAAAATTCATCTGCAATGATTGAATCCACCGGCAAATAGATCCGCACACCTGTTTTTTTTGCTTTTTCCATGATGGCCAGACATGAATCGATTCGTTCGTTTTCACAAATTGAGTTCCCAATTTCACCTCCTAACGCCTTGTAGAAAGTATAAGCCATGCCCCCACCAATTATAATATTATCAACGATAGAAAGTAGATTCTCAACTATCAATATTTTATCTGATACCTTTGCTCCACCAATAATCGCCGTAATTGGTTTTTGTCCATTTCTCATTACTTTTTGGGCCGTTTCAATTTCTCCTTGCATCAAGAAGCCCATCATTTTAGCAGTAGGAAAGAATGATGCAATTTGAGTTGTACTTGCATGAGCACGATGTGCTGTACCAAAAGCATCGTTGACGAAACAATCACCCAAGCGAGAAAGTTTTTCAGCAAAGGCTAGATCTCCATCTGTTTCTTCTTTATAAAAGCGCACATTTTCTAACAATAAAACTTCGCCTGGCTGCAACGATTTGGAAAGAAGTACCGCCTCTTCGCCGATGCAATCATTAGCGAAATAAACCTTGCGCCCTACTAAGTTAGTTAGGCATGGAATTATCTTATTTAATGAAAAAGACTCATCAGGACCATTTTTTGGGCGACCAAAATGCGACAACAAAATTACTGCGCCTCCGCCCTTTAATACATGTTGTATGGTCGGAAGTGCCGCACGAATTCGCTTATCGTCCGATACTAGTCCACTTGTTTTATCAAGTGGAACATTGAAGTCGACGCGTATAAGCGCTTTCTTTTGAAAAAAATTAAAGTCTTTAATCGTCGTCATACCCAAATAATAGTCTTGCAAAATTAATTAAAAATAAATCCTCCAATAATAAAATGGGGCATTCAATAATTTTAATAATTTAATTTGTGATATTTGTAGTATAAAACTACTTATGAAAAATTATTTTTTGTTGCTTTTTCTTGCTTTGGGCCTTGTGGCGTGTAAAACAAATTCTTCTGAAATTCCTACAATTGTTGTAGATGAAACGTTGTCCGACGAATTCTCTGAAGATAATTATGATGGTCCTGTAATAGACGAAACGATGTTTTCAGAGGATGATTTTTTTGAAGAACCAACCTCGGTCCGTGCCATTTATAATCCATCTCGAACCCTTTTAACTGATCTTGTTCACACCAAATTAGAAGTTCGATTTAATTGGGCACAATCTCGCATGAATGGAAAAGCTACTATTAGTGCAAAACAGCACTTCTATCCTTCCGACAGTTTAATTTTAGACGCCAAAGGAATGGATATAATTAAAGTAGAATTAAATGGCAAGCCCTTGGTTTATACTTACAGAGACAGTTTAAAATTAGCGATTAATTTAGGGAAGACTTACAAAAAAGACGAAGTGTTTACCGTTGTAATTGACTATGTGTCTAAACCGGAGGAGCGTAGAACAAATGGAAGTGCTGCCATAACTTCTGATAAAGGGCTTTATTTTATTAACCCAAAAGGAACCGACAAAGACAAAATGCCACAAATATGGACACAAGGAGAAACGGAAGCTAATTCAGTTTGGTTTCCAACAATTGATGCCCCAAATGCAAAAACAACAGAGGAAATATTTATTACCGTTGATAGTAAATATAGCACCTTGTCCAATGGAAAATTAATGGAAAGTAAGCAAAATGTTGACGGAACACGAACAGACCATTGGAAACAAGATCAAGCACATGCACCCTACTTATTTATGATGGCTGTTGGGGAGTTTGTGACAATAAAAGATTTTTATACCCGTCAAAATGGGACAAAAATGGAGGTTAATTACTTAGTGGAACCTGCCTATGAGAAAGATGCCAAGGCCATTTTCGGAGAAACACCCGCTATGATAAAGTATTTTTCTGAACGCCTAGGGATAGAATACCCTTGGGATAAATATTCGCAAATTGTTGTTAGAGACTATGTTTCCGGTGCCATGGAGAATACTGGAGCCGTAATTTTTGGTGATTACGTTTACAAAACAGAACGCGAATTATTAGATGGTAGTGATCAATCAACCATAGCACACGAATTGTTTCACCACTGGTTTGGTGACTTAGTTACATGTGAGTCATGGGCCAACTTACCACTGAATGAATCATTCGCTAATTATGCCCAATACCTTTGGGATGAATACCGATATGGGATAGATGAAGCAGATTATAATGCAGAGGATGAGGCAAAAGGTTATTTTGAATCATCCATGTATCAAGGATATCATAATTTAATTTGGTATGGACATGGTGACAAAGAAGATATGTTTGATGGGCATTCCTATAATAAAGGTGGACGCATATTACACATGCTTCGATCCTATTTGGGAGACGATGCTTTTTTCAAAGGATTGAATAATTATTTAACGACAAATAAATATAAAGCGGCTGAAGTTCACAATTTACGTATGGCTTTTGAAGAAGTTAGTGGCGAAGACTTAAATTGGTTTTTTGATCAATGGTTTTTATCAAAAGGACACCTAATCATTCATACTTCTCAAGCAATTAATGCGGCTGACAATACAGTAACATTGCATATCAAACAAAGGCAAAAAATAACAGATTTTCCCATTTTTAAAATTCCCGTAAATGTTGCAATATGGGATAGTAAAGGAAAAAGAACTGAAAAAATAATTATTGATAGTTTAGAACAAACATTTAGTTTTTCATTTAGTGGAGAACTAAATAACATCTTGTTTGACGAAGATCAAATGCTGTTAGGAAAAGTTTATGAAGATAAACCGATCAATCAATTTGTTCACCAATACTATAATTCCTCAAGATATAAAGCGAGATTAACTGCCCTAAACCGTTCCGCGAAGCGAAAATCTGCCTCTACAGACAAATTGATTATCGATGCTATCAACGACAAGCACTGGGACATTAGGTCAAAGGCGATCGGAATATATACCGCGGCGAATAAAACACTTTCCGCTGAGGCGCAAGGAATGATTAGAAACATAGCGCTCAACGATACTAAATCAAGTGTTCGGGTAGTCGCTGTAAAAAATCTTTCCGCTTCCAATAACGATACATTAATCAATTTATGTAAAACAATTATTGCAAAGGACCAATCTTACAATGTAATTTCAACGGCACTTGAGAAACTTGTTAAACTGGATTCATCAGAAGCGTTGTTAACAGCTAGGAACTTAATCAAATTAAACAATCCTAAATTAAATATTAAATCAGCGGAGGTACTTGGGGCATATGGAACAGTGGAAGACTACCCATTTTTAGAAAAATTGAATTTAGTTGATAAACCAAAAGGGGAGGATGAATTGTCGGCAATGATTTCCTATACACTCTTCATTGTTCGCCAAGACATTGATATACAAGAAAAATCATTAGCAGTATTTAGTTATTTGGATGAATTTGGTAACCGATTTACTAAAATGTGGTTGTCGCGCGCTATCGAATATACTATTGAGCAATACACCACAAAATCAGGTATATTAGAAAATGAAATTGCGGAAGACCAAGCGGCAAAATTATACGCCGTAGCTAATGATAAAAAAGCGCTTAGACAAAAGTATGAAGACCTAATTACAAACTTAAGCCCCTTGCTTGAGGTGATTGTAGATGAGGGATATTAATATAAAGAAGCAAAAACAAAGCTGCAGAAAAAAATAATTAACTTTTTTAAATAAAATAATCTTAAAACGTTCCTTAAATAAAAATAATGGTTAATTTTGATTAATTAAACATCATTCAACTGATTAATATTTAAGCAAATGTTAGAAATAGGAGATCAACTACCAAAAATAAGTGGCAAAGACCAATTTGGAAAAGAAATACCATTGATAGAAGTCAAAGGAAAAAAAACAGTAATCTATTTTTACCCCAAAGACGATACACCAGGCTGTACAGCTCAAGCATGTAATATTCGAGATAATTATAAGTTACTTATCGAAAATAATATACAGATAATTGGCGTTAGTGCTGATTCCGAAGGGTCGCACCTCAAGTTTACACAAAAATATGATTTGCCATTTCCGCTAATTGCAGACACAAGTAAAGAAATTATTGAAGCCTTTGGCGTGTGGGGAGAAAAGAAATTTATGGGTAAAACGTATGATGGTATTCATAGAACGACTTTTTTAGCAAATGAAAATGGGAAAATTATTTCAGTTATAAAAAAACCAATAACAAAAGATCATTCAAGTGAAATTCTAAAATTATTTAATAATTAAATTGGTCGTAAATAGTTTACGATCAACTAGTATTACCTTTGAATCAATAAAAACGCGAAAGCACTTAAAACTAAAAAAATGGCAAAAAAAGAAGCAAACGAAGAAAAGTTAAAAGCTCTTCAATTAACAATGGAAAAATTAGATAAAACATACGGAAAAGGGTCGGTAATGAAGCTCGGCGATAACCCAGTAGAAAAAGTAGATGCAATTCCAACAGGATCATTAACCCTAGATCTTGCGTTGGGAATTAATGGTTACCCAAAGGGACGAGTAGTAGAAATATACGGGCCCGAATCTTCAGGTAAAACAACCCTAGCGATACACGCAATTGCAGAAGTACAAAAACAAGGTGGTATCGCAGCATTTATCGATGCAGAACATGCCTTTGACCAATTCTACGCAAAAAATTTAGGCGTAGACACCGCTAACTTATTAATTTCTCAGCCCGATAATGGAGAACAAGCCTTAGAAATTGCAGACAACCTAATCAGATCAGGCGCTATCGATCTAATCGTTATTGACTCTGTTGCCGCGTTGACGCCAAAAGCAGAAATAGAAGGAGAAATGGGTGATTCACAAATGGGATTACAAGCAAGATTAATGTCGAAGGCATTACGAAAATTAACTGGATCAATCAATAAAGCTGGTACTTGCTGTATCTTTATTAATCAATTGAGGGACAAAATAGGCGTGATGTTTGGAAATCCAGAAACGACAACTGGTGGAAATGCACTTAAGTTTTATTCTTCCATACGTTTAGACATTAGAAGATCAACACAATTAAAAGATGGTGAAGAAATTGTCGGAAACCGTGTTAAAGTAAAGGTGGTGAAGAACAAAATGGCGCCACCATTTAGAAAAGCTGAATTTGATATCATGTACGGATCAGGTATATCTAAAATTGGAGAAATAATTGACATTGGAGTAGAACTAAACATTTTAAAGAAAAGTGGTTCTTGGTTTTCATATGGAGAAACAAGGCTCGGTCAAGGAAGGGACTCCATAAAAACAATTTTACTTGATAATCCGGAATTAGCAGAAGAGTTAGAATTGAAAATTAAAGCACAATTAGAAAAACCTACTGCACAAGCAATTATTTTACAGGAATAATTTTAATGATTTTTAAAAAAAAGGGACGGTTAAAGCCGTCTTTTTTTTTAATTATTTTTCATACTTAACAATTTTATCTAAATTTGGGTAAAACTATAACTCATGAAAAAACTACTTTTATTTATCCCCTTAAGTTTACTTGTTCTAACATTCAGTTCTTGTAAAAAGAAAGGATGTACAGACCCTTCTGCTTCGAACTACAACAACCTAGCGAAAAAAGATGACGGTTCTTGTTTATACAAGCCATTTATTACCATCAACGGACAAGCAACAGTCACAGTAAGTGTAGGAGCTACCTATACAGACGCTGGAGCGACAGCTACCAACAAAGACGGCTCCTCTGTAATAGTAACAACAGACCAAACCCTAGTTGACCTTACACAAACTGGTACTTATGTTGTAACCTACACGGCAACAAATACAAATGGTACAACAACTGCTACCAGAACAGTCAATGTTGTTATTGGAAATGACAATTGGACCGATCCAAGTTTAACGTGGGTAACTTCATCTACTTGTAGTGGAACTCAATTCCCACTTTCTGCTTCACCGGCGATAACAGCTGGCGGTGGTGCGAACCAAGTAGTAATCGACAACATGTTTAATTTAGTAGGCGGAACAGCGAATGGAGCGGTTAATGGAGCAAGTATTACCATACCGGAACAAACCATTAACATTACACTTGGCAATGTAATCTTTTCTGGAAATGGTACCATGAATAGCACAGGTACACAATTTCAAATTACCTATACCTATGATAATGATACGCCGATAATCGGAGGCACAGGAACATGTATAGCAATATACGATAAACAATAAGCATCGATTTATTTTTAAAAGGCTAGCAGAAATGCTGGCCTTTTTTATTATATGAATAATCCCTTTAAAAAATGGGTAAATTTAATGATGCAATTGCATCCAATCTGCCGACATTAGTTGATTTTTATGCCACTTGGTGCGGGCCTTGTCAAACTATGCACCCAATTTTAGATGAAGTGAAAAGTAAAGAAAAAGACAAAATACGAATTCTAAAAATAGACGTAGATAAGAACCCAGCAATTGCTGAAAAATTTAAAATAAAAGGGGTTCCAACTTTTATCTTATTTAAATCCGGAGAAGTTGTGTGGCGAAAAAGTGGACTAATTCCATTTAAGGAACTAAGTGCTTTATTAAAACAAGCCTATTGAGCCAACACCCCCTTTTTACCAAACTGATTAATTAACTTAAAATTAGAAGGAATAATAGATTCCGGGGGAAACAAAAATTGCTTGTCATAAAGGACATCGTTTACCCAAAAACTCAACCAATATTCATTGTACAAGCCAAAAACTTCTGGCATTATCACCTCAATTTTAGCCACTTCATTGGGAAGGAGCACCTCTAAGCTATGTCGTAAAGTTGCGGTCAAAATCTTTTCCCCGGTCAAAGGGTCCTCGCCAAAACCAGTACTCGTAATAATTACACCTTCAATTATGTCTTCTCCATGGTTCCATAGATAAACATTGTATTCGTTTGTGAGTTCATCTTCCAAAATCACAACCACATCGACCCGATCGACTTTTGGTAATATTATGTCCTTTTTCATTAAAGGTGATTTTTTACGTTCATAATTCGATTTGCCATAGTTAAGTAAAAAAACAGATCATTCGGATGACCAATTTTATTATAAAAGGCATTGTTAATCTTGCCACGCTTGCTATTAAACATATCAATAAGTTGAAGGTCACTGTCACGATAATTACCAATGCGAACAATTACCAACTTTCTTGAAGGTATTGCGATAATAAATTGACCCTTTAAGCCAATGCAATAATAAACCAATTCGGAGCCATTATGATAGACCCAAAAATGCAAACCATAACGTTGGTTGATTATACCATCTTCCGTAACAAGATTTTGACATTGAACAACCTGGTTCATATACGATTCACTGACAATACGTTTTCCCATGAACACTCCCTTATTTGCTAGGAGAGACCCAATTTTTGCAAAGTCATGCGCCGTTGCGTAAAAACAGCAGAACGCTTTTTCTGAGCCATTTTCTTGATCTAAACTCCAGTATGCAGGATGTTCAGCCCCTAATGGAATCCATAGTTTTGACTCGGCATAAGTAGATAAAGATACAGAAGTAGCTTTCGCTAGAACATAAGCTAACAACTGAGAATTGCCGCTTTGATACTTAAAATTATACCCGGGAGTATTTATTATTCGTTGGCGCATAATCAACTCATCTAAATTATGCGAGTAATAAGCCTCAGCATTCTCTGATAAGGGGTCAGAACCACTTTCATCCCAATCAAAACCAGAAGACATCGTCAATAAATGACGAATTGTAATCGTACTTCGACCATGGTCTTTAAATGCGGGGAGATACGTGCAAACTGGCTCGTCTATACTTTTAATTTTACCTTCATCAATAGCAATTCCAATTAAAAGACTAAGGATTGATTTTGACATCGAAAAGGAATTGGAGACTTTATTAATTTCATGTCTATCCCAATAAGACTCATGAATAATGGTATCATTGTGAAGAATTAGAAAAGCTTTACTATCATATTTTTCATGATAATTGATCTCTGCTTTTGTTAATTTCAAGTCAGCTTTACACTCAGTATGCGACCAAAATACAGGTTTTGAACTGGGATGAATTTCTCGTTTATAAAAATTGTCCAAATCATATATCCCAGGCCCTTTTCTACCATGAAGATACGTCTGATAAATGCCATCGTATAAATAAGTTTTACCCGAAAGAATTATTAACAAATTGATAATTAAAACCATGTAAAAGAAGGTGAATCCAAGATACTTCAAGAAATAAAAAATTAGTTTTTTCATTCTTTACATTAAATAGTAAAATCAAATAGATTAGACAAATGGACTACTAGTTTCTCACTTAATTCATCCATGTCTATTTTACGCCCCAATTCATATTGCATTGAAGTTACGCTTTTATCACTTATTCCACAAGGAATTATATAATCAAAATACTTTAAATCAGCATTCACATTAAATCCTAAACCATGCATGGTAATCCATCTTGAACTTTTCACCCCCATTGCGCAAATCTTCCTGGCAACTGGAGAACCAACGCCTAACCAAACACCGGTTTGTCCTTCCATTCGCTCTCCATGAATTCCGTATTCAGATAAGGTAAGAATCACTGCTTCCTCTAAGAAACGCATGTACTTATGAATATCGGTGAAAAACTGCTCAAGATCAAAAATAGGATAAACGACTAATTGGCCTGGGCCATGATAAGTAATATCCCCTCCTCTATTAATTTTATAATAATCTGCTTCATTGTCCTTAAGACCTTGATTATCTAAAAGTAGGTGATCTTCTTTACCGCTTTTTCCGAGCGTAAAAACATGTGGGTGTTCACATACAAGCAACTGGTTTTGAGGAAGAACGCTTGTATTATCGTTTCGGTTTTTAATTTTTATATCAACGAGTTCTTTAAATATTTTTTCTTGTAAATCCCAGGCTTCTTTATAATTAATTAGACCCAAACGGCGAATTGTTACTGCCCTTTTTAACATTAAAAATTTGCTAGCTCACTCTTTAGGTAATCAATAATATCGATATCCATAATGTCCGCTTTATTTAGATCACAAAGATAAAAAGAGGCCCAGTCAACAATATTAATAAAATACAAAGAGCGCTCAATGATTGTTTCTCCTTTAGCATCAATAACAAAAACTTCTCCTGCTTTTTTCTGCACCGCGTCCAAGGTAATTTGAAACCGTTTTTTATTTCTCGGATGCATATCAACAGAATTAAAGAAAACAGGAGCAAAACGCGTGTCACCACCGCCCCATCCAACTAATTCATTGTGATTCATTTCCGGAATAACATGATGCCAGCCTAGGTATTTAGAATTTTCATTAAATTGTTGGCGGGCGCGAACAATAACTCCTTCATACTTAGTCTCAGCATAATATACACCTACTTTTTTGTATAGAAAATTGGCTAATTCCATTCCTATCGATTGAATAGAGGCAAGATCTTTAGATAAGGCGTCAGCTGCCTTGTTCATTGATACGATGCATTGGGAAGAAATGAAACCTCGTTGAGACAAATAATTAAGCAATTGCACCAATGAAAATGCCAAAGCACTCCGTGGAGGATTCCCACCGGGAACTATTATACAATCATAGCCATTTTTTTCGCAAAAATCTTGAAGATTCCCACCGCTTGTAATCCCAACAATATGACACCCATTTGCATGCGCTTCATCAATTGCCATTGTTGTTTCTTCGGTATTTCCTGAATAAGAACAACCAATTACTAAGGTGTTTTGATTTGCGAAAGCGGGCAATGTATATTCATTGACACAAGTTATCGGAACATTGATTTCATCTTGCGTCCAATTATGAACTATTTTCGCTCCGATACCAGACCCTCCTAATCCACAAATAATAATGTTCTTTATTTCATTCTTTGGGGTGGTAAAGGTAGTTGAATTACCAATTTGAATGGCATCTCGAATATTTTGCGAGAAGGCCTCTATTAATTCTTTCATAGACGATTATATTAAAATTTAAAGTGGAATGTTTCCATGTTTTTTATACGGCAAGTTCTCCGATTTTTTTTCAAGCATCTTAAAACTGGCAATTAATTTATTACGTGTTTCTTCTGGCAAAATGACATCGTCAATAATACCCCTTTCTGCAGCGCGGTACGGGTTCGCAAACAAATCAGCATATTCAGCTTCTTTTTCAAGCCATTTTTCAGAAGGATTAGTCGCGCCAGAAATCTCTTTTTTAAAAATTATTTCGGCAGCTCCTTTGGCGCCCATCACAGCAATTTCTGCCGTTGGCCAAGCATAGTTTAAATCTGCTCCCAAAGTTTTAGAATTCATTACACAATAGGCTCCTCCATAAGCTTTTCTTGTAATTACTGTGATTCTTGGAACCGTTGCCTCTGCGAAGGCATAAAGTAACTTAGCACCATGCGTGATAATTCCATTCCATTCCTGATCGGTTCCCGGAAGAAATCCCGGAACATCTTCAATAACCAACAATGGAATATTAAATGAGTCACAAAACCGCACAAACCGAGCTCCTTTTCTAGAAGCGTCGATATCCAAAACTCCTGCTAAAGAAGCCGGTTGATTGGCAACTATACCTATTGATTTTCCCGCCAAACGTCCGAAACCGACCACTATGTTTTTCGCGAAATCAATGTGAACCTCCCTAAATGAATCGTCATCAATAATACAATCGATTATTTTTCGAGAATCATAGGGCATATTTACATTTTCAGGAAGCACCTCCTTAATTTGATTTAATTTCGATGAATTAAATTCCACAACGGAAGGTACAGGGGACGTTTCATAGGCATTTTGAGGAAGGTAAGATATTAAATCCCTTACTTTTTTTAGACACTCCACATCATTCGCTGCAGTAAAATGATTTACTCCTGATTTCTCAGCATGCGTCTTTGCGCCTCCTAAATCCTCAGAGGAAACTTCTTCATGCGTAACTGTTTTTACAACATTTGGTCCCGTAACAAACATATACGATGTTTCCTCCACCATAAAAACAAAATCTGTGAGTGCGGGCGAATAAACTGCTCCACCAGCACAAGGACCCATAATTACGGATATTTGTGGCACGACGCCAGAGGCGCGGGTATTCCTAAAAAAAATATCCGCATAACCAGATAAAGAAACCACCCCCTCTTGAATTCGAGCTCCTCCTGAATCATTCAGTCCTATAATTGGCGCACCATTCTTCATCGCCATGTCCATTAATCGGCATATTTTAGCCGCATGAGTTTCTGAAAGTGATCCACCAAGTACAGTAAAATCTTGGGAAAAAACATAGATTAAGCGGCCGAAAATGGTTCCATAACCGGTAATAACACCATCGCCGGGAATTCGTTGGTTTTCTAAGCCAAATGTGGTTGCCCTATGTTCAACTAAAGCGCCAATCTCATGAAATGAGGCCTCATCTAACAACATCGTGATTCTTTCGCGGGCCGTTAGTTTTCCCTGATCATGTTGTTTCTTGATTCTGTCTTCCCCACCTCCCAAGGTTGAAAGCAGTCTTTTTTCTATTAATTGTTTAGTTTTTTCCATATCAAATCGGGGTCAAAAATACATGATTTTTTAGCTGTTATTACCAAAGCAGTATGAAATTAAGCTTGTTTTATTGCTTTCTTGAGCGGAACAAAAACTGGCAAGCCTATTCCAATCAAAAAAAGAATAACTATTACAAGTTCTGAAAGTATAGTAAAATTAACGATTCCTAAAATAATCCCCAACATCGAAAGGCGAATCTGTGATTGCTGCAAACTATGATTTATGTTTTGCTGTTTTACTTCCTCTGATAATTTTGATGTTCGCTCTGTTTTTATTTTCATCCATTCGGCAAAAATCAATAGCGGAATTAAAATCAGGCCTTGTTGAATCCCCATGTCTTCATAAGTTAAAAATTTTATAATTCCATTGATCGGATTAAAATCAACCGTCATCTGATAATTAATCAAAATGATAATTAACACCTCAAAGAAAAACAGGATCCAGCTTTTACTTAAACGTACCGCTTTTTCAGTAAATTGTAACGAAATGTTTTTCAAGCGAAGAATCAAAAATGCTTGTTTAGCCAATTGATCTATAATAAAATAAAGCGCAATGAAATAAAAACCCCAATTCCAAAAGAAAAATCCAATAAGTGGAAGGGCAATGTCTCCTAATAGAAGAACGATTTTTTCCTGACTTTTCACCGGCGTTTTTTTAATACAGCCACCCGCTCTAATGTTAATTTAAATTCAGGATTGTATTTTAGCACCTTTGCATAAGAAAGCAAGGCTTTTGATATATCTTTTTTGTCCTCGTAGATTAATCCAATATTATGATAACACTCAATATGCCGAACTTCAATATCCAGTGCCGCATTATAAAAATACAATGCACTATCTAAATCTAGATCAGTAAATTGCTTGATGTAACCTAGTTGAAAATTAGCTTCATAATAGGTACTGTCTAGTTTAATCATTTTTCTATAAATCATCGCTGCTTCCTTTTCTTGACCAAAAATTTGTTTCGCATAGGCCAATGAATATAAAACATCTGGATTTTTTGGTTGCAGCTGTGAGGCAGTTGTATAATATTCGATACAAATAGGATTTTCTTCATACTCGTAAAGAGCTCCTAACATTAGATAACCACCATAAAAAGTAGGGTCTTGTTGGACTGCCGTTTCATAGGATGATATCGCTAATTTAGAATTCCCCAATAACCTATAGTTACTTCCTTTTAGTATATAGGCATTTCTATACCTTGGATTTATCTTTAGTGCGCGATTTATATATTTAAAGGAGTTGTCAAAGTCCTGTCGTAAGCTATATGTATTTGCCAAACCAACGAGTGCCCTGACATTTTTTGGGTCTTTTTTTATAAGTTTTTGATAATGATATTGTGCTTTTGAAACATCTGCATTCTGACGCGCAGGGCTATTACAAATAGCATCCGCGTATAGAATCCTAGTGTCTATACGAGAGCTATCTAATCTAAATGCTTTGGCGGCATCAGCGATAGCAATGTCGTACTTAAAGTTAGTTAAAGCAAGTTCTCCATGTTTAACTAACAAATTAACGCTATCAGGATGTTTTAACAATAAACTATCCAAAGATAAGTTGGTGTTTTGCCCCAAAACGGGCTTGTTTTTGCACGAAACTAAAAACAAAGAAAAGATAAGAAAAATTCCAAAAATTATTTTCATAATAACAAAGATAAGTAATTTGTATTGTTTCGTTTATTCTTACTTTTGTAATTGAAAAAAATCTCCATGAAACTCAAGGTAACTCTTTTACTATTCTCTTTTATTATTGTTGTAAATAGGCTATTTAGCCAAGGTTGTTCACAATGTAAATTAATGGCCGAACAAAGTAATGAAATGGACGAAACGGCATTTGGAACGAACATTAATAGTGGAATCCTCTATTTAATGATTATTCCCTATTTACTGATTCTGTTTTTGTTTCGAAAGCAACTAGTAGGTTTGTTTAAAAAGCTTATTAAACCGGCTAATTAGTCCCAAAAAACCGTTATTTTTCCTGTTGAAAGACCACTTTCCAGGTAATCATGTGCTTTTGAAATCTCTTTTACATGAAACGTCTTTCCAACGATTGGCGTGATTTTTTTAGCATAAAAAAGAGAAATAACCTCCTCCATACATTCTTGAATTACATGTGGTTTATTATCCGCTATCTTTAACATGTTTATCCCCAAAATGCTTTTAGACCTCATCATAAATGCAACGGGAATGAATAGACCCATTTTACGTAGAAAAGAAAGTTTGGAAAAAATTCCCATTCTACCTTTCAATAATTCAGCTCCCCCAAACAAAAATAAACGCCCGCCAGAACCCAATAAGCGCAGGTCTTTTTTTACCGTTGAACCTGCAACTGCATTAAAACTAATATCTAATCTACGGCCATTTAATAGTAATTCTATTTCTTTTTCATAATCTTTTTCAAGGTAATTTATGGTAAAGTCTGCCCCAATATTTTTTGCTAATATTTCTTTTTCGTGACTACTTACTTTGGCAATAACCGTTGCGCCAGCAAGCTTCGCGAGTTGAATTAATATAGAGCCAACACCACCAGCAGCAGCGTGTATTAAAACCCAATCGTTGCTTCTTATCGTCGAAATATAATTCGACATATAAAATGCAGTAACCGCTTGTGTGCTAAGTGCCATTGCCATCTCAGCACTAGTTTCTGGCAGGGAAATTACTGCATGGCGTTTGGTGATAACCTTTTTTGCATAAGCGCCAAAACGACTAAACGCCAAGACTCGTTGGCCAATAAGTTGCTGGTCCTGCTTATTACCAACCTGAATTATGGTGCCAACTAATTCGTATCCAATAACACAAGGTAATGGCGGGGCTTCATTGTACAAACCCCTTCTTGCCATAACATCGGCATAATTTAACCCAAAAGCTTCAGAGTCTATGAGAACTTCATCCTCTTTTAATTCGGGAAGTGTTACCTCATCATGAGAAAAAGCACTTTCTGCCGCTCCAATTTTAGTTAATATAATTGCCTGCGTCCTCATTTTTTTATTTTTGTGTTATTGATTAATACAAATCGAATATCAATAAATAGTGTATTGGTTTTGAAGAAATTGCTACTCGAATTTGACAAAAATTGATAGCCCGTTTGAATATGAAATTGCCATATTTTGTATCCTATCACTGGCGCAAATCCAAACTTTGTATTGTCGAAATCCGTTCGCAAAAGAAGAGAAGCGCCATAAGTAAGACCAATATTGCTCGGTTTATACCAATAGCCAAGATCATAACCCAACACATTATTTGAAAAATCATAATTGAATCCGATATTCAAAGCATGCGTTTTAGGTTTTCGAAATTGAAAATCTTTCCACTGACGTTCACCCCCAATTCCAACAACAATAAACTTTCCCTTTTGAAGACCAAAATAAGGACCGTTTTTTACGATATCAATCCTTTTCTTTTCAAGTAATCCTTTTTTTTGAGCCTGTAATGTGATGGCAAAAAAGATAAAAAAAAGAATTGTGATTGATTTTAACATAGTTTTAAATCGTTATAGTTGAGTTGATTTCTGCTTGAATATAGTGGTTTCGAAATTAACAATTTGATACGACATATACTCAAATCTTATTATTATTGCGATATTTACGATCCAAATCACATTAAAAATCCTTGTTTGAACCTCATTTCCCCATACAACGAGACGTATTTTATGCAGCAGGCATTGTTAGAAGCTGAAAAAGCTTTTTCACTAAATGAAGTGCCTGTTGGAGCAGTCGTTGTTTGTAACAATCAAATTATTGGCAAAGGACACAATTTGACGGAAACATTAAATGATATTACCGCACATGCAGAAATGCAGGCGATAACTGCAGCAGCCACCTATTTAGGTGGGAAATATTTAAAGGGTTGCACCTTATTTGTAACATTAGAGCCATGTCCAATGTGCGCCGGTGCATTGTATTGGTCACAAATTGAAAAGGTGGTTTTTGCAACACGGGACGAAAAAAGAGGTGCCTGCCGACAGCAACCTTCGTTGTTTCACCCAAGCACCTTGGTTACCAACGGGATCTTGGAGGCGCCCTGTTCGGAAATACTAAAACGATTTTTTAAGGATAAACGTTAAGGATAAAATCCTTTATATTTTCATCTCAATTCCCTATATTTGCATAAAAAAAACAATGCCTGACAAGCCAATTTCAATAAATAATGCGCCAAAACCTGTAGGATTGTATCCACATGCCCGACGCGTGGGAAATTTATTGTTTTTATCAGGAGTAGGGCCTCGTGTAGCTGGTTCTAACGAAAGTGATTCGATTGTTCCGGGTTTAGAATTAGATCAAAATGGGAATTTTATTGCCTTTGATTTTGAAGCACAATGTCGTAGTGTCTTCGAAAATGTCCGAATAATCTTAGAAGCATCTGGCTCAAGTTGGGGGGAACTAGTTGACGTTACTGTATTTTTAGTTAATATGAAACGTGATTTTCAACTTTATAATCGGCTTTATGCTGAATATTTCAAAGACAACTTACCTTGTAGAACCACCGTTGAAATCAATTCTTTGCCCACTCCTATTGCTATTGAATTAAAATGTATCGCCTCAATTAAATAAATATGATCGGATTTATATTACGCTGTGTTATTGCAGCATCTTTCCTTGGCTTTAACACCTATCTATTTTATAGTGGCTCTTGGGGCTGGGGAATTTCTTTTATATTTATAACTGCCATCATAATATTGTCATTTTTTAGAAATGAGAATATGATTTTGGCGCTTAACCAAATGCGTGTTGGTAACCAAGACAAAGCAAAAAAATACATCAATCGTATTAGTGCCCCACAATTTTTGCCGCGAAAACAACATGCATATGTAATTTATCTTCAAGCGGTTATGAATGCCCAAGAACTTGGGTTTGCGAATAGTGAGGTCTTACTTCGGAAAGCGTTGCTTCTTGGTTTACGAACCGCTGAAGACAATGCGGTGGCAAGAATGCATTTATCTAGTATTTGTGCCCAAACAGGCAGAAAATCAGAAGCCGTTGCTTTACTAGCTGAAGCCAAGAAATTAGATAAGTCTGGTATGATGAAGGACCAAATAAAAATGATGCAACAACAATTGCAAATGGCACCATCAAAAAACCAAATGCGAATGGCCCAAATGATGGGTGGACGCAAGAAAATGCCTAAAATGCGATAAGCAAAAACCATGTTAAAAAATAAGCAGATTACATCGACTTCTTGGGAAGGGTATGAACTAATGGACGCTGGAGGAGGTAAAAAGTTAGAGCGATGGGGAAAAATAATCACCATTAGACCTGAAGTTAATGCCTATTTCCGCAGTGGAATGTCATTTGAAGAATGGTATAAGTTGGCACATGTAGAATTCATCTTAAAAAAAGGTCAACAAGGCACCTGGAAAACCTTAAATAAAGAAGTGCCTAGTGAATGGAACATCTTTTATAATCAGTTTAGTTTTGAGTTAAAGCAAACTTCTTACAAGCACCTTGGATTATTTCCTGAACAAAGAAATAATTGGGACTTTATTAAAAAACACTTAATAAGGGATCGAAAATTCTTGAATCTTTTTGCTTACAGTGGTGCGGCATCCTGTATTGCGAGGTATCAGGGCGCTGACACATACCATGTTGATGCTTCCAAAACCGCGCTTAATACCGCTAAGCGGAATATGGATTTAAATAAATTATTAAATATTCGGTGGGTTTTTGAAGACGCCGCTAAATTTTTAAGCAAAGAGGTTCAGCGAGGAAATCAATTTCAAGGCATCCAAATGGATCCACCTGCATGGGGAAATGGGGCAAAAGGAGAAAAGTGGAAATTAGAAGACCAAATCGATACATTAATGAGTAATGGTGCCAAAGCATTAAGTCAGGACGGCTTTCTAATTATGAACACGTATTCGCCAACCGTTAATTTATCCTTAATTGATGACTTGAGTGATCTTTATTTTCCTGACAGAAAAAAAGAAGTTGCCGAACTAGTAATGACTACTTCAACGGGCAAACTCTTGTCTTTTGGGAACTTATTAAGGGTATTACCAAGTACTATTTCCGAAGAAACGTATTAGCATTGGAAGTCCAAACAGATGGACCACCCGCCATGTAACCCGATTGGCCTAATTTAGAATATTGATAATTCCCTGCTGAACCTGAAACAGTTACAAAATGAACCGTTGGATATCCTCTCACTTCATATTGTCTAGCCAAAAGATTGTTTTGATTTTGAAGTTCCACAGATTGTTTGCTTTTATCTTTAGGAAAGTCAACATCTACCAAAATCACGCTTTCGCTTGCCCATTTTGTAAAGTCCTTGGTTAAAAAAACTTCCTTTTGAAGTTTCACACACCAACCACACCAATCGCTTCCTGTGAAAAACAACATAAGTGGCTTGTTGGTTTTAGCGGAAATTTTAGACGCCTCATTTAAATCAGTATACCAGGTTAATTGATCTTTTTGAGCAGATAGATTAGCAGAGAAAAGAACAATGAATAATAAAAAGAATGCGTTTTTCATAAATATAATTTTAGTAAAGTTAATAATGCGAAACCGATTTTGCAAATACCGTGCAAATTATTATCTTAAGGAAGTTTTTAATGTGTTAATCATAAAAAACTTATATTCGTAATAAATATACCACTATGAAACTAAGTATTACCTTCCTTTTTTTCTCGTTCCTCTCGATGACACTAATCGCACAAACACCTACCCAAACTATACGTGGAAAGGTGGTTGATAGTGAGTCTCAATCGCCATTAGTAGGGGTTAAAGTTGAAGTTAAAATAACTACTGAAGAACAATATCGTGTTTTAAGTGATCCAGAGGGAAATTTTGAATTGACGAAAGTTCCTATAGGAAAACACCAAGTAGTGGCAACATTCGCGATGTATGAAACCAAAACAGTTACCGCAGAACTTTCTTCTGGTAAAGAACTGATTTTGACAATTTCACTTTCTGAACTTATTAATAAACAAGCAGAAGTTTCCGTTGTGGGAAGACGAAAAGGCAGCGTCTTAAATGAGATGGCCATGCTGTCGGCGCAACAATTTAGCGTAGAAGAAACAAATCGTTACCCGGGTTCACGAATGGACCCAGCGAGGATGGCTTCTAATTTTGCAGGAGTGCAGGGGTCAGATGACTCCCGAAACGATATAGTAATACGTGGGAATTCTCCTTTAGGAGTCGTTTGGAAAATGGAAGGTATTGACTTACCCAACCCCTCTCACTTTGCAATTTCAGGAAGTACGGGCGGGCCAGTTTCCATTATTAACAATAAATTCTTGGGTAATTCAGACTTTTTTATGAGTGCCTTTCCGGCAGAATATGGGAATAGCACTTCCGGTGTCTTTGATTTAAAAGTGAGAAATGGAAATGACAAACGACATGAATTCACTGGCCAATTTGGTTTTTTAGGTACCGAAATGATGGCGGAAGGACCTATGAACAAAAAGGGAACCGCGAGTTATCTAATTATGGGCAGGTATTCTACGCTCAGTATTTTTCAAAAAATCGGAATACAAATTGGCACCGATGCTGTGCCAGTATATGGAGATGGGGCATTCAAATTTAATTGGAAACTCAAAAATGGAGGCAATCTAGCCCTATTTGGTCTAGGAGGTGCCAGTAACATTGCGATTGAAATATCGAAACAAAAAGAATACTCCAAAGAATTTTATGGAGAAGGTGATCGAGATCAGTTTTTTGGGACAGCCATGGGAGTTGTTGGATTAAACTATAAGAAATCACTTAATGAAAAAACATATATTACCTCAACCCTAGCTATTTCTCACGAGAATCAACACGCCAAACACAATTACCTAGTTCGGAGTTTAGACACACTTTCTAGTGGTGCTATTGAAATTAAAGTAGACACCTCCTATGCCTTAATGGCCTACACTTTTAATTTCACAAAATATTCCGGATTTGTTAGCATTAACCATAAAATAACAAAGCAGCACCTAATAAAAGTGGGGATAAATATGGATCTCATTACGATGGAACAATTGGATTCCGGGCTAGTAGATATTGGCGTTCCCAACATTTTTAAAAACCGATGGGATTTTAATGGTGCTTGTGTTTTAATACAACCATTTGTTCAATGGAAATGGCGTATTAGCGATAAAATGGATTTTACGGCCGGGGTTCACTCACAATACTTTAGTTTAAGCAACAGTTTAAGTATTGCTGAACCAAGGATTGGCTGGAAATACAGAATGAATGGCAATCAATCCATTTTTGCTGGCGGAGGCATGCACAGCCAAATGCAACCCTTATACACTTATACATATAACAAATACGGCACGCAAGACAAGCCAATCTATCATAATAAAAACATGGATTTTATGCGGAGTGTACATACTGGGATAGGGTATGAGAAATTCTTTAAGAAAGGGATAAGTATCCGAACGGAAGCTTATTATCAGTACCTCTATAAAGTACCGGTAACGATTGCTCCTTCCTCATTTTCGATGATCAATTTAGGCAGTTCCTTTTCTCGAGTGTTCGCAGACTCTCTTGAAAATACAGGAACAGGAGTTAATTATGGATTAGAAATTACCATCCAAAAATATTTTGACAAAAACTTTTTCTTCTTATTTTCAGGGACCTTGTATAATTCAGAGTATAAGGGAAGCGACGGTGTCACTCGCAACACTTCTTACAACGGAAAATATGTTGCCAATCTATTAGCCGGAAAAGAATTTAAGTTAGGGAAAAACAATGTGATCGGACTTGGAATTAAAGTAACACGAGCAGGTGGTAAAAAATATGGGTATGTTGATGTTAACGCTACTAATCAAAATTACGATTTAACATTCCTTGATTCCGCATTCAACACACGTCAATTTAAGGATTATTTCAGATTAGACTTAAAAATTAGCTGGCGTTTAAACACGGCAAAAATGACCCATGAAATTGGCTTGGACTTGGTTAATTTATTAGGTACAAGGAATATTCTTGGTCTTACATACGCTCCAAGTTTAAATCCTGCAGAATCAAGCGCACCAGGTTATCAACCAACTGCTGAAAAAACACAGCTAGGGTTTTTGCCTATATTTTATTATAAAATTGATTTCAGACGGGCGACTGACCATTAATTCCAAATCGGACAATCACAATCCTTTTTAGATTTTAGGTATAAAATAACGCCTGCTGAAATAGAAGAGTTATACGCACCAAATAAGTGCGAGACCGTATTTTTCGAAGCGTTTTGGTGGGTGTGCACACTGATTTGATCAAGGAAAGTTGCGCTAAGATTTGTCTGAAGGTAAAAATACTTAAAGAACTCAAAGCGCAAGCCAGCATTGGCATTTACACCAAACCCAGACAAGCTGCGTTTGTTTTCTTGAAAACCTCCAAAATTGAAAGTAGAGTTGGTGTATAAAACGCCTGCTCCTATGCCGTAAATAGCATTCACCACAAAATTTCGGCGCTTAGTCCTATATAAATTTTGAATTAAATTTAATTCAATGTTCACAAAACTCATCCCCACATCAGACCCGAACTGAATTCGGGCAGAATCAAGATTAATTAATTCATCCGTATATTGTCCAGATAAATTAGAAACTGTATCCACTTCAGAACTTACAAACCCTGTCAAATAAACGGACTGATTGGGTTTTATTCCATATTTAAATCGATCGATGCCGAGTGATATATTAACGCCTCTGCGAATATTATAACCGACACTAATAGCATATTGATTGGAAAGCATTTTACTAAAATCGGGCATTGAAAAAGCGGGGGAATTTTGCCAAAGACCTACCTTTTCCAACGAGAAATTATACCCTGACCCAATGAACTTAAGAGTGGAATTAGAATAAAAATTAGAGCCTAGGCCAACAGAGAAATTAACATTTCCAGCGTATGCAGAGTTATTTGCTTTGCCGTTCTGTGAGATCAAAACAAACGGAAAGAATACTATTGCGAAATAGACAAAAAACCTAGTTAGTGAGAAATTATCTTTAACCATTCATCTTGCGTTAAAATTTGTTCTAAGCGAAAATGTAGTTTTTTGTTTGGGCTATACCATTCTACTAGACCAATGCCTTCTCCAAATAAAGTAATCATTTTTGCCTCAATTACACTTTCTTTTTGTGTAAAGGGATTTATTAGTGTTTGACGTAAGTCATCGTGGAATTCCAAACAAATCACATTTTTTTCCATGATTTCTCTTAACACGGAGGTATTAACTAAGTTACGTTTTACCTCACGGAAGAATAATGTTGAATCGTTTATTCCCTGAAACTTGGTGGCAAACCATGTTTGGTTATTTTTATTAAATGGAAACAGCTTGTTTTTATATACCTGTGCTTTTGTCTTTTCTTGCTTAAAATTTACCACCATATGGTCTTGTAAATCCAATGAATCCAAATTATAATTAAGCGCCTCAAGGATCCGTCCATCAGATGAATACCTCTCCACGATAATATGCTCCCCGGCTTTATCACCAAGGGAATATACACGATGGAACTCTTCGTCTAATCCATTGGCCACGTCACGATATAGGTAAATTTTAGGAATGGAATCAATGGGATAGAAATATGCCGCATTAGGATGAGAACTTGTTTTTTGCCCCTTAAAACTACAGGAAACAAAAATGGCAGCGCTTATAAAAATGAAAACGACTTTTATCATGACTTAGACATTTTTAAAAAGGCAACCTCTTGTTCTGTTAAATGTCGATACATGCCTCTTGGTAAATCTTTTTTCGTAAGACTTGAAAACTGAACACGGTCTAATTTTACCACTTCATAGCCAAGCGCCTCAAACAAGCGCCTAACGATTCTATTTTTTCCTGATTGTAGTTCTACTCCAATTTCCTTAGAAGATGCGTCACTAACAAAAGAAACTTGGTCAACTTTTGATCGTCCATCTTCAAGATCAACTCCCTTCAAAAGCTTTTCAAAATCTGCTTTATTAACGGATTTGTTGAGTTCAACATGGTATATTTTTTTTGATTGGTACCGGGGATGTGTTAGCTTTTTAGCCATGTCACCATCATTGGTAAATAACAATAATCCTGTTGTTTCCCGGTCAAGTCGACCGATTGGATAAATCCTTTCCTTACAAGCTTTGCTCACTAACGTCATGACTGTCTTACGCCCTCTAGGGTCATCCATGGTCGTTATAAAGCCCTTAGGTTTATTTAATAATACGTAGCGTTTTTTCTCGGCATTAATGGTCTCCCCATCGTATTGTACACTGTCTGTAGGTTTTATTTTATACCCTAATTCAGTAATAGTTACCCCATTAATACTTACAACACCTGTTGCAATAAGGACATCTGCTTCTCTTCTAGAACAAATGCCAGCATTTGCTAAAAATTTATTCAATCTAATAGCATCCTCATTAAAAGATGGTAAAGGATCTCCTTTTTTGACCTTAATCTTATAATCAATGTATTTTCTTTTGTCCCTAGCCGTAACTTCTTTTGTTTCTGATTTGTTTTCAGACGTAGGTTTTGCCGTTGTTTTACGAGTTGGCTTCTCCGTTCTTTTTACCCCTCTTTTAGAGGTTTTAGGTGTGTTCATCGCGAGCAGATTTTTACAAAGGTACAGCTAATTGTGCGTTAAGCAATAGGACTGAAAGCATCTTCAATGTGTTGTATTTTTGTGTGGTATTGATTGTGGACAATAGAAACCACATCGAAACGGACATGAGATGCTATATTTTTAGATTGCAAGTAATGATTTGCTACTTTAATTATTTGGCGCTGTTTACTTCTTGTTACTGCTTTCCAAGGCTCACCAATTTCTGCTGTTTGTCGTGTTTTGACTTCTGCAATAATATAATAAGCGTCCTTGCTTAACACAATGTCAATTTCATTTTTGTTAAAGCGAAAATTTCTTGCTTCAATTTTATACCCTTTTGAGGCCAATAAATTACAGGCCGTTTCTTCACCCCATTGACCCAATGCTTCATTTGTCATAACTTCTTTTCTTGAAGTTACAACTTATTCATTAATTATACAAATGAAGAAACCCGTGACCTACCACCTCTTGTCCATTAATTCCAATAGCGATGTATTTATAAAAATAGACCCCTTCGTTTGCCGTGTTTTGTCCGACCTTTCCGTCCCAACTAGGATTGTCATTAACTAAGTCCGTGCTTAATTTGTCAAACACCACTAATCCCCAACGATTTACTATTACCAAGTTTAGGGAGGTCAAGTTTTTACTGGTTAAAAAGAATTCATCGTTGTCATTGTCATTATTCGGTGTAAATACATTTGGAGCCTCCACCTCTGGATTTGGTGGAATAGGATAAACACATGAACCATCATTTTGAGAAGCATTGCTGTTAAAATTTAAAGCAGTAGGGTCGTTGCAACCACAGATTTCCACTGTAATGGTAGAATAAGCCGTATCAGAACACAATGCGCCTTGAGTAACGATTAACTGAATGGTAAATACACCTGCAGAAGCCGGATTATACGAAGTGTTCAGCGGATTTAGGTCCCCTACCGTATTGGTTTGGCCATTTCCAAAATTCCAAATGTAACTTGTTCCATTTTGACTGTTATTGATTACTGCGACATCTAAAGGAGCGCAGCCAGACGTAGGAATCGCTTGAAAAGAGGCTATTGGTGGGTTTAATATATCTATGAAAGCACTATCGCTAACTTCACAAACATCATCAGTTACTGTTATGAAATACCAACCAGACGGCAAGTTTTGCCAAACAGAAGCATCAATGAACCCATTTGGACCTGGTCCAGTCCACGTATAAGAAGGAACTCCACTTGTGCCAATTGCTACTGCTGACACGGCCCCTGTTGGTTGACAACTTGACGGAAATATATAAATGGTGTCAATCGCGATGGTTTGATTCAGAATAATTGTAGCAGTGTCCGTTTGTGAAAAATTACAATTATCGACCGCAGTAATCAGAATCTGTGTGGTGCCATTTTGGGTAACATTCAAATATAGGGAATCGTTTGTACTTAGCTGAGTTCCCGAAAGAGACGTCCAAGTGTAGGTATATGGGGCGTAACCACCAGAAGCAGATGCCGTTATCAATAAATTATCTTGAGCACAATAAATCGTTGGGTCGCTTTCTGTTATATTAATGATCGGCCCATCACCTATATAAATTGTGCCTTGTGAAAAGATGGTGTCTCCGCAAGGATTAACAAGAGCAACAGAAATCGTTACGGACTCAAATCCTTCAAGAAGTCCATCTTGTATTGGTGTTAAATTAATAATAACCGTATCTACACCTGGTAAAAATATAATAGGATTAAGTAAGCTATTGTAATCAACACCTTGGGTCGCCGTTCCTGTTATTGTATAATTAATGATTAAAGTGTCATTAACTTCTGTGTCAGGACGTGTAAAAATAAAGTCCGCATAGGTACAACCCTCTACAATGGTTGTGTCTCCAGAAACTGTAGCAACGGAAACGTTGACCGCATCTGAGTTAAAGCTACCGGCCTCGAGAAAAACACCAGAATCATACGATTCGTCTCCTACATTTGCAATAGCCAATTTAATATGATAAACCTCATTGCATTGTACATCCGCAGAAGCTGTTAATAAAACGGTGGTCCCATCATATTGGATAGCATCGCCATAAGTTGGTGTGGAGAACGCTTCGTTAAAAACATAATAAGAGGTATTAGATTGATCCCCTACATTATTTATGGTAACAGGAATTCCTCCAGGAATAACCGCAATATTTGCGCCTCCGTTAGGGTAACCACCTAAAATATGTGGGCCAGAAATTCCAGGCCCCCATAAAAACAAACCGAATGCATCGTTATAACTAGATGGTGAAAATTCTGGGTATTCATCAGAACCAAACATATAATTGAAAAACAAAGTGTCCCCTGAAGGGATGAAATCAAATTCTAGCACAATTCCATTTTCAACTGATCCATTTGCAATATCATTTAAATGAGGGTCTCCTGAAACTGACGCTGTTGGAGGTGTATTATTCGTGGAAAATGTTGAGTTATTAGGCCCAATGGCACCACTAGCGTTTCCCGTCGTTAATACAAGTCCACTTGAAATTGGAAAAGTTGGATTTGAATTGGTGAAATAACCTATGCTCCCAATGGGCGTGTTGGCAGCTCCTAAATTACCATTTATCATAATGTTAAAAGCCGTAACACCGGAACCCAATAAAACACCATTAATTAATTGTTGTGGTGTTTGTGTATTAGTTACAACTATTGACTGAGTTAAGCCTTGAGAAAAAATGAATAGAAAGGTAAAAATTGTAAAAATTGATTTCATTAGCAATGATTTTTTATATTACAAAATTGTTAAGACTAGAGTTTATTTATTTTAGTTGCATTTCGTCCACTTACATGCTATAAGTATTCAAAAATATAGTATTTTCGGGACATTATTGACCTTTATCTTTACTATCATGTTACAAAGCCAAAAGTTTATTGAAAAAAACCGGGAAAAATTCCTCGATGAATTAATACTATTGCTTAAGATCCCTTCTGTGTCTGCTGACCCTAAATTTACAGTTGAGGTAAACAAATGTGCTGAAATGATTGCGTTAAGTTTGAAAAATATAGGCATTGAAAAGGTGGAAATTTGTCCTACGGCAGGATTTCCAATTGTTTATGGAGAAAAAATAATAAACCCCTCATTACCAACCGTATTGGTTTATGGTCATTATGATGTGCAACCTGCCGATCCAATAGAACTATGGATTTCCCCTCCCTTTGAACCTCAAATAAAACAAACCGAAACACATCCCCAAGGAGCGATATTTGCGCGTGGGGCGTGCGACGATAAAGGACAAATGT
>JAIPAL010000100.1 GCA_021740085.1 Crocinitomicaceae bacterium
GACGCTGTAACAATTTTTCATGAGACAGTTTAAGTGGTTATGATGAAAAAAATAATTAACATTCTAGCGATATCAATTTCTCTTAGTTTTTCATTTGACAAACTTCAAGATGGAACAGTTTCAACTAATGCAGATCGCGCATTTAATTCGGAAAAGAATTTAGTTGTTCAATTTGCCCAACAATATGCACCTGCCTATACAGAAATGCTATTGTCTAGTTATTCTTCGCCCAATCAATGGAGTATTACTGTTGGTGGTGTTGCTACCCCTGCCAATTTTGATGCGAATGATAAAAATGATATCATCGCGGAATTCGAATCCATTATACACGAATCAACACATCATAAAAATTCCAATATTGGTATTTATATTGATTCTGATCATTTCATTGAATTTACTGACGCTGAAAAAAATGATGTTCAATATTTCTTTAAATCTGAGTTAATTGCTGTTGTTCTACCTACTGATGTCAAAGAAAAAATGTTTCGTTTTACTACCTATGTAGGGAAAGGTTCAGGCGTATCGGCTAATGTTAAGGGGATTTCTGGTCTAATGAATGAATATTCAGCCTACCAAAACGGATGTAATGCGGCTTTAATGGCTTATGAAAATGCATTGAAAGAAAAAGATACCACATTAGCCATTCAGTTTTTTAAATCAGCGTTAGCGACTTATTTCGCTTACTATGAATTTAATTCATTCATTGGAGCCTATTTAAAATATAGCAAAAGCAAAGCGCCTGATATCTATCAGAAAATTATGAAACAAAATAATCTAAGGATTGCCTATACCCTCAATTCCATTCAATTTGAAAAAGTCATTCAAACCATCAATTCACAATCAAGTCGTTTAAAATCCAATTATAAATTAATTAAAAGTTCCCTGGACTATTATAAAAAGAATAACGAAGATTACGCCAAATTGTGCATGGATTCTTTTCAACCAGAACTAACGAGTTTTAAATTGCAAATGTGACATAAAATTCACCAATTATCCCACTCTTCTCGACAAAGAAAAGAACGCAGCGTCCCTCGTCTGACTTAAAATCTTAACTTTGTAATAAATTGAATGTCAATGAGTGAAGATCTAAAAGAATGTCCTTTGTGCCAATGTCCTTACGCGTATGCAAGCAGCGACACCCATTATACCTGTCCTGAATGCTCAAATGAATGGGAAGTTTCTGTGGAAAGTTCTTCCAATGTTAGTAACGATGAGCTGGTCGTTTTAGATGTTAACGGCGTGGTGCTTCAAAGTGGTGATTCGGTAGTCGTTATTAAAGATTTGCCAGTAAAAGGAGCTCCAAAATCCATAAAGTCTGGGACCAAAGTGAAGAACATTCGACTTACATTCGGTGATCACAACATTGATTGCAAAATCGATGGATTTGGAGCAATGGCTTTGAAATCTGAATTTGTAAAAAAGGCGTAAATAGCGAGCTATTTTTCGTTTATAGTCAATGATTGTCTATAAATTTAAAACAGTTTTTACTAGGCTTCGGTCCTAATTCAATAAAAAGCTCTCCCCCACTAGAAATATCGGTATAATTCAAAAAGGGGGATTTCAAAGGCAGACCATTCCAACTAATTTTCTGTATGTATCTATTTTTGTCGCTTTGATTTTTTGTTTTAATACTAAAGCTGGAACCATTTTCAAGGTGAACGACCGCATCAATCACTAAAGGACTTGTCAAAGCATATTCGTTGGATCCTGGACAAACTGGATAAAACCCCAAGGCGGTAAATACATACCAAGCACTCATTTGGCCACAATCATCGTTCCCACTCAAACCATCCACCTTGGCTTTGTATTGATTGGGTAATATCATCCGTGTTTTCGCCTGTGTTTTCCATGGTTCTGAGGTATAATTATACAGAAATGAAACGTGATGAGAGGGCTCATTTCCATGTACGTAATTCCCAATAATCCCTTCTTTCATTATATC
This sequence comes from Crocinitomicaceae bacterium, assembly GCA_021740085.1. Lineage (GTDB taxonomy): Bacteria > Bacteroidota > Bacteroidia > Flavobacteriales_D > Crocinitomicaceae > UBA952. The sequence continues at coordinate 1,943 of JAIPAL010000100.1, forward strand.
CTCGGTATTTTCATAATACTTACTCGGGAGATCCATTTCAAATAAGGAATCTAGTTGCTGAATAAAAATTTTATCCCCTCCCATTAATGCAATCATCTTTTTAGGCTGATGCGGGACGTATAAACTATAATTCCAAGCGTTTCCTTCAATAAATCCTTGGCCATGCGTATCCAAAGGATCAAATGGACTCTTAAATTCACCTGAACTTAACTTTGGTCGCATGAATCCGGTTTTTTGGTCGAATACAATATTAAAATTCAGTGAACGAATTTCAAATTGTTTTGCCAAATTGTCTTTATGAAGATAAAAAGCCATTTTTGCGACGCAATAATCATCATATGCGTATTCAAGTGTTTTGGAAACTGAGCTGCCGCTGATATCTTCTGGTACGTATCCTACTTTTTTATAAGCTCCCAATCCTTCAAAGAAATCACTATTAGCTGTGGTTTCGGCAGCTTGTAAGGCATGTTCATAATCAAAACCTTTGATTCCCTTTACCATTGCGTCAGCAATCACGGAAACGGAATGATAGCCAATCATACACCAATTTTCATTGGCATAATGCGACCAAACAGGTAACATATGATGAACGCTTTGATCAAAATGAGCGAGCATAGAATTAATCATGTCGCTGCTTCGTTGTTGCTGGATGATGTTTAATAATGGATGTAATGCACGGTAAGTGTCCCATAATGAGAAGGTTGTATAATTTACAAATCCTTTTGCACTGTGTATGTTTTGATCCAATCCTTTGTAATTTCCATCGCGATCCATATAGATAGTAGGACCTAAAAAACAATGATAAAGCGAGGTGTAAAAACTAATTTTATCGTCTTTGGTAAGCGTATTGACATCAATTATTGCCAGCTGCTTTTCCCATTTTTCTTGTCCATCTAATTTCACTTTATTAAAATTCCAATGAGGGATTTCTTCTTGAATATTTTGGATCGCACCTGTAGTACTAACCGGAGATATACCCACTTTAAATTGGACACTTTCACCTGTTTTCAAGTCAAAATCAAAATGGGCCTTCACCCTACTGCCTGCTTGTTCAGGAAAATTAGATGTCTGATCAAAATTTCGCCAAAATCCTTTGTAAACTAATTTGTCCATGTTTAGCAAGCCATAATTTTTAATGGATTTATCACAAACAATGGCAAAATAAACTGTGCGTGTCCTACCCCAACCGTTGGTCTGCCGATAACCGGTAATTAATGTGTCATTTTCAACTCTTAAAAAAGTCCATACATTTTTATCTTCGTAATTATAGATACCATGAACCAAATCTAGTATCACGTGAGGATTTTCATCACTTTTAAACGTGTACTTATGCATTCCGACTCGTTCAGTAGTGGTTAATTCTACTTGAATATTGCTTTCTTCGAGTTGAACACGGTAATAATTAGGAACAGCAATTTCGTTTTCATGTTTATATACAGAACGATATCCTAATTCAGGATGAGCATTAGTACCAGGATTTAGTTGAATAGCGCCGTTGGCAGGCATCAATAAAATATCCCCTAAATCAGAATGACCCGTACCACTAAAATGCGTGTGACTAAATCCAACAATAGTTGAATCAATGTATTGATAACCTGCACAATACCGATAAACATCTCCAGTATATTTTCCATCGTGAAACAAAGGAATTGTATCTGTGTCCGGACTTAATTGCACAGCTCCAAATGGTACAGTTGCACCTGGAAAAGTATGCCCGGCATTCTTTGTGCCTATCAGTGGGTTAACGAATTGAATTAAGTTTTTCTGACCAAAAGCATAACCTGTTAGGAATAAAATACAAAGGAAATAGGATTGTTTCATTATAAACCCTGATTAATTAAACCAGATAGTTTGTAAAAATTCTGCAGAAGCAAAATCTTGATTATTTATCATGGTATTGCCGCTAATTCCACCTAAAAAACCAAGTGTATCGCAATTATTGTTTAGAACAGGCAGCGCCATGTCAGCTCCACAAGGACCAAAATCAAAAACGTACACGGTATTACTTTGGAAATTATACGATTTTACGGTGGCTCCTGACGGACAAGCCTCCGTTGAAAAAGCAGCTATTTTATCTTGCACACAAGATGCAACTAAATTATCTCCCTTGTCACATTGAAAGGCAAGAAGTAAAAGAGAACTTGCTAAAAGAATAAAACCCGATATTTTTTTCATGTATTGAAAACTAATTTCATGATAAATTTAGCAATAAACTATGAAATAACGTATTTTAAGTTTAATTCGGTCCAATATAAAGACCATGCCAATAATATACAGAATTGGTAATCGTATTATTGCATGACATGGCAGCCTCAATTAAAGTGTTGGGGGTAGTAAAACTGATACAAAATCCGGGTGGATACCACCCATCGTGTAATATGCCATTTAAATTAAATCCGTACCAAAATGGATTACAAGAGAATGGCGTTAATGCTAATAATTTGTTAGGATTTGCGTCAGAGGGTTTGAATTCAGGATTTGGTTGACCCGTTTTACTGATGGAAACCACACGACCAATAATTTTTGGAAAAACAATATTTTGTATCGTTTCGCTTGAAATAGAAGTGACAATTATTGATGTGAAACTTGATTGATCCATAACTATTGTATCTCCAACTTGACAGTTAAAATCCATCAACACTTTTGGATTTTGATCATTAATATCTTGATAGTACAATGCTTTTTTCTCATCAAATGAATATCTATAGTAGCCTTCGATTTGTATCCAAGGCGTATTGAGTAAAAAACAAGGGCCAGTAAACAAAGTACTTGTTTCAATAGCATAGAAATATTTTTCGCCAGTCTCAAAGCCAGCCTTTAGTCTCAATTTATATGTTTGATAACTGTCTATTGAACCGCAACCACCATTCCAAGAAACGAAATGGAAATCTAATTGTGTTTGATAATTAGTGAATTCAGAAATAAATTTTTCTTTTACTGGGATTTCCTCAATTTTATTGATACTCTCTTTCTTGCACGAAAACAATATGAGGATGAGCATGAAAACTAAATTATTATATTTCATAATTGTTTTTTCTCCCAAACGATTAATTTGATTTATTATTGTAAAATATAGATTGAAAGACTACTCTCTTACCACAAAATCTTTTTGTCATGATTTTAAATGAATAATATATGCCAATTGAAAACTAAGTTCATGATAAATTTAGCAATAAACTATCAAATTTCGTAATTTTGCGCCGATTTAAATCAGTAAGTAAAAATGAATGTAGCATTAGGAAATCACATTTTGGTGGAATTTATGAATTGTGATCCACACATAATGAACGATGTGTTA
>JAIPAL010000101.1 GCA_021740085.1 Crocinitomicaceae bacterium
AGTTAAGGAATCCGCACCAAAAGTATTCATTGAATCGATTAAAAACCCTCTTGATCCTGCAGAGCTAAAAGGTCTAAGAAGCGCAACTGGTAAAGCGTCGGTAATTTCTTTGGTTACACCCATATTAGAAAAAATAAAAGCAATCCAATTACTAATAATTTCAAATAAACCACTATTTCTGAATAATGAAATTGCCACTAACATTCCCATCACATATGGAAAAATTGTTACCCCTGTTTTAACACCTTTGTTTGCTCCTTCTACAAATGACTCATAAACAGTAGTATTAGCCTCTATAAATTTTTTCTCTTTTATAAATGATAAGATTAAAGTAAAAGCAATAATTCCAACCAATATCAAGGCTGAAAGATTTGAAGTAAAATAATTTTTACCTATTAAATCTAAATGATTTACATACATCAACAACCCCACAATTGCGGAAATTAAAACCATTAAGCCAATTACTAATGACGCACTTTTGAAATTTATTTTTTGTTTAAATCCAACTATTAGAAAAGCAGCAATTGTTCCTATAAATGATGTAATAATACATGGCAGCATAACGTCAGCCGGATTAGTAGCATTGGCAGCTGCACGATAGCCAATTATCGAAGTTGCTATCAAAGTAAGTCCAGAAGCGTGTAAACACATGAACATGATTTGAGCATCGCTGGCCTTATCTTTATCGGGATTAATTTCTTGTAAACTTTGCATGGCTTTTAACCCAAATGGTGTTGCGGCAGAATCCAATCCAAGAAAATTTGCTGCAAAATTTAAAGTCATATAGGAAATAGATTCGTGATTCTTAGGCACCGTTGGGAAGACTTTTACGAAAACTGGACTTAAGACTTTTGCCAATTTTTCGGATGCTCCAGAAATGATTAAAAGTTCCATCAATCCACAGAAAAAAGCCAAATAGGCTATCAATGGAATGATTAAATCAAGTAAACTGCTTTTACAAGTTGGTAGTAATCCATCCGATTTCTGAACCCCTGAATAAATTTTAACAGTCTTTGCTTTATAAATATAGGTAGTATCTGCGTTTAGCGTATCTCTATCTATAATTATGGTTTGTTCAGGTGCTTTTTTGATGCTGTCCATTACAAATTTCGGAACTTGTTCCAAATATTTTTCTGAAATTAAAATGGGATCATCCTTTTTCCCATTCAAAACATTATCAATAGTATAGCTGTTTCCAATACTCAAACTAACTATTACAAAGGCTATAGATGAAACAAAAATAGCTAGCCAAAATCTGCTTAAAACCATGTGTTGTTTTTTTGTAAATATAGCATTTATCGATTTTGAATTAAAAAATTAAAGTCGATTTTTATTTTATACTTTCTTGAAGTGCTAAACAAAATATAAATTTTGATGAATATATGTTAATAAAATACGGATTTTAATCCTGTGTCATTATATTTGTTGACTTTTAATTACAAATTATTCATTTCTGTAAAATTTATGAAAAAGAATTACTTCTTATTATTGGCAATTTTGTTTGTTTCGTTAAACTTCTATGGTCAATCGCAGGCGGACATCAAAAAAATTATTGCTAACTATGATATAACAAAGCTTAATAAAATGGAAGCTTTTTATAGAAAAAAAGCGCATGAAGAAAAAGAAAAAGCTATCAAAATGGCTCAAGCCAAAAACTGGCCAATCTATACTATAAAAGATGATGGAAGTATAACTGAGTTGATGAGACTTTCTCCTGAAGGTTTGCCAATTTATTATTCTACTAACAATGTTGATGCTGCAAAATCTACTAGAACTAATCACTTAAACACTGGTGGTTCTCTTGGATTAAACTTAAATGGACAAGGAATGACTGTGAGAGTTTGGGACGGTGGCAATGTTAGAACTACTCACAATGCTTTTGGCGGAAGAGTAATAATTGGTGATGATGCTTCTAATCCAGCAACTATTTTCCATGCAACACATGTTACAGGAACTATGATTGCTAGTGCCAATCCGGCAAATATTAAAGGAATGGCATTTCAAGCCAATGCGAGAACTTTTAATTGGACAGATGATACCTCTGAAGCTATTTCTGAAGCTTTAGGCGGCATGCTTATATCAAATCATTCTTATGGAGTGCCTATAACAAATAATGGTGTTACAGTTCCTTCATGGTTTATTGGCGCGTATTCTTCTGAGGCTGCTGCGTGGGATGGTATAACTTATGAGGCTCCCTATTTTCTTCCTGTAATGTCAGCTGGAAATGATGGTCAAAATAATAATAACCCAGAACCTCTTACTTTTGGTTATGATAAACTTACATCAGATAAGACAGCTAAAAACTCTTTAATTGTTGCTAATTGTCAAGATGTTACAACAGCAACAAATGGAACAGTAGTATTATCAAATATTCTTATTAATCCATCAAGTAGTCAAGGGCCAACTGATGATTTAAGAATAAAACCTGATATTACTGGAAACGGAACGGGATTAACTTCAAGTAGTAATGTTAGTAATACAGCCACACAAAGTTCTTCAGGAACGTCAATGTCTTCACCAAATGTAGCTGGAACTTTAATATTACTGCAACAACATAATAAAAATATAACTAATAGTTTTATGCGTTCCGCAACACTTAAAGGCATAGCTTGTCATACTGCTGACGATGCTGGGGAAATTGGCCCAGATCCTGTATTTGGTTGGGGATTATTAAATGCAAAAAAAGCTGTTGAAACAATCACTAATAATGGTTTATCTTCCTGGATTTCAGAGGAAAATTTGAATAATAATGAGGTGTATACAATGACTGTCAATTCAAATGGTACGGCTCCTCTTATGGCTACTATTAGCTGGACAGATCTTCCCGGAGCAGCTAATAATGGCACTTTAGGAGCTAATGACCCGACTCCTGCTTTAGTAAACGATTTGGATATTAGAATCACTAGAAATGGAACCACTTATTATCCATGGAAATTAACTTCAGATATTGAAAGCCCTGCAATTAGAACAGGAGATAATGCTGTTGATAATATCGAACAAATTAAAATTGACAATCCACCTGCTGGTGAATATACAATAACCGTAAGTCATAAAAGAGTGCTTGAAACCGGAGCCCAAAAGTATTCTCTTATAATGACAGGTATAAATTCATCCTTTGCAATTAATTCAAATTCAGATAATTTAACTGTTTGTTCAACACAAAATGCGGTGTATACTTTTAATTATACGCAAACAGGTTCAGGCACAACAACATTCTCTGCAGTAGATTTGCCTTTAGGAGCAACTGCTTCGTTTTCTCCTACCTCTTTAAGTTCTAGTGGTGTCGTTACCATGACGGTATCTGGATTATCTAATGTAATGCCTAATGAATATTTTGTTGGAATAAAAGGCACTAGTGCAACTGATACCGAAACAAGATACAAATCTTTAAGGCTTTACAATGGAAACTTCCAACAGGTTGGATTACAAAACCCAAGTAACGGACAACAAGCTTTGTCTACAGTAACTCAATTGAATTGGACTAGCCAATTAAATGCTCAAAGTTATACAGTTCAAGTTTCTTTAAATCCAGAATTTTCTTCTTTTATATTTAATGAAGTTACTACTGAAAATGAATATACATTAGATGGATTAAGTCAGGCAACAAGATATTATTGGAGAATAATTCCTTCTAATTTCTGCGGAAATGGAGTAGCCTCAAATGCGGTAGTTTATTCATTTGCCACAGGAACGTTAGCCTGTAACAATACATTTACAGCTACTGATTTTTCAAACAATGTGATAGCAACCGTGCCAAACTCTGAAGCAACTGTTCCGGTGACAGTTACTGGTGGATATACCATTGGTGATTTAAAAGTAAATATGAATATCACTCACACATGGATTGGAGACATTAGAGTTACACTTGAAGGTCCAGCATCAATTGGAAGTCCAATCATAATTTTATTAGATATACCTTGTGGAGATTTTCAAAATATTAATTGTATAATGGATGATGCAGGAGTTGCTCCTGCTTGTTCAGGAAACCCTGCTATTTCAGGATCAATTGCTCCTGTGGAGTCTTTGAGTTCACTAAATACATTACCTGCAGATGGTGAATGGATATTGAGGGTTTTTGACTTTAATAATGAAGATGGTGGGACTATAAATAGTTTCAGTATAAATATTTGTAATGTCCAAAATGCATTGTCTGTTGGTACAAATCCAATTATAAACAGTAGTGTTTACCCAAATCCAACTAAAGGAATTGTAAATGTTGCTATCCCATCTTTAACAGAAACTGCAACTATAAAATTATACGATCTACAAGGGAGACAAATACTTTCAAAAGAAACTGATCAAGTGAATACTTCATTTGGAATTGAAAATCTTCAAGATGGCATTTATTTAGTAAATATCGAAAACGAAGAGGGTTCGATAACTAAGAAAATAATTCTCAGAAGAAACTAAGAAAATCAAAAAAGCTTCCAAATTTGGAAGCTTTTTTTATACATGAATAATTTCGTCATCAATTAACAAATCTTCTCTTCGCATGCGTAAAAAGATTTGAGCCACGGCAATTACATCTTTTTCACAATAAGTCACAATCCTATCGATGTCTTTTTCCACATAATAAACGTGTGCCACTTGACTTCCGTCAATATCTCCTTTTGGAGAAGGAATTCCCAAAATTTTAGTCATTAGTTTTAAAGAGGTGAAATGTTTGTAGTCGCCAAATTTCCATAACTCTAAAGTATCCAAATGTGGAATTTCCCATGGCTTTTTGCCAAATAAATTAAGCTTATTTGGTATGGCTATTTGATTTATAATCATTCGACGGGCTATAAACGGGATATCAAATTCTTTAGCATTATGACCACAAAGTACATGTTGCGCCTGGTTAAAATGATTGTCCAACAAATTAGAAAAATCCTTTAGAATCTTTTTCTCATCACCAAAAAAGGAAGTGACTCTAAAATTTCTAATGTATCCTTTATTTACAAAATACCCAACCGAAATACAAATAATTTTTCCAAACTCGGCCCAAATTCCGGCGCGGTCATAAAAATCTTCCGGAGTATATTCTTCGCGTCTTTGGTATTGCGTTTTTTGCTCCCAAAGTTGCTTCATATC
>JAIPAL010000029.1 GCA_021740085.1 Crocinitomicaceae bacterium
TGCATCAAGCAAGACCATGTAGATCCTAATTTATTGTTTGTGGGAACTGAATTTGGTGCTTATTTTTCTAACGATAATGGGAAAATTTGGACAAAAATAAGTGGTTTGCCTATCACAGCGGTGTATGATTTAGATATTCAGAAAAGAGAAAATGACTTGGTAGCCGCCACATTTGGTAGAGGTTTTTATGTATTGGATAATTATTCTCCGTTGCGATTTTTAAACAAGGAGAATTTAGATAAGAAAGCATATTTATTTCCAGTGAAAGATGCTTTACAATATGTACCTGCTGATCCATTAGGTCTCGAAGGAACAGGTTTTCAAGGTCACAACATGTGGGCTGCTAAAAATCCAACCTATGGTGCAGTATTCTCGCTATTTATGAAGGATGAATATAAAACCTTAAAAGATGTTCGACAAGAGAAAGAAAAAGCTTTGGAAAAGGAAAAAAAGGACGTTTTTTATCCTTCATTTGAAGAACTTAGGAAGGAGTCGTTGGACGAAGCCGCAAAATTGATTTGGATCATCTCAGACCAGTCTGGCAAGGAAATACGTCGTATGTCGTCCAGTCCTTCAAAAGGAATAGTGAGAATGAATTGGAATCTGCGTTCTAATTCAACGAATTCTATCAATGCGGAGTCAAATGGATTTTTGGTTCCTCCAGGAACTTATTTTGTTAGCATATCGCTCATTCATAATGGAAGTGTTGAAGAATTAGTTGCCAAACAATCTTTTATCGTTAAGGGCTTAAATAATCAAACGTTAATAGCTAAAAATAGCAATGAGTTGGTCACTTTTAGAAATGAAGTAGCTGCGCTAAGTCAGCAATTAAGTAATGCCAGTAATTGGATGAGTGAAGCGAAAGAAGTATTAGAAAATATGGAGACCTCACTTAAGAATTATCCGAATACTGAATTAGCATTATTAAGTGAGACTCGTGCCTTAAAGTTACTTTATGATAATTGTTCCACTGCCATGTGGGGAGATAGAGTTAAATCCTCCCGTGAATTTGAGACCCTACCAAGTATTAACGATCGTTTAGGAATGGTAGAATACCAACTTTATGAAAATACGGCTGGAGTTTCTTCTACCCATAAAGCGAATAAAGTGATAGTTGAAGAACAATTCACCGCGCTAAGTGCTTCCCTAGCTGATATGAGCAAGCGCATTCAAGTGCTACAAGATAAATTAGCGCTTGTTCCGATTCCTTTTACTAAATCGTTAAGTCATTTCTGGAAATAGGGGTATTGTAGGGTTAGATCGTTCTTTTTTTACCGAAAAACCAAGAAGTAAACAATTGCCCAAATCGAAAAAAAGAAAAGGCCAAAATACACGCCATTCAAATTTCTTTTAAAGCTTTTTTGGATAAAGATGATGTAGAATAACCACCCTATATAAACGATTAAAAATACCAAAGGGACAATGAGTCTAAGCATGGATTATAATTTAGAAATTAGAAAATAAATACATGTAAATCCTGTAATTATTGAAAGTAATATATTGAAGATACATAATCCCCAGTGTCCCGCTTGAAAAAGTTGTACATTCTCAAAGGAGAAAGTACTAAAGGTGCTAAATCCACCGCAAAAACCTACCAATAATAAGGGTTGCATCCATTCGTTTTTAGGCAATTTCATTAAGGTAAGGTAGATGAACGCAAACAATATGCAGGCTAAACTATTTGAGATGAAAGTTCCCCATGGAAATCCAAGGCCTTTAAAAACGATTAATTTTCCAATCGCAAAACGAAGAAGGCTACCTAATCCGCCACCAATAAATACCAATGACCAAGTCATTTTTGTATCGAAAATTTTAATAAGTTCTTTTTTATCAAAGCGTACACAAATATTCCAATTGCAAAACCAAAAATAGCTCCCACAAGAACATCGCTAGGATAATGTACCCCCAAATATATTCTACTTAGACCTATAAGTAATCCTATGCATACTAAAAATGCAAAAAATGCTTTGTGTTTGAGGTAGAATAGGGGAGCGGTCAGTCCGATAAATCCAAAATAATTCGCGGCATGTGAAGAAATAAAACCGTATTGTCCCCCTTTATATAATTCGCCGGGTTTAAACTCATAATAATGTAAAAAGGGGCCAATTTCTGTATTGTGTGAGGGACGATAGCGCAGGAATACTTCTTTGAATAAATGGACAGAGAGTTGATCCGTAAGAATTACAGTACAGATAATACTGCTTGTAATTAACAGGAGACCTTTCCAATTGTATTTCTTCCAAAGTAAGAAATAGGTCATTAATATAATGGGAACTAGGATTATTTTGCCGGATAAAAACCACATCAAACTGTCCGTAAATGGATTGTGAAATCCATTTATAAAGAGCAATATAGTAGCGTCAATATCTTTAAGAAATTCAATCATTATCGAGATGCTTCCAAATCATATCTTTTAATTCAGTCAATCCTTTTTGGGCAACAGATGAAATAAATACATAGGGAATTTCCGGGAGATCAGATTTCATTTGTTCGATCATTTCATCATCTAGCATATCACTTTTTGTAATGGCTAAAATACGCTCTTTCTCCAATAACTCTGGGTTGAACATTTCAAGTTCTCGAAGTAAAATATTGAATTCATTAATAATATTGGGACTATCTGCTGGAATCATAAACAGCAGAAGCGAATTTCTTTCAATGTGTCTTAAGAATTTCAATCCTAATCCTTTTCCAGTGTGGGCTCCTTCGATTATCCCAGGAATATCAGCCATAATAAAGGACCTAAAATCACGGTAGAAAACCATTCCAAGATTCGGTCGTAAGGTAGTGAAAGCGTAATCGCCTATCTCAGGTTTTGCGGAAGAAATGACGGATAACAAGGTGCTTTTTCCAGCGTTGGGAAATCCTACTAATCCGACATCAGCCAATAACTTTAATTCCAGTATTTTCCATCCAGCAATGCCTTCTTCGCCTGGTTGTGCATACCTAGGTGTTTGATTGGTTGGCGATTTAAATTGATCATTTCCCAAACCACCTCTTCCGGCACGTTGGATAATCATTTCTTCGCCATCTTCTTTAATTTCAAAGAGTATTTCGCCTGTTTCTGCATCTTTCGCGATGGTTCCGAGTGGCACTTCGATATAGGCATCTTCACCTTGGGAACCGGTTTTTAAATTTCCTGCCCCATGTCCACCATGACTAGCTTTGATATGTTTTTTAAATTTGAGATGTAGTAAAGTCCATAATTGCTTATTTCCCTTAACTATTACATGACCCCCTCGACCACCATCGCCACCATCTGGCCCACCTTTAGGAATGTATTTCTCCCTTCTGAAGTGAGTCGATCCACCACCACCACTTCCTGATGTGCAATGAATCTTTACGTAATCTACAAAATTGTCTGATGCCATTGTTAGGCTTGTAAGTTTTCCAGTGCGTTGAAAATTCGTTGAGTAATTTCATCGATATTTCCAATTCCTTGAATTGAAGTGAATTTATTTTGACCTTGATAATATGTTTTTACTGGAGCTGTATCCTTATTGTAAACAGCGATTCTGTTTTCAATAATAGCAGGATCGGCATCGTCTGCTCTCCCACTTTGTTCAGCTCTTGCTAATAAGCGTTTTTTAAGTTCTACTTCCTCCACCTCTAAGGCCAACATAATAGAAATTTCCGTATTTAAACTTGTTAAGAGTTCGTCGAGCGCAAACGCTTGTGCATTCGTTCTTGGAAAACCATCAAAAATAAATCCGATCGGTGAGGAATGTTTAAGGACTTCCGCTTTTAACATTTCAATGGTAACTTCATCTGGTACTAATTGACCTTTGTCCATGTAGGTTCTCGCAAGTTCACCTAAAGATGTTTCGTTTTTTAGATTCGCTCTAAAAATATCCCCAGTTGATAGGTGAATTAGTTTAAATTTCTCAATTAAACGTTCCGATTGCGTTCCTTTACCTGCTCCTGGAGGGCCAAATAAAACAATATTTAACATACTAGTTAGTTGTTTTTAATTCGTACAATGATTCTAAGTTTCTTCCTAATTGATCGTAATCTAGGCCATAACCAACCACAAATTTATTTGGAATTTCGAATCCAACATAGCTTGGAACGTTGTTTCCTTTGAATGCACTTGGCTTATATAAAAATGTACACACAGAAATAGAGGCTGGATTTGAAGCTGCTAGTAATGAAATTACTTTATCAATGGTAATACCAGTATCAACAATGTCTTCTACTACAATAATGTGTTTATCCGTTATCGTCGTTGCTAAGCCTATTAATTCATCCACACGACCTGTAGTGGTTGTACCTGAATACGAACTAACTTTAATAAAGGAAATTTCTACTTGCTTATTGATGCTCTTCATTAAATCACTCGTAAACATAAACGAACCATTTAATATGGATAGAAATAAGATTTCTTTGCCTTCAAAATCAGTTTCAATTTTTTTGGCTAGCTCATTCACTTTCGCTAAAATTTCATGCGAAGGAATGTAAATTTCAAAATGTTTGTCGTGAAGTTGTATTTTGTTCATAAAACAGCAAAATCAAAAGTACTCATTTTTCATTACATAAGAAATGTTGATTTGAGATTTGAATTGATTTAGGTTGTTTATCTTTGCCGTATGTCTCAACAGAAAATACAAGAAAGCGTCAACAATGGTAATGCATCAATTGGTGTGTTAGGTGGTGGACAATTGGGAATGATGATGATTGAAGCAGCCAATAAAATAGGTGTTCTTGTTCATTGTTTGGACCCAAATCTAGCTGCGCCTTGTGCAAAAATAGCTACTACTTTTACCGTCGGTGATTTCAATAATTATGACGATGTATATCAATTTGGCAAAGATAAAAGGGTACTAACTATTGAAATTGAAAATGTAAATATCGAGGCATTGGAAGTGTTGGAGAAGGAAGGGGTGAAGGTGTATCCGCAACCAGCTGTACTGAAGATTATAAAAGATAAAGGAGTTCAAAAGCAATTTTATGTTGATTTAATCATACCCACAGCTCCCTTTCAATTGATTGAAGGGAAAACGGCGCTTATTGAGCTTGATCTGGCCTATCCTTTTGTTCAAAAACTACGAGTAGGAGGTTACGATGGAAAAGGGGTTCAGGTAATTAGAAATAAGGAAGAATTAGCATGTGCGTTTGATGCTCCGAGTGTTATTGAATCAATGATTGATTTTGAAAAAGAAATTTCCATAATTGTCGCGCGAAATGTGTCAGGCCAATTAGCTGTTTTTCCAGCTGTTGAATGTGAATTTAGTAAAGAAGCAAATTTGGTGGAATTTCAATTCTCACCTGCGAATATCGCTAAAGAAATTGAGCAAAAAGCCATAGAAATTGCTTCGTCCATTATACAATCCTTGGAATTAGTTGGGATCTTAGCCGTTGAATTTTTTCTAACGAAGCAGGGTGATCTTTTAGTCAATGAAATTGCCCCGCGAACCCATAATAGTGGCCACCATACGATCGAGTGCTGTGAAACGTCGCAATTTGAGCAGCACCTCCGGGCTGTATTAAATTTGGAGCTTGGTTCCACACGATTAGTTTGCCCGGCGGCAATGGTTAATTTATTGGGAGAGCCAACATACAATGGATTGGCATATTATGAGGGATTAGCCGACGTTGAAAAAATGTCGGGTGTATTCGTTCATTTATATGGCAAAGAAAAAACTTCTCCGAATAGAAAGATGGGACATGTAACTATACTAGGAAAATCGATGGAGGAGATAAAGGCAAAAGCTGCTCTCGTAAAAAGCGGTCTTCGGTGTATCAGTAAATAAGCTTTAAACGGCTATAACTTTTCGCTTCCTTTAATAGTAATCATTAGTTCTTGGATGTAAATACTATAAAAATAGCTTTAGAATAAAGATCTTTTTTTTAGAAAAACGCTTTTTTATCCAAATCCAACCATTCTAAAGTTGAGTTGTGAAAGATATTGGCTTTATCAATTGAACTTAAGTCGCTTTCTTCAATGAATTTGCCTATTTCAAGATCTCCCAAAGGAAAGGGATAATCGCTGCCTAAGCAGACTCTATTTGAGCCTTGTAATTTAAGAATGTATTTTAAAGCGTCGAGATCGTGCGTTATTGAGTCTACCCAAAATTTTCCTAGGTAGTCTCTTGGATTAATTGGATTGTCAATGGCTACTAAATCAGGGCGACAGTTATATCCATGTTCGATTCTGCCAATGGTCGGAAGAAAGGATCCGCCTGCATGGGAGAAGCAAATTCTAAGATTGGGTAAACGTTCCAATACGCCTCCAAAAATAAGCGAACAAGCAGCTCTTGATGTTTCTGCCGGCATTCCCACTAACCAGGGCAACCAGTATTTTTTCATGCTATCAAATCCCATCATTTGCCAAGGATGCACCATTACGGCTAAACTGAGACGTTCGCATGCTTCAAAAATTGGAAAAAACTTTTCTTCGCTGAGGTTTTCATCGTTGATGTTGGAGCCAATTTGAATGCCCACCAGACCAATGGATTTTATTCGTTCTAATTCTTTAATTGCTTCATCTGTATCTTGCATCGGTATCGTGCCAAGACCAATATAGTTTTTGGGATAGCGCTCAACCAATTCAGCAATATGATCATTTAAAAATTGAGAAAGGGAGACACAATCGGCTGTTTTTGCCCAATAGGAAAACATAACGGGTATGGTACAAACCACTTGTACTTTTGTAGCGTAGCTTTCGTAATCTGTTATTCGGATGTTCTCATCCCAACAATTTTCTTGAATGTTTCGGAAAAATTGACCTCCTTGCATCATGTTGGCAGTTCCATCTTCTTGGTGCTCCAAATGAATGAATTTCCCATACCCAAATTTTTCTGTCCAATTAGGCATCACTTTGGGAAGGATGTGGGTGTGCATGTCAATTTTTAGCATGGTAATGTATATTTCATTATGTAATCGTCCATTATAAATCCTTCTCCAATGTCGATGACTTCTTCGCGATCGATTTCAAAGTTAATTTTTTGATAAAAAGAAATAGCTGGATTCTTACGGTTAACATTTAATACTATTTCATCTAATTTGGCAGTATTGGCAACTTGCTTTGCACATTCAACTAAAGCTTTCCCAATTCCTTGTTTGCTCGAATTAGTATCCACGTATAATTTGTGTATTTTCATTTGTCCCTGGCTAGGATGATGATTTTCAAAAGTGATAAATCCAAGTAACCGTTCTTTCTCAAAATAACCATAAAATTCATGTCCTGCATCGAAATCTTTCTCTAGTCGATTGGTTGCATACATAAAGTTAAGCATGTAGTTAATTTGTCCTTCCGTAATGATCGATTTATACGATATAGGCCAAATTAGGAAGGCAAGATCTTTAACTATTGAAAGTTCTGTTCTAGTGATTTTGGAAATAGGATGTTGCAAAATGTATTAATTTTTGATAAATAGATCTTGCTCTATACGTGAATTAACTAGAAGTCTAATCCAGTATTTACCTGGTGCTAAGTCACTAACATTTATCTTTGCATCAGTAATTCTTTTGGAAATTAGACTGCCATTTTCCGAAATCACCTCACAGCTTGATGGCAATTCATCTACGATGGTAAAATACAACTCTTTTTGCACTGGATTCGGATACACTGACCACGATAAATTACCCGTAACGTTTCCAGTACCTAACATGGAAAGTGCCATTTTTACTGCATGATACCCGTTAATTTTTCCTGCTCCCCAAATCGGGCTTCCTCCGGCTGGAATTACACCGGTGAAATTGTCCGTCCTGGCTGTTTCCATGATAATTTGCTTCACTTGACTTGCTGATAGATAAGGATTTGCTTCTAAAATTAAGGCGGCAACACCGGCTACCATTGGCGAGGACATGGAGGTGCCAGAAAATTTAGCAAAATGGTAAGTGCTATTATTAAATGTTACGTTAGCTACTGAGGTATAAGGAGAATCAGTAAAAGAAGATATTGCGGAAACTATTGCGACTCCTGGAGCTGCAATATCAGGTTTCATAACGCCATCGTAACGAGGCCCACGACTAGAAAATGAAGCAATTCCTCCTCCAACATAATTCCCGTTGCCTATTGGGTAATTTGTCGCATAGGCAGCTACGCTTATTACATCATCAGAACAAGATGGCTCACTGATACCATTGTTTGCATCTCCTGAAATTGTACCACTTCCTCCAGTTAAGAATCCCATTCCCCAATTCCCTACATCATTGGATAATTCAGTAACGTTCCAATAATGAACAGTGCCTGAATCGGCTTGCGATTTTAATAAGATTCTCAAGCTTGTATTGGTATTTTTTACGCGTAGTCGCATTTGCGGTTTGCCATTCAATGGATGAGAAGCATCAGCGGAGATATTATATCTAATTGTATCATTTCCAGTAACCAAAAAAGTATCGATGTAGTTGTTTGTATTTAGGGTACTGTATAACGGACTTTCAATCAAGGTTGAGTTGGACGAGTTTGCCACTATGATGCCATTGGAGAAATGGTGATTTGGTTCTCCCCACGCGTGAATGCTTTGTCCCCACATATTCGGGTTAGATGCGTAGGGATAGAATTCCACCCTCGATTTCATTAGGTCATTATTGAATACTTTCTTGATGTGGAAATTTACGTTTCCATTATTCCCCCCAGAATTTGAAAAAACAACTCCAAGCGCTGAATAAGCAGAAATGGCTTGACTTAACAATGAATTACCATCTAAGGTTCCGAAGTGATATAAACCCCAACTCATATTAATGATCAATCTTTTTCCATCTGCTTGTGCTTTTTGATACATCCATTCCCAAGCATCTAGTACCGCCGATTCATCCACAAGAAAAGTTACAAAAAGAAAATTAGCTTCGTAAGCAACACCTCGGTAGTTTGTTCCTCCGCCACTTCCACCTGCGATAGAAGCCACATGGGTACCATGGGTAGAATGACTATAAATATTGGCCGTATCGGTTTGAGCAGCCAACAAAGATCCAATGGTATTGTATTCTGTGCCATAAGAAAAACCTTGTGGGGCAGGGCCACTTGTTTTGAATTGGTCCCAAGCAGCAATAATTCGTGTTTGATTGAGCGCAGTGTCATAGAAAACAGGAGAAGTATAGTCAAAACCCCAATCTGTTACTCCGATATAAACATTTTTCCCTGTGTATCCTTGTGGTAAGTTAATGCCTGCATGAACGCTATCGACATGCATATCGATAATTGCTTTATCTAGTTGATGATTAATTCTAGCGGCAATTTTAAGGTGATCGATTCCTTTAATATCTTGGATAGAAGCAAGGTCATCTAGTTTTATTTTTAAACTCACTACCGACGCAATTGGAGAGCCAACGATCATTCCATGGTTCTGAAAATATGACTTGTCGAATTCGTTGTTTATTTTCCCGATGAATGATAAATACCAATCATTATTTATTTTATTAATGGGGAAATAGTTTACCATTTCAGGTGACTTAGAATCGCTTATTTTTAAACGTTCACCTGAAATTAACTTAATATCAGTCCGGTCACTTGCACTTAAACGAAGTTGCGCAAAAGATTGGCAAGATCCGATGATAAAAAGAAAGATAAGTGGAAGACGTAATTTCATAGCTTCCAAAAATAGGTAAATAATCGTTTATATTGAAAGACTTTTGAATTAGAAGTCTATTTTTTTTTAACAATGATTACTTCAAAACTTGAGAATGATCTATATGGTTTCAAATAAATCTTCTGTTGATTTCCGAACTTTTGCCAATCCTGCCAAGTTATCTTCGGAGCTTCTATATCCAACAGCTAGAAGAAGCACACTTTGTAAATTTTTCGATGCTAAATTAAGTACTTCATCAAAGGATGTTTTATTAAATCCCTCCATTGGTGTGGCGTCAATTCGAAGGTTAGCACAGGTATGCATAATGTGACCTAAAGAAATATAGCCTTGTTTTGCAGTCCATTCGCATAGCTCTTCCGCACTTAGTTTTGCGAAGGAAGCGTCCATATTTTGACCAAATTTACTGAGGTCTTCCAATGGAATATTTCTTGTTTCACTCATTAAGGAAAGATGCTCACCAACCATCTTTGGACTTATGTTACGATAGGAGCAAATAACAATTAAGTGCGATGCATCGGTTATTTGCGGTTGGTTGTAAGCAAGAGGAAGGAGTTTCTCTCGCATACTTTTATCGTTAATAACTATATATTTTAGGGGTTGTAGACCGTAAGAACTCGGAACAAGTCGAAGTGATTCGCAAATGGTTTCAAAATCCTCCGTTGATATTTTCTTTTCTGGATTGAACTTTTTTGTTGCATAACGCCAATTCAAATCGTCAATAATTTTATTATTCATAGTTTAAAATATCATGGGCACCTCCACAAGAAGTAGGCGGCCTGGTTGTATATTATTAATGTCTATTGTTTCGCATTCTGAAATACCAAGTGCATCTCTTTTATTAAGTGTATGTTCACCAATTTGATGTTGGCCTTCAATCGACATAATATAAACGCCATTAGTTGGTAAATGAAGGGTGTAATTTATGGAATGTTGAAACGATAGATCAACAATTGAAATCCATGCATCTTGATGAATCCAAGTTCCTGCGTCTTCCTTGTTGGGTGATACAAGTTGCAGTATGGTATCCTTCGCGTCTGCTATATCATAGTTAATCTGGTCGTAACGTGGCTCAACATTTTGTTTATTAGGAAAAATCCAAAGCTGAAAAAGATTAATTTTTTCGTTGGCACTATCGTTTATTTCGCTGTGATAAATACCCTTACCGGCACTCATAACTTGTACTTCTCCTGAATGGATAACTTCAGAATGTCCCATGCTATCTTGGTGTCGTAATGCTCCTTCCAATGGAATGGTAATGATTTCCATGTTTTCGTGGGGATGCTCCCCAAATCCATTTCCACCTAAAACAATATCATCGTTTAATACTCTCAAGGCTCCAAAATTCATTTTTTCGCGGTTTTGCCAAGAAGCAAAACTGAAGGAGTGCTTTGCTATTAACCAGCCGTGATTGGCATGCCCTCTTAAGTTTTCTGGATGAAATATAGTTTTCATAATTAAAAAACACAAAATTACTTAGAATGTTTATAATCAAGGATGGAATTTGAGCTATTCTTTAAAGCTTTGTCCGATTTTTATCGGACACCAATTTTTCTTTAATTCAATATGGATTGTTAATAGTTTTTCGAGATCGTTCCGCTTTGTCCCAAATTAAATAACGAAATTCGTTTTATGGTACTAAGTAGATTTTGGTTAGCGATTTTTATTTCATCAATTGCATTTGTGCTAATTGGTTTATTCACTTCAAATAATTATTCTATTGATTATATTTTGAACGGTGAAAAAACAGATCCTGTTTTAGTTGGCGAGAAATACCTCAACCAAATCCCAAAATATATACGTGATAGTATTCAAAAGGCACCCGAGCAAACCATGGTTGTTAATATTAATAGCGCTGATGCTGACACCGTCTATTGCTATAAAAACAAGTCTGTCCAACTATATTCAGGTGTTCAAAAATCAGATGGACTATTACCAACATGTAAGAATACCTTGGTAGACATCATTTTGCCATTAGTCGCCTATTTAGCATTTTTCTGTGGCATCATGCAGTTGTTAATAGATTCTGGCGCTTCCGAAAAATTAGCGAAAAAATTAAGTCCTTTGTTCGTGATTGTATTTCCAACTATCCCAAAAAATCACGAGTCAATTTCATACATGACGCTAAATTTTGCTGCAAATTTCTTAGGCTTGGATTCCGCTGCCACGCCATTTGGATTAAAAGCAATGCAAAGTTTACAGGAGTTAAATCCGGATAAAGACCGGGCAAGTGATGCCCAAATTATGTTCATGTGTCTTCACGCTGCAGGTTTAACATTAATTCCAACTTCTATCATTGGTTATCGCGCTGCAGCGAATGCTTCGAATCCGGCAGATGTTATGTTGCCTTGCATTATTACTTCCTTGATCGGAACAATTGCTGCCTTTCTTATTGTTGGAATTCGTCAGCGCGTTAATTTTAAAAGTGCCGTCCTAATTATTGGATTAATGGGGCTTATTTCCGGAGTTGTTGGACTCTTGTTCTATATTAATCAAATGGATTTAATTTCAAAAAATTATTTTACTGGAAATTTATCTGGCATCATGTTATTAGGAATTATTGGTGTCACTTTGATTTTTTCATTAATGAAGGAAAAAGAGTTTAAATTGAAAAGCACTACGGTCTTTGACTCTTTTGTATCGGGTGCTCAAAATGGCTTGAAGACAGGTGTTATTATCTTTCCTTATGTTCTTGGAATGTTGGTAGCTATTTCTTTGTTTAGAAACAGTGGGCTCTTTGAAATTATCAGTAATGGAATCACCTATTTATTTTCTATGATGGGTGTTGCCAATGAGGTTACCTCCTCGTTACCTGTTGCCATGTTACGTCCTTTTAGTTCTGGAGGATCCCGAGGTTTTATGATTGATGCAATGCATAATTTTGGTCCTGATTCATTCACCGGAAGATTGAGTTGTATTTTTCAGTGTAGTGCAGAAACAACCTTTTACGTAATAGCAGTTTATTTTGGTGCCATTAATGTGAAAAATACGCGATATACCCTAGGTACCATGCTTTTAGTCGATTTAGTATGTGTTATTGCCGCAATTTTTGTAGCCACATGGTTTTTTTAATGGAAGCGTATGTTTAGTTTTTTTAAACGAAAGAAAGAAACTCCTAAGGCGACAAAACCGATGGAATTGAAGCCAATTCAATATGATCCCAAAGTAATTTTAGCATGGGCAAAAGCGATTGAAGGAGATAGAGTGATTCAATTGGGACTAAAAGAAAATGGGTATCCTGAGTTGTTTCACGCCACTGAGGCTATTTTTCTTAATCAAGATTCCAGGGATTGGTTAATCGCGAATGGTTACGGACAACTGATGGCGATGGTGAATGCTGCTGAAGGTTTAACGGATGCTTGTGAATGGCTAGCAACTCATAAATTTGAATTGTTATTTCATATCGGTAGGGCGGTGGATCATTACCCAGAAAGTTGGGAATGGCTGAAAAAATTTGCTACGCCTGATTTGTTCATGTTGGCAAAAAGTATTCAGTTTATCAAGGATCAGATCGAAGAAAATCATGGTGATATTCACTCCATGGGCAAGGATTTATAAGCCATAAAAAAAGCCCGCCGAAGCGAGCTTTTAAGAAATTTGTAAGAATTAAATCTTCGTCACCTTTCCAGTTAATAGTTGTCCTGAAACAGTAGTTACTGTATAAAAGTAGATTCCATTAGGTAAAGTAGAGATATTAATGCTACTCTCAGTAGTGGAGGCTGCAAATTTACCATCCATTCCTACTAATACGACAGAACTAATGCCTTCACTCGCTTCAAAATTCACGATGTCTGAACTTGGATTCGGGTAAACATTGATTTCCGCAGTCAACTCTGTAATTGAGTTTACTGCACCAATAGAGATATTATCTAACCAAAATTGATTATTAGGTAAACCTGTTCCAATTCCAAATAAATAAGCCGCAGAGGTAGATGCAATGATGATAAGTCTATTTGCTGTACCAGCGCCAAATTGCTGAAAAGGAAGGGAAACTGACGTCCAAGTATTGGAAGTTCCAGCGTAATAACCCAAGGCTTGAAACATGACCACATCGTCCATGTTGCCTGCACCCATAGTATCCGAAAATTGTGCAACTATCACACACGTGTCACCCATAACTGCTGTATGTTTTTCAGCAAACATTAAGGGTTGTGAACCTGCATTGGGAAAGGCCCCATTCATCACTTGTTGTAAGAGACCAGGGATGGTGTCTGATGGCGACTGAATAGCTGCGGCTACCATAGGATCAACTATAGATCTTAATTTAGCAGACTGTAAACCTGCAAAAGGCGAAGCAGTTTCCATAGTGTAAAGTCCTTGACCCCATCCTGGGCTATCGGTGGCAATTCCAGGAAGTAATTCCGTAGCTGTTGCTTCGAAGTTACCATTCACAACATTTTGGGCATTCGCAGAAGCGATAAGTCCCAAAAATCCAAAAGCAAGTAAAATTTTTTTCATAGTTTTTTGATTTAAGTTTAAGTAAATGTAGTAATTAATTGTGGATATATAACTTAGTTTGATTTTTCATCATTTACCAAATGCTAAGGTATAATTCAAAAAAAATAAGGGTGTACAATTAGATACACCCTTATTATTACTTTTATTAATTACTTCGATTATTGATAAACAAGGTCTATACAAGGAAGTGCAAAATTAGCCATGGGACCTCCATTTCCGTAGAAATGTGAACTCGTAATTTTTAAGGCACCTTGATTAATTGGGAATTGAATAGTTAAATTTCCTGGTTGGTAAAGTACCCTACCAATTGTTTGTGTTATATATATCGGCCAGTTCGTCTGAATTCTATTGACGGTGTAGGTATGATTTGGCATTAATGATAAAGGAGGGATGCTCATGTACGACATTGCCAAAGAATCAAATAATGAACTTCCGCTAAATAAAACTGCGTTGGACACGCTATCTCTAATTTCAATTACATAGGGTATTTGTGATAAACCGGCGCAGCTTTGATAGCCGATTGAACAAACGGTTTTTGGGGTATTTACTTCAAACGAATAGGAATGTACCTCGGCATCTACAAGATTCATGTCTGTTAATTGCTGTTGTTGGGAGGCGTTGGAATAAAGGGATAAAAATTCAGGTGTGGCACCAGTGCAGGGTGTTTTTGAAGTTCCGATAGGATCTTTTTTGCAACTAGCAACAAGGAAACCAATCGCACAAATCATGGCAATCATTTTTTTAACATTCATAATTATAAATTAGGGGGTTAGTAGTTGCACTAACGCTCTACTATTTTATTTGTTGTTTGGGTGGGATTAATTGCAGCTAGCCGAGTGTTCCGACGAAGGAGGAATTTACCGAGGCAAGCTGTGCTCACTCGACAAGCTATTTTTCAAGCTTTCCGAAAGTTCCGACCAAAGGGAGTTGAGCGTAAATTATCCCTTAAAAATGGGCAGCTTTTTACAACGATTACTTAATAATCATCACATCTACTCGGCGGTTATCTTTACGACCTAATGGTGTGTCGTTGGACGTTTTTGGTTGGGTTTCACCAAAATGTTTGATGATAATTCGATCAGTGTTTATTCCGTTCAATATCAAGAAGTCTTTAACAGCATTTACCCGATTTTTAGAAAGTCCAACATTGTATGATTCAGCACCTGTGGCATCGGTATGTCCTTCCAAGGAAAGCTTGAATGTTGGGTTGGCTTGGAGTAAATTTACCATGCTCTCCAATTCGCCAAAACTTTCTTTTTTCACCAACGATTTATCAAATTCAAATAAAATGGTCTTCGATACGGAGCCAGGAAGAACTTCTGTTTCAGGAACAGTTTTAGTTACGGAATTATCAATGATGAGCGTATCAATTTTGTATTCTGTTTTAGTAATAAATACTGTGTCAACGCTATGGATTTCTCGATAGATAGTATCGATTTTATTTTTCGAGATTTTTGCTTCTTTTTCCGGACGACAAAGGGTTATTTTTAGTATCAATTCATGCGATCCTGAACTGTAAGATGCCATATTTGCCATGGGCGCTTCGTACGCATAACCGAACATGTACCTATCTTTTAGTGTAATACCAACCCTTCCAATCAAGCCAACTTGAGTGCGATAACCAATGCCTACATTCAGAAATTTATTGTAAGTAGCGCTTGCGTTAATGTCTGCTTGAAGCACGTGATTAATTCCTTTTAAAAATACGGATGGTTTAAGATCCCATTTATTAGTAAGAATAATGTTATAAGCGGCATAGCCGGTAAAGTGTCTTCGCAATCCATAACCTGTAGTATTTGAATAACCAAAATTTGATGAGGTATGTAAAACTTGTTTGGTTGAGGCAGCTAATTCTATATTTTCAAATGTATATAGTATTCCAAGATCTGTATTAACTGCTCCAGCCGATTGATTTCCACCATTAACGATAGGATCTAAGGGATCAAAAACGATGGCCGTAGATGGATTTAATCGGTATTGATTGTAGCCAATGGATAATCCAGCACGTAATCTATGTTCTCCAAACTTCATTCCGTATGACAGTGAACCTAGTCCAGAGAATTGCTGTAACATGCCAATTTTGTCTATTAAAAGTTGCCCCCCGATTCCAAATCGTTGTCCTAAAGATGTTGAAAGATTAATCATACTTGTGGCCGGTGCACCATCTACTTTTACCCATTGGTTTAAATGGGATACAGCAATTTGTGTGCAATTATTGAGTCCCGCATAAGCAGGATTGACAGCGTACATGTTGTAGCCATACAAGGTGGTTTGTGGCATTTGTTGTGCATAAGTAACCGCCGAAATACTTACCAAAAATAACAAGGTTAATTTTTTCATGATTGCTTATTTTTTTAATCGTAATAGATTAATAGATCCTGAATATTTTTTGTCTTGACAATTTATCGAATAGAAGTAGACGCCATCAGGTAACGCATCGCCTTCTTTTGTCCCATCCCATTCGTTATGGTAATCCGTTGTTTCATAAACGGGTTGTCCCCATCGATTGTAGATGGTAACCGTGCAGCCAATAATCAGGTTTGGATTTTCAATTTGCCAGGTATCATTTTGACCATCACCGTTTGGTGTTAGTAAATTGCTGATTTCAAAATCTCCTGCACATGTTATTATTGAAAGTTCTAAGGTAAGGATAGAATCACATCCGTTCACATCACTTAATGTATCATGATAAATACCGCTCTGATTCAATTGCTGTCCCGCAAAATCATAGAAGCCATCTTCGCAGATGTTTTCAGCAATGTAATTTACAGGTGCAGCGTCAATTAGTAAGGCAAGAATGACAAGGGAGTCACAACCTGTTGCTGTCGTTAAGGTATCGGTGTATAAACCATCTTGCGACAAGATCGTACCGTTTAAATTATAAGTACTTCCCGCACAAATATGAATGGTTTGTTGGCTCGTAATTATTGGGTTAAAGAAAATAACTGTGGTGATGATGCTATCGCAACCTGTAGCGGTAAGAACAGTGTCTACATAGATGCCGGCAGTTGAATACGTATTTCCATTAACTGTGTAAGATCCTCCAACACACAAATTAATTTGTTGATTTATTGGAATTATAGCTGGATAAAGTGTTAAGTTGGTGATAATAATACTATCGCAACCAAGTGGCGTAATAAGACTATCGATGTAAACGCCAGCGGTCGTTTGAAGTTGTCCTGCCAATAGTACGCTGGTTCCTGCACAAATGGCAAGTGAAGCATTATTGATAGATGGTGTACATGGATTGAAACATCCGCTTGCATCAAAGGTGTAGTTTTGGGTACAAGCACCGTCATCAATTACCACGGAATATATGCCTGCAATTCCTGCGGTGTAGTTGATAACTTGATTTGGGTTTACAGTGCCAGTTTGCGCCACATTTCCAAGTGGATTGGTAATGGTGTAGGAATACGCTTGATTATTCATGTAGCCTGCCATTCCTCCTGAAGCGGAAAAGGAAACGGTACAGTTGGCATTGTTATAATTAAAATTAGCGGTTAAACTTTGTAGAAAGACCACCGGTATGCCTGATTCAACTGTGGCAGTTTGACAATCAAACAAGCCCCAATTTGAGCTGATATCTCCAGCAGGGGATAAATAATAAATGGTATTGAAGAGTGGATTTCCAAATGACCCTGAGCCATTCCCATTGTTGGTAATGAAACCATTGTTGCCCTGTAAAGAATCAATGTAAGTAAATCCGGAGTTTTGTATCGGATTTGGCAAGGGTTGTGTTTGGTGTAAGACATAACCGGGTGTCAAACAAGCAGGAAGTGATGCCGTCGAAACACCAATTCCATTGAGCATAATCCCGGGGGTAAGATCGTCCCCAAAACAAACAAATGCGGTATCTCCCGTGGTAATATCGACATAATCTCCATTAGAAAGATTGGCTAAAATGTCCCCCGCATCGCTTTCAAGTTCCTGAATGTATTCAATAATGTATTGGCCTTCATCTCCTGGTGAACCACCATCTATTTGAATCGCATATATTTTCCCGGAATCCAAACAGCAAATTGATTCTTGGTGACCATTGTAATTGGCTGAACCTGAAATCAACGGGGTTATTGGTGGAGTATAACGCGTTCCATTTACCGTAAAAGTGGCTGGTTGAAGTCCTCCGTAACAATCTACTCCATTCAGTAATTCAAATACATTGAAACGCAATAAATTCATTCCAATATATGCGCGGATGCTCAATTCAACTGCCCCTGATGGCGGTCCAACGAAATAATGCCATACCGTTTGATTAGCACAATTGTTAGGATTTGGATTTATGGCTGGTTCGCCAGCCAAGTATTCGCGACAAGCCAATACATTTGATCCAGCTACCGCTTGAAATGTTGGGTTGGTACCTGCTGGAATTACTGGAACTTCATACAAAGTATCCTGTATGGTCAAACATAAAATATCATTCCCTGGAGGATTTAAAGCAGGATCTGAAACCGATGGATCAAAAACCCATGCTTTAATATTTTGAGGACTTAGAGGAGTAACATTGTCCGAAGGATCAATCATCCCGTAATATTTATAACCAGGTTCTAAGCATCTTGCCATCACGATGGCACTTGGGTCACCACCAAGAAAACTATTGGTTCCTCCTTCATCTGAATCGATGAATTTTAGGTTGGCACACAGGTAATCGTTAGGTACGCCAGGTCCAAATTGCTTATCAAATCCGAATACAGCTCCACTTTCACCGTAAAGTGCGTTTTGATAATCCCCTTCAAAGGAAATTCTGCCTTGATTTGGCGCAATAAAATTTACCCAAACACTTTCGTTCATTACAGGATTTCCACCTGCAATGTGTTGGTAATCATACGCGTGGTATTCATTGGGGTTGGCAGATGTGTGTTGTTGTCCTGTTTCCCCTGCAGCATTCCCACCATCAAATGCACAGCCAAAATTTAAGTTGGCAGTCGGGGGATTGTTTTGACTAGAAGAAATGGCAGTTGTAGTAAAGTTAACTGTGTTAGATAAGCAAGGAATGTCTTCTAAATCGGGAGCGCCACCGCCTAAACCATTTACTCTTAATTGATAATAACCGTGATCATTAACGTCATCAGAGGTCACCTGAATGTAATAGGTTTGACCAGGAATTAATTTTTGATAAGAGATAAAAGGAATCGGGTCACAGGCATCAAATGTAATATCACTTTCAGGATCTAGTCCCAATAAATCGATGCCATCGGAGTAATCAACGTGTGAAAGGTACTCAAATTTATCTTTTAGTAGGACATTTGTCACTGGATGAATTCCTGTTGTGCACGTTAAGCCATCTGCTGCATGATATATTTCAACGTAGGTCCCAATGTCTGTTCCGGCTAAATCGGTCGTAACTTGAACAGAACCGCTAGCAGGAGCCACAAATTTAGCCCATGCAGATCCTGCATTTTGAACGTCGCTCGCAGCCGGTTCATTGGCTTCAAGGGTAGAGTTACACCAACCTAAGGCATAGGTAGTGTTTAGCGCTAAAAGATTGGCATTGCAAATATTATCATCTAAATAACTTACTACAATTGGTAATCTTTCAACCGATAAGTTAATGCGATACTGCTGATTACAACCTGCATCATTGCTATTGGCAATGAAAGTATAGTTTAATATACCAGCGGCAAGTGGCACTGCCATACTTACATTTTGAATCCCTGTTTGTCCATCAGTTAAGCCTAAAATATCGTAGTTTCCTGCATCATCATTTTCGTAGGCCTCCCAGGCAAGATTTATTAAGGTAGGTACATCGGTAACACAGATATATTCTCTGTCAAAAAATAATCCATCGTTGGGGGAGAATCCTCCGTTGGGAGAAGACATTGTATAGGGGCCATTGTCATTATTTTTGTACCCATAATTAAAATTAAAGATGCCAAATAATGCAGGATTATTATTGGTTAATCCGATGGTGTTATCTGTTGCCGTAAATTCCCAAACAAAATCGCTATTTCCCAAGAAAAGCCCGTCACAATCTACATTATTCAATGTTTGAACTGAAACAACTTTAACCTTAATTGTAGCTTGAGCGAAGAAATATTGGTTAAAAAAGAAGAGGGCAGCAATAAAACTAAAAACTACAATTTTCATAATTCAGCATTTTTAATTGGCTAAGATAATGAAAAATAATAGATTATACTTACCTAATTAAGGTGATGTGACCTGTAACTTGGTGTTCAAGATTGTCTTTGTCAATCCAACTAAGGACATACGCATATACGCCAATGGGACAATCGTCTCCTTTATATTTTCCGTCCCAACCTTCTCCATAGGAATGAGTCACTAACTCTCCCCAACGGTTGTAAATTAAAAATTCAAAGGATTTCACATTCATTATTATGGGCATCCATATTTCATTCAGCTCATCTCCATCCGGAGTGAATGAATTAGGAGCATAAACGCTTACTAAATCACAATCGATGGTATTAACCAATAAATTGATTGTTGAATCGCAACCGTTATCAGCTACCAATGGAAGTTGGTAAGAACCCGAAAAATAGATGGTATCTATTCCGAAAATAATTCGATCTCCCAAACAAATGGTATCTTGAATGAATACTTCATAGGTATCATTTAAAAACAAGGAAAGTACTAAAACAGAATCACACCCTTGAACAGTGCTGATCGTGTCAAAATAAACTCCTTCTGAATTATACGTTGTGCCATTGAAGGTATATGAACTTCCATTACAAAGATGAACTTCTGAGTTCACGACTACAGGAGTAATTACAAAAATTCCTGTTGTAAGTATGCTATCACAGCCGTTAATGGTTTGCAATGTATCAATGTACAAGCCATTACTATTATAGGAATTATCAGCGACTGAAATACTTTCCCCTTGGCAAATTGTAAATTCTTGAAATCCATAAACGGGGTTGGCAAATAATGATAAATTGGTAACAACAATGCTATCACATCCCATAGCAGATAGAAGTGTATCCGTGAATACACCCGGCACACTTTGCCAATTTGCTTCTAAATATAAACTGTCGCCAGCGCAAATTGAATAATCAATATTAATTGTTGTTGGAATGCAAGGATTCAAACATCCGGTAGCATCGAAAGTATAGGTTTGTGGACAGGCGCCATCGTTAATAAAAACGGTATAAACACCAATAATTGCTGCTGTATAATTAATGGTTTGTCCAGGAGTTATGGATCCGCTTTGCGCTATGGCACCTAAGGGATTTGTGATTGTGTAAGCGTAGGGTTGATTGTAAAAGCTATTCAGGCCACCGCTGGCAGAAAAGGACACGGAACAGGTGGTGTTATTGTAATTGAAATTGGTCGTAAGGTCCTGCAAGAACACAACTGGAATTCCGGTTTCCACGGTTGAAGTCAAACAGCTAAATGTTCCCCAATTTGAAGGAATATCACCTGCTGGCGATAGAAAATAGACGGAATTAAATAATGGATCTCCAAATGCTCCTGACCCAGTCCCTGTGTTGCTAAATGAACCAGATGACCCTTGAATAGAATCAATGAAAGTAAAGCCAGTATTCGCTATGGGGTCAGGTAATGGTTGGGTTTGATGCAAGACATATCCCGGTAATAAACAGGAGGGAAGGGAAGCGGTTGAAATGCCATTTCCATCTAAGAGGATTCCTGGGGTAATTTGGTCTCCATAACAAACAAAGGCTGTGTCTGGGGTAGTAATATCGACGTAGTCTCCGTTGGAAATATTTCCAAATACATCCCCGGCGTCACTTTCTAATTCTTTTATATATTCAATAATGTATTGACCTTCATCTCCCGGTGAGCCTCCATCAATTTGTATAGCATATATTTTCCCTGAATCCAAACAGCACATTGTTTCTTGGTGACCATTAAAAGTGGCGGATCCGGAAACGATGGGTGTAATTGGCGGCGAAAAACGAGTTCCATTAATGGTGAAGGTTGCTGGCTGTAATCCACCATAACAATTTGTTCCGTTTAATAATTCAAAGACATTAAATCGCAATAAATTCATACCGATAAATGCCCGAATACTCATTTCGACAGCACCTGAAGGAGGACAAACGAAATAATGCCAAACCGTTTGATCGGCACAATTCGCTGGATTTGGATCGATGGGTGGTTCGCCAGCGAGGTATTCACGGCAAGCCAAAACATTTGTTCCTGCAACTGATTGAAAAGTGGGATTGGTCCCTGCTAAAATTACGGGAACTTGGTACAAAGGATTTTGAATGGTCAAACACAAAATGTCATTTCCGGGTGGATTTAATGTTGGATCAACAATGCTCGGGTCAAATAACCATGTTTTTATATTTTGAGGACTAAAAACAGTAATGTTATCAGACGGGTCCACCATTCCATAATAGCGATATCCTGGTTCTAAACATTGCCCATTGATAAGCGCACTGGGATCTCCTCCTAAAAAGCTATTCGTTCCTCCTTCATCGGAATCAATAAATTTCAAGTTCGTACATAAATAATCATTGGGAACACCTGGTCCAAAAACTTTGTCAAAGCCAAATAAGGCACCACTTTCACCATAAAGCGCGTTTTGATAATCTGTCTCATACGAGATTCTCCCTTGATTTGGCGCAATAAAATTTAACCAAACACTTTCATTCATCACCGGATTATTTACAGTGATATGTTGGTAATCATAAGCATGGTATTGGTTCGGATTCGATGATGTATGTTGTTGTCCAGTTTCACCTGCCGTATTTCCTCCGTCAAATGCACAGCCGAAACTCAGTGTAGCTGATGGCGCGCTGTTACTTGCTGAAGATATTGCTGTCGTATTGATAGTTACAGGTGAAGATAAGCAAGGAATATCTTCCAGATTAGGAGCCCCTCCTCCCAAGCCACTTACTCGAAGCTGATAATAACCGTGGTCACCGGCATTGTCTGCTGTAACCTGAATGTAATAGGTTTGTCCGGGGATTAATTTTTGATAACTGATTAATGGAATGGGGTCGCATGCGTCGAAGGTAATATCACTCTCTGGGTCAATGCCTAGAAAGTCAATACCATCTGAAAAATCTACATGAGAGAGGTATTCAAATTTGTTTTTTATCAAGGCTCCCGTTACAGCATGAATTCCATCGGTACAATTCATACCATCAGATGCGTGATAAATTTCGATATACGTTCCAATTTGGGTTCCTGCTAAATCGGTACTTACTTGAACAGACCCACTTGCTGGCGCAATAAATTTCGCCCAAGTAGATCCTGCATTTTGCACGTCATTTGCAGCAGGTTCATTGGGTTCTAAGGTAGCAGCACACCATCCAAAAGTATAGGTTGTATTAAGAGAAACAGGCGTTGCATTACAAATAAAATCATCGAGAAAATTGACCACAATAGGAATTCGATCGACTCTCAAATTAATTCGATATTGCTCATTGCAAGAGGGATCAACTGAGTTAGCATTAAACGTATAATTAAGGGATCCTCCTGCTGCAGGAACGGCCATACTAACATTTTGTAATCCTGTTTGTCCGTCGTTCAAGCCCAAGATATCATAGTTTCCTACATCATCATTTTCATAGGCTTCCCAAGCGAGATTAATCGTGGTAGGAACGGTGGTGGGGCATAAGAAATCATGATCGAAAAACAAGCCATTTGATGGGGAAAATCCACCATTTGGTGACGACATCGTGTACGGCCCATTGTCGTTATTTTTATAGCCGTAATTAAAATTAAAAATGCCAAATAAAGCAGGATTATTGTTGGAATAACCAATGGTATTATCGGTTGCTGTAAATTCCCAAACGAAATCACTATTCCCGGTAAATATGCCATCACAATCTGCATAGTTCAGTGATTGAACAGATACCACCGTAACACGAATGGTTGCTTGGGAGAAAGAATGGAAATTACATAAGAAGGAAAGCGCAAAAAGAAAACAACAGTTGAACCCTTTATTAATCCTCATTATGCTCAGTTTCTTTATTTTTAAAGTAGCAAGGCAATGGTATTCTCCATATACTCTTTAAAAGTAAGTAAAAATGCGGAGCCAGTTGCACCATCTACAACTCGATGATCACAAGAAAGTGTTACTTTCATAACATTTCCAGGAACAACTTGACCATTTTTCACCACTGGAATTTCTTTAATTCCACCAACCGCTAAAATGCAGCTATCAGGTGGATTAACAATCGCAGTGAAAGATTCAATTCCAAACATGCCTAAATTAGAAATGGTGAATGTATTTCCTTCCCAATCACTTGGTTGTAATTTTTTGGTTTTTGCTCTACCAGCTAAATCTTTTACTTCTGAAGAAATTTCGCTCAGGCTTTTTCCATCTGCGAATCGAATAACAGGCACTAAAAGACCGTCTTCTACCGCTACTGCAACACCAATATGAACGTGATGATTTCTACGAATCACATCTCCTAACCAAGAACTATTTACATTCGGATGTTTTTTTAAGGCTATAGCAACCGCTTTGACAACGAAATCATTGTAAGAAACTTTAACATCAAGTGCACTCAACGATTTTCTTGTCTGGATAGCAACATCCATGTCGATATCCATGGTAAGATAAAAATGTGGTGCTGTAAATTTACTTTCCGCCAATCTTTTTGCAATTGTTTTTCGCATTTGGCTAATCGGCTCATCTACAAAGGATTCAATTCCAACATAATTTCCTTTTGGCGCTTGTTGTTGGCCATTATAAGGCACATAATGATCTACATCGCGTTTTACAATACGGCCATTTTCGCCAGTCCCGGCAACAAAACTAATGTCAATTCCTTTTTCCAATGCTAGTTTTTTAGCTAAAGGTGAAGCGAAAATTCGATCAGTTGAGGTGTTTTGTGGGATAATAACTGTTGCCTGAGCTGGCACTGCAATTACAGGTTCTACTTTTGGAGCAGGAGTAGGGGCAGGTGCAGGCACTTCAATTTTTTCGTTACTTGTGATAGTTGGTGCAGGCGATGCGTTAATCAAAGCGGATATATCTTCATCTTTATTACCAATAATGGCAAGAATTTCATTTACAGGAGCTGCTTTTCCTGTTTCAACACCGATATAAAGAAGGATACCATCATAAAATGATTCAAACTCCATTGTTGCTTTATCGGTTTCGATTTCTGCAATAATTTCCCCATTTTTGACGGTGTCGCCAACGTTTTTAATCCATGATGCCACCACACCTTCAGTCATGGTATCGCTTAATTTCGGCATGTAAACTATTTCAGCCATAATCTTATTTTTATTTTTTAATATTCTTTGATATACGGATAATCCGTTTGAGTATAAACATCTTCATATAGCTCGTGCGCTTCTGGATACGGCGAATTTTCAGCAAACTCTACTGATTCATCCACTTCTTTTTTTACCCAAACATCAATTGCTTCGATTTCTTTTTCTGAAAGCCACTTATTATCTTTTATGATCTCTAAGACATAATTAATTGGATCGTTATCTATCCATTCGTTGACTTCTTCTTTCGAACGGTATTTTTGTGGATCAGACATGGAATGTCCTTTGTAACGATAGGTCCTAATATCTAATAATGTTGGCCCATCACCACGTCTAGCTCTATTTGCTGCTTCTTCAATGGCTTCATGAACATCTTCTGGACGCATCCCATTTACTATTTTTGACGGCATTTCGTAGGAAAGTCCAATTTTTGATAGGTCGGTCACGTTGGTAGTTCTTTCTACAGAAGTTCCCATTGCATAATTATTGTTTTCAATGATGTAAACCACTGGAAGTTTCCATAGCATTGCCATATTAAAGGTTTCATGCAAAGCACCTTGTCGTACCGCTCCATCACCCATTGATACTATTGCGACATTTTCAGTTCCATTGTATTGCTCGGCAAATGCCACACCTGTTCCCATCGCGATTTGTGCCCCAACAATTCCATGTCCACCCATAAAGTTTTTTTCTTTGTCAAAAAAGTGCATGGATCCACCTTTTCCTTTAGAACAACCGGCCGTTCTTCCGTATAGTTCCGCCATCAATACTCTTGGATTTGTGCCCAATGCAATTGGATGAGCATGGTCACGGT
>JAIPAL010000030.1 GCA_021740085.1 Crocinitomicaceae bacterium
AATTATGTCTATTTCGGCACTGCAGAACGCACCAATCAAATGTTAGAGAATTATCGAAAAGTGACACGAGAAGATATTTTAAGAGTAGCGAATACCTACCTAACTCAAGACGCAAGAATTATATTGAATTACCTTCCTAAAAAGAAATAAAATGATAAAAGTATATCTACTAACATGCCTGATTTTTCTAACAAATTGGTTCAGTGCTCAGGTGAATCGAAACGAGATGCCAAAACCTACTGCTCCAAAAACAATAGGTTTTAAAGACTCTGAACTATTTACCACAAAAAATGGGATTAAGGTCATCTTATCCGAAAACCATAAAATTCCTAAAGTATCATTAGACTTAAGAATGGGTTACAACCCTGGCTTTGAAGGTGAAAAAGTGGGTCTTGGCGCTATAATGGGCGATTTAATTATGTCCGGGACAAACGAAAGAACTAAAGATCAGCTTGATAAAGAAGTTGATTTTATTGGTGCTAGTTTGAGTGCTTCTTCTACGAATGTATTTTTATCCTGTTTAACCAAACACTTAGAAAAGGGATTGGATTTAATGTCTGACATTACCATGAATGCTAATTTCCCCACCTCAGAATTTGACCGAATAGTTAATCAATATGAATCTAATTTACTGTCGTATAAATCAGATGCAGATGCGATGGCACAAAATGCGCTTTCAGCAGTTAACTTCCCTAATCACCCTTATGGTGAAACAATGACGACAACTTCATTGGCAAACATTAAGTTGGAAGACATAAAAAATAATTTTAAAGCATGTTTCACTCCGAAAGGTGCATACCTTGTTATTGTGGGTGATATCAATCGAGCGGAAGCGGAAGCGATGATTGAAAAATATTTTGGTAATTGGATAGGTTCAGAACCCACTATGCCAAAATTTGAGGATCCTATCAAAAATAATGGTAACCAAGTTTACTTTATTAACAAGCCAGGCGCTGTTCAATCGGTAATAAAAATTGCATTTCCAATTTCAATGCGCAATGGAAGTAAGGACAATTTAAAAATGAATGTTTTAAACGATGTATTTGGCGGAGGAGGTTTTGGAACAAGGTTAATGCAAAATTTAAGAGAAGATAAAGCTTACACTTATGGCTGTTATTCGGGATTGAATATAGAAGATAACGGAGGCTGGGTATCTGCAGGTGGAAATTTCCGAAATGCAGTCACCGATTCAGCTATTACGCAAATTCTAATGGAATTTAACCGATTAAATGCTGAAGTAATTACTGACAAAGAGATTGGATTAACGAAAGCAGTTAAAGCAGGTAATTTCTCAAGATCCTTAGAACGTTCGCAAACAGTTGCACGCTTTGCATTCAACATTGAGAAATACGGATTGCCTAAAGATTATTATAAAACATACTTGCAATCATTGGATGCAATTACCCCAGCAGATTTACAACAAATTGCTAAAACGTATATTCCTACCAATAACTTTAACATCATCGTGGTTGGAAATGAGGAAATCATTGAGAAAATAAAACGATTTGATTCCGACGGAAAAGTCACGATTTTAGATGAATTCGGCCATGTTATAAATTAACCTAATTCTAGCATAAACGAGCTTTTAAAGCTTAGGGGTTAGAGCTAGAAAATGAGTTAATGTTCGAATC
This sequence comes from Crocinitomicaceae bacterium, assembly GCA_021740085.1. GTDB lineage: Bacteria > Bacteroidota > Bacteroidia > Flavobacteriales_D > Crocinitomicaceae > UBA952. The sequence continues at coordinate 1,632 of JAIPAL010000030.1, forward strand.
GCTCATCTCGGCTTACTTCGGCAGGCTCAGCACAAGCGCTCGATGTGCTTGAAGTGGATCGAGTCCGCCTAGGCGGATCGAGAGACACGGTGGATCGATCCGTCAGCTGACGGACTCGATGAACGATAAGTGGGATGGAGATTTAAGCTATCATTTTTTAAATACATTTTTTTGTAATTTCACAGACCATGAAATACCTCCTTCTTATAGCTTTGACAGGCCTACTTTTTCAAGCAACATCTCAAAACTGGCAACAACTAACGGATTTCCCGGGGACACAAAGAGACGATGGGACAGGATTTGTTATTGGAGACTCCGCTTATTTCGGAACCGGAATGACACCGTGGTGGTCGGTAGAAAGGGATTTTTACGGCTTAAATCTTATCGATGATTCTTGGTTTTCCCTTGCATCCTTACCTATGAATGCCGAAAGACAATACGCTAGTGGATTTTCAAGTTCAACCAGTAAAGGCTACGTTTTTGGCGGATACAATGGAACCCAATTCTTGAATGATTTATGGGAATATAATCCTGCTGCAAATGCTTGGACAGCACTCACCCCACTTCCGGGAATCGGTCGTAGTGGTGCAGCTAGCTTTGTACTAAATGATACTGCTTATATCATTGGGGGAAAAACATCCACACAATTTGCTATCAATGAAGTGTGGGCGTATAGTATTGCAAGCAATACTTGGATTCAAAAAAACAATTTTCCCTACGGAAATCTATGGAGATCATCCGCTACAAGATTAAACAACAAGGGCTATCTACTATTTGGACGTGATGAAAACAATAGTTTCCAAAATGAACTATATGAATACGCCCCCAATCTGGATGTATGGACAGTAATTTCTATTTTTCCCTCACTTGGAAGATCGCATTCAAGCGCTTCAGTGATAAACAATTCCTTGTTTATTTGCTTTGGTCTAGATAGCCTTGGTAACTCTCATAATGATGTTTGGCAATACGATATAAGTCAAAACACATGGATGAATTATCCGGGTCTCCCATCTATTGGCAGACGTGGAGGAATCGGTTTAGCGAAGGACAATAAATTTTATTACACCACAGGTATCGATGAATCGAACGAACGGCTTTTTCAGACATGGAAGTTTGACCCCGTTTTAGCTATTCCAACCATTGAAATAGAAAACAAGCAAGAATTACTAAAAATCGTTGATGTATTAGGCCGAGAAACAAGGTTCCAACCAAATGCCGTCCAACTATATATGTATACGGATGGAAGTATTAAAAAAGTGATGATAATTGAGTGATGGAGTTAATTGAAAGTGGAACGAGCATCTCAGCATACTTCGGTAACGCTCTTCTCGACTCCGCTCAATGAGCTCTAAGTGGATCGAGCGCATCTCGACTCCGCTCGATGTGCTTTAAGTGGATCGAGCGACACGGTAATCTCAATGGGCTAAATGAAATTATTCAATTTTGATTAAGACCCAGTCATTATAAAATCTACCAGTTTCGACATTTCCAATATCAAAACCTTGGTATTCTAATTCTTCCAATGAAGAATATTTTAAAGTTAATTTATAATTTTTTCCATAATCACCTTCCTCGAAATTTTCCATCTCTGTTACAACACTTCCTTCACCCGGTTCCCAAGACCAATAGGCAAAAGAATATTCTTCGATATCGGAGTTGGAAATCACATTTTCGAACATAATATAGGTACTCATGTCGCCATAGGCAACCTCCGTCAATTTAGCATTGACGACCTTAACATCGCCAAGTTTGGGCAAGTTGTTTTGGGCGAAACTGATATTGCTCATTAAAAGCATAAATAGTACTAACTTTTTCATTTGGTTGATTTTTGGTTATAAATTATTTATATAAAATTGAATTTAACGTGATTTATTATTAATCCTTGACCAATCTAACGGACATGCCTTCGGTTTTTCTACGTCCATAAACAGTATTTATAAAACTACCGATATTATTTGCACTCAATCTTACAAATTTAACATCATCTGAACTACTCCACCAGCATCCATCATATTCAATATTGGAAAAATCTAAATATTCGTCTCGACATCCACCTGGGAGAGCTGAAAAACCACTTGCATTCGTTCCATTCCCATCTTGGGGGTACCAAACACCCCCATAACTGTGCCATCCAGTTTTATTTTTCAATTTGGGAATAGCATAATCATCTGCGTACTTTATATACTGAATACCCAAATCATTATACCCTGGTTCTGGTCCTTCTAAAAAATCATACAATTGACTCCATTCTTCCACTGATGGAATATGATAACCTTTTGGTGCTAAACCTCGAGGATCATTTATTGCATACCAATTATATAATTTACCATAGGTCGTACCATTTGCAGTAGAATTATTGTAATAACACCAAGCACCTGTTGTCAATTTAGACCATTTTTCTTTATCTTGAACTTGTGGGATTACTGTTCCATTTCTGTAGGTGCTAACATTCAAGTTTTTAGCTGTCCATATAACATCATTGACATTAATTTCTCCAGACAAACAAATGATAGGTCTAATAAACTCATCACTTACAAACGTACCTTGTTCGATTGTACCATCACGATAAGTCAATTTCCCTTGCCCCTCTTTACTATCATTTGCAAAATAACCGACATATATGTTGCCATCACAATCTTTGTAGGTTCCAAAACCTTGTTTTTTAAAATCACTACTTAAATCACCATTATAGGTTGTTAGACACCTCCCCGATAATGAGCCGCCAAATGTACAAGAAATTTGTCCATTAGGACATAGCCCATTAATCCAACCTCCCTCAATTGAGAAATAACCCGCATAATCAAATTCAAGGTTTCCTTTTCCATTGAATAAACCATTGATAAATTGTCCTGTATAGAAAGCATCTAGAAAATAATCATCCTCAACGGAGCTATCGGGAGCGCGCATTTTAAAAAATCTTTTTCCTTCACCATTCAATTGACCATTCTTCCATGTACCTTCCGAGTAATAAAACTCATCCGAACCTTCAATAGAAGCTTCTTTTATTTTACCAACGCCATTAAATCCATATTCATTCCATGTGCCAGATAAGGTATCTCCATTTGAGAAAATTTTGACTCCCTTACCCATTGGTTCATTTAGGACAATCTCTCCCTGATAAGACCAATCAGCATTATTAATTTCACCTATCCCTGTAAATTTATCATCTGTAAAAACACCATCGAAAACATTACCTTTAATATCAATAAACTTCCCTTGGCCGTTCTTTTGGGAATTTTTGATTTCACCTTCATAGGTGGATCCATCTTCGTAAGTAAAAAAGCCACTTCCACTAAAGAATTTGTCATTAAAACTTCCATTTATTTTTATCTTATTCCCTTGAGTTATTGTTCCGTTTCCTTGAGGGAAATTATTAATAAATTCGAAATTATATATTTTGCTATTTCCTAATACGATTTCGGCCTTCCCAGAAAACTGATTCTTTACCCAATCTCCTAAAATAGTATTATTAAGTCTATTATTTTGATTAAGAGTGTAATAATAATTGAACTCTCCTTTACCTTCCATAAAATCATTTACCCAAAACCCATCATAATATTTTGCTTTTATTTGATAGCCATTAAATAAACCAAAAGAATTATTGGTTTCGCTAAATTCTAATTTCCCCTTTCCATTTCGCATGCTTTTCTTAATAGAGCCCGTATAAATTGAGCTGTCAAGATACCTAAAAGATCCTATTCCTTCATCTATCACATTATTCACAAAAGTTCCTTCATAGTTACATGCCCTTAACTTAGAATAAGGAATGTGATCCCAGTTCACCTTGCCCTTACCATGCAATTGTCCATTTAAAAAAAAACCATCATACTCAATGTCAATGCCTAAATATAACATTAACATATTCAATTTCCCTTCCCCAGAAAAACTTCCTTTGCTCCATTCGCCATTATAATGTAAATATTCATTTACATCTGAAATAAATTCACCTTTTCCATGCGGAATTAAAATCTTTCCATTTTCAGTTTTTATTTTAATAACTTGCCCTGTATATAACCCCTCCACCATAGTTAAGTTATTAACATGAAAAGCAATTGGTAAATTTTGGGATAACTTAGTATTATCAGATTCTTCAATTTGTAAAAGATCTTTATCATCTACAAGAGTTTTTATTCGATTTTTATCTATTGAAGCAATTTTATATGTTACAAAAAATGGTTTCGGTTTTTCAAATAAATCTAAAGGGGTATTCAACCCATTAGATTTATTTACTAGCTCTATATATTTGGACTGGTCATTTGAAATAGTGGAGTTATTAAGGTCATTATACATTTTCAAGATTTCATCATTATCAAGCGCTCTATTCCAGACTCCAAAATCATCAACTGTTCCTTTAAAAAAGTTTATATCATATTTGTGCCTAGCCCCAATTTTAAAATCTTCACCACCAGGACAATTATCGATTTCTGCAATCTCAGTTTTTTTACTTTTCAATAGTACGCCATTAACATAATAACTAAGAACTTTTCCATCAAAAGATCCTGTAATCATATACCATTTATTAGGAATGAAATTATTTGAATTCTTTTCAGTGGTTACCCATCCACTACCGGAATATGAACCGCAATTACTTTTTTGTTTTATACCAAAAAACAACAAATCCAATTCATATACTTCAAACTCACCTTTGTAAAATAATGGATTTAATAAGCCACTATTTATTTGAGGTTTTACCATTATATTTATTGTAATTTGTTTTGGTCTTAAACGATCATTGTCTTTGATAGACAAAAAAGATGAACCATTGAAGTAGCAAGCATGTTCATTATTCTCAAATTTATCTTTTACCAATACAGCTCCATTTGTTATGGTTATGTTTTTATTCCCACTAACATCATCGAAAGTATCATCAAAAGTCCAATATCCTACTAGACCATTTTTTGAGATACATGAAGGTAATTGAGCGTTTAATGAAAAACTTCCCAAAAAAAGAATAACTAAAAGTAAAAATGATTTCATGCTTATTGTTTGTTGGAAGATTTCTATTAATTAAGATTCAGCGTTTTATACATTAAACTGATGGTTGATTATTAATTTTCTTGTTCAAAGGTAACACTAGAAATACAAGTGTCTTTATATTTTAGTCCTGGATAGACTTCTAGAATGGTCATTTTTAACCAAGTAAAAGATTGAGAAAAACTCACCGGTATACTTTGCTCCTCAAATACATCCGATAAAACAACCGTTTTTTCTTCGCCGTTACTAGCTGTAATTAGTACTTTTTTAACTCTTCCATTCGCTTTGTAAAGCGCCATACTTTTTTTAAAGCCATTCCAAATTCTAATAGAGGTAATGTTAATTGGAAAAACAAAATCAAATTTCAACCATTCGTTCACCCCATTGCCTTCGATACCTTCAGCCCAAGTCCCTACGCCTTTAGCAGAACAATCCATGATCCCAGCTGGAAAAAAACTAATTTCCGAACCTAAAGGAGAATAATAATCTTGAATAATAGTACAATTTGGAACAATCTGATACTGATAAGAAAGAACATTATAAGCACCATAAAAGTTTTTTGGTTTTGAGGGTTCTACAAGTGTTGACGAAGCCGTAACATTTATACCATTTTTCGAATAAAAATCATTGAGACTTATTTCGTTTTCATAACCATCTTTAAGGATTCCCGGAACTTCCATTGTTTTTCCATCTTCGCAATAAATTAAACAATTTATAAACCTTCCAGAAAAATCACCGCACGTGATTCGATTACCTTGTATTTTTAAGTTGGTACATGTGGTAATAGCTATTTCATCAATTTGGGGATTTTCAGAGGGATCAAAAAATTTCATTGCCATTTTTCCATTCAAGTTAAATAACAAAATAGAATGCTGTATTTGCGCAGTGGGTAGCATAGAATATTCTCCTAAATAAGCATTAACATCTGCTTGAATATTATCCTTGTATACTTCATTTTGTTGTCCATAAAGACTGAAGCAAGCAATAAAAATTACTAGAAAAGATAATAAACAGGATTTTTTGAAAATTAATAAACTTTTTGTTTTCATACAATTATTGATTCATAAGATTAATGAATAAAGTTAGTATTATTTTATGCTAAACCTACTACAGAAAACTGTGATTTTGATCGAGTGCATCTTGACTGACTTCGGTAACGCTCTTCTCGACTACGCTCGATGAGCTTTAAGTGGATCGAAAGACTTGTACTGAGCCTGTCGAAGTAAGTCGAGAGACACGATAAAATCGATGAGACGCGTTGAGCTCGATAAGCTAGAATTGAAAATTAATCAATTATCCTTATTTTTACTTCAAATATTTGGACTATGCCTTATCACTTGAAAACTTTTGCCGCTTACCAAAACGCCTATGAAAATGCCATTGCTGATCCGGAGACTTTTTGGGGAGAAATCGCTGGGAATTTCCACTGGTTCGCTCCGTGGAAAAAAGTAATGGATTGTAAAATGGAACAGGCAGAATTCGCTTGGTTTCAGGAAGGAAAAACCAATATTTCCTACAATTGCTTAGACCGACACTTAGCGGAAAAAGGAGCGCAAACAGCCCTGATTTTCGAGCCCAATGATCCCAAAGAAGAAGCGCAGCATATTTCCTACACGGAATTACATGAGCGTGTTTCGCAGATGGCAAATGTGTTGAAAGCAAATGGCATTGAAAAAGGGGACCGAGTTTGTATCTACCTTCCCATGATCCCAGAATTGGCAATCAGTGTGCTGGCTTGCGCACGAATCGGAGCAGTGCATTCGGTGGTATTTGCTGGCTTTTCTTCTACGGCTCTTGCTTCACGTATTCAAGACTGTGCCTGTAAACTTATGATAACGGCAGATGGTGGCTTTCGCGGCACGAAATCAATTGACCTTAAGTCTATCGTAGATGAAGCTTTGCTAACTTGTCCGACAATTTTAAGATCCTTGATAGTAAAACGGACACATTCGGAAATCCAACTTCTTGCGGGTCGAGACACTTACCTCGAAGATGAACTTAAAAAAGTAAGTACCCATTGTGACGTGACCGAAATGGACGCTGAAGACCCCTTGTTTATTTTATACACCTCGGGATCCACCGGAAAACCAAAGGGCATGTTGCATAGCACCGGAGGATACATGGTTTATGCCGGATACACTTTCCAAAATGTATTCGATTACCAAGAAAAAGAAGTCTTTTGGTGTACCGCAGATATTGGTTGGATCACCGGACATTCCTACATTGTTTATGGTCCGCTGTTAAACGGAGCCACCACCGTACTTTTTGAAGGCATTCCCTCCTACCCTGATTTTGGACGATTTTGGGAAGTAATTGACAAACACCAAGTAAATCATTTTTATACCGCACCAACCGCTATTCGTTCGCTTGCCAAAGAGCCCTTGTCTTGGGTGGAAAAATATAATTTATCAAGTCTGCGGATCATCGGTTCCGTTGGTGAACCTATCAATGACGAAGCATGGCATTGGTACCATGAACACATCGGTAAAGGAAATTGTCCGCTCGTAGATACTTGGTGGCAAACAGAAACCGGGGGAATACTCATCTCACCGCTGCCGAATATCACCCAATTAAAACCTGCTTTTGCCACATTGCCTTTACCGGGCATTCAACTTGCCATCATGGACGAAGCAAAAAAAGAAATGAGTGGAAATGAAGTGAGTGGTAGTCTGTGTATAAAACAGCCATGGCCATCGATTGCCCGCACTATTTGGGGCGATCACAAACGCTATCAAGAAACCTACTTCACAGCATTTCCGGGGTACTATTTCACTGGAGATGGAGCATTAAGAGACGAAGATGGTTATTATAGAATTACCGGGCGTGTGGATGATGTAATCATCGTTTCAGGTCATAATTTAGGAACAGCCCCCATCGAAGATGCGATTAACGAACATGCTTTGGTCGCTGAATCTGCCATTGTAGGATTTCCGCACGACATCAAAGGAAATGCGCTTTATGGCTTTGTTATTCTAAAAGAGGAACATGCCAACCATGATCAACTAAAAAAAGAAATCAACCAATTCATTTCTGACCAGATTGGCCCTATTGCCAAATTGGATAAAATTCAATTTACCAGCGGCTTACCAAAAACACGTTCAGGAAAAATAATGCGTAGGATTTTACGCAAAATTGCTGAGGGAGATTTTGATAATTTTGGGGATATTTCTACCTTATTGAATCCTGAAATAGTAGCAGAAATCAGGGATAATTGTTTGTAATAGCTTTCTTAAAGTCTTATTGACCGTTTCGATTAGTTGAATTCAACCATTCTTTTATGCATCAATTCAAAAAAAAAGCGCGGGACAAAGAATGAAAAGTTAACTTTGAAAAAAATTTGCTACGTGATTACTTTTTTAGGTGTTTTTCGTCGAAAAATAAACACTTGAACAAAAATGCAAGGACATTGTTTTGAAAATTTAATTAAGCTGTAATGATTGCCGAATTAAAAGGGGTAGGAAAAGAATACCAAGTTGGTGATCAAACCATTATTGCTTTGCAACCCGTAGACTTATGCATTAATACGGGAGAATTATTATTAATCATTGGTCCATCAGGATCCGGAAAAACAACCCTTTTATCCCTTTTAGGCTGTGTAATTTATCCAACTGTAGGTCAGCTCTTCGTTAACGAGCAATTGGTCAACGATATGAGTCAAAAACAGATGGCTAATCTACGTTTAAACACCTTCGGATTTGTGTTTCAAGGCTTTAATTTAATCGCACCGCTCAACGCATTGGATAATGTAATGATGCCCTTACAATTAAAAAAACTTAAGGCAAAGGATGCCAAAATAAAAGCCGAAGCCGCCTTAGATTTAGTCGGCATGTTGGATCGGAAAAAGAGTTTGCCCAAACAACTTTCCGGAGGACAACAACAACGCGTAGCTATTGCGAGAGCGTTGGTAACAGACCCACAATTAATTTTGTGCGATGAACCCACCGCTTCCTTAGACGCCTCGTCCATTGCAACGATTATGGGAGAACTTGTTTCGCTATCTAAATCAGGAAAGAGCGTTTGCGTAGTTACCCATGACCCACGATTATTACAATATGCAGACCGCGTAATTAAAGTAGAAAATGGATTTGCAACTGAAATTAAAAAAAATGAATTAACTAATGCCTTTACACTTGTATAAAATGAAAATAACACAAACAAGCTTGTTCATACTATTGCTTTTAGCATCCTGCGGTGGAAAAGAAGATCCGAAAGCGAAAAAATTATCCGATTACAAAGTTGAAAAAGTAAAAGAATTGGTGGGGATTGCACGCATCGAACCCGCGAATAAAATCTATCCCTTGGGCAGCGAATTAGCAGGAAAAATCATTCGGATATTAGTAGTCGAAGGGCAGGTGGTTAAGAAAGGACAACTGTTACTCGAAATGGATGAAAGTGCTGAAAATGCGCAGGTTACACAAAGTAATTCAAAAGTAAGTACTCGAAATGAAAAAATAAAAAGTCTTCAGGCGAAAATAGAAGCCTTAAACATAAAATTAAAAGCAGCCGAAGTAACCATGAAAAGGGATCGTGCATTGGCAGATTCAAAAGCAGGGACCGATAAAAATGCAATAGACTCTGAGAACATCTACCAAAACCTACAAGCCGATATCATCATTGCAAAAGCCGAGGTCAATGAGGCAATCGCAAGCTTAAGCGAATTAAGTGCTGAAACAAATTATTTCACGCAACTAAAAAATAAGAGAAAGATTTATGCCCCCGAAGACGGAATGATGCTAAGCATTGAAGTAAGACCGGGACAAGCACTTGCACCGGGAGCAAAAATAGGAGATTTTGCACCAAGCGGAGGATTAATTGCCATTACAGAAGTAGATGAATTATACGCCATGGATGTCCGTGATGGAATGGCTGTAACCATAGCAAAACAAGGAACAAGAGAACTATTAAGTACTGGGAAAATCGTTTATTGCTCCCCCTACCTTTCTAAGAAATCTATTTTTAGCGATAAAGCAGATAATTTGGAAGATCGGCGCGTTCGAGAAGTAAGAGTAATCGTAGATCAACCAGGATCGGTCCTCATAGGAAGTCGAGTTGAATGCATCATAAAACTATAAAATGCAACTACTGTTCACCGCATTAAAATTCATGAAGTTTGACAAGCCTAAGAGCATTGGGGCTTTGTTTGGTGTTATTATTTCGATCTTTTTAATTGGTCAACAAACCGGAATTTTTACCTTTTTAACCAATGCCATGAGCTATTTAGTTCGCGTGAACGATGGCTACGTGTGGGTAACCGACAATAAAACCACCAATGTAAATGCCTTGGCGCCGATCGACGTTCGTTTGGGGCATGAAATAGAAAGCTTACCCTTCGTGGCGAAAGCTAATCCGCTGGTAATTGGCGCTGGAGCAGCACGATTTACAGATGGTACCACAGCTGGAATGAGTGTGGTAGGATTGAATTTACCCGCAATGGTTGGTATTCAAGACAACTTGATTGTGGAGGGGAAACTATCCAATATTATAGCCGATGGAGCAGTGACTATTGATTTTTTTGATGGAAAAGCATTAGGAAATCCTAAGATGGGAGATTATTTTGAAATTAATGGAAAGCAAGTGTATATCGCCGCAATTACCAAAGGAGCAAGAGCATTTGGAGGTGGTTTATTTGCCTACACAACCATTGAACGTGCTCGTTTTTTAGGAAAAGTATCTAATAATAAAGTATCGGCATTTTTAGTTGAAGCAGACGATCCCAAAAAAATGCAGGAAGTTGTGAATTACATTAATGCAAATATCCCGGGGGTTAAAGCATGGATGCCGAATGATTTCAGATGGGAAACTGTCATTACCGTATTAAAATCAAGTGGGATTGCGTTTTCATTTGGAACCTTAATTATTTTCGCTTTAATCTCCGGATTCATTATCATTGGTTTAACCCTTTATTCGGCTGCCATCGATCGTATTAAGGATTACGGGACTTTAAAAGCAATTGGTGCTACCAATGGATACATCCGAAAACTCATCTTAATGCAAGCAATTATCTATGCAATTATCGGATTCATGATTGGTTATGCACTCATTGAAGGATTTAGAAATGGAATTGCCAATGCAGGAACCCTCTTCAGTTTCCACCCCATAACTAAATTAGTTTTCTTCTTGATCACCGCAACCATATCCATTTCAGGAACGCTTTTCGCTATTCGAAGAATCACCAAACTAGAACCTGCTTCCGTTTTTAGGACGTAATTTAATAGCGATTTTCACAAGTTTATTACCTTTTTAGCCACTAAACAGAACGTAGAATCTAAATCTCGAAGTATGAAGTATTTTCTAAGCATTGTCATTCTTACCTTTTCCCTTAGCCTATGGTCGCATGAAGGGGGACATCATGAAAAAGAACAAACCTGGAAAATTGGTAATCAAGAAATTAGTGGGGATTTTTTGCTACTGAAGGAAGGAATTGTTTATTTACAAACCGAAGATGGGGCAACCAAAAAAATACCATTAATAGAATTTACAACGCAAGATCAAGCACAAATTAATAGTCGTTATCAAACCATTAAAAAATTAAATACGGAAGTACCAAAAAAAATAGACAAACAACTTCCAAACAACTTCAACATTCTAATTCCCCTGTTTATATTGTTTTTGGGGCTGATCATCCTAAGTATTTATTTCTTCCGAAAAAGGAAAATAAAACATGGAATCGTTCTCATTGCAATGTCTTTTAGCATCTTTCTCTACAGTTTTACTGATCCAAATGTGATGAATCTAGCCTTTATTGCCTTTCAACCGAATATTATCACCTCATGGGATGCCAACTATTTTTATGTCGAATCGAAAGGCATCCCAACCACACATGATATGATGGTTGGAATTGCTAGCAATGGTTGGCAACAACAAGTACCAATTCCACAATGTTATTATGGGGACAATGCCTGGAGCATCCCATTAAACCCAATTTTAGCCGCAACGCCTGTCCCAGTGAACGCACAACATTTCACAAGAGGTGCCATCGCAGTTGCCGTAAATGGTGTTCCAATTTTCAATCCATTTACCAATCAAGGCGTAGATGCTTTCTTAGATGGACAATTAGATAATTGGGGAGGACATTGTGGTCGAGCAGACGATTATCATTACCATACAGCACCTCTTCATTTGTATGGAACAACAAGTAACACCTTACCTATTGCTTTTGCATTAGATGGTTATGCCGTTTATGGAGCTTCCGAACCCGATGGTATTTCAATGACAAGTTTAGATGCGAATCACGGCCATAATTACAATGGTGAATATCATTATCATGGGACAGCAAATGCGCCTTATATGATTGGAAATATGGTGGGACAAGTTACCGAAGATGCCTCTGCGCAAATCATTCCCCAAGCAGCAGCAAGTCCGGTACGTCCGGCACAAACTCCATTAAATGGCGCCTTGATTACCAGTCTAATTGCCAACGGAAGCAACGGTTATATTTTATCTTATTTATTAAACAATCAGAATTATCAAGTAAGTTATAGTTGGACATCAAACGGTCTGTACACCTTCAACTTTATTAATCCAAACGGCACAACAAGCTCGAACTACAATGGATTTGTTCCATGTGATATACAATATGCAGGTGCTGATGAATCGACCTTACTCAACAATTCATTCCATATTTATCCAATCCCTAGTCAGCACATGATAAATATCCAATTGAAATCAGGCCAAGATCCGAAAGACATAAAAGGAATCTTCATTTACAGTAACAGCGGAAAAGAAGTTTTTCATTCGCATCATTATGAACAAGCCATCGATTTATCGCTTCAGCCCAAAGGGATTTATTTCATAGTGATCAAAACAGCGAAAGGCGAATTCAAGCAAAAGTTAATTTTGCAGTAAACTACTGTTTCACTAATTCCTTTATGACAGTTCGTTACGCTACACCAAAAGATGTTCCTGCTTGTCATTTAATGATCGTTAATTGGCCATTTTTGAACGTGAAGCGGATGCGGTTGTCAATACAATCGAATCATTACAAAAAGACCTTTTTTAACGCGAAGTTTGCCACGCATTGTTGGTAGAAAAAAACCATAAACCTTTAGCTTTTGCCTTATACTAATTTGGCTTTTCAACCTGGAAAGTTATCATTTTGTACCTTGAAGGTCTTTATATTAAGGAAACTAACCTGAAAGGTGGATATGGTCAGCGACTCAATAATAAAGTCGTTAAAATCGCAAAGGAGACAGGCTTAAAAAGAATGGATTGGCAAGGTCTCGCATGGAACGAATCCGCCATTGCCTTTCACCAAAAAAAACAACGCAATTTTAGATCATGATTGGATCATTGGATAGTTGTATTTTGTATATTTTTTTTATTATTTTTACAAGAAAAAAAGCCATGAAAATATTTATTTTATTTTTGATAATCACCCTAACTAGCGGATTTTATGCCCAAATCAAGTTAAATTTGAATGGTGCAAACATTAACATAAAAGGAAAAGGCACAAATGCTAACAAAGAAAACACAACGGAAACTGGGTCACAATTCAATAATTCTGATTATACCTTTGAGCGCAATCCTGACGCACCGTTAGATGTGAACAATAACCTAGAAGCCGGCAAATACTGCGTGGTTATCGATAGTCGAAGTAACATGTCTAGAAAACGCGTGTATCAAATCGTTAACGGAGGATATGCCATCATCGCCGCGGATGCAACAGACTGGGATTTAAAGAATAATGCAAATGCTATTCGATATTTTGCTGCAAATTCCGTCTACCCTGATGTTGATTTCACAAAGTTTAATAATGACCTACGTCCTTATGAAGAATATGTAAAGCATTACCTGAATTGTTTTTCTAAATCTAATTTACCTAGTTTATCAGTCCTAACGAATCGGAATCAACGTTGGCCAGCATATTATTTGGGTAGTGTTAATGAAGCGAATGAACACCTTAGAAAATTAAAATCGCTCGACAGTATATTTAAAATAAGCTATGCAAACCTTCCTAATTTTTATACTAAGTATGAATACAATCCATTCGTTTGGGGTAAAATCGCACAGAAACGAGACAGCATGGTAGCCTGTCTTTTATCTTCAAGTGGGGACGGTCTGTACGGTGAACAATTGAAAGGGTATGTAGCTATGTATCAAGAGGATATTGCGAAGGCGAAAGCCTTTAACGCAGGGTCTGACTGGAAAGTAAGTAACGAAATGATAGGAAATGCGGCGTCGAAAAACTTAAGAGAGGAATGGAATAAGAAATTCGAGATTTTTTTCCAAGATTATGCCGCATTTGCCAAATTAGTTGGAAAGAATCCTAACATAGCCAAAGACACGCTTACTTTACTTTTGGATAATTTGGCTCTTGAATTAAAGACATCCCTCCCTAAAAAGAAACCTGAAGATTACATTTTTAAATTTAGGGATGCAGGATTGGAGGCAAAAATGAAGGCTTATCTAAAAAATGCTTCTAACCTTACTGTTTATAAGATTGGGCTAACCCATGATATTTGGCAGATTATAAAGAATGATGCAGGTATTCCTGAATACAAATACAAGTATGCTGCGATGTACGTAAAAAATCCTTCTTGGGATCACAGCTATTGTAAAGTACTCTATTTTACAATGAAACAAGATTACGCAGGAGGAGGAACTTACGGAGAAACCCACGTTGGTTGGTACAGTGAAGAATTTTTTGGTTGTCCTTAATTATAATGTTAATTCCTCTGTCTGTCCTACGAGTCATGGAATATAAATTCCTATGTCGATTTCATATAACGAAATAATGTCATCTGTTGCGGTTAAGCCTACGATTAAATTATTACAGCTTAGTTCAAAAAGTTACTACAGCATTTCATAATACTTTTCAATTGCTCCATCTTTCTAGGAAGTATTGACCTTACTGCTTCACTAACTCTTTCGTGTAAACTCGTTGGTTCGTGATTATTTTCACAATGTACGTTCCCTTGTTGAGGGAAGATAAATCCACATGAGATTCTGCAAAATAATCCGTCGCCTTCATTTTTTCCGAATAAACCGGCCTACCCATAATATCATAAATGGCCAATTGTGCGTCGTTGTTTACGAAACCACTAATTTCAATGGTTGCTTCATCCTTTGCTGGATTAGGGAAAATGGCAATTTCATGATCTAGTTTATTTTCATTTAAACCAACAGTAAAGCCAACAGAGAAGTCGTAACGATGGTACCTTCCGAAATCACCAGGAAACATTTCAATATAGCTCCCTCCCACTAAACGCAAACGCATTTGTCCGGTTGTTTCTCCTTCCACTTGTGCGGAATACCAAAAAGAAAGCCCATCATTATCCGTATCCTCAATGATGATGCTGTAACATCCAGGCGCAAGATCGAAGGTGTCTTTGTATTGGGTTGTGTTACTCATATTGTCGCGTTCAAAAAGAACATTTCCGGCAGCATCTATCAAGCGATATTTATTTTCGATTGCTTTATTATTGGTGGTAAGCCACACGAAAAAAGGACCATTAATCGTTTCTGGAGCCACAAACTTTGTTTGTTTAACGCTATTTTGAAGGTACTCATCATTTCCTGAACCACCATTGACATTGCATACATAGGCAGTAAAGGTTTTCATGGAGTCATAATCTGACCAAAAATCTTGGTAGGTCACTGGAATTTCAACCACTTCTTCTTCTAAAAACCCAAGGCTTCCTGTCCAATCATAGCTAATTTCAACGCCATACGTAATCCAACATCTAATTTTACAAGATGTTATTGTTTGTGCACCAGTATTTTTAAGAATAACACGTGGATTAGAACAAGTTGGATTGAACTTGCTGTAATACTCCCAATTATTTGGATTTAATACATCAGCAATAGCCGCATCCACCTGATGATTAGGCGCTGAATACGAAATTAAATCATAGGCCGCAATGTAATTCCCACCTGCTTGACCAGGATCATTCTGAGGAACCGCAGTAATGGAATAATCAATACTTACCGAATCGCCAGGAGTAACAAATGGCGTGATTTCAAATTCATGTTCCTTCACCCGGTCACCTGGGCACCATCCTTCTCTGGCATATGGCCACGTTCCACCTTGACCAATATTTGGATTGTCACCACACTCCGTTGTTTGCCAAATATTCCAGTTAAACCTTGGTATTCCATCGATACGCAGTTGATGATCGTTGGGCACCCATTCACAACAAGCGGCATTTCCTACTTGGCCATGACCAGACATTCTTGTTTTAATTTTAAACATGGCAGAGCTATCCGATAATAGAATTGACTTAGGTGCTAAATCTACATTATTCGCCATATTAGCGAAATTGTAGCCTCTAAAATCACTCCAAATAGGCTCCCGCTTGTGAAGGTCCCTTGGCGGAATACCTTCTATAAATGCAAAGCGAAGATCCAATAACTCTTGGGTATTATGCGCCGCTAAATCAACCGTGTTTTTAAGGTATTGCTGATAATCTGTTACGTCATAAATCCAACAGAATCCATTAGGACCTAAGTCGAATTGAATGCCATAAGGTGTAATATATCGTGCAATTTCTACATCCTTCACTATTTCATAAGGAACATTATAACACGTAATCGTGTCATTCAGTAAGTTGGTAGTAACGTTGTAAGGAACACTTGTCAGCATATTTCCTTGTGGATCGAAGGTATTCATCGAACCTGTAGGAACGCCAATAAAACTATTAATTATCTCGAAATGGCGATTCACAGCTGCTTGTTCAAAGACAACGATTGGTTCTTTACGTTTGATTTGATTGACAAGGTTCGTTTGTTGAACACCTGTAACAACACCTTGACCCAACGCGATTTTAGGACGTTTAGTAGCTTGCGTAAGCCCAGCAAGAGGAAATTCATCATTTCGGATCATACTTCCATTTGCCAAAGACCAACCTTCAGACAACATCAATTTATGATTATTTTGAGATCGATCGATGGCATAATTCACATCATCAAAATCATAATAGGCCAATAGATTGTTCCAATTAGGGTGCGTAGCATCAATTTTGTTTTTATAATTTGCTAAAATAGTAGCCGGTGTCAATGCCGCATTATAAATTCGGAATTCATCCATTTTACCTTTCCATTTTAGATTTGCATCTGCGCTGGCACCAATAACCAAGCGACTTATGTAGCCAATTTGTCTTGTCAAATTAGTTCCAGAATGCCAGAGCACGCCATTCTTGTAAATAAACATTTCACCTGTTGATTGCTTCTTGACAAAAGCCCAATGATTCCAGGTATCATCCATCTCACTTGGGCTCATCACCTTATTAATTCGATCGTAACCGGAAGAAATTCCAGCATCAAAATAAACATTGTTATTACTCCAAGGCATGTGAATATTCAAAATTCGGTTATTCAAAGTATCCCAAGCTTCCAAAATAGTAGTGTTGGTCCCTGCAGTCAAATTCCCTTTTGTCCAAAACTCCACGGTTAATTCATTTCCAACTACGAAATCTGAAAGTTCAGAAATGGCATAATTGGTTCCACTAAAATTCACAACGCCATTTTTACCCTCAAAATTCAAGGCTGTATTATTATTGATGGTTTCAGTCTGAAAACTTAATCCTGTTGCAGCAGGATAGTCATTCTCAAATGAAAACTCAATAATCAAGTTATCGGTTCCGTTCCAAGCAAAGGATTGATAAAACAATAAGTCGTTTTGTCCTGCAAGAAAAGATGGGTTGGTTCCTCCAACTCCATGACTTGCATTATACACCTTAGTAAAACCAGCAGTATGGAAAAATAGCAAATCATTATCTGTGGTAGATTTCAGTGAGATTGTAGGGTGCATTAACTCACCATTAGTTCCTAAAGAATTAATAAACAGGGAGAGTGATTGAATATCACCCGCTGTAATACCCGCTGCCAACAACTCATTCGCAGTTAACAACATTTGATATCGACCACCACTTTTTTGGGTGTTAAACGGCAAATTAGCCGAAGAATTAGATGCGTTAATGTTCGAAGAAAGCACCGAAGCTCCCGTCCGAAACAATTCATTGCGCTGATAAATATCCGCTTCAACAAAAGGAATCGGCGTAAAAGAAACAACTGGAGGGGCGGCACAATTGGCTAGGTACATACTGCTATTTTTTATCACAGAATCTAAATTCCCAGTGTGATCAAAAACCCGTGTGTAGGTTAAATAATCCCACTCACCGCAATTGTATTGATCCCAAGTAGTCAATGGACTACATTTTAATTTATAGTACATCAAGACTTTTTCGAACCTTGTGGTGTTTAATTCAGGAGGAAAAACGAAATTCGCTCTTCTTGTGGTAATGGAATCATAGGTAAAAGTTTGAACCCATGTAGTGTCTTGAGCATTTAGCTCATTTAAGAAAAGAAAAGAGACAAAGGTAAAAAGTAGAATTTTTTTCATAATTTAAACTATAATTTGAATGATAAAAGTACAAAAACAATTTAACTAAAAAGTAATCATTGCTTTACATAAATTTTGCTGAAACATAAAAAACATGACTATTAAAATATGTCATTATTTCAGCTACATGCAGGATGGCATAACAATTGGCTAGTAGGGTAATCAACAAAATAAGAGCATTAGACAATTTTGTTAAATTGAAAACTGACATTGTGTCGCAACAAAACAAACAGCAAAACAAAGAATGAGTAATAATTTTGAGAATGACTTTTTTGGATTTAGTGGCATCGAAAACGATGCTGAATTCATCCCGTTAATTACAGCAGAAGAGGAAGATTCCGTCAACAAACAAATTTTTCCAAGTGATCTCCCCATCCTTCCCTTACGAAATAACGTTTTATTTCCTGGAGTTGTCATCCCCATTACAGTTGGTCGTGATAAATCAATTCGATTAATTCAAGATGCTAACAAAGGAAATAAAATCATTGGGGTCGTTTCGCAAAAAAACCAAGATGAAGAATCTCCCTCTTTTGCGGATTTACATGAAATTGGAACCGTAGCGCAGATCATTCGCTTACTAAAAATGCCTGACGGAAGTTCAACGGTTATCATTCAAGGAAAACGCCGATTTGAAATTGAAAGTGCGCTGCAAACAGAGCCTTACATGCGAGCAACGGTTAAGATCTTACAGGAAAAACCGATTGACAAAAAAAATAAAGAATTGTCTATCATGTTCAAGACCATTAAAGAATTGGCCTTGCAAATTATACGAGATAGTCCAAATATTCCATCAGAAGCACAATTTGCTATTGGAAACATCGACAGCCCCACCTTCTTGGTAAATTTCATCTCTTCGAATATGAATGCAGATGTGGCCAAAAAACAAGAAATGCTGGCTGAAATGGACATGGAAAAAAGGGTGATGATGGTACTTGAGCACCTTACTTTAGAAGTTCAAATGCTTGAGATGAAAAACGAAATCCAAAATCGCGTTAAAAAAGACTTGGATCGCCAGCAGCGAGAGTTTTTCTTGCATCAGCAAATGCGCACCATTCAAGATGAATTAGGAGACAACCCGCAAGAACAAGACATCGTAGAATTACGCGAAAGAGGCACCAAAAAGAAATGGTCTGATTCGGTTGCAAAAACTTTTTACAAAGAGTTAGATAAACTGCAACGAATGAACCCGCAAGGAGCTGAATACACTGTTCAACTTAACTTTTTAGATTTATTGCTGGATTTACCGTGGAACAGTTACACGAAAGACAATTTAGATTTGAAACGTGCTAAAAAA
Organism: Crocinitomicaceae bacterium; assembly: GCA_021740085.1. Taxonomy (GTDB): domain Bacteria; phylum Bacteroidota; class Bacteroidia; order Flavobacteriales_D; family Crocinitomicaceae; genus UBA952. The sequence continues at coordinate 21,239 of JAIPAL010000030.1, forward strand.
ATACTGGAGCGTGACCATTTTGGCTTAGAAAAAGTTAAAGAGCGCATCTTGGAGTACCTTGCCGTATTAAAATTACGTGGCAACATGAAATCGCCCATTCTTTGCTTTTATGGCCCTCCAGGGGTGGGAAAAACATCTTTAGGGAAATCAATAGCGGAGGCCCTTGGTCGTAAATACGTGCGAATGTCACTTGGTGGTGTGCACGATGAAGCGGAAATTCGCGGTCACCGAAAAACCTACATTGGAGCGATGCCAGGTAGAATCATCCAAAATATTAAGAAAGCGGAAAGTGCCAATCCTGTTTTTGTATTGGATGAAATCGATAAATTAGGTCGTAGCAACCATGGCGATCCTTCTTCAGCCCTTCTTGAAGTCTTAGATCCTGAGCAAAACATTGCTTTTTACGATAATTACGTTGAATCAGAATTCGATTTATCAAAAGTACTTTTCATTGCGACAGCGAATAGCTTAGCAGAAGTGCAAGGTCCTTTGCGAGACAGAATGGAAATTATTGAAGTCAACGGGTATACCATCGAAGAGAAAATTGAAATTGCTAAACGTCACTTAATCGGTAAGCAAATTGCTGAACATGGTATCCAAAAGAAAGATATTTCCATCGATAATAAACTACTGGAAAAACTAATTGAAGAGCATACCAATGAATCCGGTGTAAGAAGCCTCGATAAACTAATGGCCAAATTAGTGCGAAGTAGAGCACTTCAGATTGCCAGTGATGAAAAATTCACTCCGAAGATCACAGAAGAAGATTTATTTAAGTTTTTAGGCGCTGGCCGATCTCGCACTAAGTATGCAAACAATAAAGTCGCTGGTGTAGTTACTGGCCTAGCTTGGACAAGCGTTGGAGGGGATATTTTGTTTATTGAATCGTCCTTGACCCAAGGAAAAGGCAAATTAACACTAACGGGAAATCTTGGAGACGTTATGAAAGAAAGTGCCATCATTGCACTCGAATTTTTAAAAGCGCATAGTCAATGGATCGGTCTTTCCCAAGAAGTTTTCGATCACTATAATGTGCATGTCCATGTGCCTGAAGGAGCCACACCAAAAGACGGTCCGAGTGCTGGAATAACCATGTTATGTTCATTAGCTTCCTTGTTTTCGCAATTAAAAGTCAAAAAAGGACTCGCTATGACAGGAGAAATAACATTACGAGGTGATGTACTTCCTGTTGGGGGAATTAAGGAAAAAATATTAGCCGCTAGGCGAGCGGGAATTAAAGAATTAATTCTTTGCTCCAAGAACAAGCAAGATGTAGATGAAATCAAAGCTGATTATATAAAAGGTTTAACTATTCATTATGTGGATACAATGAAAGAAGTGATTGATTTAGCCTTGACAAAAGAAAAAGTATTTGATCCGATTAAGTTAGTTATCCCAACTAAATCTTAGTCCCAATCGGTGTTTTCGTTATCGAACTCATCCATTAATTTCTTCCAATTATAGGTGGGATCCGTGGTGTCGATTAGTATGTCCTTGTATTCAGCTGACGTAATTTCATAATGCAGAATTTCTTCTCCTGTATACACTTCAATTGCTTCAATAAGTACTTTTTCTTCCGGACTACAAAATGACAAAGCTTGACCATTAGCCTCTCCTCTACCCGTTCGTCCACAGCGATGCACATAATTCTCTGGATTTTCAGGGATGTCATAATTTATTACGTAATCCATATCTGGAATATCAATTCCTCGACAAGCAACATCCGTAGTAATTAGCACCCTACTTTCCCCTTTTCGAAAACGCTCTAAAATATCAAAACGCTTATCTTGCTCAATTCCACCATGCAGTGCTTCTGTAACAATTTCTACGCGTTGCATAGCCGCCACCACCCTTTCCGCACGTACCTTTGTCCTAACAAAGACAATAAATTTTTGGGTTTCGAATTCAGTTAAGATGTTTTCAAGAAAAAAACGTTTGTCATCCATTTCAATAAAAGCCACCGCATGAGTTACATTTTTAGCAACCGGATTCTTGGGTGAAATTTGTATGCGAATAGCATCACGAACAACATCGTAGGCTAAGGATTTTATTTTTTTTGAAATGGTTGCCGTAAAGAACAAGGTTTGTCGCTTTTTAGGAAGCAAACGTAGGACATCCGTTATATCCTTTGTAAAACCTAAGTCTAGCATCAAGTCAGCCTCATCAAGCACTAAGATTTCCACTTTAGATAAATCGATAAATCCTTGTGAAACGAGGTCAAACATACGACCAGGCGTAGTCACCAAAATGTCGACCTTATGTTCTAATTGATGAATTTGATTTTCTTGTTCCACACCGCCAAAAAGCCCCAGTGTTTTTAATTTTGTAGCGGCACCGATTTCAATAAAAACTTCTGAAATTTGCTTAGCTAGTTCGCGGGTAGGCACCATTACCAAACACCTAATTTGTTTTTTCTTTAGATCTTTTGGATTTAACAGGTGGTGAATCACAGGAATCACAAACGCAGCTGTTTTTCCAGTCCCCGTTTGTGCCACCGCCATTACATCTTCTCCATCCAAAATATGCTTGATAGCACGGTGTTGAATATCGGTTGGACGTGTAAATCCTAACTTTTCGAGCTGGCCTTTTATCAATGAAGAAATAGGGTAATCCTTAAATTTCATGTGACAAATGTACGCAATTTAAGGCGTATTATTTATTGAATAATTCTTCTACCTTGTGATAACGATACGTGAAGATTTCCTTTATTTTATTTTTAATAAAAAGAGCGTGCATAGCTCTGCCTATTATACCTAAAGGCAATACGTAACTCACTATGTCATTCATTTCAACGCCACCTTCAACTACTTTAAAATGATGTTCATGATGCCAAATTTTATAAGGACCAATGCGTTGCTCATCTATAAAAAAAACTTCATCTTGCACTGTTTTAATCTCTGTAACCCAACGAAGAGGTATTCCAAGAAGAGGTTTAATGGTATATTCAATCATTAATCCTTCGTACATTTTAGCTGGAACTTCCGTTCTAACGATAAACCCCATAGACGGGGGCGTTATTTTTGCCAAATTAGTTGGAGAAGAGAAAAATTCCCAACATGTTTTTATATCGGCCTTAACAATTTGCGATCTTTTCAATTGATACATATTTTTAAAACAATCAATGGTAGAAAATGTTTACGGCTTTTTGATTCACTCAAGATATGTTAGATATTATCCAAATCTAACATCATCGATAAAACGCAACTTTTCCATTTCACCTACCTCGAGCGAATAATAGCCAAATTCCTCTGTAACGCGCCCTTTCATGCGATAAATACCTTTTCCCATAAATGGATATTTACGTAGTGATTCCGGGAAATGAACAGT
>JAIPAL010000031.1 GCA_021740085.1 Crocinitomicaceae bacterium
GATGTAAAATCAGGAATCAATTTGTTCAGTGTTCAAGACTTACAATTAGCACCAGGTATTTACTATATCAGTATAACCAATGGTGATAAAACAACGGAAGTCATCAAACAAAGTATCCGATAAGTATTCCTTAGAAAAAGAATACACAAGTATTAAATCCCGATAAGAGAAATTCTTATCGGGATTTTTTTATTGAATCAACCATAAAACATTTTACTTTTGTTCCATGAATCAGTCTGAAAAATTCTTCCTTCGGCATTTAAGCCAAACAACTCCATTTCCTTTTTTAATTGAGGTGAAAAATGCAAGGGGCGTTTATATCTATGATGTTAATGACAAAGAATATATGGATATGATTGCTGGAGTTGCGGTCAATTCAATCGGACATTGTCACCCTAAAGTTACTGAGGCGCTTAAAAATCAAATTGATAAGTATTTGCATGTGATGGTATATGGCGAATTTATTCAAGCTCCCCAAAATGAATTAATTGACAAATTAATGGCTGTCTTGCCATCTACGTTGGATGCGGTGTATCCGGTTAATTCGGGAACCGAAGCGAATGAAGCAGCTATAAAACTAGTAAAACGTGTTACCAATAGAACAGAAATAATTGCATTTAGGGGTGCTTATCACGGTAGTACAAACGGATCCTTAAGTATTTCTTCAAATGAATTAAAGAAACAAGCGTACCGTCCATTGTTGCCGGGAATAAAATTCATTGATTTAAATAATGAGGATCAATTAAATCAAATTACCAAGCATACGGCGGGCGTGTTTTTAGAAACCGTTCAGGGGGATGCCGGCGTTAGGATTCCGAATGAGTCGTTTATGAGAGCATTGAGAAAAAGATGTACTGATGTTGGAGCTCTTTTAGTTTTTGATGAAATTCAATGTGGTTTAGGAAGAACGGGAAAAATGTTTGCTTTTGAACATTTTCAAGTTGTTCCTGATCTATTAACTTTGGGAAAGGCACTCGGGGGTGGAATGCCAATTGGAGCCTTGATCAGTTCAAGGGAATTATTGAGCCATTTTTCGCATCAACCGATGTTGGGACATATTACCACTTTCGGAGGTCACCCTGTAATTTGCGCTGCTGCAAGTGCTTGCATGGAGGTCTTAATCAATGAAATTGAATTAAACGAGGTGGAACGATTAGGACAATTATTAGCCGATATAATTTGTGCGCATAAAGACATTATTGCCTGTCGTCGTATTGGATTAATGTTTGCCTTTGACATGGAATCTCCTGATCGAGTTGAAAAAGTGGTAAAATCTTGCTTAGAAAAAGGATTAATTACCTTTTGGTTTCTTTCGCATCCAGCTTCTTTTCGTTTATCGCCGCCCTTGAATATCTCTGAACTTGAAATAAGGAAAGCGGGCCTTCTTATCGCAGAGGCTATAGAGGAGACTAGTCGTTAAAGAAGTTTCATGTAGTAACGTTGGATACTATTTTCTCACTATTGTCCGATAAAAAATCGAACCTTATTTCCTTTGTCCTTTTGTCTTATTACAAGAATAATTCTATTGAAATAAGATTTGGGCACCGTGCCTCTCGACTTCGCTCGATTCACTTAAAGGGCATCGAGCGAAGTCGAGAGACACTTATATAGAAATCACAGAAAGTCGCTGAATTTATATTTTTCCGCTCTAGCAAACGCAAAACATTATCTGTGATAGTGTGTCAATACTCCCACTTATCGTTAAAACTATTATAGAAGTTTATTCCAAATTTAAATTGAATGGAAGATTTATCAAATGAATTATTCTGACTAACAGCGTACAATCCAATTTTAAACAACTGCTTTCTAATTCTAAATTTCCTTTCTAAACCTGCATAAAATTCAACTTGGGAAAAATTGGAGCTGGGTATAGAAATCAATCCTCCTCCAATTGTTTCTTCCAATTTCAACTTATTGATTAGCCAAATTTTATTGAGAAAATAGCCATTGAAATGATGAATAAAATTGAATTGAATAAACGAATTAGACGTATTCAAAGCGGTATCTAATAATTGCATCGTATTTACAGGATTTGAGAAAAAGCCCATATCAGATGGCCTAAAGAATTTGTGTTCAATTAAACGTAAATCTTGCTTGTACAGGTATTGACCAGCCACAAATCGAAATGAAGAATTACCAAATGACTTTAATTTCATGGTATGTGTTGCTTGAAATTCTAAATAACTAAAATTTGCTTCCGCATCAAAAATGGTTGGGATAGCCACCTTATATTTCAAAAACACCACGGGCCAAATCGAACCTAAAACCACTTTTTTATGTTTGCGGATCGTATACTTTTGTCGAAAGTGATACTCTAAATCCAAAGAAAGCTGCATAATTTTATACGGATCAAATAATTGAGCAGGCTGAACTTGCTTAAAAATAGCCAGCCATTCTGGATATTCTAAGTTACCAATTGACTCTCGAAATGAATACAAAACAGAAGATTTTCCATACAAACCATTAACAATTTCTCGAGAAAAAAATGCTTCAAATTTTCGATTTCTTACTCTACTACTTGGCGCTATCGCTCCTACAATATTCTGAGAACCTGCGATAAAATCATATACATCCCCTATTTCAAATCCAATTTTAGAAAAATTCATTCTATTATAGAGCACTGAACCTGCAAAAGAACCTTTAAAATCCTTGTTATAAAATCCATAATCAATATTCGGCGCAATAGTTATGATTTTTGAATTTTTAAATTCCTTCTGAAAAGAAATACCAGGTCTATATCGAAATCCACCTATTCCAAAAGGAGTAAATTGAGAAATCACTGGCAAAATCGTAAATTCATATTTCTTAAATGAATTCACATGACTTATTCCTGACAAAAAAATTGCGGAAAGATTGATCACGTTTCTTGAACTATCACTCATCTTCAAATATTCTTCACTTTCGTGATACAAGATGATACTGTCTTGTTCTTTAATAAATTGTTTTTCAAAATCTTTTAAAGTAAAAGGTCTTGTTTCATTCCAATACGATGAATCCTTTTCAAAAGCATCCTCTTTATAAACAGTTGATGCTAACCAGAAATTTTTCGGAGAATCATCCACTACAAATTTGTAGTCTTGATGAGATACGCGTATTAAACCATTTATCAAATCCTTTCCTTCTTTTATGTTGTAAACAAATTCTCTTCGTACCGGAACTAAATGTTCTCCTACTTTTTTATAATCGCAGATGATGTGAATATCTTTAAAATAATTAAGGACTTTTTTATTCACTTGGAGTTCATAAGATACCAATTCCCAGCTCCCTTCTCGAATAAATAAGGTTCCTGAAAACAAGGCCTCGTAATCAAACTTAGGCTTTACGGTAACCTCATTGATCATCGCTCCTGTGGAGTCCACAAAAGTATTTTCCAAAAAATAGCTATAATACATAAATGCATTGTCAGCCAATGGAGAGACCAACGGATTTTGAGTTAACTTGTTGGATGAGATTGAATTATCAAAAAGAGAAAAATGAGCATCCTTAATTCCATTAATAAATAGATACGGATTCGCAGACAAGCTTTGTTCTTCGGCTATACGTTGATCCGCATTTCCAAAATCAAAACTAACTCCTACTTGTGATGTATTGTTAGTCATTGCTGAAGAACGATCCGCCAAATCGTTGTAGGCATAAAATTCATCTTTATATTTTCCGATTCGCTTGTAAGATGTTTTTGCTTTCCATTCAATGATGTTTAACTTATCTTTTCCGATGATTGAATCCCTTTCAAGACTATCTAATTTTGCCTTTTCAAGCGTGGAAAAGCAATAAGTTTCGCATTCGTACTCAGCCAACAAGTCTTGAAAATAAGGTCTTTTCTTAATAACTTCCTTCATTAACTCCTTTCCTTTGTCTTTTTTACTTTGAGCAAAAACAGTTATCTCATCCAGTTCTAGCGTGTTCTCTTTCATAACAATTACTAAAGTATTAGCCAGATTGACAATTTCAACTGTATCTGTTTTGGTTTCAAAACCTATGGATGAAAAGATCATAACATGCTTACCCTTCTTCAGTTCTAATTGAAAATTTCCTGAAGCATTTGCCACCGTTCCATATGATTCATTTAAGAGACGCACTTTTGCAAAGGGTATTTCAACAGAATCCTTATCCATTATTTTACCTGTCAAAACTTGGGAAAAAGAAATGAAACTTGCTACAACAAAGAGAATGCTGAAATTGATTTTATGCATGTTAATTTAAGAAAGATATTTTTTTTCGCCTCGGCGAAAGTGTGTTATGTTCTCTACTTTTTGTTTTTAAATGTAATAACTTTATTTTAATCTGTATATGTTTTTCAACTTACCCACAACGAGTCGCTAGTACAAGTTTCATGTATTATAAAGTTTTTGATACTTAAATAAAAAGGAAAAGGGTTACCTTTGTTTTTCTATAATTCAAATGAAAGTAACAGATCATATTAAAGAAGCGAAGGATACCTTATTCTCTTTCGAGATTTTGCCTCCTTTAAAAGGTAAAAGCATTCAATCTATTTATGATGGAATAGATCCCTTGATGGAGTTCCAACCTAAGTTTGTGAATGTTACTTATCATAGAGAGGAATTTATTTATAAAGAGCGAGAAAATGGACTTTTAGAAAAAATAGCCATTCGTAAACGTCCAGGAACGGTAGGTATTTGTGCTGCAATAATGAACAAATACAATGTGGATGCGATACCACATCTCATATGCGGTGGCTTTAGCAAGGAAGATACCGAAAATGCCCTAATTGATTTGCAATTTTTGGGCATTGATAATGTACTAGCTTTGCGCGGAGATGCTTATAAAACAGAAGCTAATTTTCGCCCTCATCCCGACGGTCACCAATATGCGGTTAAGCTCGTTGAGCAAATCACTGACATGAATAAAGGAAATTACATGATGGATGACGTGCAACTAGAACCAACGAATTTTTGCATAGGTGCTGCGGGCTATCCAGAAAAACATTTCGAGGCAATGAATTTAGCGACTGATTTAATGCATTTAAAGCAAAAAGTAGATGCGGGCGCCGAATATATTGTTACGCAGATGTTCTTTGATAATAAAAAATATTTTTCTTTTGTTGAAGCATGTCGAAATATGGGCATAATGGTTCCTATAATTCCGGGACTTAAGCCACTGAAAACCTTAAGTCATATTTCTTTTATTCCTAAATTCTTTCACATTGATTATCCCATAGAGCTTTCTTCAGAGTTACTAAAATGCAAGGATAATAAAGCGGTGGAGAAATTGGGAATTGAATGGGGAATTCATCAGTCGATGGAATTAAAGAAAAACAATGTGCCATGTATTCATTATTATACGATGTCAAATTCATCTTCGGTAAAAGCCATCGCTAGCAAAGTTTTTTAACTCAATTCTATGAAATATCTACAGCTTGTAATTCTTCTTTTAATGCCGGTTTTTTTGGGATACTCCCAAGGTGTTAAATTATCAAACGCTTTAGTCATAGGGCAATTTGATAAAGCAGAAGATCGCTTCTCTATTGAAGTAAATGTTACTGAAATCTTTAATTCGCTAGGCATCAAAGCTATCCCATCAATTAACGTGATGAAACAAGGTGCTGATCCTTTAATTTTAGCGTCGGATACGATGGTAAACAATTTGAAAATAAAGGGATTTGATACTTATGTGGTTGTAAACGTAAAAGGATATGATCGTAAATTTAAAAATTCCAGCGCTGAAATGTCCTTGGAAGACGCCTTAAAACAAACCAGTATTTATCATTTATATAAAGATGATATTACTTCGATTACCTTTGAATTTAGTGTATTTCGAAACGGAAAGAGAATCAATACGAACTTATTAAAAGTGGGAAACATTTCAAATCGTGACGATGTCTTAAAACGATTCAGAAAAAAAGCACCCAAACACCTCTCTAACTATTTCTTAGCTAGCTAACGATTAGTTATTCATCTGATAACTCTTTTCTTTTTGCTGATCGGAAGGGTCTCCGTACGCACCACACTTAGGAGGTCTTTCGAATAACTTAATGAATTTAATCTGTGCATGTACCGGCCAATAAGTCGACGAAAACCAGTTCATCCTGCCATTTATACCGTTGTAATCTCGAATACCAATAATAGGCAGCGTAATGTTTGGAACCATCATCCAAGCGCGGTTAAAGCGAATTCCTACACCAATGGAATAATGAAATTGAACTTGAAACTTACGATGAAAGTCAAATTGCTGAAGGTTAATTCCATTTTGGTAGGCTTCTTCGCTTCGCATGATGTTGTAATCAACATTAAATCCGATGGAATTATCAATAAAATATTTCCGTGCCTTTTCTATTTTTTTCTTCCCAAAATATACTAAGGTGTGAGCTGAAAACCGGCCGTAAAGAAATCCATTGGAAAACGTGCCGCTACTTTCTACACTTGATGTAACTTCGCCAAATGCATTGGTGTAATCAAGATTGGTTGTTTCTGTTCCACGGTATTGCTTGTAACCGATACCCCAGTCCATGTAATCCAATAAGCGTGATTTTTTTAAGAATTTTATGGGAACTAAACCTTTCCATGCGGGGAAATTTACTAGGCCTATTTCAGCAAAAAAAATAAGTTTTCCGGCAGGATCTATGGTATATAATCCCCGTTGTCCGCCAGTAGTAGAATCGGTGAGCACAAAGGAGGGACTTTGACTTTTTGTCATTTGATAGGTCGCACCAAAATTAAATTGAATGCCGTCATTGGTCACGATAATGTAATCATTTCCCTTTGAACCCTTTTTAAATCCTCCTTGCGCAAATGATATACAAGGTAACATTAGCGCTATCAGTATAAATTTTTTCATACGATAAAATTGAATTGTTTGCTTTTTTCAACTAATAGTTCCATTATTTCAGGGCTATCCCAATCGTTTTCAATGCCAGGAATCGCCATGATTTCATCCATAATTCCATTTTGAATATTGCCTTGCTCATACGCAACGCTATATCTAATATTGCTGAAGGTAACTTGGGAATACAACGGCATCCATTGTTTTGGATACAAAGCACTAAATTTAGCTTCAATTTTTTTGCGCAAAATAAATGATGGATCACCAACGAAATCGCGCATTACAAAATAATTATCTAGGGATAAATCTTGCAAGGCATCGCCATCTGCTTTTCTTGTTCTGCTGTATTCCTCAAATACTTCCGGCCAATTCTCATTGTGTTTTTGCATTAATCCCCAAAGTACAGAACAATCTTCAAATCCGGCATTCATTCCTTGTCCATAAAAAGGAACGGTGGCATGCGCCGCATCACCCATTAGGGCTACTTTTCCTTTGTGCCAAGGTTGACAACGAATAATCGCTAGGTTGGAAAGTGGATGATCTTCCCACGCATCCGCGATGTTAGGCATCATGGTGTAAAAATCGGGAAATACCTCCAAGAAAAAAGCGTTCACCGCTTCCCGTGAATTGAGTTTATCAAAGGCATATTTGTCGCCTTCATGTGGCATAAAGAGCGTACATGTAAACGATCCATCTTCGTTGGCCAAAGCAATCAACATAAAACGTCCTCGTGGCCAAATATGAAGTGCATTTTTATCCATTCTATAATTACCGCTTTCATCAGCGGGCAATAAGATTTCTCGGTACCCATCTGCAATGAAATTCTGACTATAGGTAAAGCGTTGCATTTTTTGCATGGAATTGTACCGAACATTCGAAAAAGCGCCATCTGCGGCAAATACCACATCAGATTGAACGCTGAATGATTCGTTTGTTTTATTATTTGTCAAATAGACAATTCCTTTTTCTAAATCTACTTTCTCACAGGTGTGTTCGTAATGTATGGTAGCACCGCCATGTTTTTCAGCCACATCCATCATCGTTGCGTTGACCTTTCCTCTCGATACGGAAAAGATCGCTTCTCCGTCCTTACCGTATTGCTGATAATTTAGATTGCCTTCGAGGTCATGCATGACTCTTCCATACATTGGAATCGCAATTTTTCGAACCTCGTCCCCAACTCCTACCGCATCAAGCGCTGTCCACCCGCGAACGGATAAGGCAAGATTAATGGATTTTCCAGCACTAATTTCAGCTAAACGAATGTCCGAACGTCGCTCGTAAATGGTTACTTTATAGCCTGCTTTAGCAAGGTATACCGCCCATAGCGATCCTACTAATCCTGCTCCAATTATAACTGCGCTTTTATCGTTTTCCATTTTACTTTTGAAATAAGTTTTTACACTTGTTCAACACAAAATTAAGCGCTTTGTTCTTTTATAAGTCGATTGCTGCAGACAGTTATTCACAACATTTAGTTTGTTTTCTTTTTCTGTTGCTTGAATTGCTGAGTTTTTGAAATTTTTAGTATCTTTTCTGTCACAAAACCCTCCATTTAGCGCTTACGCAAAACAATTTGTACTTTTGTTTCTAATTTTTAGGTATGTCTGTTCATAAAAATGTAAAAAAGGTTACCACACATACGCTTCATGAGATGAAAGCAAATGGGGAACGAATTGCTATGCTGACCGGCTATGATTTTTCAATGGCTCGCATTTTAGATGAAGCGGGAATTGATGTTATCTTAGTTGGGGATTCTGCTTCGAATGTGATGGCAGGTCACGAAACGACACTTCCCATTACACTGGATCAAATGATCTATCATGGCGCAGCGGTTGTAAGAGCGGTAAGTCGTGCACTGGTAGTGGTTGATTTACCTTTTGGTAGTTATCAAGGAAATTCCAAAGAAGCGCTTTCAAGTTCGATTCGAATCATGAAAGAAACAGGCGCTCATGCTGTCAAAATGGAAGGCGGTCAGGAGATTTTGGAATCGATTCAACGAATATTAACGGCGGGCATTCCAGTTATGGGACACCTAGGACTCACGCCACAATCGATTTATAAATTTGGCACCTATGTCGTAAGGGCAAAAGAGGAGGAAGAGGCGAATCGACTCATCGAGGACGCCTTGTTATTAGAAAAAGCAGGTTGTTTTGCCATAGTTCTTGAAAAAATACCCGCTGTCCTGGCGGAAAAAGTAGCAAAAATGTTACAGATTCCTATCATCGGAATAGGCGCCGGATCGGGTGTCGATGGCCAAGTTTTAGTGGCGCATGACATGTTGGGAATTAACAACGAGTTTAATCCACGCTTTGTTCGGAAATATAATGACCTTCACAATCAGATGTTAAAGGCGTTTAGCGCCTATATTTTGGATGTGCAATCGGGCGATTTCCCGAATGAAAAGGAACAGTATTAGTTTTTATAATGAAATCAACTTTTGTTGTACTTAGCTTATTTTTGTTCTTTGGCTGTTCTCAGGTAACTAAACCGGGAAATATTTCCCAAAAACCGCCCTCTTTTTCACCTTGGCTTTCTATTACAGAGTCTGAGAAGGGGGTTTTGATAAGCATCACAAATCCGGATAAGATCACAGAAAAATTTGACTATTTTATCGGGGAAAATGGCCCTGCAAACGCTACAAATATTTCGGTAAGTCAGAACGGACTTGCGGTACTTTCCTCCACGCATGTGGGCATGTTGGGCTTGCTAAATGAAATTAATGCCATTTCAGCCGTAGCGGATAAAAAGTATATTTACAATAAGGAACTTAATGATCGAATTAATAAGGGGAAGGTAGTTTCCTTGGGACAAGAAACAGATTTTTCGGTGGACATGTTATTAAATTCGAATTCGAAATTAGTCGTATATAGCGCTTTCTCAGGAAAATTAGCCATCGATAATAAGTTGAAAAAACTAGGTATTATTACCATTCCAAATTTTGATTGGAGAGAAACGCATCCCTTAGGAAAAGCACAATGGCTATTGCTTTTTGGTTATTTAACGGGCAAACAAGACTTGGCTAAAAAGGAGTTTGCTGCCATCGTAAAAAGGTACAATGAGGTGAAAAGTCAATCGAAAAAATCGAATGTGAAAACTTTAGTGGGCAATTTAGCAGGAGATTTTTGGTATGCTCCAGCTGGTGAAAGTTACAATGCCACTTTGTTAAAAGATGCCGGTGTAAATTATATTTTTAAAGAAAGCAAAGGCACAGGAAGCTTGTCTTTGACCTTGGAGTCCGTATTTACTAAGTTGGATGCTGTTAGTTTATGGCTCAATCCTGGATTTATGAGTAAAGAGTTAATTGTTGCAAGTAATCCCAAAGCAGCTTATTTTCCGGTGTATTCCAAGGGTGAAATTTATTGTTATGCCTACGATATGAATCGTTTTTGGGAGTTGAGTGCGGTTCAACCGGATCTTGTGCTAAGCGATCTTCAACAAATTATTGATAAATTTAATTCAAACAAAAAACTACATTTTTACAAGAGGGTGGAATAACTATGAAATATCGCATTCATTTCTTTTTGTTATTTTCAGCGTTCGCCTTGGTGCTTATCTCGGTATTGCATCTGTTTGTGGGGCAAATTCCCCTGTCTTTTGCTGATTTCTCCGCGGCCTTCTTTAAAAATTCGCCCCTCTCTACGAATGAACTATTAATGAGGGAATTCAGAATCCCGAGATTGATCATGGCGATTGTTGGGGGTGGAGGCTTGGCCTTAGCGGGCATGTTAATGCAAACCTTGTTCAATAATCCCTTAGCCGGTCCATATGTTCTTGGAATTAATTCGGGCTCAAGTTTGTTGGTTGCGCTATCTACCTTAACGGGATTTACTTTTTTAGGAACTCAGCTAAATATCGTTTTTGCGGCCATCGTTGGGGCCTTCATTTTTGGGATGATTATCTTGCTCTTTTCGCTGTCTGTTAAATCACATATTTCCTTGCTTCTTATTGGTTTAATGCTTGGTAGTTTTACGTTTGCCGTGGTGTCCATTTTGGAATTAAGTGCGGCGGCTGAACAATTCAAGTCTTTTGCCGTGTGGGGAATGGGATCCTTACAACAAGTAGAGATGTCCCAAGTCCCATTGATCTTACTTTTCTTTTTGGGAAGCGTACTTAGCTCCTTCTTATTGATAAAACCGCTTAACATGCTAGTTTTAGGGGAAGATTCAGCTGTTATGCTTGGTCTCTCTTTACGCAAGACTAGAATCCTGATTATTTCTGTGACCGCCCTTTTTACAGGATTGATTACTGCTTATTGTGGCCCCATTGCTTTTGTAGGGCTAGCAGTTCCCAATATCACTAAGTTAGTGTTCCGAACGCAACAACATGCCTGGTTGATTGGTGGGAATTTAATTATTGGCGCCTTATTTCTGGTCTCTTGTGACGTGCTGATTCAATACCTAGAAGAAACGGTTCATCTTCCATTAAATGCATTAACATCCATTATTGGCGCTCCATTTGTAATCTTTATTTTGATAAAAAAAGTAAGATGATTTGCTTTAAAAACACGCATGTTGGATATAAAACCAGTTTATTTGAAATAAATGACTTGTGTTTATATACGGGTAAAATGTATTTGTTAGCGGGAAAAAATGGGACGGGAAAAACGACCTTGCTAAAGTCACTTGTTCGCTCAATCCCTTTACATGGCGGACGTATTGAGCTTAATGGAAATGACTTACATCAGCTAGAAAAAAGAATGCTCCCACAACTTGTTGCCTTTGTGGAAAGTCGTTTCAATGGCATTCCATTCCTCACCTTAAAAGACTATATTTCATTAGGAAGATCACCACACACCAATGCTTTTGGTCGCTTAAAAGAAAGCGATACCCAGAAAACGTTGGAAGTAATGACGCTACTTAACATTACTGATTATCAAGATAAATTCACCGATGAATTAAGCGATGGAATTCGTCAGTTGGGTGCAATCGCTCGCGCTTTGGTTCAGGAAGCACCAGTATTATTGTTAGATGAGCCTACTGCTTTTTTGGATTTTGAAAACAAGGACTTGTTAATGAAAACCTTAAAAGAAATTGCTGTTTCTCAAAACAAATGCATCATTTGTTCTTCACATGATCTAGATTTAAGCATTGAATTAGCTTTGTCAACCTTAGCGGTGTCTTCCAAAGAAAATAAACTTGTCTTATTGGAGTCTCCACAAAACAAACAGGAAATAATCGGGCTTATTTGCTAGGTTAATTAACGGAAAATTTCTTGGTTGTGTAGCGCCCATTTTCATAAATCTTGAGTAGGTAAGCGCCTTTTGATAAATTCGAGCAATCAATTTTTAGTTGATTTGAATTCACAGCTTCTTTCGTTAATGTCCTACCTGAAATGTCTAAAATTTCATAGTTTCCATGAAGCTGTTTTTGAAATTCCACATGTAACATGGCATTCGTTGGGTTAGGATAAAGATTAAAGTTTAGCTGCGCTTCACCAACGCCTCCTTGTAGGGTAATAAAATTACTGGTGTCGCATCCATTTGCTGACATAACAGAAACGGTAAAGGTCCCACCGAAATCCATTGGAATCAAAAGGGTATCATTTGTTTCACCTAGCATTATTTGTCCGTTGACATACCATTGGTAATAATCACCAGGCGTTGGGGTGCTCATCATTTGAGAATTGTCAAAATTAATAAGCGCATTGATGCCCGGTTGGGCGCAAGTTGTTTGATTAACCGTTCCGGCCGTATTAGTTAAACTCGCCTGAAAATCTGCTAAGGCATAACAATCGGTGTTCAATACATAATTCAACCAAGGATCTAAAATTTCAAAGGTTTTTTGCTGTTGTTGAGCACGTGTTATTGAAATTCCTTGCGAAGAGGTGCTTTCCCCAAAGTCACAATTGAAATTCGAATTGGCGAAATAACAATGCGCCCCACCTGTAATGCTCACGTACGATTTACACGATGACGCCAATCCTTGGTACATGGGAAGATGATTGTCGATCGGGGGTGTTACACCATCATTACTTCCTGAAAAAATAAGCGCAGGAACATTGATGTTTCCACACACCGAAACCGCTGAAGGATTCGTTTCTGCAGGAGCAAGTCCTACAATTCCGGCAATCGAAGAATTGTTTTCAGCGGCAAGCATGGTGGCTCCTCCACCCATGGAGTGGCCCATAATAACGACTTTTTGCTTTACTTTTCCATTGAATGGAGAACCAGCAGTTCCATTCAAAGCCAACATTTTTGTGGCAACCAAGGCTAAATCATCGCCGAATTCCCCATGACTGGGAGCAGGAATTAAACTTCCCTCGGTACGCACAAACGCTAAGATATATCCTTGAGGGGCCAAGTGCTGCCAAATGTTAGCGTAGGCATCCCATCCCATCGCGAAACCATGTCCAAATACAATGACAGGAAAATTGGGAAAGGTGGCCACTGCGGTATTTTCTCCAGCGGTATAGCTAGGATAGTATATTTCCGTTTGAATTTGTCGGCCAGGGCCACCACCCGAGCCAAAGCCCCCACTGCGAGAAGGATCATTGAAGGTAATGGTGCTATGTCCGATTTGATATTGACCAATTATGCAAAAAGGAGACAAGAGTAGAAGCAGTAAAATATTCTTCATTGATTGGATTTAAACTCAAATGTAATGAGAAAAATCCAATATTATTTTAATGTTCTTTTGGAGCATCACAAAGCAAAACTAGCTATTGACAAATGCGATAGTATTTTTTTGTTGGTGATAATTAGTATAAAAAACTACTGCTTCTGTAAAGCACTTTTCTCTGTTGGGATACCTGCTAGGGTGCTATTATAGATCGGTCACTGCCATTTTTTGATTGAACGTTTGGACAATCGTAAGGTCGTAATAATCGTCATACCATTGATATACGAATAGATTTTTAGAGGTGTCTACCGTAAATTTTGTCATTAATATTGTTCCGTCGTATATATTTTTATCTTTAATGGTAATAACATATTGATTCCCATTTTTTTCGATGGTATTAAATTTCAGCGTGTTAATTTTAATACCGTCCATGTAAACAGTGGAGGTTCGTTTATTTATATCTAGTACATATTTTAAATCATTATTTTCTGTACTTGTAGAGTCTGGATTTTTAAGAACCTCGAGATAACCTAGTTTCCCATGTTTCTGAGTCATATAGGTTTTGTTGCTATTAACGCTAATTACCTGTGAATAGCTGCTTGAAGTTAATATTAACGACAAAATAAGAAGTGTTTTTTTCATCCCTTGATTTTAGTCTTAATAAACTGTAATTTGGGAAAGGTTACATAGAAGGGAATTTGTTGAACAGCGATTGTTTCCCGATGCAAGCCGAGGCCAATAAGGGATTCGGCTCCAATGTCCGTGCAGTTCGCACTTTTTAATCAATTTACCTTTCCACATTAATTACTCCCCCAATTTCCTTTATCCAAGCTTCTAAACTGGATTGCTTCGGCGATGTGATTCACTTGAATTTTTTCATGTTCGTCGAGATCGGCAATGGTTCGTGCCACTTTTAAGATGCGTTCGAAGGCTCGTGCTGATAAGCCCATTTTCTGCATTGCTCGCTTAATCATTAGGTGTCCTTGCTCATCCGTCTTACAATGCAATTCAAATTCTGCTTGTGTCATTTGTGCGTTGCAATGGGTTTCGGTCGTTTCTAGGTAACGTTTTTCTTGAATGCCCCGCGCTTTTATCACCCTGGTTCGTATCGATGCGCTATTTTCATTTGGAATGCTAGAGGTTAATTCATCGTAGCTTACGGGCGTCACCTCCACGTGTAAATCGATGCGGTCTAATAAGGGTCCGGATATTTTATTTAGGTAGCGCTGTACCACGCCGGGTCCGCAAACGCACTCTTTTTCTGGGTGGTTGAAGTAGCCACACGGACAAGGATTCATGGCGGCAATTAGCATAAAGCTTGCTGGAAAATCGACGGTGAATTTCGCACGGGAAATCGTGATGAATCGGTCTTCCAATGGCTGTCTCAAAACTTCCAGCACGCCTCTTTTGTATTCGGGTAATTCGTCTAAAAATAATACGCCGTTGTGCGCTAGTGAAATCTCTCCTGGTTGTGGATAGGTTCCTCCCCCAACTAAGGCGATGTCTGATATGGTGTGATGAGGTTTTCGGAAAGGGCGCTGGGTAAGTAAGCCCCGGTTTATTTTTACTTTGCCTGCCACGCTATGAATTTTGGTTGTTTCTAAGGCTTCTTCCATCGACATGGGCGGTAAAATGGTGGATAATCTTTTGGCAAGCATCGATTTTCCTGCGCCTGGAGGGCCAATCAAAATTACATTGTGTCCGCCTGCCGCAGCGATTTCAAAGGCACGCTTTATGCTAAATTGCCCTTTAACGTCTTTAAAGTCAACATCGGAAGACTTTTGCTGCTCATAAAATGTATCGGCCAAATTAAATTTACTTGGACTAAGTGTTCCTTTGCCATTTAAAAATGAAACAACTTCTTCTATATTCTTTGCGCCTAGCACATCAAGACCAAGCACAACGCTTGCTTCTTTGCAATTTTCTAATGGAATAATGATTCCCTTGTAGCCTTCTTTCTTTGCTTGCAAAGCGATTGGTAAAATTCCTTTTGTTACTTGAATGGAACCGTCTAAAGAGAGTTCACCAATAAGAATATAATCCTTGAGGAGAGTTGTATCTACTTGTTCGCTCACGGCTAAAATCCCAATAGCAATTGGAAGGTCATAAACGGAGCCCTCTTTTCTAATATCTGCTGGCGCAAGATTAACGGTAATTTCTTTTCCTGGAAATTTATAGTTGTTGTTTTTGAACGAGGCACGAATCCGTTGTTGACTTTCTTTTACCGAATTATCGGGAAGTCCGACCATGAAAAAGTTGATTCCAATGCCCAAATTCACTTCGATGGTTATGGTGGTAGCAGTAATTCCAAAAACACTGCTTGTATACGTTTTTACTAACATTTTATCTTAATTTTAATTGTTTCTTCCTTTAAGTTAGTGAAAAAGATGACTTGGATGCAAATTATTTTGATGCTATTTTAAGTAATCACCTATTTATTATTCGCAATTAAGTAGCTTAACGGTCAAGGAGTTGAAACAATACTTGTAGCTTTGTTCAATGGTAGAAATTATGCTGCGAATTTGAAAGGTTTTAATGATTCTTTCTCGTTATTAACATATTTCACAGCTTTATTTTAATAACATCTTTATCACCCTGAAGAAAATCCGGTAAGTTTCCAGTATCTAAAATAGCAATTTTATACAATTGTTTTTTGATCCTGTTTAGTTGGATTTCATTGGGTATAAAATCATAAGAAATATAATTCGTATAAAACATTACGGGGATATGCCCATTTAATCGAACATTGGCATTAAATACCACATAATTATCATTGCCTAATTGAGTCTTTAGTTTATTTATAAATGCCATTTCTTTTAAATCAGCTATTCTATTACAATTGTCGTTAGGCTTCCAGTTTGTATGATAATTGGTAATTTTTCTAAAATTAAATAGAAATATACAGATTACTATTAGCACGATTATTCTAAAGTATAATTCCACCTTTTTGAATTGTATTTTACTTTTTATGAATAGTATTGCCGAGTCAGTTAATGAGCCTAATCCCAAAAAAAAGAAAGGAGAAACAATTAGACAAAAGGCAATCATTTTAGTTTCAGCGAAAGAATAAAATACATACGTAATAATTATTGAGGATAAAATGGTCACTTTGAAGATTGCTCTTGTAGACTTTTTGACAAGGAAAAATAAACCAAGTACTAAAAGAACAGGGACTAATGTACCCGAACCATAAATGTCTTTAATGGCATTTAAATGAAACCACATGCTCCCTCCATGTCCGTCTAATGGCTCGTTGAAATGTCTTAAATTATGTAGGTATTCATTTTGAGCCTCCATTGGAAATCTAAAAAACAGGTATATCTGCCATGGAATAAATACAAGTAACGAAATTACACCTGAAATAATAAGTGGAAAGTATGCCTTAATGTTGAGCCAATTTTTCTTGTCTTCAATACCCAAAGAAATGAACCAAGTGGCGAATACTAACAAACCCGGAAGCCATTTAACAAGCACAGAACATCCAGCGAAAACACCGATTACTATAAGCCAATATTTCTTTTGAGAATGGGAATATTCAAACCATGCCCAAAAACTTGCCGTAACGTAACACAGGAAGATGAGATCATTATGATCTGTTGCAAACTTACCTGCAATCATCTCCAATGGGAAATAAGCCACAGTAAAAAATAAAGCGCCATAATAGCCAACATTAGCAGAATTTGAAATTTTTCCTATTCGATAAATCATTATGGTGGCAAAAGAATGCATGATAATGCTTGGAATTCTAATGGCCATTTCATTAATGCCAACTATTTTTAAACTCAAGGCCATTTGCCAAAGAAACAATGGTTGTTTATGAACCCAAATATGGTTGCCAGTCCAATTTTTATAATCATACTCTAATAAAGGAATAGAATAAAGTGTTGGTTTAAATGGATTATTCATCATGTTCTTTGCAACAAGCGCGTGATATTGCTCATCCCAAATAATCAAGAAATGGTCCAGGTTAGCGATGAAATATCCTAGTCCTATTGAGCCTATAAATAAAAGAACCAAACCTATTCGTTTTTTATCAATATGATACGTAATAAGCGATAGAAGAATAAATAGTGCACTTATTATTAAAGGAATAATCTGATCGTAGGTATAATAATTTAAATTCATTAATAGGTTCAAATTTAAGTTCTTTAACAGCCAGTCTAATTTAGGTAATTAAAATTAATTAGCTTGTTATTTCTTCATGTCATATCTGTCAAGATCTTCACCATATCCAGATTTCAGTATCTCAGTAACAGTCAATCCCATTTTCACATAAAACGAATATGTATGTTGACTTGTCCCCAGCGTAAGAACATGATTTGGCCAGTCGCTCTTAATAATGTCATTACGGTAATTATAAAGTGCTGTCCCAAATCCTTGTCTATGAAATTTAGCGTCAATCATTCCCCAAGCAAGTCTGGCCTCGTTGAGTTCTTTAACAATGTAAAATCCACCACAGCCAATAATTCCGAATTCTGGAACCTCAATAACGTAGTAAGCATCTCTCTCGGAATTCGTATACGTTGGACTTTGGTAAACACGATTTTTACTTATTTGATGGTCAAGCCATTTATCGAACATTTCAAGCTCGCTCTTGTCAAAAAATTTTGGGCAATTGCTCTTAAATACTTCAAGGCATTTGTCCTTGTCCTCAAGTTTATATTCTCGTATTGTCATTTTTAATAATTACACCTAACGGTTTGCGTGTAGGTGCATACCCGAAGGGTTGAGCTTACACGCTGTTATAAACTGCCTTTCTTATCGTTCTCGCCATTTGCTTTCTAAGCCCATAAAATCTTCCAAATGATACACAGATTCAGAATGCGAGAAAAGAACAGTACGGTCGTCAACAATTGTGTATTTTTTCCTTTTTTCAACCGGCAACTTTTGAATGTCTGGAAAATATTTTAATGGGACAATAATTACACGGCCATCCTCAAACTTCAGAGAAATTTTACCAGCAATGTCAAAACTTAATTTTTCAATGCAAATTTTGCTTTTTTTGAGTGGCGTTGTCATTTATTTTAATTTTAATGTTGTAATTAAATTGTTTATAGGATTTGGAAATTCAACACCTTCAGGCGTAAAAATAATTGCTTCTATAAAATATTGTTTTGCCATTTTTCTTTCATCTAACTCTAAAAATATCACACCAATGTTGTTTAAAAAGTTTGCGTATCTAATATTCCAAGAAAGTTTGTCAGCAAAATTATTAAGCATATTAGGTAAGATAGACCTCATCATTGTAGCTCTTTTCTGCTTGATTAAAATTGTCTGTCCTTTGATAAGCAACACCCAGTAAATATGAGATATTGAAGTCTTGGTAACTTAAAGCTAAATCATTTAAAATCTCAATGCTTTCTGCATACAATCCATTCTGGATTAATTTATGTGCTTCGTTTAATTTTTGTTCTGCTGTCATTTCGTTGTCTTGTTTTTAAAATGGCTTGTAACGATTTGCAGCTATCCGAAAGACGGGCGATTCACTACAAATGTTGATTAAAAGTACGAAAGTTTTATTTACCACAAAACTGTCTTTGGAACACGAAAGCCCGCCTTTTGGGTAGGTGCTGTTAGCGATTCGGCTTATTCCTTTATCACCTTAACTGTTTGTGTAAAATTTTCTCCCATTCTGAATAAATAAAGACCTGCCGATAAATTTCCCAAATCAACGCTTGTATTTTCAGTGCTTATTTTTCCTGTTAAAACTAATTTTGCCGTGTTGTCATAAACAGTGTAAACTGAACCTAGCAAATTACTACCTACCATTAAATTTAGTTGCTTTGTTGTTGGATTAGGGTAAAGCTCAAATTCACTTCCCGTGGATTCTTTCATACTATTGGTTCCAATTTGAATGGTATAAATACTGGTATCTGTAAAAATACAATCTGATGCAATTAAAGTAATAGTGTATGTTCCACTAGTTGTATACGTATGACTTGGGTTTTGAATACTAGAAGTGTTTCCATCTCCAAAATCCCAAAAATAATTTAGTGTATTATTCATTGAAGTTGATAAATTAGTGAATGTGGCCGTAAAGCCTGATATTGTCTCACTAAAATTAGCGATAGGGTTATTGATGAGAAGGTTCCAATCATTTTGGCTGTTAAATATCGTATTATCAGACATTTGTTGGTAATATAGTGCACGAGACTGGGTTAATCCGGCATTGAATGTTATGCCGTTTGATGGCTGTTTCCAAATCGAACTGTAAATGGTTAACGCTGCAACATAACTACCATCTATAGTTGGATGGCTATTGTCATTGCTATGTAGAATCAATGTTGTGTCATTCAAAATATTTTGCCAAGTAACACCTACGGGTGCACATTGGATATTTAATTGTTCGCTTATGTCAAGATAAGCACTCGTTAGTGAATCCTGCATGTGGTTAAAATCAACAAACACCGGACTGCAATAGGTGGCGCCCGGACCGCATTGTTGCCCACCATATTGTCTTCCCCATGTCATATAGGTGATTATTTTCGCACAAGGATTGTACTGCTCAATAAGTGATTTTAAATCTGTAATTGCAGGATACATCTCGTTATAGCGATAAAAATCAATCGTTGGCATTTGGCTTTGCTCTTGTAAAATGACATAATCCCAGTTTCCTTGACTAATTTTTGAAAAAGTTGTCGCATTGTTTGTGTGACCCGACATACTGAGTCCATCTGGCATATTTGAGTCAATGATTAGCGTTTTTCCAGCAGAACTAGAAAGGCTTTGAACGAGTTGGGGCAGGTTGTTATAGGATGAATAACTATTCCCTAAAAAAAGAACACTTAATGTGTCTTGTGCGAATAATTTATTAATTAAAATTACGGCTAGAAGCAGTAGTGTTAATTTGGTTTTCATAGTTTCTATTTAATTATTTGTTTCGTGATTATCGGCTGGACCTTGATGCAGCAACGAAGGTAAAAAAAATAGTATTTACTGTAACGGTTTGCGGGTTTAAGAAGTTGGAGATTTTTACCATCCGCTACAGCTGATCTGCGGAGCAATGAACCGCCACTTTTGCCAATTGAAAATCAGCAAAGCTAAACCCGTGTTATAAGCCGTTTTTATTTCAAACTCCCATAAATAACGCGGGTGATTTTATCTACATAATCACCGTGAGATTTTGGATTGTGCTGAGTCATAATTAAACAAATAAGTCTTTCTTTGGGGTCTGCCCAATAGGTCGTGCCATAGTATCCCCCCCAGGCAAATGAACCTTCATTCAACAGATTCAGATTGGCTGATTTTTCGGATGTCAATGCAAACCCGAGGCTAAAATTATCATCCCCAAAAAAGTTATCTGCCAACTGAGGGCTTAGCATTAGTTCAACTGTACGCCTTCCTAAAATTTGTTTGTCATTGTAGCGACCTCCATTCAAAAGCATTTGAAGAAAAATGGAATAGTCAAATGCAGTCGAAGATAATCCTGCACCGCCTGAAAAATAGCTTTTGGGAATTAGAGGATAATTAGGGTCTATATTTCTAAAAGTGGGAGACCACTCAATAATTTTTTGATTATTATCTTCAGTATAAACGGTTGCAAGTCTATGAGCCTTAGTTGCCGGAACATTGAAATAGGTATCCTTCATGCCAAGAGGCTCAAAAATATTCTTATTGCAATAGGTTTCTAATGATTCCCCACTTATTATTTCAATAAGGCAACCCAATAAGTCAGAATTTAAACCATAAGTAAATCTTTTACCAGGATTATGGAGAAGCGGTAACGTTCCTAATACTTTCATTTTAGATAATAGATTTTCATTAAAATATCCTAATCCAGATGGAATACCATTTTTTGCATAAACAGCCTGCATGGTATCAGACCCTATGGCAGCGTAGTCTATGCCTGATGTATGTGTTAATAAATCCCGAATGGTAATTTCACGTTTAGCCGCGATTGAGGTATAGCTTGAATCCAGCGCATTAAAACTTTTGATCACTTTTGGATTTTTAAACTCGGGGATAAAGTCAGAAATATTCTGGTCAAGACTTAGCTTCCCCCTCTCAAACAATTGCATAATTCCCAAACTTGTAATTGCTTTGGTCTGGCTCATGATTCTGAAAATAGCGTCATGCTGCATAGGTTTTTTATTCAAAAGATTTGAATATCCACTTCCTTTGTAATAGACTACTTGATTGTCTTTGACAATAATTACAACAGTGCCGACTAACCAGTTCTTATCTTCGTAATTCTTTAATATGGTATCAATCTGATTCAATCGTTCATAATTAAAACCATTATGTTGTTTAACTATTGGTGAAAGGGTTTGAGAAATCGCATTTTTAAAAGTAAATAAAATGAAAATGATTCTGAGGATGTTTTTCATATTTTTAATTAAGATTAATTTTATTGTTGTCTTGATTTTTTTTATTGCATATAACGTTTTGCAGCTACCCGAAGGTGGCGATTTCGAAGCACTTCACTATCAGTTAAGCACAAACTTTGATAGAAGCACAAAGCTTGATTTAACCACTGAACCGCCACTTTTGGGTAGGTGCTGTTATGTGCAGTATTATTTAATTCTTGTCCAAATTTGTCCATCACAAGTTTCATATTTTAACAAACCACATTTTTTGCTCCACCATAATGTTCGTAGGTTGTCACAAGTCAAATTGATTTTATAACTGTCCGTGATTTTCATGATGTCAGTGTATTGATTTCCGTTGAATGTTACAGTGTCATTAGTTTTATTGAAATAGTCAGTATCGAAGAAAAAAGTCGAATTTAAATAACTTATAAATCCGTCTGCTTTTTGGTCTGGACTGTTTTTCTGAAGATAGACCATTTCCTTTCCATCATTTATGTAGGGCACATTCTTATTAAAATACCATATTCGTCCGATTTGAGGATGATATTTGCCGTGCACTTCAACAGGATTATAGTCGGGATAAATGGTTTCTCTTTTCACTATAAATGTTGTGTCAAACTTGTTTTCAGTTGAACTGAAGATTAAAGTATCTCCTTCTTGAAATGTCAACCAAGTCAAATCATTGCTGTCAAGTTTAGTTTTACAGCTATATAATGTAACTAAAAACATTGTTGTCAAGATAATTTTAAACTTATTCATTTCGTGTCTTCAAATATTGCACACAACGTTTTGCAGCTACAAGAAGTTGGCGATTTCGGAGCACAAAACTGTCTGCCCTTACTGAACTTACTACGAAGCACAAAACTTCAATTAACCACAGAACCGCCAATTTCTTGTAGGTGCTGTTGTGCGCTGCCTTCCTGCTCGTCCGAAGCACGATTGTTTGAAGTCCGCACCAAAGTTTGTTCAAAACAGTCACCAAAATTTGCAGTGTCTTTTCGTTAATTGTTGTCATGCGTTGTAAAGCTACTTATTTTCATTAAAACAATTCTCCATCCGTCAGGGTCTTCAATCGTCACACCATTTTTTTTCCAGTATGGATTTTCTGGTTCAACTTCTAAATATCCTTTTTCATTTAAGCGTTTAACAACTTTGTCTCGCTGCTCGTTGTTCTGCAAATAGAAAACTAATAAGTTGTCTTTGGTCGGTGCAGGACATGGGCTACCCGATTTGTGTTGCGTAAATTCTAAATGATATGATTCGTTTGGCAGTCCAAACATTACTCCACTATAACCATCATGGTCGTCAAAGCGTCCAATCTCGTTAAGGCCAAGTCCGTTTTTATAAAAGTCCACAACCTTTTCAAGCTTCTTGGTCGGTCTGGCAATTCTGATTTGCGTGTATGGAAATTTGTCGGTCATAAAAGTTTATTTCTTGTATTCAAGTTTGAAGTTCGCATGGTCGCCATAAGGTTGCGCATAACGTTTTGCAGATTTGCGATGGGCGGGCTTTTCTGCACAAATGTTCATTCGGAGCACAGAACTTCCTTTAACCAAAAACTGTCTGCGGAGCACGAAAACCCGCCTATTGCCAATGTGCTGTTATGGGCTGGTTTTATTGTTTAATTATTTTGAACACTTGTTTCTTATTTTCTCCAATACTCAACGCATAAATTCCACCGGTTAAATTCCCCATTTCTATAATTGTATTCTCATAATTTATAAATCCAGATAAAATGGCTTTACCTAAATTGTCATAGATAGTATATGCCGTTCCAATAATTTTACAATCTGATTTTACATTGATTTGATGTGTGGTTGGATTCGGAAAAAGAGAAATTGCATTTTTTACATCAAAATCAGAAATGTCGGTAGATAAATTCAGATTAGAAAGCGCAAAACGAAATACCCCTTGTGTATTGGTAGCTGCAATTATGTAATTGTCGTTAAGTTCTAAATCAAAAATAGTCAAATCAGTTAAACCAGTATTGATTGCTGTCCAATTATTGCCATTATCTGTTGAGTAAAAAACACCTGCGCCAAAAGAGCCAGCAACAATTAACTGTGAGTTGCTGGCAAATCCCCTATAAGATCCTGATGCAAGCCCTCCTCCCAATAATGTCCAATTTGCACCAAAATCTGTAGAGCGATAAACGCCTGTTCCAATTTGTCCACCAGCGAAAAGTATGTTTCCTTTGCTTTCTATGGCTCTAAAATTTGTAGAACCGCCTAAGCCATTATTAATTGGAATCCAGTTAGCTCCCCAATCAATACTTTTATAAATACCAGCGCCATTTGTTCCAACAAATAATGTGTCATTTATTGCTGTAATGCATCTTACATCTGTTGTTGATAAACCTGCTGCACTCCAATTATCTCCTTGGTTAGTTGACATAAAAACACCAGTTGGTCCTACATAAAACAATCTTGTGCCTGCATTTAATATTCCGCTTCCTAGTAAATTGGTTAATCCAACACTTTTAGAAACCCAAGTTGCTCCATTGTCTGAGCTTCTAAAAGCACCTTGACTTGTGCAAGTATATATATAATTGTTATCCTTTGTAAAACCTCTTGTAGGACCAACATTGTCATTTCCGGTATTTGATAATGAATAATTTGCTGCACTATCAATGGAAAGGTAAGCTCCAGTTTGTCCTCCTGCAAAATTGTAGATGCCATTTGTTAATAATGACTGCATATTTAATCCAGCCGTTCCTGCAGATTGTTGCCATTGGCCATAAGCTGAAACGCTTAAGTAACAGA
>JAIPAL010000032.1 GCA_021740085.1 Crocinitomicaceae bacterium
AGGGGCCAGTGAATAGTTTTTCCTTTAAACTTATCTATTGGTTGGATGCTCAAAACATCAAGAAAAAGAAGAAATAGTTGTTTCATGGCGTGTTTTTTAACACCCATTCCTGGCCTCTCAGTTTTGAATTTTGATGGATGTTTTCCCAAAAGAGGTTGACGTCACCAATATGAAAGTCATTCATTTTCCATGCGGCAAGGTTGAAGGGGAATCTTAGCTTCGTCAAAACCAGCCCTCCAGAAATGAGTTCTGTTTGAAAAACATGCTTGTATTTTTTTTCATTGTTGTAATAAAATCCTTTCTGCTGGCTTTTTTTGCTTAAGGGGCTTAAGTCCCATGTTATTGGGTTAACTACAGCTTTTCCGAAATACCACTTCAGGTATTTTTCGTGATTGAGCTTCTTTTTAAAAGTATTCCATGTAACAAATCCCCCGATTTCTTTGGCATTTGTTAGAAAAGGAATGGTCTTGAATTCATTACTTGGTATTCCAATCCCAGGTATGTAAGCTGCCACTAATTGTTTTTGAAGTGCCTTGCCATCAAAAAAATCTTTCAATAATAAATTAATATGGGTTGATCCTTGGCTATGGCCCGCTAAAATTATTCCTCGACCATGATTATAATTTTTTAAGTAATATTCAAAGGCCGCTTTAATGTCCGCATAGGCAAATAATAAGGCATCTCGCCCGCCATTTTCTAAGCTATCATACGATCTTATATGCGCTTGCTGATAATAGGGAACATACATTCGTCCTGATTCCGCCCAAGCACTTGCTTGAAACTTGACAGCATAATCAAGTACTTCTTTTCGGTGACTAGAATCCTGAATACTTATGTTCCAGCGTTGGTCTTTAGAGTCAATTAATAGAGTAGGGTAGACATAAAACACATCAATGGATTGAAATAGCGTGCTGTCATGAATGGTATTAAGGATATTTTGAGGTAATTTAGTCGGTAGAACGGCCCAATTTTCATTCAGATTATAATTGGTTGCTTCTTGCGAATAGCTCTGCTTTACAAGTAATAAAGCAATTATAATGAGCAATTGACGAGTGTTCAATGTTGAAAATTTTTAATAAAAAAGCCCCAGCTAGACAGTAATGACTATTTCTCTTTTGTGAATTGAAATAACCAATCATACATTTCGTCAGTCCTAAAAATCCTTTCTAAATCTCCATGGTCTTTTCCTACTAATCGCGTGTATTTAAGGTTTTCACCGCCATTACAATTTTTAATTGCTTTTACAATTTTCTCTGATTCACTGATGGGAACTTTTTCATCTAAGGTTCCATGCTGAATCCACAAAGGAACTTGTGATAAATTACACCCATCTTTAACATTTCCGCCACCACATAATGCGACTCCTGCCGTAACCACACCTGGATAAGCGCCTGCAAAATTTAAGGTGCCA
This sequence comes from Crocinitomicaceae bacterium, assembly GCA_021740085.1. Taxonomy (GTDB): domain Bacteria; phylum Bacteroidota; class Bacteroidia; order Flavobacteriales_D; family Crocinitomicaceae; genus UBA952. The sequence continues at coordinate 1,412 of JAIPAL010000032.1, forward strand.
TATCCTCCCAAACTCATTCCCGCTACATAAACACGGTTGGTGTCCGTTTGAAATGTTTTTTGCACAAATCGGAGAACTGAAAGTATTTTCTTGGGCTCCCAGGCTTTTCCTGCTAATACTTGCGGCGCAATTACTATTGCTGGAACTTTTCTTCCATTTTCAATTTCATGGATAATTCCATATTTCTTAACTAAGGCAAGGTTAGTACCCGATAAGCTTCTTCCATGTAAAAAGATAAGTACCGGTGGGTTTGTTTTTAAAATACTATCGGATGGTAAGTACAACCAAAAAGGATAGTCAGCCTGATTGTAGATGGCTTTTATTTGACTATAAATTACTGACTTTAAAGAAAGTAAAAAGATTAATATTATTATAATTGTTTTCATTTTGCAAAGGTAGGCCCTTCTGTTTAATAAACCAAAAATTATATTGCTCAAGTGTTTTACCCCAACCAAACATCGTTTATAAGCTGTTTTCCGGCTTTTTCATTTATTCTAGTGATAATAATTGCTTTCCCATGCAGTAGTTCTTCTCGCATAACGGAGGAATTAATTTCTAAGTAAAGAATCTTATTATGTATTTTGATGCTTTTGGTTCTGAAGGCAACAGCACTGCCCATTAATTCAGGCCACGCAGCAATCACGTCCATTTCTTTCATTTTATTTTCTAAGGAAAAGGCTTTTAAAAACCGATCGATCACCTCTTTTAATGGTTGGCTATCTGCGCTACGTTTGTCGAAGGATTTCATGACTTTATGCGGATTATATAGAAACTACTTGCTGAGAATTAACTTCAAAGATACTGTTTGAAACGCTAACGGAAGAAAACAACTTTTCCATTCTTTTTCTATCCGTATCGGTAACAATTACTTGCCCAAAAAAATCATCAGTCACAATTTCAAGTAGCTTTTCAACTCGTCTAAAATCTAATTTATCAAATATATCATCTAATAAAAGTACTGGTGTGATTTTTAAGTTCATTTTTAACCATTCATATTGAGCCAATCGCAAGGCGATAATAAATGATTTTTGCTGCCCCTGTGAGCCAAATTTTTTCACAGGATTTCCATTAAGCGTGAAAACCAAATCATCTTTGTGTATGCCTACATTCGTGAAATGTGAAAAGGCATCTTTACGTGCTGATTCTTTTAGTAAAACGGTAAATTCCCCTTCATTTAATTGGGATCTATATGCTAAACCAACTTCTTCGCTTTCTTTTCCAATAATGGTGTAGTATTTTTGAAAAATCGGAATAAATAGTTTTAAAAAAGCACTTCTTTTTTCATAAATAATATTTCCAGCAATCACCAGCTGATGGTCCCAAGCATCTACACTTTCTGCATCAAAAAGTCGATGTTCATACATGTTCTTGAGTAATGCATTGCGTTGATCCAAAATGCGCACATATTGTTGGAGTTGGTCCAAGTAAATACGGTCAATTTGAACTAGAATACCATCCATCCAACGTCTCCGTAATTCACTCCCCTCGGCAACTAAATCCCCATCATAAGGAGAAATAAAGACTACAGGGTATAGGCCAATGTGATCCGCTAATCGTTGATGTTCTTTTTTATTTCGTTTGATTACTTTTTTTGCACCGATTTTTACCGCACAATGAACGTTTGATTCATTTTCACCATCTTTCCAATCTCCTTGGATGGAAAAAAATTGTTCACCAAATTTTATGTTTTGACGATCAATAACATTTAGGTACGATTTACACATGCTGAGGTAATGTATAGCATCTAAAATGTTCGTTTTTCCGCTGCCATTGTCACCAACAATACCATTTAAACGGGACGAAAATGTGATTTCCGTATCCGCATAATTTTTGAAGTTTAATAAGTGTAATTGGGTCAAGTGCATGAAGCCCAAAATTACAATATTATCAGCATTCATTTACGGCTTTTAAATTTATTTTTGCTTGTTTGTAGCGCTGTTTGGCTATCTCAACAGGAACAATTACTATATTTGTATAAATACTTTAAACTATGTCAAACGCCTTTTTTCAAACGCCAAATGCCATTAATGAGCCGGTAAAATCATACGCTAAAGGTAGCGCAGATCGTCTTGGTTTGTTGGCTTGCTACCATGAAATGTATAACCAAAACATCATTGATGTGCCAATGTATATTGGCTCAAATGAAGTTAGAACATCTAATAAAAAACCAATGAATCCCCCGCATGATCATCAAAAAGTGTTGGGTTATTTTAATTTTGGTGATGGGGAACATGTCAATGCTGCAATTGATGCCGCGATGCATGCTCGAAATGCTTGGTCAAATCTTCCTTGGGAAGATCGTGCTGCCATTTTTTTAAAAGCAGCAGATTTACTCGCTGGTCCTTTTAGAAACAAAATGAACGCCGCCACCATGTTGGCGCAATCGAAAAATGTTTTTCAATCGGAAATTGATGCCGCTTGTGAATTAATCGACTTCTTGCGATTTAATGTGCAATACATGACTCAAATTTATAAGGATCAACCTGAATCTTCACCGGGTGTTTGGAATCGATTGCAATACAGGCCGCTTGAAGGATTTGTTTTTGCGATAACACCATTTAACTTCACGGCAATTGCCGCTAATTTATGCGCAGCTCCTGCAATGATGGGGAATGTTGTTGTTTGGAAACCCTCGGATACTCAGGTCTATTCTGCACAAGTGATCATGGAGCTTTTCAAGGCTGCAGGTCTTCCGGATGGGGTTATAAATATGATTACCGTTGACGGACCAGTCGCTGGTGATATTATTTTTAATCATAAAGATTTTGCAGGATTGCATTTTACAGGATCAACAGGAGTTTTTCGTGCTTTATGGAAACAAATTGGCGAAAACATCTCCAACTTCCGAACGTATCCACGCATCGTTGGGGAAACTGGTGGAAAAGATTTTGTCGTAGCACACAGCTCGGCAATTCCTGCAGTAGTTGCAACAGCCCTTGCTCGTGGTGCATTTGAATTCCAAGGACAAAAGTGTTCTGCAGCATCTAGGGCTTATATTCCTAAATCAATCTGGCCTGAAGTAAAACAAATTTACGTTGAACAAGTCAATTCTATAAAAATTGGTACGCCTTACGATACTTCAAATTTCTGCAATGCGGTTATTGATGAAAAATCATTTGATAAAATTGCCGCTTATATTGATTACTGCAAAGCGCAAGACGATGCCGAATTAATAACGGGTGGGGGATGTGATAAATCTGTTGGTTATTTCATTGAGCCAACGACTTTTGTTACAACTAATCCTCGATTTAGAACGATGTGTGAGGAAATATTTGGCCCCGTTTTAACCATCTATGTCTACGAAGATGCTGATTTTGAATCAACTCTGAAGTTAATCGACGAAACCTCTGAATATGCCTTAACAGGTTCCATAATCGCGCAGGATCGTTATGCCATTAATACCGCAACGAGACTTCTTGAAAATTCAGCAGGGAATTTCTATATCAATGACAAGCCTTCTGGCGCAGTGGTTGGTCAGCAACCTTTCGGTGGCGCAAGAGGTTCAGGTACAAATGATAAAGCCGGGGCTGCTATGAACTTATTAAGATGGGTTTCCGCTAGAACAATAAAAGAAACATTTGTTCCGCCAATTAGTTATGAATATCCGTTTCTTGAACAATAATTTTTTCTATTTTAGCTGAAATTTATAGTAGATGACAACGAAACTTGCAGACGGAACTATTGTTCATTGCCTAAGAAAACCAGAAGCAAAGATGTTGGATCATCATGTGGAAGGATATCTTCAACATGGAATTGAAATTAATGACAATGATGTTGTTGTTGATATTGGTGCCAATATCGGTGTCTTTGGTGTTAGAGTGATGCAAAAAGCTAAAAATGTTAGCGTTTATTGTTTAGAGCCTATCCCTGAAATTATTGAGGTGTTGTCAAAAAATGCTGTCTTGCACGGCAAGGATAATATGCATGTTCTTCCTTTTGGTGTTTCGAATGAAAATAGTTCGGCAACATTTACCTATTTCCCTAATACGCCAGCTCTTTCTACCTTACATCCAGAACAATGGGATGTGGATCCAACCGCTTTTAAAAGGGCTGTGAAAGGAACGATGAAAAATCCACCCGAAAACATGAGATGGATGAAATGGATTCCATTGGCTTTTTCTGGAATTATTGCTAAACAATTAGTGAAAGGAACAAAAACGGTAAGCTGCGAATTAAAGACCTTGTCCTCGATTATTGAAACTGAAAAAATTCAAAAAATTGACTTGTTAAAAATTGATTGCGAAGGAGCTGAATGGGATGTGTTAACTGGCATTAGTGATAATGATTGGTTGAAAATTAAGTCGATCGTGATCGAAGTTCATAATATAGAAAATCGATTGCAAAAAGTGAAAGATTTATTTGCACTTAAGGGCTTTACTAAGCAATTTGATGAGCAAGAAAAAGGATTAGAAAATTCAGCAATGTTCAATGTATTTGCAATAAAAGAATGAGCGCATCAACAATTGCTTGGTATACGGTGTTACTTTTGGTTTGCACCAATCTGATCGGTTTGTTGTATTCCATGTTAGTTCTGTACACAGATCTTTTTAGAAAATTTACTATTCAGAAAAAACAATATGTTAAAGGGGTCTTTGCTAAAAGAATGCCCTTATACCTCTTTAATATCACATTGCTATTAGCAATATCTGGGGTCGGTGCCTATTTTGGCTTTGGCTTCTTGAAACAAGAAGTTTCTATAGGAATTATTTTGTTTCAAGTCGTTTTCGCTTTTGTAATCGATGACATCTTTTTTTATTTTTATCACCGTTGGCTGCATGAAAATAAATTTATGTTGAAAAATGTACACTCCATTCATCATAAAGCCACGAAACCTTTTCCGTTGGAATATCTTTATGCCCATCCATTGGAATGGTTAATGGGAATGATAGGGGCTTTCCTTGGATTTGCGCTTATTTTAATCTTTATGCCAGTTAATCTTTATGCATTTTGGATCTTTGGGGCATTAAGAAATTTACACGAAATTCATATTCATTCTGACTTAGAACTACCAGTTTCAAGTAAAATACCGCTGCTTAGCAAAACAAAGCACCACGATGATCACCATGCTAAGCTCAATGGAAATTATGCTTCAACATTCGTTTGGATGGATAGATTTTTCAAAACTAATTTTTAGTTATGATAAAAATATCGCTAACGATTTTTTGTTTCTTTTTTTTCGTTGCGCTTAACGCACAAAAAGCAACTTTTAATCTAACGGTTACCATCACAAACTTAAAAAATACCAACGGAAAAGTGGAGGTCGGTCTGTATCGAAATGCCGCTAATTTTGCTAAAGTTGGACTTACCTATAAAAAGATTCGTACAGCTATAAGTGGGAACCAGGTTAGCGTTGTATTTCATGATTTAGAAGAAGGTTCGTATGGTATTTGTGTTTTTCACGATGAAAACAATAATAATTCTTGCGATAGAAATTATTTAGGTTTCCCAAAAGAACCTTATGGTTTTTCAAATAACATAAGACCTGTTTTTTCGGCTCCTTCTTTTGAAAGCTGCGCAATTAAATTAGATAAAAACAAAACGATTACAATAAAGAATAGTTTATAATTTTTAGCTGCAATTATCATAATGCAAAATAGAAGAAAATTTCTAAAATATACCGCACTAATTGCTTCTGCATCAATTGCACAACCTCTTGTTAGCTTTAGTGTTCCAATGCCCTTAGCTAAAGAAAAACCAATTTTTCCTCCGGCCTTGAAACCTGGCGACAAAGTCATTATTGTTTCCCCTGCAGGAGCTGTTTTTGACCCTTTAAAAATCAACGAATTTATTACGATACTTTCTAATTTTGGCTTTCTTGTTGAAGTTGCTAAATCAGCATCAAATAGACACGGTTATTTGGCTGGGACCGATCAAGAACGAGCCGTTGATATCAACAATGCATTCGCTGATAAATCGATTAAAGGAATTTTTTGTACTAGAGGTGGTTGGGGTTGTGCCAGAATTCTTAATAGCTTGGATTATGAGTTGATAGCTGAAAATCCAAAGGTCATTATGGGATTTAGTGATATTACGAGTCTACTTTTGGCAATAAATGCAAAAACTAAATTAGTGACTTTTCACGGCCCAGTTGGTTTGTCTTCTTGGGATCCCTTTTCAACACAGTGCTTTAAAAGTACAGTGTTCTTAGGAGAAAGAAATGTTTTTCTGTTTGGTGCCGAAGATAAAATGATAGCCCTTTCGCCAGGTATTGCACAAGGCGAGTTGATTGGCGGTAATTTAACGGTGTTTAATAGCCTTTTAGGAACGGAATATCTGCCAAATTGTGAAAATAAAATATTATTCCTTGAAGAGTTGAACGAAGATCCTTACAAAATTGATAGGATGCTTACTCAATTAAAACTCGCTGGGGTTTTAGATAAACTTACCGGTTTCGTTTTTGGAGTTTGTACCAAATGTGTAAGTGAAGACCCTCTTCAGTCTTTTACTACCTTAGATGTTGTAAAACATCATATTTTACCTTTAAATATTCCATCACTCTTTAATGCCCCTTTTGGCCACACAACTAAAAAATGGACGATTCCGATTGGGGCTATCGCTGAGTTAGATTCTTATAATTTGAAATTAGAATTGCAGCAATCGGCGGTTTTGGTGTAAGATGTTGACTTGTATTTAATTTATCCCCGAAAAGCTCTATTTATAGTGTTCTATTTTGTTCTTTTGTATATTTGACGCTTGTAATATTGAAATGGCTGAAAAAAAAGAAATATCTCCCAAAACATTGCCAGATAAGGTCACTATCGAGACGGCTTTTAAGTATATGTGCACGGCTAAAACCTTGGCTGAAAAATACGAGCAAAATAAAGAAGTGACTGCTAAATATGTTCACGCAACTTCTCGTGGTCATGAAGCAATTCAAATTGCGATTGGCATGCAATTAAAAGCAATCGATTGGGTTTCCCCCTATTATCGTGATGACGCTATGCTATTGAGTATGGGTATAAGTCCGTATGAATTAATGTTGCAGGTTTTTGCTAAAAAAGATGATGTGTTTTCGGGAGGAAGAACTTATTATGCCCACCCATCTTTAAATAAGGAAGAGTTCCCAAAGATCATTCACCAGTCTTCTGCAACTGGGATGCAAGCAATTCCAACCACTGGAGTAGCCATGGGAATTCAATACAAAGAAAAAACTGGAATAACTACTGTTGATTTTAATAATGCCCCCGTTGTTGTTTGTTCACTAGGAGATGCCTCCTGTACGGAAGGGGAGGTCTCTGAGGCTTTTCAAATGGCTGCATTAAAACAATTTCCAATTGTTTATTTAGTCCAAGATAATGGTTGGGATATTTCAGCTAAAGCATCAGAAACTAGAGCACAAGACATTACTGATTTCGCAAAAGGTTTTAAGGGCATCGAGGTTCGTACGATTGATGGAACTGACTTAATTGCTTGTTTCGAAACGGTAAATGAAGTTTTTTCATTAGTTAGAAGCGAACGTCGCCCCTTTATAATTCACGCAAAAGTTCCTTTACTTGGCCATCATACATCTGGCGTAAGAAAAGAATGGTACAGGGATGATTTAAAGGAGGCTGAAAAAGAAGATCCATACCCAAAGTTGAAAGCCATATTGCCGTATTATAAAATTTCTCTTGCTGATTCTATCAATATTGAATCAAGTATTCGAAAATTGGTGGATCAACAATATGAATTAGCCCTAAACGCGCCTGATCCTTCCGTTGATTCTATCTCAGATTTTATTTTTGCACCGACAAGTATTGTTGAAGAAAAAGGAAATCGCGAGCCAGCCGGTAAAAAGAAAACGGTTATGGTTGATTCAGCTCTTTTTGCGGTGAGGGAAATTATGCAAAAACACCCGGAAGCATTGCTCTATGGTCAAGATGTAGGAGGGAGGCTTGGTGGGGTTTTTCGTGAAGCAGCTACCTTGGCGCAAACTTTTGGTGATGATAGGGTTTTTAACACCCCAATTCAAGAAGCATTTATTATTGGCTCTACTGTTGGTATGTCCGCTGTTGGCCTAAAACCGATCGTTGAGGTGCAATTCGCTGATTATATTTGGCCTGGCTTAAATCAATTGTTTACGGAGGTTTCACGTTCTTATTATTTGTCTAATGGGAAATGGCCGGTTAGTTGTATCATTCGTGTACCGATCGGTGCCTACGGATCAGGAGGACCTTACCATTCTTCAAGTGTTGAATCAGTTTTAACTAATATTCGGGGAATCAAAGTCTTGTATCCATCAACGGGTGCCGATTTAAAAGGTTTAATGAAAGCGGCGTTTTATGACCCAAATCCAGTGGTTATTTTGGAACATAAAGGGCTTTATTGGTCTAAAATTGCAGGGACTGAAGGAGCAATGTCTCCAGAACCTGATGAGGAATATTGTATACCAATCGGAAAAGCAAGAACGGTTCAATCGGCCGACGATTCATCAATAGACAAAGGGGAGAGTTGTGGTGTAATAACCTATGGTAGAGGTGTTTATTGGACATTAGAAGCAGCTAAGGATTTTGCCGGAAGGGTAGAGGTTTTAGATTTGAGAAGTTTAAATCCATTAGATCATCAAGCAATGAATGAGCTTTGTCAAAAACATGGTAAAATTCTAATTGTAACAGAAGAGTCCATAGAATGTAATTTTGCTCTTGGGCTCGCCGGGAGATTGCAACGAGATAATTTTAATTCCCTTGATGCTGCAATTGCCATTGTTGGCGCAGTAGATACCCCGGCAATTCCGCTGAATTCAGGCTTGGAAGAAGCAATTTTACCCAATGCTACTAAAGTGCAAACAGCGTTAGAAAATTTATTAAATAATTAAAATTCTGCCATGAAGTTACAAGAAATAATTACCGCTGTAGCAACTTTTCACGATGCCTTCGGTATTGAAAACAACCAAACTCCCTGCGCAACTTTAAGTGCTAAAGATATTGAATTGAGGTTCAATTTAATGAAGGAAGAAAATGAAGAATATCTTGAAGCAGCTACTAATAACGATATAGTCGAAATTGCAGATGCTCTTGGAGATCAGTTATATATCTTGTGTGGTACTATTTTGAGACACGGACTTCAACACAAAATTGTTGAAGTTTTTGAGGAGATCCAACGATCAAATATGAGTAAGTTAGATGAGTTTGGAATGCCAATCTACCGAGAAGATGGAAAAGTTCTTAAGTCCAACCTTTATTTTAAACCAGCTATCAAAAAGATCCTTGAATCAAATAATGACCAAGATTAATTTTGGCAGGAATAAGAGTTATTCACTTTTTACCTTTAATTTCTTTTGTGTAGCGCCATTTATTTGAATAGACTTTAGTTTAGTTTTGAGCTATTCAAATTCTTAGATGAAAGACTTATCAATTTATTTTCAGCCATTAGAGCTTCAAAATTCCTACACGACTGATCAATTAGGAAGTGTAATAGATGCGCATACGAATAGTTTTCCCGATCTTTCAAAAAATGGATGTGCCATCCTTTATGTTCCAGAATATAGGGGGGTTAATGGTTTTAACGCTGATGTTGAAAAGTCAATCACTGGCCCAAGTAGTTTTAGGGACGAACTTTATTCCTTATATAAAGGCTTGGATTGGAACTTGCCAATCTATGACTTGGGTGATTTGTTGCCAGGGAATAACTTGAGTGATACCTATTTTGCATTGGCTCAAGTGGTAACGGAATTAGTGAAAAACAAAATTATTCCGATTGTTGTTGGCGGTTCTCAGGACCTAAGCACTGCCATGTTTATTGGATATGAAGAATTAGAACAATTGATTAATACGTGTACGATCGATGCTAAATTGGATTTAGGGGCCGTGGACGAGGAGATTACACACGATAATTTCATTGGTAGCTTATTACTTAGAAGGCCATGCTATTTATTTAATCATGCTAATATTGGATTGCAGGCGCCCTTTGCTCAACCAAAAGAATTGGAGTTGTTTGAAAAATTATTTTTTGATGTTTGTCGATTGGGAGAATTTAATTCGGATTTTAAAATGGCAGAACCAATCCTTCGGAATTCAGACATTATAAGTTTTGATTTTGAGTCGATCCGAGCATCTGATGCGAAAAACAATCAAGGTAATCCTAATGGATTTTATGCTGAACAAGCTTGTCAAATCACTAAATATGCAGGAATTAGTGACAAAGTAACCAGTTTTGGAATTTTTAATTGTTTTTCTAATTCAACTATAGAAACAAAACTAATAGCCCAAATGTGTTGGTATTTTATGGATGGCTTTTTTGCTAGAAAAGGAGATTTTCCGGTTGGGAGTAAGTTGGAATATACAAGATTTACTGTTTTCTTGGAAAAAGGTGAGCATGAAATAGTGTTTTATAGAAGCAATAAATCAGATAGATGGTGGATGGAAGTGCCCTATCCGCCAAGTGAATTCTCAAAATTCGAACGCCACCACCTAGTCCCCTGCAATAAATTTGATTATGACATGGCTATGAAAAATGAAATGCCAGATTTATGGTGGAAAACATATCAAAAACTTGGCTAATAATATTTCAAAAATCTTTTTAGTTATTAACTACCTCTTTTCTATTAGAATCGACTGAATAAAATCAATTATTAAATAGATAATACAAACTTTTTTTTTGAGTTTTAATTTTTTTATTTATTTTAGCATTCAATTTTAAGCTTAAACTGCTGAGTTTAGAATAAATTTACATGTTAAATAAAACTGAAACTGTTGAAAATAAGACTTTTATCTATATTAGTATTGCTTGTTACAAGTAGTGCTATTGGTCAGCAAGACAAGTTGCTAACTCATTTTTTTTACGACAAAATGAGCATAAATCCAGGCGAAACTGGTTTAGATGATGGTATTTGTGCAACCACGATATACAGAAATCAATGGGACAAAGTAAATGGTGCCCCAAATTCTGCAGTTTTAAATATTGAAGCGAATATGAACCGCTTCTTTCCTGGAGGTCTTGGAATTTCTTTTTATCATGATGCTATTGGATTCTCTAGACAAAATAATGTATTGTTAAATTATTCGTATCCTATTCAAATTGGAAATGTGGGTCGCTTAGGTCTTGGGATTGGTTTGGGGATAATGACTTATGGCATGAATCCAACATGGGTGCCGCCTTCAACTTTAATTGACCCATCGCTTCCAGCAGATGGATTTCAAGCTGCAAGTTTGGATCTGAATTTCGGAGCTTATTTTAAGGGAAAGAATTTTTATGCAGGTTTATCATCAACGCATTTAAGTGAATCTGAATTTTCAAGTGTGGGCGTTCTTACTACACCATCTACCTATCAGTCTGCTCGTCATTATTACATAATGGGTGGGTACAAAATGAAAGATATTGCTGGTGGAAACATTGATGCTAATCTTTTGGTGAGAACAGATATGGTTAAATTTTCTGCGGATATTAACGCACGTTATTTCTATGTTAAAAATAACAACGAGATCGCTTATGGGGGATTAACATATAGAACGTCTGATGCAGTAGCTATCATTCTTGGATATAATCCAATGAAAAATTTAACTGTTGGTTACTCCTATGATTTGACAATAAATAAGCTTTCAAGTGTTTCACGAGGATCGCACGAGATTATGGTGAAATATTGTTATTATTTACCCCCACCTCCAAAGACAAAAGCACATCACCCGAGGTGGTTATAAAAGTTAATTAATTAGGTTGTAACCATTTTTATTGTTCACACGTTATAGCAAACCTTGATGACCTGTAGCAAAGTTAGTTTGAAAAACGATTGAACTTAAATAAGTATAAAATGAAAAGATTTTTTGCTCTAGTAGTAGTAGTGTTAATGTTCGCATCTTGTGATGACATTGACGGAAATTTAGTAGGTGTTCAAGGACGCGATACTTTCTATCCAGACATTTTAGGTCCAGGTAAAGTTCCTTATGGAATGATTTACGTTCCATCTGGAGCGTATCAGTCAGGGGAGAATGATGAAGACATCATGGGATTGCATACTGCAAGAACTCGAACTGTTTCAGTTCAGGCTTTTTATATGGATGCATCCGAAATTTCCAACAACGAGTATCGTCAGTTTGTTGATTGGGTGCGTGATTCAATGGCAAGAGAAAAATTGTACAAAAGACAATCATCCGATGATGCAGAACAATGGGTGAATGTACCGGATGACTTTTTTAAAGAACCGTATCGATCTTTGATCTCACAAGGTTCTGACGTTCAAGGCGCCAATACTCCATTTGAGCCGTTTTTAAATACAGAAGGTGTAGAAGAATTAGATAAGGCTTATCTTTATTTAACAGGTTACGATGGAATTAAAGTAAATGGTTTTGATTGGGAAAAAGCTGGTCTAGATAAAGCGCCAAAGAAGATAACAAGAAAAGATATAGATTTAACCTTAAATCCTATGGAGGTTTCTAATATCTTTTATGCTTATTCTAAAGAAGGAAAGGCAGCAGATATGAAAACCGATGCTCCTAAGGACTTTGATAAGAAATTATTAGAAGCAAACGGAGGACGTATTGAAAACAGAAAGTTTTTCACCTTAAATTGGGAAGTGCCAATTGATTATACGGATCCTGAAACTGCATTTTTGCTTTCTGATATGTATTTAGGTCAAGAAGAACAATTCTTCAAAAACAAGCAGTTGGATACTCGTCTTTTGTTTTATGATTATTTCTGGATTGATTTCAAAGAAGCAGCAAAACGAGGAAAAATTCAAACGGCTGACGTAGACGCTCGTAATTCTTATAATTATTTACAAGAGGATTTATCAGGAAATCACCGTCGTGATCCACTTTCAAAAGATTATAAAAATAATGGTCTACATAGATCAACATTGAATATTGATGGAAGTCAAGTGATGTTTGATTCTACAGTATACAGGGATGCATCGTTGATTGACCCATCTAACTTCTCTTCTGTACCAACGGATGAAAATGGCGTGGCACTTATAGAAGGAGGTATATTAATTAATCCAGGTCAAGATTTGGATTTAGGATACACTAACACGAAAGGTCAGCACAATGCAATTCGTGGGCATACGGATAGAAGTAGATTCATCATCAAAGAAAGAATTCACGTTTATCCTGATACAATGTGTTGGGTGAGAGATTTTACCTATTCTTTTCATGACCCAATGACACAAAATTATTTTTGGCATACTGCTTATGATAATTATCCTGTTGTAGGTGTTACATGGTCACAAGCTAAAGCATTTTCTGTTTGGAGAACACAATTATACCATAGCTGGTTGTTATCAAACGGTGATTTATTTGTAAACGATTTTAGATTACCTTCTGAAACTGAATGGGAAAGAGGCGCTCGTGGTGATTTAGATTTATCTCAGTATCCTTGGGGTGGACCTTACATCAGAAATGCTAATGGTTGTTTCTTAGCCAACTTTAAACCAATGAGAGGTAGGTATTTTGAAGATGGTGGTTTCCACACTGTTAAGGTATATTCTTACAATCCAAATGCTTTTGGTTTGTATTGTATGGCTGGAAATGTTTCTGAATGGTGTTCAACAGCATACGAGGCGTCTTACAGCGAATTCACCCACGATTTGAACTCTGATAATCAATACGATGCAAAAGATGGCGATCATCCTATCAAAAAGCGAAAAGTTATTCGTGGTGGTTCATGGAAAGATATAGGATATTATCTTATGAACTCAACGCGTACATTTGAATACCAAGATACAGCTAAGTGCTACATTGGTTTTAGAAATGTAATGACGCATTTAGGACGTGGAGGAAAGGATCTAGAAGCAGAAAACGGAGAAGAAATCCAAAGTGATATTCAATTAAAATAAGTAAATCTGTAACAATTCAATCAATATAAGTTTAATTTAAAAATCTAAAAGTTATGAGTGGTAAGTCAGGCGGTTTTTTCGCATCAAAAGGGTACAAAAATTTAATGAAAATGGTTTATGGTTACGGTGCATCTGTAGTTATTTTAGGGGCATTGTTTAAAATCATGCACTGGCCATATTGTGATATAATGTTGATAGTTGGTTTAACTACAGAGGCGGTTATTTTTGCCTTAAGTGCCATGGAACCTTTACATGCTGAGCCAAATTGGGCTGTTTATTATCCATACCTTTTACCTGAAGACGAAAGACCACAAACAGCTGAAGAGCTTCAAGCATTTCCTAAACCAATGGAATTAGCTGGAGGTGGAGGTGGTTCATCATCTACTGGAATTACAGAAAAATTTGACGAGCTTCTTGCCAATGCTAAAATTGATCAATCGCTTTTAGATCGTTTAGGATCTGCTATGCGTGATTTAAGTCACAATGCAGAGCAATTGAAAAGTGTTTCATCTGCAGCTACTGCAACAGATTCTTACGTTGCAAGTTTAGAGGCCGCTTCTAATAGAGTAACCGCTTTATCTTCTGATTATGAGAAAGCGTCTGCTGCATTAGTTGGCATTACAGCGGCTCAAAGTGATGGAGAATCAATGGGTATGGCTATGCAAGGAGTTTCTAAAAACTTAAGTGCTTTGAACAATGTTTATGAGCTTCAATTACAAGGTTCTTCCGCTCATTTAGAAGCAACTCAAGGCTTCCAAAAGCAAGTGGTAGAAATGATGAGCAATCTATCTGCTTCTGCTGAAGATACTCGTTTGTATCGTGAAAACATGGCTATTTTGGCTCAAAACTTAACTGATTTGAACAATGTTTATGGCAACATGTTGAAAGCGATGAAAAGCTAAGAACACCAACAACCAAAAGATTTTATTATAAACATTTAAAAACATAGATTATGGCTGGTGGTAAAGAAACCCCAAGACAAAAGATGATTGGAATGATGTACTTGGTACTTACGGCGCTACTTGCGTTGAATGTATCAAAGTCAGTTCTAGACGCTTTTGTTGCAATTGAAGAAAATATTCAAAGAGGTAACATCACTCAATTTGAGAGAGGCGACGCTGCAAGAAAAGACTTAGTGCAAGAAATGAACACTACGTTAGATGATGAAGCGGGTAAAGCTAAAAAGATTAAAATAAAGCAATACCTTGATTTAATAACTAAAATTGATAAAGAAACTGGCGTGATGATAAAATTCATCGATGACATTAAATTGAAAATTTTAGAGAAAAGTGGTGAAAATGTAAAGGATTTTGGAGATAAAAAATTAGATAAAATTATTTGGATAAAATATAATTCCAAAAAGCCTTTACTTCCTATTAGAATGAACCTGGATGCTGTTCAAGCAAAAGATCAATTTGATGTTCCAATGCATGAAATTATTGGCTCTGACATTAAAAAATTAGAAGCTGATAAAGATGGAATTAAACTATGGAAAAAGTTTAATGCCTACAGAAAATTCATTGTTGAAACGACAGGAACATACAAGGAGGGTGATAATGCGAAATGGAATGTTAAGGTTAAGGACATCAATACTTTTAAAGATAATTCTGATTTAACTAGTCAAATTAACAAGATGTTTAATGCTCCCGGAAATAAGGTTAATAAGGAGGATTTAGCGGCATTATCTTCTATATATGAGGAGTTGACTAAAAAGGAGTTAAATGATCACCATGAACAAAAAGATATTCATTGGATAGCAAAAACTTTTGATCACTCGCCTTTAGTTGCTGCGATTGCTTCTCTTTCATCCTTGGAAAACGATATATTAGCTGCAAGAGTAAAGGCAGTTAACTTACTAAAAAGTAAGGTAACAACCGGCGAATATTCTTTCAACAAAATACAAGAATTAGTGAGTGGTCCAGGTGTGGCTACCGCTGGTGAACCTATTGAGTTAAAAGTAACTATGGCTGCCTATGATTCAGATAACAATCCTGTTGTTACTGGACCAGGATCGATAGTTGTTGAAAATGGAATTGGAACGGTTAAAACAAATGCTGCAAACAATGGCGAAATGAACTTGTCAGGTACGGTAACCATTTTTAACAAAGCGGGTGTTCCTAAACAAAGACCTTGGTCATGGAAAGTACAAATTGTTCAGCCAAATGGTTCAATTGCTTTACCTGAATTATCTATTATGTATACTGGATGGCAAAATAAAGTGGTTCCAGTTGCAGCAGGTGTTGTATCATCTTCTATTAGTGTTGCAGGTGGGTCAGCCACCCCAGCATCTTGGAGCGATGCGAACGGTAATTACAAAGGATATTATGTTAATGTAGCTCAAGGAACAAAACAAGTTTCAATCACTTTGTCAGGTAAAGATAAAGATGGTAAATCTAGAAGCTTTGGTACTTTTAGATATAAAGTTAAGCCATTTCCAAATGCGCAAGTGTCAGGATCTACAATATCCAAATCTACAGGATTTATTGCTAACGTAAGCCTTGGTGCTGATTCACCTTTCACAGGTATTGCATTCAATGTTATTGGTGGAACGATTGATGATGTCCCTTTTAGCGGTAAAGCAATTCCAGGTAGTGCTGTTTCAAAAGTACGAGTTGGGAAAAAGGTGGCGATCGAAATTTTTTATACTCGAAACGGTGTAAGATCACAAGTACCAGCTCAAGGAATTTTAAAAGTTACAAACTAGGAAATTATGAAAGCAACTATTGGATTAATTTATTTCTGTATTGGCTTGACATCTATTGTCAACGGACAAGGCGATCCGATGAGAGGACCTTTAAATCAGCCATCGAATGGTGTGATTGATGGCGTAGTTCTTCAAGAAGAATTACCTGTTGGTGCTGCTCGACCTTATGAATTCGTTCGTGCGGCTGATTATGCCTTTGCTAAACGGGTTTATTCAAGAATAGATGCACGTGAAAAAATAAATCATTCCATATTTTTGCCATTTGATTCCTTTGACGGTGGTGATGGAGAATCTTCAACATATAGTCCTTCAAGTGTTAAGGAAGTTGATAATACTGCCTGGAATCGAAATCAAAGTAATTGGTCTTTGTGGACAATCATTTTGCGACATATACTTTTAGGTGACTTAACGGTTTATCAAGTTGCAAGTGATAATTATCCAACTTTAGAAGATGGTTACAGCTTAAAATATCCAGTTGTGAAAAATGCCAATTATGCTGGCAATGATTATTTCCTTAATTCTCAATACAAAAAAACAATTTCAGATATTATTTCAGCGAACGGGAAAGGGGATGATTTAAAATTACCTAGATTAAGTGATCCAGAAGATACAATTCTTGTGGTAAGAACGGATCAAACATTGCAGGTATTTCTTGATTCTGCCATTGCTGCGGATCCTGATTACGAATCTTTTTTAGCGGTAGATAAGGATAAATTCACAGCTTGGTGGGATGCTGCAATTGTTGGGACAGTGGTTAAAAAAGACTACAAAATAATGTACGCCGCATCTAACAGTGTATTTGCCTACAACATTAAAGAAGATTGGTATTTTGACAAGGAATTATCGATGTTTGAGAAACGTATTATTGCGATTGCGCCAGTAGCAAGATACACGGTAGCAGACGGACAGGCTGATGACGAGCGAGGTGACTTATTAGTTTACAATAAAGGTGGTAAAGCGTATCGTTATGATAATGGCTTTGAAGAGTACACAGATGAATGGGCAGAAAAAGAAATGTTTTGGTTGTATTTCCCTGAATTGAGAAATGTTATTGTAAACTATTTTGTTTACAATGAAAAATCAGATGCTCAATGGATGTCTTTCGATGATTTATTTTGGAAAAGACGTTTCTCAGGACAGATTTATAAAAGCTCGAATAGATTCGACCAAGAGATTGAAGATTATCGTTATGGCGTAGATGCTCTGTATCAAGCGGAACAATTTAAAAATACTATGCGTAATTGGGAACATGATGTTTGGAATTATTAAGCATTATAAATTAATTAAAGCCCTGGCGAAAGCCGGGGTTTTTTGTTTTATTTTTGTCCTATGAAATCAATAGGACAGCGTATTACATTCGTTGATCATGTGAATAAAACAACGATTGTCATTGGGCCCGAAAAGAAATTTTTAGTGGACTTAATGATGGGCGCATGGTTGGCCATGTGGTATGTTATCGGAATCACCTTAGTGTGGGCTTTTAATTCCTTGAAATTAACAGGTCAAGAACAAATAATTATTGTTGTATCGCTTGCTTTTTGGTTTTATTATGCTTTTCGTGTTACCAAGGCTTTTTTATGGCTTCAGTATGGAAAGGAAAAAATTAAAATTGATGAGGTTGGATTGCATCTAAAAAAGTCAATTTCCAACTATGGAAAAGCAACGGTGTATTATCATGAAAACATTAAACAAATTAACTTGGTTTTTCCAGCGCCTAATTCAATTCAAAGTGTTTGGGAATCATCGCCATGGATTAATGGTGGGGAAAGAGTGCAATTTGAATACCTAAATAAAACCATAAGATTTGGAAAAAAAATAGATCCAAAGGATGCCAATGTATTATTAAATTTATTGGTTAAACGGAGTCGAGAATATATAAAAAAGTAAGTATGTACGGAAAGATAAAATCATTTTTAGCAGAAGAATTACAATCCATTCAAGAAAAGGGATTATTAAAAAAAGAGCGAGTTATTACAAGTCCTCAAGGTGCGAATGTGCAGGTAGATTCAGGGGAGAATGTGGTGGTAATGTGTGCGAATAATTACTTGGGGCTTTCCTCTCATCCGGAGGTAGTACAAGCCGCTAAAGACACCTTAGACTCGCATGGTTTTGGCATGTCTTCAGTACGTTTTATTTGTGGAACTCAGGATATACATAAAACACTTGAACGTCAAATTGCTGAGTTTTACGGAACCGAAGACACCATTCTATATGCCGCAGCTTTTGATGCAAATGGAGGACTTTTCGAACCATTATTCTCTGAGGAAGATGCCATTATTTCTGACGCATTAAACCATGCTTCTATTATTGATGGGGTTAGGTTATGTAAGGCTCAGCGCTATCGATATAACCATTCGGATATGGCGGATTTAGAGCTACAACTTCAAAAAGCACAGGCTCAACGTCATCGTATTATTGTAACAGATGGTGTTTTTTCTATGGATGGTGACATTGCTTTAATGGATCAAATTTGTGATTTAGCCGATAAATATGACGCATTGGTAATGACAGATGAATGTCATTCAGCAGGATTTATTGGTAAAACTGGTAGAGGTGTCCCTGAACATTGCGGTGTTATGGATCGTGTAGATATTATTACAGGAACCCTTGGGAAAGCTCTTGGCGGCGCAATGGGCGGTTATACTACTGGCAGTAAAGAAGTAATTGAAATGTTACGTCAACGTTCTCGTCCTTATTTGTTTTCTAATTCATTATCACCTGCAATTGTTGGTGCATCGATTAAAGTTTTTGAAATTCTTTCTGCTAATACTGAGTTGAGAGATAAATTAGAAAGCAATACCTTGTATTTCAAGGAAAAGATTATTGCTGCTGGTTTTGATATCAAAAAAGGAGATTCGCCTATCGTTCCAATTATGCTTTATGACGCCGCCTTATCACAAAATTTCGCGAATGAATTATTGAAAGAAGGGGTTTATGCCATTGGATTTTTCTATCCTGTGGTTGCAAAGGATCAAGCACGAATTAGAACGCAGGTTTCCGCTGCTCATTCTATAGCAGATTTGGACAAAGCAATTGCGGCATTTATTAAAGTTGGGAAAAAATTAAATGTTATTTAAGGAATCAGCTTATTGTCTAAATATTCAACTTACTTTTGTAGCATGATACAGGGTAATTCGGTAATTAAATTCTTTTTTTTAAAGTTGTTTTTATTGCAATTAATTTCCGTTTGTTATCTATTCGAATGTAAATCAACCAGTATAAAATTAGGAGAAATATCAACTGAAGAAGGGATAGTAGATTTTTTATTAGAAGACAGTGAGGGTGAAGTTGATGCAGAATTTTATTTAATTGATAATAAAAATTCATGTTCGAATCATGATGTTTGTGATGTTTATCAACAAACTATTTATTTGAGCCATAATAATCAAATACCGAAGCCGGTATATTTAGAAATACCTTATTCCCCTCCAGAAAATAAAATTTAGATAAATTACCGAGTAGTTATTTAAATTTTATATCAATGAATCATTTTTTTAAGTCTTGGCAAAAAGATTTGCCAGCAAGTATCGTAGTATTTTTTGTGGCCTTGCCATTATGTATAGGCCTTGGTTTAGCTTCAACCTCCGTGTCTGGTATTCCTGGGCTGCCAAGTCCATTTGCAGGAATTTTGGCAGGGATTATTGGTGGAATTATCGTTGGTGCGATAAGTGGATCTAGCAAAGGCGTTTCAGGACCAGCCGCTGGCTTGATTACCATAGTTATCGGAGGAATAACCGTATTAGGAAGTTATCAAGGGTTTTTGTTAGCGGTTGTTTTAGCGGGGATTATTCAATTAATAGCTGGATTCCTTCGCTTTGGGTTAATTGCTAATTATTTCCCCTCAGCGGTTATAAAAGGTATGTTGGCTTCGATAGGGATTATTTTAATTTTAAAACAAATGCCACATTTAATTGGATTTGATGCTGATTTCATCGGAGATGAAGCATTTATTCAAAAGGATGGCCATAATACATTAACTGAATTGTTTTACGCGATCCAAAACTCAAATGTGGGATCTTTTATCATTGGTTTAATCTCATTAGTATTGTTTATTGTGCTTGATTTATCACGTGTTAAAAAAATCCGTTTTTTCTCACTCATTCCTGGGTCATTGTTAGTCGTTGTTTTGGCAATTATTATTAATCAATTATTTCTGTCATTCTCTCCTTCTATTGCTGTCAAAGCATCCCATTTAGTTAAGTTACCTATATTAAATTCACCTTCTGATCTTTTTAATTATTTCGTGCATCCTGACCTTTCTTTTTTAAGTAATGTCAACTGCTATATTATTGCTTTTACACTTGCTATCGTTGGAAGCTTAGAAACGTTGTTAGGCGCAGAAGCAACCGATAAGTTAGATAACGAACGAATGATTACACCAACTAATAGAGAGTTAAAAGCGCAAGGAATTGGTAATATTCTTTCTGGCTTAATTGGTGGACTGCCAATTACCCAAGTTATTGTTAGAAGTTCGGCTAATATTGGTGGTGGTGCCAAGTCTAAATTATCCACCATATTGCATGGTTTTTGGCTTCTTCTTGCTGTGTTATTTGTCGCTAAATGGCTAAACCTAATTCCACTTTCAGTTTTAGCAGGACTGTTGGTTTTTGTAGGGTATAAACTCACCAAAATCAATTTGTTTAAAGAACAATTTCAAAATGGCATAGATCAATTTATACCTTTTGTTTCTACTATTATAGGTGTATTATTTACTGATTTGTTAATTGGAATTGCTATTGGAATTGCAGTTTCCGTGTTCTTTTTATTGCGTAAAAACTTTAAAAATGATTACCGCAAAGAAATAAATGATGGGCTAATTGTTTTGGTCTTTTCTGAAGATGTTTCTTTCTTGAATAAGGCAAGTATTAAAGCGGAATTAAATAATATCCCTTCTAATTACAGCTTAAAACTAGATGGTACGGCTTGTAAAACGATTGATTTTGATGTGCTAGAACTCATGAGAGAGTTTCTCACGTATAAAGCTCCCTCAAAAAATATTACTGTCGAGTTAATTAATATCGATGTAAATAAAAAGTATTAATTTAATGGTATGAATATGGAAAGTTTTTATAAGTCCTTACTCGATAATAACAAAATTTGGGTGTCTAAGAATTTAGAGAAAGACCCTGATTTTTTTAAGCGATTAGCGGATGGCCAGCAGCCCCCATTACTATGGATTGGTTGTTCGGATAGCCGTGTACCTGCGAATGAAATTATTGGCGCACAACCTGGGGAGGTTTTTGTCCATCGTAATATTGCTAATATGGTAATTCATACAGACATTAGTATGTTATCTGTATTAGATTACGCGGTAAATGTTTTAAATGTGAAGCATATCATCGTTTGTGGCCATTATGGTTGTGGAGGTGTTCATGCTGCGATGAGCAATAAACATATTGGATTAATTGATAATTGGATTCGTCACATTAAGGATGTTTACAGACATCACGCCACAGAATTAAATGCTATTGATGCGGAAAAGGATCGTTTTAATCGTTTTGTTGAATTAAACGTGGCTGAACAAGTGTTTGATTTGGCAAAAACGTCCATCGTACAAGGAGCGTGGAAGAAAAAGAAAGAGTTACATATCCACGGATGGGTTTACGATATCGCTGATGGTCTTATTAATGATTTAGAGGTAACTATCAGAAATAATGAAACGCTAGGCGAAGTATATAAACTAGATATTTTTTAAGCGACTAGTTAGATTCAACTAATTCGATTACCGCAGTCTTTCCATCTTCTTTGGTGATCTCTCCGTTTAAATGCGTGATGCCATCTGTTTTCGTTTGATTTAGCGTGCCACTTGCGTGTTTATTTCCGTTTAGTATGACCTTGATTTCAATCTGACTATCTGCTTTGTTTATCATGATAAGCTCGTAAATTTCTTTTGGCTGATTAATAAAAAAGAAGCTGCCGGAACTTTCTCCACTCAATAGATTAATACTTGCTTTTATTTCAAGTCCGTCTAACTTACCTTCAAAAGAAGTTGCTTTTTGCGCATATAAACTAAGTGAAGTCATC
>JAIPAL010000033.1 GCA_021740085.1 Crocinitomicaceae bacterium
CATGTGGGTCAGATGGTGGAACACCAAGAGGATGTAAGAATAATGGTACATGCAGTTCTGGTGGTTGCAATAAATTAGAAGTCTACGATTGGCTTGCGAATATTTCATTGCCATCAGGGCAAAAAATATATGATATTGTTGAAGTTAGATTTAAAAGTTCAAGAAAAGGCTTTTATAGAAATGCTGATAACATTTCCTTATGCGTCGGAGATGTTGTTGCCGTAGAAACAGCGCCTGGTTATGATGTTGGGGTAGTTTCGATTGTTGGAGAATTAGCTCGGATACAGGTGAAAAAGAAATCCCCGGGATTTAAACCGATGGAAACCCGAAAAATTATTTCTATAGCATCACAAAAAGAAATTGACAGCTGGATAAAAGCGCGTTCATTGGAACCAGAAACCATGAATAAATCGAGGGTCATGGCACTAAAACTTGGCTTGGAGATGAAAATATCTGATGTTGAATTTCAAGCTGACATGTCAAAGGCGATTTTTTACTACACAGCGGAAGGAAGAATTGATTTTCGACAGTTGATAAAAGACATGGCTGATGAATTCAAAATTCGGATCGAAATGAGGCAGATTGGCTCACGACAAGAATCTTCTCGTTTAGGAGGAATTGGTTCTTGTGGGCGGGAATTATGTTGTAGCACTTGGCTAACCGATTTTAGGTCCGTTTCCACATCCGCTGCTCGATATCAACAATTATCACTAAACCCACAAAAACTGGCAGGACAATGTGGCAAATTAAAGTGCTGTTTGAATTACGAATTAGACATGTACTTAGACGCCATTAAGTCGTTTCCTAAAACTGATACAAAACTAAAAACTGAAAAAGGAGAGGCCGTTCATATTAAAACCGACGTGTTCAAACGACTGATGTGGTTTGCAATTCCAGGTGAAAATGGATTAATTGCACTCAGCCCAGATCAGGTTAAGAAGATTCACGAACTTAATAAAGCGGGAACAATTCCTAAAGATTTAACCGCCTTTACCTATGTAGTTGAAAAAGAAGTGGAAATTGGGTACGAAAATGTGGTTGGTCAAGATAGCATCTCGCGTTTTGCAAACACCAATAAAAACAAAAATAAAAATAGAAATAAGCATAAATTTGTACCAAAAAATAAGTAATGAAAAAATTATTTTTTCTTCTTTTTAGCCTTGCGATTATAACGGCTTGTACGAATTCATCTGTTTACAATACGTCTTATCAATTCAAAAACAATGTTTGGAAACAAAAGTCAAGACCGACATTCACCGTTAATATTCCTGACACAGCAGTCACCTATGATTTCACTTTAAGTATTCGAACAACAACAGATTATAAATACAACAATCTGTGGATTTATCTAACAACGAAAACGCCATTCAAACAAGTCATAAGGGATCCTTATGAAATAAAAACATGCTTCCCAAATGGCGAATGGATAGGTCATAAAACAGGTAGTATTGTTGAGCATAAAATAGTCTTCAAAAGAAGAAAATTACCGCAGATTGGCAAGTATACTTTTATAGTTGAACAAGGCGTGATACAATCAGCGCTCGATGAAGTAATCGATATCACCTTTGATGTATCTAAAGCAGAAAAATAACATGCGATTCCGTTGTTTAACGAATGAAGAATTAAAGGAACTCGATGCCGAATTGATCCAGTTTTTAATTTTAAACCACGTGTATAAAGAAGATTGGGCGATCATGAATCAAAAAGAACCTTTAAAAGCGAAACAACTGATCGAATTATTCAGTGACGTCGTGTTAGATAAAGTGTACAACAAGGTTTCCTTTTTGGAACGCCAAGTTCCAAGACAAGTTTGCTTCTGTTCGCTTTCCGAAACGAATGGTGAAATGATAACGATTGAAGCAATCGATAACGATTTAGATCTGACGAATGAGGAAATGATGGATGAATACCTATTGCTATCTCCTTCCAAAATATCTATTTATTCCGGAAAGAAATCGTTTTCTAAAACGAAAGCAGACGAAGTTTTTCTGCTCTTAAATCATGGATTTATAGTTTCAAACGAAGAACGTTTTAAAAATATAATGCAGCATATTGTTACATCTAATTAAATAAATAAAAATGAGAAAAATTAAATTACTTATCGCCATGACCAGTTGTATTTCAATTGGACAATCACAAATTATTACGCCAAAAGCAAGTCCTTTATGTAAAATAGAGCAAAAGGTTGGGCTAGCTGATATTAGTATTTCCTACTCACGACCAGGAGTGAAAGCAAGAAATGCTTTCGGAGATGTTGTTGAATTTGGGAGTATTTGGCGCCTCGGAGCAAATGAAAACACAAAAATCACCTCATCAGAAAATTTAATCTTCGGGCAAGACACGCTAAAAGCCGGGACATACGCGCTTTATGCGATACCGGAAAAGAAAAGCTGGCAATTAATCTTCTACACGGAAACAAATAATTGGGGAGTTCCTGATAATTGGTCAGAAGATAAGATTGCGTACAAAACAAGCTTGCCGGTTTATGAACTCAAAGATAGGGTTGAAAACTTATCAATTTTCATCGATAAGATTAGCAATAATGGCGCTGAAATTCAAATTGCTTGGGATCAAACAAAGGTGGCGTTGCCATTTAGCTTAAATACTAAAGATAAAGTAGTAGCAGGTATTTTGAAAACGATGAGTGGTCCAAAAGCGAATGATTATCACCAAGCAGCCAACTATTATTTCACTGAAAAAATTGACATGAAACAAGCGTTAATTTGGTCTACGCTAGCAGTTGAAATGCAGGGACAAAAAGCTTATTGGATGACACGACTTAAAGCACAATTACAAGCTGAAAATGGCGATTACAAAGGGGCCATTGAAACCGCAAATAAATCGATGGAAGCGGCTGCTCTTGATAATGATTCAAACTATGTTAAAATGAACAAGGCGTCGATCGAAGAATGGTCTAAAAAATAACAGGCATGTGGCAAAGGTATAAATACCATGCATTAATGCATCTGATTATCTTTTTGTGGGGTTTTACCGGAATCTTAGGAAAACTTATTCATAAAGATGCATTACACATCGTTTGGTATAGAGTTTTAATCGCTTTTGTCGCTTTAGGACTTTTCTTACTCTATAAAGGAAAAGATCTTCGTTTGTCTAAAAAGTTGGCACCTAAAGTGTTAGGCGTGGGATTAATTGTTGCTACCCATTGGATGACCTTTTATTATTCGATTCAACTTTCTACAGCATCCTTAGCAATATTGTGCCTATCAACCACTACACTGCATGTCTCATGGCTCGAACCTTTGGTGATGAAAAAAAAATTCTCGATACGTCAATTGCTTATGGGCTTGGTAGTAATTTCAGGGATTTCTTTTGTTTCGCTTGATTTTAGCGGACAAGAATTACTAGCGCTTTTTTTCGGGTTGTTTTCTGCTTTGTGTGCTGCTTTTTTCTCTGTGTTTAATGCGAAATTATCAGAGGAAACAAGTGCCGAACAATTAACATTTTACGAAATGATTGCGGCTTTTACTCTTGTTTCTATCATTCTCTTGTCTCTAGGAAAACTTCATGTTTCTGATTTAATAGTATCCTTTAGCGACTTATGCTGGCTGCTCTTTCTTGGAATTGTATGCACCTCTTTTGCCTTTTTAGCAACCATCATTATTGTACGCAAGTTAGGGGCTTTTACCGTTTCATTGAATATCAACCTTGAGCCTATCTACACTATTTTATTAGCGATTGTGTTGTTAAATGAACATAAATCTCTTTCAACAAATTTCTACTTGGGGGCAGCGATCATAGTGCTAGTTTTGTTGAGCAACGGATTGATTAAGCATTTCGAATTAAGAAAAACAAGTAGTGAAATAGGATAATAGTATGGTTTTATTTAATTTTGAGTTGTGCTAAAAACATTTATTCTCTTCTTTACTGTAATATTACTTTTCGTCGGGAACGTTGGCATCCGTGTGTTTAGTCATGCTTGTAGCAAAGAAGGGGTTTTTACATCGTATATTTTTGAAAATCACGACGCCTGTCCAAGCGAAACAAAGAAGGTGCCACCCTGCTGCCAAAAAGAAGATCCTAAAAACGATGGCTGTTGTTCCGATTATTCCTCTATTTATAAAATAGATATTGATTACAGCAAAACGGATGATTTTAAAACAGAGTTTTCGTTTAATGCACCGATAAATACCTCTTTTGTCTTTGATAATACCGTAAATGTTAACTATGAAGCAACGCAAATTGCTTGTTTAATTCCACCTCCTAGAAAACCCTCCGGGAAATTAATATTAATCAAAAAACAAGTGTTTCAGATTTGAAGATGAAGGCGAAATTATTTCTAACCTTTAAATTCTATATTTATGAAACTTATCTTAACACTGTGCTGTAGTTTTTTACTTAACACATTAAATGCTCAAATCAAGGGCCTTGTTCAAGGGCTTAATTCTTCTTCAACGGAGATTCTTGTTGGTGCAAAAATTACATTGCTACACGCCAATATGGGTACAAAAACCAATGAAGAAGGCGTGTTTGAACTTGTCCTTCCAAAATCATTGCCCGATACGCTTGTTTTTTTCTACCCCGGATATTATCCTGACTCAATCGTGCTAGGTAAAAAAGATCGCTTTACAGCATTAAACATCCTCTTAAAAGCCGAAGTGCATTTTGGCGAAATTACCGTGGATGGAAAAAAAGCCACGCATGGAATTTCAAAAATGAAAACATTGCATGTGGAAGAGTTAACAGCAGGTGAATTGCGAAAAGCCGCCTGTTGTAATTTGTCAGAATCCTTTGAAACAAATGCCTCAGTCGATGTGAATATTACCGATGCCGTCTCTGGAGCAAAGAAAATTCAAATGATGGGTATTAATGGCGTCTATACTCAAATTCAAATGGAAAATATTCCTTATTTACGTGGATTAGAAAGTTCTTTTGGACTTAATACAATCCCAGGAACGTGGGTCGAATCTATACAGATTACGAAAGGAACGGGTAACGTAGTAAATGGATATGAATCAATGGCAGGCCTTATTAATTTAGAATTGAAAAAGCCAAAAGAAATGGAGCGCTTTTTTGTGAATGTTTATCAAAATAGGCTTGGACGCTCTGAGGTAAACCTAAACGGTGGACAGATTTTATCAAAAAAATGGAGCGTTGGATCATTTGCCCATGCCTCAACAGTTTATGGGAATATTGATGAAAACAAGGACGGATTCCGCGATTTACCAATGGGAAACAATCTGTCTTTTTTGAATCGCTGGGATTACCAAGGTGAGAAGATGGAAGCGCAAATTGGAGTAAATCTTTACAGAGATCAGAAAACGGGTGGACAGACCTCTTTTCAAAGAGATAATCCTCTTGGGTATGGGGTGCTGATCAACTCGAGGCATGCTGATATTTTTGCAAAAACAGGGTTCTTTATGAAAAAACCAATGCGTTCATTAGGCGTTATTTACAACTTAAAATACCAAGATATCGAAGGTGAATTTGGGAACCGCCTTTTTTCAGGAACGGAAAAACGTGGATACATTAATACCGTTTATGAGGATATTCTTGGTACCAGTGACCATAAAATCAAACTCGGGACGAGTCTAGTTCTGTTGCAAATTTCACAAGCGGCCGATTCAATCATCGACAAAAGAACCGAAATCGTTCCTGGAGCCTTTGCCGAATATACCTACTCCGACGCGCGACTTAGTTGCGTCCTTGGAACACGACTAGATTATCACAATTTATTTGGATGGCAATTTGTTCCTCGGGTTCATGCGAAATATAGCATCACGCCAACAACCGATTTTAGAATTACCGCAGGCAAAGGCTGGCGTGTCCCAAATTATATTATCGATAATGTTTCCTTATTGGCAAGTTCCAAACAGTGGGTAGCACCAAGCGAAGTAAGGCCAGAAATCTCCTGGAACTTTGGCGGTTCGATAGTACAAGAATTCAAACTTTTTAAAAGAAAAGCCAGTATTACCATGGATGCTTATAGGACTTTCTTTGTGAATCAATTAATCATTGATAGAGATGTAAATTCAAGTAAAGTAGTGTTTAATAACTTAAGTTCCCCATCAATATCAAATAGCTTTCAAACAGAATTATCTATAAACCCCTTGAAAAACCTCGAAATTAGACTTGCTTACAAATTCCTAGATGTGAAAGCAATGCTTGATGGTAAATTTCAACAACAAATTATGTTACCGAAACATCGAGGATTTATTAATGTTGCCGTCAAGAGTAAAAATAAACGTTGGGAATATGACTTTACTTGCACTGCCTTTGGCAAATCACGACTTCCAACAATTGATGTGAATCTACCAATCCGATACAGCCCGTCTTACCCGATGATTAACACACAATTAACGCATGTATTTAAAAAATGGGATTTTTACCTGGGCGTTGAAAACTTAACTAATTTTACACAAAAAACACCTGTTGAGGACCCATCTAACCCATTTGGTAACAACTTTGATGCAACATGTGTTTGGGGCCCAATTATTGGAACAAATATTTATGCAGGAATTCGCTATTCAATTTTACGTAAAAAAATAAAAAAATAAAAATTATGAAAACTATCTTATTCGTTTTGGCCGTATGCTTCAGCCAAGTATTATTTTCTCAGAATGTAAAAAAACAAACTGTAATTATTCAAACCTCCGCTCAATGCGGTGATTGTAAAGAGCGCATTGAAGGGGCCTTGAATTACACAAAGGGTGTAAAGTTTGCTGAATTAGACCTTGAAAGCAAAAAGGTTACAGTACAATTTTTAACCAAAAAAACATCCATAGAAACAATTAAAGCAATAATTGCTAAAATTGGCTATGATGCAGATGAAGTGAAGGCGGACATTACAGCCGTTCAGAAGTTGCCAAAGTGCTGCCAGCCTAATGGGCATTAAGAATAACTGACCAATAAAAAGAAACAAAAAGTAGTCTCACCTACTAAAAAATTACGCGTTGAAACTTTCAATGCATAATTTTTCAATTGTTCAAATAACTATGGTTACCTTCGCATAAAAATTGATGATTAACCATGAGTGATGCGATCAAACACGAATGTGGAATTGCCTTATTAAGGTTAAAAAAACCACTTGAATTTTACCTAGAAAAATATGGAACTGCATTTTATGGTTTAAATAAAATGCAACTTTTGATGGAAAAACAACACAACAGAGGCCAAGATGGCGCTGGTTTAGCCAATATAAAGTTTGATATAGATCCAGGAGATCGCTATATCTCAAGAGTTCGGTCCATTCAAAAAAATTCCATTCAAGATATTTTTGAGCAAGTTAATGCTCGCCTATTGCAAATTCAACGCGAAGATCCTAAATTGCTTAAGGATATCGGATTTTTAAAGAAAAATGCCGGATTTACTGGAGAGCTATTTCTTGGTCACTTGCGTTACGGTACATTTGGCCGAAATTCAATCGAAAGTTGTCACCCTTTCCTTCGACAAAACAATTGGATTTCTAGAAACTTAGTTATTGCAGGAAATTTTAATCTTACAAATGTTGATGAATTGTTTGATGCCTTGGTGAAAATTGGGCAACATCCTAAAGAAAAATCAGATACCGTGACAGTTTTGGAAAAAATTGGGCACTTTCTAGATGTTGAACACGACGAATTAATTCAAAATTACACCTCAAAGGGATATCCAAAAGCAGAGATTTATAAAATGATTGCTGAGCAGCTTAATATTTCTTCCATCCTACAAAAATCGTCGGATAATTGGGACGGTGGCTATGCCATGGCTGGTTTACTAGGACATGGGGATGCTTTTGTGTTACGGGACCCAGCAGGAATTCGACCAGCATTTTGGTTCGAAAATGATGAAATATGTGTGGTAGCTTCTGAAAGACCTGTTATTCAAACTGCGTTCAATTTGCAGATGGAAGAAATCAACGAATTAAAACCAGGACATGCCTTAATTATTAAAAAAAATGGGATTGTTACCGAGGAATTAATCAACAAGCCAAGCCAAATTAGTCAATGTTCCTTCGAAAGAATCTATTTTTCACGGGGATCAGATGCAGACATTTATAAAGAACGACAAGAACTCGGCAATTTAATCGTTGGTCAGGTAATGGATTCGATTGATGGGGATCTTAAAAATTCTGTATTTTCCTTTATCCCAAATACGGCAGAAGTTTCTTTTTTAGGCATGATTAAAGGATTGGAGGATGCTTTAAATGTCCGAAAAGTAAAGGAAATTCAAGCACTTGGAAATAATCCTTCTGCTGAAGAAATTGCTTCCATAATAAATCAACGAACAAGGATTGAAAAAATAGCCATTAAAGACGCGAAACTTAGAACGTTTATTACACAAGATAATTCGCGCGATGACCTCGTTACACACATCTACGATATCACCTATGGAAGTGTGCGTAAAGGACTTGATAATTTAGTAATCATCGACGATAGCATAGTTCGTGGAACCACCTTGAAGCAAAGTATATTAAGAATGCTAGATCGATTACAGCCTAAAAAAATTGTGGTAGTTTCGTCTGCTCCGCAAATTAGGTATCCCGATTGTTATGGAATAGATATGGCGAAACTTGGCGACTTTATTGCCTTTGAAGCTGCTATTTGTCTTCTACATGATCGAAATATGCAATCAACCATTGATTTTGTTTACCGAAAATGTAAAGAACAACTGCTACTTCCTAAAGAACAGGTTAAAAATTACGTCAAAGAAATTTATGCGCCATTTACAGAGGAAGAAATTTCAGCTAAAATTGCTGTATTATTAAAGCCAAGAACAGTAAATGCAGAGGTGTCGATTATATTTCAAAAAGTGGACAACTTACATATCGCTTGTCCAAATCATACTGGCGATTGGTATTTTACTGGTAATTATCCGACACCCGGTGGAAATAAAGTGGTGAATCGAGCTTTCGTAAATTGGGTAGAAAAGAAGAACGAAAGAGCCTACTAAAAAGTAAATAGCTTATTTTCGGAGATTTTCATGGAAGCACCGCTGTTATCCAAAATAAAATTCATTGAAAGAGCTTGCATTTTTTCAATATCATTCGAAATAAGTTGGATGGCCTCCAAAAATTCTGCTGTACTTGAAACACTGAATGCAAATTGATTAGTAATGGCTTGCCCTGCTTCTGGAAACTTGCTGTAATTTGGACCAAAAATAACAGGCAAGCCAAAAGCCAATGGCTCTAAAATATTGTGTAATTTACCTGAAAACCCGCCTCCAATTACCGCAATGTCACCATAATAATAAGCCATTGACAGTTGTCCAATCGTGTCTAATAGTAAAACTTGCTGGTCCTTAAATTCATTGAATTTCGTATAGCGAATTGCCTTATCACCTAAACGACTAAGTAGTCGTTTTACATTTACTTCTTGAATATCATGGGGGGCAAGTATGATTTTCCGATTGGAACCACTTGCTAGTAGCGCTTCCAAAAATCCTTCCTCAAATTGCCAACTACTTCCAAAAATAATGGCCTTTTCACCGGCTAAAAACGCATTAAATAAATGGTCATTTTGAGATTCACTTTCCATGCTTGTCAAGCTCAATTGCTTATTCGCCAATACCCGATCAAATCGTGTGTCACCGGTAATTTCAACATTCGTAATTTGTATTGAATGAAGCAAATCAGCCGTCGCCTTATTTTGGACAAAGAAATAATCAAATGACCTAAGTACCTTCCTAAAGAAACCACCATAAAATTTGAAATAGACTTGATTCCTTCGAAGCAAAGTAGAAACCGATAGTAAAACCACCCCTTTTTTCTTCGCTGCAAAGATAAAATTAGCCCAGAATTCATATTTAATAAATATCGCATAGTCTGGCGCTAATTTCTCTATAAATAGCTGCGCGTTTCTTGGTGTATCAAGCGGCAAATAAAGGGCGTAATCAACACAATTTTTCCTTTTTTGATAATGTTCCATGCCAGAAGGAGAGAAAAAAGTAACGACGAATAGCGAAGATGGAGATCGTTTTTTTAATAAAAACATCAATTCTAATCCTTGATCAAATTCACCCAATGAGGCACAATGAAACCAAATAATAGTTTGGTTAGTAGGAATGCTATCTAGGGATGCCTCCCAATTTCTTCGGCCATCAACCCACTTTTTTGCTTTTGCAGAAAAAACGGAATAAATCCGAATGAAAAAGCCAAGTAATAAAACAGAAAAATTATACAAGCAATTCATCTTAATTGTAATAAAAATCTTTTGGCTTACGCTTATAGATGGGAATGAACCAACCTAAACGAAAACCAAACTGCAAGTCTAAACGCAAATCAGTTGAAACAGGGGTGGTAGGTTGATCAAAAAAGATAGTTCGTCTGTTTTTTGTAAATCCCTGTTGTGCATACAATCCACCATAAAAATTATAGAACCCACCATCTGCCATAAATGAATACCCAATAAATTGATGTGTATTAATTCCGGTTGTTAGTCGGTCGTACCCTTTCTTGTAATCTAATTCCAACTGAGGGATCACTTGATTCTGAGTTTCAATCCGCATATGATGCAATAAAAACCCAGCGCCTCCATGAACGAAAATACCAGAGTTTTTGTTGGAACCCCAAACAGGCCACAATCCTCCAATCGATAAATTGGTATTAAATCCTCGAGGCATTACCAACACAATAGCAATGTCGCCGTTAATATCCGTGATATTTCCTTGTGAATCAACCAAATGATCAAAAAGACCGGTCATTTTTACTTGGTTGCCAAACATAAAATTGGCATCCAAGCCTAGATACAATTGCTTCGCTGTCTTATATCCTGACATTATTCCAATATGATTTAAGTAGCCGTAGCGATCGTTAAGGTCACCAGAAGGGAAGTTTCCTCCATAATGAACACCAATCCAAGGAGTCGCTATCGCGGAATCTTTCACATTGCGTTGGCCATGCAATACACCAAAACAAAACACAGCAATTAATATAAATAAAGTCTTCAACTGAATCATAGTCCAAAAGTAATTTATTTTTTAGCTTTTTACGCTGATAAAAAAGTAGAACTGATTTTAATGAATTGTGTTTTATAACTATTGATCCTCTAACTAAAATTAGTAAATATTTCTATTCTAATTATTTTATCCCTTTTCATCTGTTTTAGATCATATAAATTATTGTAGGCGAACACCTATTATCTTACCTAAAACCCTTACTTTTGACCTAAATTTATTTCAATTTTTGGTATGAGAAAAATTCAAATGGTTGATTTAATAAGTCAATATGAAAAAATTAAGCCGGCCATTGATGAAGCGATTTTTTCAGTTATACAAAATGCCCAATTTATTAATGGTCCCGAAGTAGCAGGTTTTCAAAACGAACTGCAGGATTATTTAGGAATTAAGCATGTAATTCCATGCGCTAATGGCACGGATGCCTTGCAAATCGCCATGATGAGTTTAGGATTGAAACCCGGTGATGAAATTATCACCCCTTCCTTTACTTATATTGCCACCACAGAAGTGATGGCGCTACTTGGATTAACACCTATTTTTGTTGATGTAGATCCCAATACCTTCTGCATTGATCCTTCCAAAATTGAAGCCGCAATCACCAAGAAAACCAAGGCGATTGTTCCTGTTCATCTGTATGGACAAGCTGCCGATATGAATAAAATAATGACTATCGCAGAAAAGCACCAACTATTTGTAATAGAAGATAATGCGCAAGCAATTGGCTCTGATTATCACTTAGATAATGGAGCAGTAGTAAAAACAGGCACCATTGGACATATTGGCTGCACGTCATTTTTTCCAAGTAAAAACTTAGGCTGCTTCGGCGATGGGGGTGCAATGTGTACAAACGATGATACACTAGCTGAAAAAATTCGCATGATCGCTAATCATGGCCAGAGTAAAAGATATTACCACGATACGGTTGGTTGTAATTCGCGATTAGATAGTATTCAGGCTGCCGTATTGCGCATAAAACTCCGTCAATTAGATAATTACATTGATGCTCGAAGAAATGTTGCGGATTACTATGATGGGGTTTTGGGAAGTATAAAAGGCGTTAGCATTCCATTTCGTGCGCATGATTCCAAACATGTTTTTCATCAATACACTATTAAATTGGAGGGGGTTGATCGTAATGGATTAAATGAATATTTAGCATCGAAAGAAATTCCATCCATGATCTATTATCCGGTTCCGGCTCATCGTCAAAAAATGTTTGCCCATTTTGGAAGTGATGCCACTAATTTACCGGTAACTGATGAACTAACATCCATCGTTATTTCTCTTCCCATTCATACGGAAATGCAAGATGAACAACTTGAATTGATCACATCGGAAATCATTGAATACATTCAGAAAAAATGAAAATAGCTGTAATTGGAACTGGATATGTTGGACTGGTAACAGGGACTTGTTTCGCGGAAACAGGAAATATTGTTACTTGCATAGACATTGATGCTACAAAAATTGAACGATTAAATAATGGTGAAGTAACGATTTACGAACCACAACTCGATACATTTTTTCAGCGAAACCTACTCGCAAAACGACTGTTTTTCACGACCTCCTTAGCCGAAGGGATAAAAGATGCCGAAGTTGTTTTCCTAGCCTTACCTACCCCACCGGGAGAAGATGGTTCAGCTGATCTTTCATACATTTTAAAATCCGCTGAAGAAGTAGCTAAATTAATACAAAATTATACCGTCATTGTTGATAAAAGCACCGTTCCGGTAGGTACTGCAGATAAAGTAGGTGATATCATTTCGAAAAATACTTCCTGTCCTTTTAGCATTGTTTCTAACCCTGAATTTTTGCGTGAAGGTTTTGCAATTAGTGATTTCATGAAACCAGACCGGGTAATTATTGGGACCAATGATGAAGCCGCTCAAAAAATAATGGAAAATTTATATAAACCCTTTGTTCGGCAAGGTAATCCAATTTATTTTATGGATGCAAAATCCGCTGAATTAACCAAGTATGCCGCCAACGCTTTTTTAGCGACAAAAATTACCTTTATGAATGAAATAGCTAATTATTGTGAAATAGTTGGCGCAAATGTAGACCAAGTTAGGATAGGGATTGGATCAGATGAACGGATTGGCAAACGCTTTTTATTCCCTGGCATTGGCTATGGTGGCTCTTGTTTTCCCAAAGATGTTCAGGCCTTGGTTAAAGCGGGAAAAGATGACGACTTTGACTTTAATGTCTTACGCTCTGTTATGGAAGTGAATAACCGTCAAAAAACAGTTTTGTTTCCGAAAATAATGAATTACTTCGATGGGCATCTTTCTGGCAAAAACATTGCGATTTGGGGTTTAGCTTTTAAGCCTGATACCGATGATATCCGTGAAGCTCCCGCTCTTTATTTAATTGATAAATTAGTAGAATCAGGAGCTATAATTACAGCCTTTGATCCGGAAGCAATGGAGAATGTACAACAACTAGTTGGAGATAAAATAAGGTATGCAGATGATGAATACCAAGCGTTAAATAAGGCAGATGCTCTAATAATCTGCACCGAATGGAGCATTTTTAGAAATCCGGATTTTAGTAGAATTAAAACTGAAATGAAGGGGAATGTGATTTTTGACGGCAGAAACTTATTCGACCTTGAAGATATGGAATCCAAGGGTTTTTGTTATTTTAGCATAGGTCGTCAGACCATAAACGCAAAACAATGAAGCGAATTCTAATTACTGGTGCAGCAGGTTTTTTAGGCTCGCACCTTTGCGACCGATTTATTAAAGATGGATATCACGTAATTGGTATGGATAACCTAATTACCGGTAACCTTAAAAATATTGAACACCTCTTTAAATTAGAACAGTTTGAATTTTATAATCACGATATTTCTAAATTCATTCATGTCCCAGGAAAATTAGATTACATCTTGCATTTTGCCTCGCCAGCAAGCCCAATTGATTACCTCAAAATTCCCATTCAAACACTAAAAGTAGGTTCCTTAGGCGTGCATAATTGCTTAGGCTTAGCAAAATCTAAAACAGCGCGAATACTTATCGCATCGACTTCTGAAGTATATGGAGACCCTGAAATCCATCC
Source organism: Crocinitomicaceae bacterium (assembly GCA_021740085.1). Taxonomy (GTDB): domain Bacteria; phylum Bacteroidota; class Bacteroidia; order Flavobacteriales_D; family Crocinitomicaceae; genus UBA952. The sequence continues at coordinate 13,954 of JAIPAL010000033.1, forward strand.
GCAGCACGAAGGATACTGGGGAAACGTAAATCCTGTTGGACCTCGAGGCGTCTACGATGAAGCGAAAAGATTTCAAGAAGCAATTACAATGGCGTATCATAATTTTCACGGCTTAGAAACTAGAATTGCTCGCATATTCAATACCTATGGACCAAGAATGCGCCTAAATGATGGCCGTGTTCTTCCAGCATTTATTGGTCAGGCAATACGTGGCGAAGACTTAACCGTTTTTGGCGATGGTTCTCAAACTCGCTCCTTTTGTTATGTGGATGATTTGGTAGAAGGAATTGTTCGATTATTACATAGTGATTGTGCCGATCCTGTTAACCTAGGCAACCCTGCTGAAATTACGATTGATCAATTCGCACAAGAAATTATAGAATTAACAAATACCCAACAAAAAGTAGTTTATAAAGGCTTACCAATCGATGACCCTAAACAACGAAGACCTGATATTTCCAAAGCAAATAAATTGCTTGACTGGACTCCGTTAATTGATCGAAAAGAAGGCTTGGATCGCACATACGCCTATTTTTTAGGATTAACCAAAGAAGAATTAATGGCTACAGAACATAATGATTTTGATAAATACATTATTAACTAATGAGTAAGTACTTTTCACATGAGACAGCCATCATAGATGCGAACTCCTCTATCGGGGAAGGAACAAAAATTTGGCATTTTTCTCATATCATGGCCAATTGTAAGATTGGTGAAGGGTGTAATATTGGGCAAAATGTAGTGATCTCTCCAGAAGTAGAACTTGGAAATAATGTGAAAGTTCAAAACAATGTGTCCATTTATACGGGTGTAACTTGTGAGGATGATGTTTTTCTCGGTCCTTCCATGGTGTTTACCAATGTGATTAATCCTAGAAGTCATGTAAATCGAAGAGGGCAATATGCTAGAACTATCGTACGAAAAGGAGCCAGTATTGGTGCCAACGCAACCATCGTTTGTGGCCATGAAATTGGTGAATTTGCCTTTATTGGGGCTGGAGCCGTTGTAACGAAAGAAGTGCTCCCTTATGCCTTAGTGGTTGGGAATCCTGCCCGGCAAATTGGTTGGATGAGTAAATTTGGGCATAAGTTAGTGTTCAATGAAAATGGAATAGCTAACTGTCCCGAAAGTGGTGAAAAATATCAGCTAAATGAAAACAAACTTTCAATTATTGTATAATGTCAGAAGAAAATAAAATTCGATTTGCTGTAGTTGGTGCAGGGCACATTGGGAAAAGGCACGCGGAAATGATTCGTAGAGAAAATGAAGCTGAATTGGTCGCAATGGTAGATGTCAGAAGTGCAAAAGAATGCCATGCAGAAGAATTTAATGTACCATTCTTTTCAACAATGGAAGAATTGCTTGCCGCCAATATTGAAATTGATGTCGTGAATATTTGTACGCCCAACGGCCTACATGCTGAACAGGCAATCACAGCGTTAGAAGCAAAAAAACACGTTGTCTGCGAAAAACCAATGGGGCTATCAAAAGAAAGTTGCGAAAAAGTGTTGTTCAAAGCATTACAAGAAGCAAAGCAAGTATTTTGTGTTATGCAGAATAGGTATTCTCCACCTTCTGAATGGATAAAATCGGTCATTGAAGAAGGCAAATTAGGAGAGATATTTATGGTTCAATTGAATTGTTTTTGGAACAGAGATGAACAATATTATAAAGCTGGTGGATGGAAAGGAACCGAAGAGTTAGATGGCGGAACGTTGTTTACCCAATTCTCACACTTTATTGACATAATGTACTGGCTATTTGGTGATATTGATAATATACAAGGGAAGTTTGCCGATTTTACACATAAAGAATTAACGGATTTTGAAGATTCTGGATTTGTCAGTTTTGACTTCATCAACGGAGGAATGGGCAGTATTAATTATTCCACTGCTATCGCTCATCAAAATTTAGAATCATCAATGACTATTATTGGTAAAAACGGAAGTGTGAAAATTGGTGGGCAATACATGAATGAGGTGGAAGTTTGTACTATTTCGAACTATACCATGCCCGAATTAAAGGAATCTAATCCCGCCAATGATTACGGGCCATACAAAGGTTCTGCTGCCAATCATAATTATGTTATTTCAAATGTTATTAATACCCTAAAAGGGCGCACATCAGCCACTACGAATGCCTTAGAAGGAATGAAAGTGGTAGAAATTATTGAGCGAATTTATAAAGTCAGAAACGAATCAATGAATCAGTAATATAATGGAAAAGAAAATATACCAGCAATTAGTTGACCGTGAAGCAAGTCTCGCAGTTATAGGATTAGGTTATGTTGGATTGCCAATTGCCTTAGAATTTGCTAAAAAGATAGACGTGATTGGCTTTGATATCAGTCAAGAGCGTATCGAATTGATGAAACAGAAAATTGATCCAAGCAACGAATTAATTAGCAGTGATTTTGAAAATTGTAGCATTCATTTTACCTCCGATTTAACAGAGTTAAAAAAAGCTTCCTTTTTTATCATTGCTGTTCCTACTCCAATAGATGATGCTAATTTACCGGATCTAAAACCCTTACTAGCCGCTACAAGAACAATTTCAAAGGTCCTGAAAAAAGGAGATTACGTCGTGTATGAATCAACGGTTTATCCTGGCTGTACGGAAGAGGACTGTATCCCACTTATAGAAGAGGAAAGCGGTTTACGGTTTAAAGAAGATTTTAAAGTTGGGTATTCCCCGGAAAGAATTAATCCAGGAGATAAAGAACATACCCTCCAAAATGTGGTGAAGGTTGTATCAGGATGTTGCGATGAGTCCCTTCAAGAAATTGCACTTACGTATGAGTTAGTGGTACAGGCTGGCGTGCACCGTGCACCGTCGATCAAAGTGGCCGAAGCGGCAAAAATCATTGAAAACACTCAGCGTGATGTAAATATTGCGTTGATCAATGAGTTGTCAATCATTTTTAACAAGCTTAAAATTAACACCTTTGATGTGCTGGAAGCAGCAGGGACAAAGTGGAATTTTTTAAAATTCTCTCCCGGTTTGGTCGGAGGCCATTGCATTGGTGTTGATCCCTATTACTTAACCCACAAAGCGCAACAAGCCGGTTATCACTCTCGGGTAATTACAAGTGGTCGGTATGTCAACGACTCCATGGGTTTTTATATCGCTAAGCAAACGGTAAAAAAAGTAATTGCGCAAGGAAAACACATTCAAGAAGCGAAAGCACTCATTATGGGCGCTACATTTAAAGAAGATGTGAGCGATATTCGGAATACGAAGGTTATTGATATTATTACTGAATTGAAATCTTATCAAATGTCGGTAGATATTGTCGATCCACATGCCAATTCGGAAGAGATGGAAAAAGAATACGGGGTTTCACTCATTCAACAACCTTCTAATAACTATGATGCCATTATCGTTGCCGTTAATCATCATGCCTATTTAGAGTTAACAGAAACATATTTTAAAAGTTTATTCAAAGATGGAATGGGTGTTTTTATCGATGTTAAAGGAATATATAAATCAAAAATTAAGGACCTAGAATATTGGAGTTTGTAAAAATGGAAAGATATACGAAGCGCATAATGATAACGGGTGGGGCAGGATTTATAGGATCCCATGTTGTAAGACGATTTGTGACGAATTATCCATCGTACCTATTAATTAATGTCGATAAACTTACCTATGCCGGTAATTTAGAAAACTTAATAGATATTGAAAAGAACCCTAATTATGTGTTCGAAAAAGCGGATGTAGTTGATAAAAAAGCAATGGATGAGTTGTTTCTAAAATATAATATTACTGATGTCATTCACCTTGCTGCCGAATCTCACGTAGATCGTTCTATTGAAGGACCGATGGAATTTGTGTTGACCAATGTGGTAGGAACCGTGACTTTACTAGAAACCGCACGAAAACATTGGGGAGATAAAGGGCAGCATGTCTTTTATCATGTATCGACTGATGAAGTATTTGGAAGTTTGGAAGAAGAAGGTTTTTTTACAGAACAAACTCCTTACGATCCACGCAGCCCTTACTCTGCCTCTAAAGCTTCTTCTGATCATTTTGTTAGGGCCTATTTTCATACCTATCAACTGCCCATAAAATTGTCGAATTGTTCTAATAATTACGGCAGTCATCATTTCCCAGAAAAACTTATCCCTTTAATGATTACGAATATTTTGAACGAAAAACCATTGCCAATCTATGGTAATGGTCTAAACATTCGTGATTGGTTATGGGTAGAAGATCATGCAAGCGCCATTGATGTCATTTTTCATGAAGGTAAAGTTGGAGCATCTTACAATGTCGGCGGCTTGAATGAATGGACAAATATTTCCCTCGTCCATTATTTATGTCAGTTAATGGATGAAAAACTTGGTCGAACAACAGGGAGTTCTGCTAAATTAATCACCTACATTGCTGACAGAGCAGGACATGATCAACGCTATGCCATTGATGCGCATAAATTGGATGAAGAATTAGCTTGGAAGCCCTCCATAACTTTTGAAGAAGGATTGTCAAAAACAATAGATTGGTACCTCGATAATACGGAATGGATTGAAAAAGTGACGAGCGGCGATTACCAAAATTACTACACCAAACAATACCATAACCGCTAATTCAGATGGGATTATTTGGATTTTTTAGTGCTAAACCGAAAAGCCGAGTAGCCCTCGATTTATCAAAAGTTAAAGTAGATATGCACAGCCACTTAATCCCCGGGATTGATGATGGCTCGCAAAACATGGAGGAAACAATCGCGATGCTTGCCAAATTTGAAGCTTTAGGATTCTCAAAAATAATTACGACCCCACATATTAAACATCCCGCCTATCCAAATTCCAGTGCCAACATTTTAGATGGCTTAAAGGAAGTGCGTGAGCAAATGAAGCTAGCAGGAATCAATCTCGAATTAGAGGCCGCAGCGGAATATTATTTTGATGAAACCTTGCTTGAAAAGATTAAAAACCGCGATGTCCTCACCTTTGGTGATAATTACGTTTTATTTGAATTTTCATTTAATCACCCCCCTAGTTTTGAAGACTTACTCTTTGATGAATTAATAAAGGCTGGATACAAACCTATTGTAGCTCATTTCGAACGGTATAACTATTATCTTGGCTCTATAAGAAAAGCAGCCGAATGGCGGAAAAGAGGCGTAAATATTCAAATTAATCTCCTTTCTCTCACCGGGCATTATGGCCTGGAAATAAAGAAACAAGCGGAAATGCTTGTTGATGCCTGCGAATTTGATTTCATTGGAACCGATTGCCACCGCATCGAACACCTAACTATTCTTGAAGAAAACCTTACACTACCCTATTTCGAGAAGTTAAATAATTACATGACAAAAAATAGACTCCTTTGAAAATTCATCTTTTAAGACACGCAAAGACAGAAGCGCTTTCACCAAGCGGAAAAGATGTTGATCGCGAATTAAATGCGAAAGGGAAAAGACAAGTGGCTGAAATGAAATTATTTCTTTCAAAAAAAGATTGGGGGAAAACAACGCTCTTTTGTTCAGCGGCAGCACGCACACAACAAACACTAAAACTCCTAGCGCTAGCATCAACATTTAATGAAGTTACCATTACAGATCGTCTGTATTTAGCGGAATCTACTGATATTGAAAATTATATAGCTTCTCCGAAATGCCAAGATATTTTTATTATTGGACACAATAACGGATTGTCAGATTTTGCGCAAGAATTAATCAATGAACCCTACTTACTGAAAACCTGCTCGTATTTAGAAATTGAAGTGGAGGGCGAGAATTGGTCAGAATTTAAAAGTCGAAGCGGAAAAATTATTTCTCATTTTCATCCAGAGGTGGATTGATCCTTGGTTTTTTATTGTCCGATGAAGGAATGTAATCATAGACTATTTGTTTCTCTGACTCTTTTTGTGCCAACAAAATTTCCTCTTCCCTTATTTTAGCGTTATACATTCCCTCCAAATCCGGCGGGTCAATACCTAACTCTTTTTCTATTTCATATTGAAATTTTGGACGTTGAGGTCCTTTTGATCGATAATAGATTGCCAAAAATATTCCTGCAGATAAGCCCATTAGGTGGCCTTCCCATGAAATTCTTAAATTGGTTGGAAAAAGTCCCCAAACCATACTTCCATATAAAAAGACGATCAATAAGGACAATGCTTGAAGCGGGAAATACTTGCGCAATATCCCAGACATAAATAGAAAACCAGCTAAAGCGTAAATCACCGCACTCATTCCAATGTGATAAACACCACGGTCCTCCGCAAAAGCCCACAATAACAATCCACTCAAAATCCATGAAAGAATGAAAACCTTAAGACCAATTTTATGATACGAATAAAAAAGTAAGGTGCTTAAAAAAAATATAGCCGGAGAATTATTCAAGATGTGTTTTATATCATCATTCGCATGAATTAAAGGCATAAATAATATTCCTTTAATTCCTTCTATACGCTTTGGCAGCACCCCAAATTCATGGAGATTAACCTTAAACAAGGAATCCGCCCAATATATCAACCACATCATTATAACAATGAATAAGCCTCTATACGCCGCATTTTTTAATGAAATTTCTTCTTGAATAATCCTAGACATGCTCACACAAAGACAAATCCTATACCCTTTTAATTAATCTGACAATCTGTCCGAATGATTAATACAACGCTAAAAACTTATTGTTTGACGATCGCCGCAATTTTAAGAAGATCCTGAACCTGCAAAAAATAAGTCCCCGATGCAAAGTTCAAAATCGATAGATTTTAGTCTTTAAGTGATACTATATTCGCCATTTACCTTCTAACCCATTCAATAACAGGGCCTTTTCCTTCGAGACAACTATTCATAAACACATTATTTCTGCAACTCGGGTACATTTTAGTTGGGATAAATACGAAACCTAGTAGTATACAAAGTATATTTGCGCTTAAATTTTAATCCAATTGTCTATAATGGCTAAAAACAATTTTAAGAACAAAGTAGCTATTATTACTGGATCGAGCGGTGGGATTGGAAAAGCAATTGCCATTTCATTAGCAAAACAAGGTTCAAAGGTGGTTATCAACGGAAGAAATTCAGAGCGCTTAAACAAAACGCTGTTGGAAATCAGGGAAATCACATCAGAGGTATTAGCTGTTTGTTGCGATGTTTCAAGCATTTCAGGAAGCCAAGACCTTATCGATAAAACCATCGAAAAATTCGGAAAAATTGATTTTTTAATTAACAATGTTGGAATTTCTATGCGGGGTGAAATAGCCGATTTAAATCCGGAAGTCTTCAAAACTGTTTTTGATAGCAATGTCTTAGGAGCCGTTTATCCCACAATTCCTGCCATTAAACACATCAGAGAAACAAAAGGAAGTATCGTATTCATTTCTAGTTTAGCTGCCATTCATGGACTTCCTTTTTTATCGGCGTATAGTTCCTCAAAATTAGCTTTAAGGGCTATAGCAGAATCACTTCGAATAGAAGAATCTAAGAATGATGTCCATGTAGGTCTTGTGCTAGTTGGAATTACCGAAATTGAAGACAATAAACAAGCGGTAAATTTTGACGGGAGTATGATTTCATTGGAATCTAGAAATAATAAGAAGGCCCAAAGCAAAGAAAATGTCGCTAAGTCAGTTTTGAAAAATATATCAAAACGGAAATTTATTTCTGTTCAAACATCTTTAGGTAAATTGAATGCCTTTTTACATGCGCGTTTCCCGCTATTAGTTGAGCGCATTTTAATAAAAAACATAGATAAGTTCAATAATTTCACTAAATAACATGCTGATAGGAAGTAATTACGAAAAAATAAAGTTCAAGGCATTTAATTTAGATTTACTAGAGCCTATTTGCACGTTGGGTGACTTACTTATTGCTGCTTTTTGCTTCTATTTTGCCTATAAAATTCTAAAGATGAATACCAAGTTGCTCTTTTATAATTACTGGCGATGGTTTTTTATAAGCTTCGGAATAGCAATGATAGTTGGTGGTATCGGGCATCTCCTGTTTAATTACACAGGTGTTTTTGGGAAATGGTTTGGGTGGTTAGGCTCACTAATTACTTCGATTTTTCTTGAAATGGCATTCATTTCTATTTATCCTAATACCAAAGTAAAAAAGATGCTTTATCTTATTTCATATGTTAAGCTAGCACTCATGTTTATTATTGAATTATTGATTTTATCCTTTGCCGACATTGACAAGAATCAAGCGCTTGGTTTAATCGTGCCTTCCATAAATTTCTTTATTGGCATAGGATCCTGTGCAGGATTTTTAGGGTACTATTACCAGAAAACTATTTCTGTAAACTTCAAATACTTTTGGATTGGGGTGTTAGTTTTAGTTCCAACAACTGTATTACAATTGTTTAAAATTAATCCCCATCAGTATTTTGATCGAAATGATTTATCACATATAATAGTAATTTTGTCCTTCATATTTTTTTATAAAGCCTTAAAAAAACTTTCGAAAATTGATCTTACTAAAAGCTTGGATTAGCGCCTTTAGATTAAGGACCCTTCCCTTATCAATTTCAGGAATTCTGGTTGGTCTCGCATTGGCAAAAATCGATGGTAATTGGGATGGCATTCTTTTTTGGGGAGCAATTGGCACCACACTTTTATTTCAAATCACCTCGAATTTAGCCAATGATTTAGGAGATACGCTAAAAGGAACTGATACGGATAAGCGCATCGGACCTATGCGGAGTGTTCAGTCAGGATTAATTTCAAAAAAAACGATGACAAGAGCAATCCTACTATTTATTGTTCTTTGTTGTTGCTCATCCATCTTTTTAATTTATCACTGCTCAAAAACACTTTCAGCATCCGCTATATTAATTTACGGAGTTCTTGCCTTACTTTGCATAATCGCTGCCATTACCTATACCATTGGTAAAAAAGCTTATGGCTACCACGGACTAGGCGATTTAATGGTATTCATTTTCTTTGGTGCCGTAAGTGTAGTTGGATCTTTTGGCCTATTTGGCAATCCGTTAAACATGCAAACAATACTGGCCTGTATTAGTATTGGAGCATGGAGCGTTGGAGTACTCAACCTTAATAATATGCGCGACCAAGAAAATGATAAGCAAAGCAATAAAAATACCTTAGCCGTTAAATTTGGATACGATGGTGCTAAGAATTACCATGTTGGACTACTAATTATTGGAATACTCAGTTGGACCATTTTATTGTTTTCTTTATTTGTAAAGGACAAGAATGCGATCTATTTTATTGGGTTTTTACCCTATTTTTTCTTTTTTAAACATTTATTGAAAATAAAAAAAATAAAATTACCAAAGGATTTTGACCCGGAATTAAAGGTGCTTGCTCTAACTACCTTTTTAGCTGCATTACTCCTATTTATTTCAAGTTTTCTAATGGAATATTTTGTTTAATTATCGTCTTTAATAGAATCTCAACTGAATATATTTCAGTAAATTTGTTCACTATCAAGACATATATATGAAGATTTTAGTTTGTATTAGTAAATCCCCCGACACCACTTCGAAAATTTCTTTTATTCAAGACAATAAAGTATTTGATGAAAACGGTGTGCAATTTATTGTTAACCCATACGATGAATGGTATGCGCTGGTTCGTGCGCTCGAATTAAAAGAAACTCTTGGAGGCCAAGTAACGATTATTACAGTCGGAACAGCTAATGATGACGCTATAATGCGA
>JAIPAL010000034.1 GCA_021740085.1 Crocinitomicaceae bacterium
GATTACGGGTATGATTTTGTCTTTTCGAGATACGTAGAAGGATTGGGACATTCACAAGACGTTTTGCTAGGAATTTCTACCTCAGGTAATTCAAAAAATGTCATCCTCGCTGTTGAAGCAGCAAAAGCAATCGGCATGAAAACGATTGTATTAACAGGTAAAGATGGAGGGAAATTGGCTGAAATAGCCGACTTAGAAATCCGTGCACCCCATTCTGAATACGCAGACAGAGCGCAAGAAATTCATATTAAAGTGATTCATGCTTTGATTGACGGAATTGAGCGGACCTTAGAGGGTTAAACTCCTTTTTAGTGCAACATTCTCCCCATTAATCTTGGATCAACAATGCATTCTTTGAATATTCTTTTTCTGCGAGCTGCCACAAAATCATAGCATCGATCCCTAAGTTTAAGGGGGAATAACCACCCCAACTTTAGAATACCCGTATACCAACGTAGTTTCGGAAGTAATTGAAGTACTGCGGTAGATTTTTTATAAAGATTTGTGCCATCGAAATAATAAACGGAATCTTCATCCATAAGCATGCTAGGATGGGCTTCCCTCCATCGTTCAGTGCTGCTTGCATTAAGCGGTGAAAACATTAAATCAGCCTTTATCTCATTCGACAATATAAAAGTCAATACACGGTTGCATAATGGACAATCACCATCAAAAAACAAGACGGCTGTAGAATCTGTAGCCTGATCTTTTAACATAGCAAGGTTCTTACACCGTACCACGAATAACGCTCACCATCTACTAACTTAATTTCAGCATTGGGAAACAGTTCCTTGTAATAAGCAACATGACTCTCATTGAAAGGAAAAGGTTCAGAGCTCAAGAATACCACATCAGGATCTAGCGATTCAAGCGTACTTATGTCAGGATACCTATCCATAGTAACACAATTCTGATATCCGATGGCGGTTAAATAAGAATCGATGTACGTGTTTTTTCCTGCAACAAATCCTGGCGAATGCCAAATAAAATAAAGAACAGATTTCCCTGCACCTTCTGAGGCATGCGACAAAAAATATTTTTTTAAATCGCCTATCAATTGATGACCTTTATCTTCTTTATTAAAAATTTCAGCCAGGCAGGAAATCAACTCATTTGCATCTTCAATTGAATTGACATCACTCATCCATACGGGAGCTATAGCCATCAATGCAGCAATATCATCTTTTGTATTTTCTTCCTTATTACCAATAATTAAATCCGGATGAAGCGATGATACTTTATCTATATCGATGTTTTTTGTTCCGCCAATTCTTTCTTTACTTTGAAACCAAGTAGTAGGATAAATACAAAATTTTGTAATCCCAACAACCTCGTTATCCATTTCGAAATAGGCAACTAATTCTGTTATAGAAGGAACCAGACAAATGATTCGTTTAGGAATTTCAGGAAGTACCACTTCCCTACCCAATTGATCTATATAAGTCTTGCTAGACATCTAATTAAGACATAGCAGAAATTACATCATACCGCGTAACAATATGATATTTTCCCTCACCTAAATCAACCAAAACAGCGGGCGTCTCTCTATTAATTAATTTGCAAATTTCATCTATATGCGAATTCAACTGAACTATTGGAAAAGCGGCTTGCATGATACTAGAAATAGGTGCATCTTTCAAAGATGGATCTTCAACGAGTAATTGATAAACACTTTTATCATCAATGGAGCCCACAAAACCTCCGTCTTTCATTACGGGAATCTGAGAAATGCCAAATTTTCGCATTGCCGCGATAGCATGTGAAACCAATTCCTCTGCGTACAAAGAAACCAGCGGTCTTTCTCCATGTTTGTTCACTAAATCTTGTGCGGTTACAAAAGCTTCTTCTAAGAAACCTCTTTCACGCATCCAATCATCATTGAAAATCTTTCCAACATAACGACTACCGTGATCATGAAAAAGAACGATAACAATATCATCTTTGGTAAGTTTTTCCTTTAATTGTAATACGCCCTTTAGTGCTGCTCCAGCAGAATTCCCAACAAAAATACCTTCCTCTCTAGCCAAGCGACGTGTATAAACAGCCGCATCTTTATCGGTGACCTTCTCAAATAAATCAATAATATCAAAATCCACATTGGCCGGCAAAATATCTTCCCCTATCCCTTCAGTGATGTATGGATAAATTTCATTTTCATCAAAAATACCTGTTTCCTTATATTTTTTGAATACGGAACCATAGGTATCAATGCCCCAAATCTTAATGTTTGGATTCTTTTCTTTTAGATATTTACCAACTCCTGAAATGGTACCACCAGTTCCAACACCCACCACAAAATGAGTTATTTTACCTTCTGTTTGCTCCCAAATTTCAGGACCTGTTTGTTCGTAATGCGCGGTGCGATTAGACAAATTATCATATTGATTCACGTACCAAGAGTTTGGTATTTCAGTTGCTAGGCGTCGAGAAACGGAGTAATACGACCTTGGATCAGTTGGCTCAACAGCAGTTGGACATACCACCACTTCAGCACCCACGGCACGCAAGATATCCATTTTCTCTTTTGATTGTTTATCGTTCAATACACAAATCAACTTATACCCTTTGATAATGGCTGTTAAAGCCAGGCCCATCCCTGTATTTCCAGATGTTCCTTCAATGATCGTTCCTCCCGGTTTAAGAACACCCGATTTTTCAGCATCCTCAATCATCTTAACAGCCATTCTATCCTTAACCGAATTACCTGGGTTGGTGGTTTCAATCTTAGCAAAAACCTGCGCTTTTACATCCAGTGCCAACTTATTGATACGAACAATTGGCGTGTTACCAATCGTTTCTAAAATATTATTATAGACTTTCATTCCCTAATTTTTTCCAAAGTTAATCTTTATTTTGAGCGCAAAACATTCATTTTACGCAATAATTTTGTTGCTAATTAAGCGAATACCCTTAATTTTGTTCGAAATGATAGAATTTAAAAAAGTAGCCCTTTACACCCTTGGGTGTAAATTGAATTTCTCAGAGACGTCAACCATTGGTAGATTATTTGAAAATGCTGGCTATGCGAAAGTTGATTTTGAGGAATGTCCGGATGTTTTTATCATTAACACCTGTTCAGTAACTGAAAATGCGGACAAAAAATGCAAGCAATTGGTAAAAAGAGCCAAAAAAATAAATCCCGATAGTTTTATTGCCATTATAGGTTGCTACGCTCAATTGAAACCAACAGAAATTGCAAAAATACCCGGCGTAAACATGGTACTTGGGGCCAACGAAAAATTTAATGTCCTAGAACATATTGAACGTGAATCAACCGCCAATAATGGAATTTATATCGACAATCAACATATAAAAAAAACCAACGATTTTATCCCTTCGTATTCAATGGGTGATAGAACACGTTCCTTTCTTAAAATACAAGATGGCTGTGATTACTTTTGTACTTTTTGTACGATTCCGCTAGCGCGTGGCATCAGTCGTAATGCAGGAATTACAAAAACAATCGAAGAAGCGAAGAAAATTGCCGAAACATCTGTAAATGAAATCGTATTAACAGGAGTGAATATCGGTGACTTCGGGCAAGGAAGTGAGGAGAATTTTCTTTCCTTAATAAAAGAAATGGACAAACTTGAGGGTATTGAACGCTTTCGAATATCTTCCATTGAACCGAATTTATTGAGCAATGAAATAATAGAATTTTGCTTGCGCGACTCCAAGTATTTTGCCCCGCATTTCCACATACCTTTACAATCGGGATCAGATCGATTGTTGGTGTTAATGCGTAGAAAATACTTGCGTGCGTTATATTCAGAACGTGTTCAAAAAATCAAAGAATTACGTCCAGATGCTTGCATTGGTGTTGATGTAATAGTAGGATTTCCTGGAGAAACCGACGAGGATTTTAACGACACCTTAAATTATTTGAAAGACTTAGACATTTCCTATTTACATGTATTTACCTACTCCGAAAGAGCGAATACCACTGCCATTAAAATTGGGGAAGTTGTTCCAATGGAAACAAGGCGTTTGAGAAGCAAAGAATTACATCAGTTATCAAATAGAAAAAAACGTAACTTTTATATGGAAAATATCGATACAAGTAGGCGCGTATTATTTGAACAAGAAGAAGACGATGGATACATGTATGGTTTTACTGAAAATTACATCAAAGTGAAGGTTCCATTTGATAAAGCGCTAACAAATACATTTCAAATGGTAAAATTAATTGCCATCGACTCAGAGGGAATTATGCGTTGTGAACCCATCATGCAAAAGATATTTTCAAATTAAATTAAAAAAATGAAAGTCACCTATATTACCAGAAGAGAAACTTTTAATGCTGCACACAAATTATATCAACCGCTTTGGTCGGATGAGAAAAATGAAGAGGTATTCGGGAAATGCGCCAATAAAAATTGGCACGGTCATAATTTTACACTTTATGTAACTGTTAAAGGAAAACCAGACAGTCAGACTGGGTTCGTTATGAATCTAAAAACGTTAAGCAGTATAGTTAAAGAAAAAGTAATCGAACCAATCGATCATAAAAACTTAAACCTTGACGTTGCTTTTCTAAGTGGAATGATGGCTTCAACAGAAAATTTAGCTATCGCTATTTGGGATCAATTAGCAGAAGATATTTTAAAATATGGTGGTGAATTAGCTAAAATAAAGTTAGTTGAAACGGAAAATAATTTTGTTGAATACTTCGGTGGTAAAGAACCTTTTTAACGCTCAGGCGTTTTTATTAAAAAAATAATTTTGAAAGAAAAAGAATTAGAAGATCATTACAGATCAATTATCAGTCAACTTGGAGAAGATCCAGAAAGAGAGGGTTTACAAAAAACACCTGAGCGAGTTGCAAAAGCAATGAAATTTTTAACCAATGGGTATGAAATAAATCCTGATGATCTTATCAATCAAGCAATTTTTCATGAGGAATACTCAGAGATGGTTATTGTAAAAGACATCGATGTTTACTCGATGTGTGAACATCACATGCTACCATTTTTTGGCAAAGCTCACGTAGCATACATTCCCGATGGGAAAATTGTTGGATTAAGTAAAATTCCTCGTGTTATCGATGCCTATTCAAGGCGCTTGCAAGTACAAGAAAGATTAACTATTGAAATTAGGGATTGCATTCAACGCACCCTTGAACCAAAAGGGGTAGCCGTAGTTATTGAATGTTGTCATATGTGTATGTCAATGAGAGGAGTACAAAAGCAAAATTCCGTAACCACAACAAGTGCGTTCACAGGATTATTTTTAAAAAATGATTCAACAAGAAAAGAATTTATTAACTTAGTTCAAGCAAAATTACACTAACCTATAAATTTTTAAATTATGAGCAATACACTAGACAATAATAATGCATTAACAGCCGCAGCTAGCAGGGCATTTTTTAGAAGCGTATACACTTATATGTTTGGCGCGCTTGGTATTTCTGGCATTATAGCTTATTCAGCTGGCACCCCAGAATTTATGTCCACTTATTTTATTTCTGAAGGTGGAATTTCTCCTCTATTTTGGGTGGTTGTTTTTGCCCCTGTTGGATTAGGATTATTAATTCAAATGGCCTACAACAAACTTTCCCTTGGAGTCTTAACCATCTTATTTATTGCCTATTCAGCCTTAATGGGTCTAAGTTTATCAACCATTTTCTTAATTTATGAAATGGGCGCAATAGCATCCACATTTTTCGTTACTGCTGGTGCATTTGCAGGGATGGCTATTCTTGGGTACACCACAAAAACTGACTTAACTAAATTTGGAAGTTTGTTGTACATGGTATTTATAGGAATGTTCATCGCTGGAATTGTAAATATTTTTATGAAAAGTGATTCAATGGGCTTTATCATCGCTTGCTTAGGCGTATTCGTTTTTACGGGACTTACCGCTTATTCTATGCAACAGTTAAAGGGCGTTGCTGAATCACCTGATTACACGGAAGAGCAACGTAATAAGTTAGCTCTAATTGGTGGACTACAATTGTACATACTCTTTATTAATCTATTTTTATCGCTGTTGAGAATTTTTGGTGGAAGAGATTAATTTAATCCTAAATCGATAATACTAACAGACTTTTTTTAACTTTGTCAAAAATATATTATGTCAGATAATTTCTTTGAAGAATCAACAGTAGCGCTAGGAACAATTTATACAATTTTTGTGATTAGTGTAATTGTTTCTATTTTAGTTTGGGGATAATTTTATTTTCAACACGGAAATGAATTAAGTTATAGTTATATGGCTATTGATGCTATTTTTTCATGGTATATTGAAAAACGAATACATCGAATAGCCAACTACACCAATAATCCCCTCTTTTGTCAAGAAGATGTTCTATCAAATTTAATTACCAAAGCTGCCAATACCGATTTTGGAATTCATCATGGTTATGCAGAAATATCAAGTTATAAATCTTACATAGAGAGGGTTCCTCTACAAGATTACACATCCCTAAAACCATATATAGAACGCGCGATAAAAGGCGAAACTGACGTTTTGTGGCCAGGTAAAACACATTGGTTTGCGAAATCTTCTGGAACAACAAATAACCGAGTAAAAATACTACCTGTCACCAAAGAATCATTAGAAGAGAATCAATATGCCGGTGGCAAAGACTTATTGGCGCAATACTATAAAAATCATCCCTCCAGAAAATTATATTCAAAAAAACACCTAGTTATAGGAGGAAGTGCAAACATAGCTCAAAATAATAATGAAGGTTGTATTGCTGATCTTTCCGCAATTATAGTAATGAATCTTCCTTGGTGGACAGAATATAGGCGCACCCCTTCCGTTGAAATTGCACTCAATCCAGATTGGGAGATTAAGCTTCAAGAAATGGCTGAAGCAACCATTAACCAGAACATTGGAATTATTACAGGTGTCCCAAGTTGGACTTTATTACTCATTAAACGTGTATTAGAAATTACAGGTGAAACTGATTTGCATGCGGTTTGGCCTAATTTGGAATTATACATGCATGGAGGTATGAATTTTGCACCTTATGAGAATGAATTCAGAAAGCTAATCCCTTCCGATAAAATGAATTATGTAGAATCCTATAATTCATCAGAAGGATTTTTTGCAATGCAAGATGAGCTCCATTCCAAAGACTTACTTCTCATAACAGATGCAGGTATATTTTTCGAATTCATACCCATGGAACATTTTCAGGAGTTAAACTCCAAAAACATTGTTCCATTGAGTGAAGTAAATACGAATACTGAATATGCCATCGTTATTTCAACCTCTTCAGGATTATGGCGTTACATTATCGGTGATACTGTTCGCTTTACTTCGAAAAATCCTTTTCGTTTTGTTATTTCTGGAAGAACAACGCACTATATTAATAGCTTTGGAGAAAAATTAATAGTTCAACACGCAGAAAACGCCTTGTCAAATGTCTGCCAACTCTTAAATGCTCAGATAAGAGATTTTACAGTTGGTCCCTACTTCAATGAGTCAGAAGCAAATGGAGGACATCATTGGTTAATTGAATTTGATCGCGAACCGGTTTCATTTATCGAATTTGAAAAGGAACTTGATGAGGAGTTGAAAAAATTCAATGCGGACTACGAAGCAAAGAGATACAAAAACATAAATATTGGTTTTCCTAAATTTACTTATTTAACAAAAGGAAGTTTTGAAGGTTGGCTGAAAAGTAAGGGCAAATTAGGAGGACAAAACAAAGTTCCACGTCTTCTGAATAGTAGAACGATAATTGATGAAATACTAGCATTAACAAAGGTATGAGGCTAACTCTTTTTATTCTACTACTACTTGTTGAACAGTGTGCAGCACAAAACTTCTCATGGGTAAAAATAAATGAAGTTCCCCTACCCCCAATTTGTGAATATTGGGAAATAGATGGGCTAGGCAATTATTATTTTGTTAACAATCAACAAATAGAGAAATCTAATGCACAAGCAAAGGTTCTTTACCAAACTAGTACTAAAAAGCAAGGTGAGGTTAGCCAGTTGATTTATATCAATGCATTAAAAATGATTGTATTTTCAGAATTACAACAGCAAATTTGTATTCTTGATAATACCCTCACTAACAATGGTAATTGTATTTCCTTCGAAAATATTGGACTTCAAAGCGTGAAATTAATCGGTAATTCAAACAGACCTAATTTGATTTGGCTTTATGATGAATACAACGCGGGACTTTATTTATTTGATTACGTTACTAACAAGATAATACAATCAGTTACTAACTTGACAAGTATTGTAGGACTTAGCAATGTAAAGCAGCTTATAGAAATAGAATCAAATCTTTACGTTCTAGATGCACAAGGAAAAATAATAGTATTTGATCTATTTATGAATCAAAAATTCAACTTTACTATAAATGGGGATAAAATTTATAATGGAGAGATATCTATTTCCACTATTAGAAATAATAAATTAACGAATTATTCCTTGTTGGGTGAGGTGCTTTTCTCCCTTGATTTACCCGTTGAATCAGAGGTGACATCAGTTACAGGCAACTATTATTACTTCCAGAATAAAAATAAAATCATAAAATTCGAATTGAAAAGAGATTAGCACATTAATTAATGCTGATTAATTCTTATTTTAGCAATCTTAAATAAATTGATTATGCACGTTGCTATAGCCGGAAATATTGGCGCAGGAAAAACCACATTAACTAACTTACTAGCAAAGCATTATGCTTGGGAAACACATTATGAAGATGTGGATCAAAATCCCTATCTAAATGACTTTTACGAAGATATGCAACGCTGGTCTTTTAATCTTCAAATCTATTATTTGAATAGTAGATTCATGCAAATACAGGACATTAGAAATACGGAAGGGACGGTTATTCAAGATCGCACCATTTATGAGGATGCCTTTATTTTTGCACCTAATTTGCATTCCATGGGATTAATGACCACCCGTGATTTTGAAAATTACTTTACCCTTTTCAATTTAATGGATTCATTTGTTAGTCCGCCAGATTTATTAATCTATTTAAGAGCAAGTGTTCCTACCTTGGTAAACCACATACAAAAAAGAGGCAGAGACTACGAAGAAAGTATACGATTAGATTATCTTAAAAGATTGAACGAACGTTACGAAGCGTGGATTTCAACCTATGATAAAGGTAAATTATTGATTATTGATATTGACAATAATAATTTTACTGAAAATCAAGAAGATTTAGGGAAAATAATCAACTCCATAGACGCTGAAATAAACGGTTTATTTTAAACTAAATGATAGTAGTAACTGGAGCTGCAGGATTTATAGGTAGCTGTTTAATCGAGCAACTCAATTCAAAAGGATTAAGTAATATTATTGCTGTTGATGATTTTTACAGAGCACATAAAAAAGCTAATTACGCTTCAAAAAACATCAAAGAATTCATCGATCGAAAAGATTTTATTGCTTGGTTAGCAACAAATGCTTCTAAAGTTGATTTTCTTTTTCACATCGGCGCCAGGACAGATACCACGGAAAAAAGCATTGATATCTTTAACGAATTGAATTTGAATTATTCAAAATCGTTATGGAAAATTTGCACTGAACACCAAGTACCTTTTGTTTATGCCAGTTCAGCAGCCACCTATGGACTAGGAGAATTTGGCTACCAAGATGACCATAAACTGATTCCTCAATTAAAACCATTAAACCCTTATGGGGAATCAAAACAAGATTTTGATTGTTGGGTCCTAGAACAAGCGCAACAACCTCCTTTTTGGGCTGGACTTAAATTCTTCAATGTTTATGGTCCAAATGAATACCATAAAGGACGAATGGCAAGTGTCATTTTCCACACCTTCCATCAAATAAAAGAAAAAGGTGAAATGCGCTTATTTCGATCGCACCATCCTAACTATGGAAATGGAGAGCAATTGCGCGATTTTATTTACGTGAAGGATGTAGTTTCAGTTTGTTGCTTTTTAATGGAGAAGAAACCAGCTAGCGGTATTTACAATTTAGGCTCAGGACAAGCACGCACATTTATGGATTTAGCATCCCTAACCTTTTTAGCTTTAGGACTAGAACCTAAAATAGATTTCATCGATACACCGGAAGATATTCGCTCCACTTACCAATATTTTACGGAAGCAAATATGTCAAAACTAATAGCTGCTGGCTATCACACACCATTTAATTCCTTAGAAGATGGTATTTCAGATTACGTAAAAAATTACTTGATAAAAGATAAGATTTACTAAACTATCTAAGGACGGGACATTTATTTCCTTTCCCTAAACGAATCGTCACCATTCCCCCACAGTATACATACCAATCTTTGGTTGTTGGATTTCCACGTCTTCCATAACGCGAATCGTTGAGACTTTGATTGGATAAATCACCGGCTAATGCGCCATATTCATTGGCAATAATGGTGGCATCTGTATACGTTGCTGCTTTGACATCATCGATGTAGTCAGTAAACGTTTTTCGTATAGCCACATCAAAATTAAAGGTGACATTTTTACCAATGGAAGCTTTCGCACCCAAACCAAGCGGTATGCAGACTTGAAACTTGGAGTATTTTCGTTTACTATTTGCTGCTGTACCCTGCCCTTCAGTTCCTAAAGCTTGAAGATCAATTGTTTCGCCATTAATAACAATACTGGGACTCATATAAAAAACACCCATTTGAGCCAAGATATAGGCGGTTCCCGCATTTCTTTTTTGTCCAAATTGAAAAGGAAAGTAATGAAATTCTATTCCTCCTGCAACTTCCTTTATGGGGGATTCAAAACTTAGATTTCGGTTAATCGTAACCGGGTTTTTAGCATCGCTATCATAAGCTTCTACTTTACCTTGAAGATAATTAAAACGCAAACTCAACCTAGAATTTAGACTATAACGAAACATTAACCCTCCAGCCCAATTACTTTTATAAAAAGGCTTAAATTTATTTAAATCACCGAGGTAATACATTTGTCCAATGGAAAATCCAATTTCCGAACGCGAAAACAAGTTCGCTTGTTGACTGTGTGAAAATGTATAAACAAACAAACTAAATAAAGCTAAAATATTGATTTTCAAAAGGTTAGTTTTATTTATAAAAGATTCGTGCTTACTTTTCATATCATATGGCTAACAGGACCAACAAATGATTGAATTATCGTCCGAACAAGAAACGAAAGAATGTTCATTTTGTTTCATTAGTGCATTCACTGAAAAACGATGACCGCCTTGTTTAGCTTCAATTTTTTGGATTAAGTCCCACGTTTTTGTATCCCAAATTTTTATCGATTTATCACGACTGGCAGTTACCAAAATTTGTCCCTCCAATAAGCTCAAAATATCATAAATAACATATCGATGAGCCGGAAACATAAAAGAAGACTCTAATGTTTTAGCGTTCCAAAGAACTAACTGAGCGTCTTTTCCCCCACTGACAAAGATATCATCAGATAATTCACAGAAAGAAGTCGCTCCAAGTGCATGATTACCAAAAACAGTAATTTCATTAAAATAGGTGGTGTCTAATAGTTTCAAGGTACCATCTTGACAACAAAGTATCATCGATGAACTATCTTTTTTCAATACAATTCTCCTTATTTTACCTGCATTTGTTGGAATATTGAGTAATAACTTTAACGAAGCGGTATCCCAAACATTCACGTTACCATTGCCATCTGATGAATAGAATTGACGTGTGAGCTTATTCTCACAAATAGAAAATATGCTAAAATTGTGATCCCTCCATTGTGCAATTTCAATCTTTTTTTCAATGTCAAAAAGGATTAAAATACCCGATTCCAATCCAACTACAAGTTTCGAATTATCATCGATTAAGCAAATAGCAAAGGGTGCCGACGGAAGCTTGATTAAAAATTTATCTTGTACACCGGTCTTTTTCGACCAACGGGCTACAAATTTGTCACTACTAGCGGAATAAATAAAATCAGGATCCTCTGCAATAGAATAAACTGGGCCATTATGGCCAGGTATCTTTAAGTAACTAGAAAATTTATTCTGAAAACTATTCGTCACTCATTGAGATTTCATTCTCATCATTGACATGCTTCAAGCGATCGGCATAATCAGAAGGGAGAAAGTCAAAAAATGTATCCCCACGTAAACCCAATCGTAAGCATTCCAAAGGAATTATATCATTGGGGGCAATGTTTCCTAGGTTAACCTCGGCACCAAACAACTTAATGAACCAAACCTGTTGATTTTTCTGAGGAGCTTCCCACAGGATACTTTCAGGAGCAACTTTAGCGACAATTCGATTAATCAACATGGTATGTGCGGTCCCATTCGGACGAAAAACTCCTACGTTACCCGCTTCTCTGCCTTCAGCGATTACTTTCCAACTTCCTGCATCCAACTCAGCCTTCATAGAATTCACCCATTTTGCTGGTGAAATCATAATGCCTGAATCTTTGGAACCGACTTCAGACAACACGGTTCTATATTTTGACATCTGTTTAATGATCTTACATTTCTCTTTATGAGGTATAATGATAGAACCATCAGATATTTCGACTAAATCCAATTTATATTTATCTAAAACTCGCAAATAATCATCGTAACATCCACGTGCATAAAAGGCTTCAAATAAAGTTCCACCTAAATACGGGCGAATACCTGCCGATTTATACAAATTTATTTTAGCTTCGAAATCTTTCGTTACATAGGAAGTACCGAAACCAAATTTCACGATATCAGTTAAATGTGCGGATGCTTCAATAAAGTCTTCGGTCTCACGTAAACCCAGCCCTTTATCCATCATCATGGTTACTCCTTTATTCCTTGGTTTGTCGGTACGACTCGGTATAAAGGGTAATGTAAAATTTAATTCATTCATCTTGGAACAAAGTTACAAAATCCTTATCATCTAGCAATGAAGGATTTATTTCAAATAATTGTTTTGCTTTATCTTGATCCTCGGACAAGCACTTCGTAAACAATTCAAGTGCCTCTTTTTTCTGGCCTATCATCCAATTTAAGTTTACCTCTAAAACCGCTGAAATGGCATTTAAATGATTTGCTGTAAAAGTCCGTAAAAATTGCATGGCATCCTTCGAGGATTTTTTGGCTTTAAATGCAATATAATCCGTCAGGCAATCTTCATCTTCAGCATCAATTGCCAAAGAAGACTGGTAGTACTTATCAGCCTCATCATTACAATTAATCTTTTCATAAGCACCTGCTAAAACATGATGTATTGCGGCATTTTCTGGATCAAAATCCATAGCTTTTTGAATAAGAACAATTCCTTCCTTGGTATTACCTTGTAAATCTTCTATTATTCCCAAGCCTAGCCAAGCCTCCGGCAAGGTTGGCGCTAATTCCAAGCTTAATTGATAATAATGACGAGACAATTCGAACTCATTCAATTGCTCGTGTGCCTCTCCAATATAACAAAGTGCCATAGCATCCTCGCCGTCTAACGCTATACAAGTTTGGAATTTTTCAATTGCTTGATGGTATTTATCCAGCGACAAATAAGCATTTCCCATATTAAAGTGAACCGGACCAAATGACGGATTAATTAAGGTAGAATATTCGTATGCCCATAATGCTTTTTCATACTTCTCTGATTTAGAGAAAGCATTTCCTAGATTATACCATGCAGTAAACGAATATGGGTTTTCATCAATAAAATTGGAATAACACTTGATTGCTTTTTCGTAATTACCCGATTGATCATAACAGAATGCTATTTCGTATAAAGCTGCTTCATTTTGAGGATTTACTTTTAACGCTTCCATTAATACTTTACATGCCTCTTTATAATCGCCCATATTCTGATACTCCATGGCAATATCAAGATACACATCGTCTCGGTCCTCGATTTCACAAAACTCCAATGCCAATTTAAAATACTTTATGGCATTTTTTGGATCTCTTAATTGACTAAATATGGCTGCTTTTGTTAATTGCAACTCGACATGATTCAGCGTAGTTTTTTCAATCTGATTGAGAATATCTAATGCGTCCGTTAATAAACCCAAACCACTCATGGATTGTGCTAATCTAAGATTAAACAAAGGATTGTAAGTAAAATGATAATTACCTAATTCAGACGCGGCTCTTGCCTTTGCGTATTGGCCATTAATTAAAAAATGATCGATCAGCGCTTCCAAACGGTCACTATCCAAAAATCCTATTGAAGATCCATTCAGATGTGCCTCGAAATACTCGATATCCTCATTTAACTTATTTTCAGAAAAATCGTCTTCCTCGTCGTCGTCGAACATAACTTATTTTACGCTAAAAATAAAAATTAATCATTTAGTTGCAACTAGAAAAAATCTTTATTATCAACAATTTTAATTTAATAGCCTAAAGGCTTGAAAATGTTGCTACTAACATGTCTCTTTTAATGATTATTGTAGCAACGAAATATTAAAGAAGGGTTTCAATAATTCTATCCATGCTAAAGCCTTCTGCTTCTGCTTTATAATTTTTCACCAAACGGTGACGAAGAATTGGTTTAGCGACAGCCTTCACATCATCAATATCCGGAGAATACCTTCCCATCATTGCAGCGTGACATTTAGCTCCAATAATTAAATATTGTGATGCCCTTGGACCGGCGCCCCAAGTGATATACTTTTTAGTAATTTCTGTTGCGTTATCGCTGTTAACCCTTGTACTTCCTACTAATTTAACTGCATATTCTAAGACATTATCTGCCACAGGAATCCGTCGAATTAAATCTTGGTATTCGATAATATCTTGTCCCGAAAGGACAGAATTAATGGTACTGCTACTGTCCGATGTCGTTGTTTTAACAATAGCCATCTCCTCGATAAATGAAGGATAATCGACCCAGATATTAAACATAAATCGATCTAATTGAGCTTCAGGTAATGGATAAGTTCCTTCCTGCTCGATTGGATTTTGCGTAGCTAAAACAAAAAATGGAGCTTCTAACTGAAACGTATGCCCAGCAGCCGTAACACGACGTTCTTGCATTGCTTCCAATAAAGCCGATTGAGTTTTAGGAGGAGTTCTGTTAATTTCATCAGCTAAAATCATATTTGAAAATAGAGGACCTTTGATAAATTTAAAATTCCTTGTTTCATCCAATATTTCTGAACCAATAATATCAGAGGGCATTAAATCCGGTGTGAATTGGATCCTACTAAACCCTAAGCCCAACGATTGAGCGATTGTATTGATCAATAAAGTTTTTGCTAAACCTGGCACACCCACCAATAGACAATGACCACGCGAAAACATTGAAATCAACACTTGATCTACTACTTCATCTTGACCAATAATAACCTTATGAATCTCTTGTTTTAAAGCACTTATATGCTGTACAAATTGATCTAACTTATCTTTATCCGACATATTATTAACTTTTAATTTTGTTTTACACCCCAGTCCAATCGAAAATTACAATTCACATAATCTTCATCAATTCTGACATACGCATTTCCAATTTTTGATTTGAGCCAAGTATCTAACGCTTTCTGTTTTTTATCATTTTCGGCAGCCGCTTTAATTAAAGCGTAATCGTCATTTAAATTTGCTTTATGTTGAGGATACCTTCCCATTAAGCGCACAATTCGAATACCTTGTTTTCTTTCGAATAAATCGGCATATAAATTTGGGGAAGTGATATCACCTTTTTCCATTGCATCTGTTAAAAGATAGATTTGTTGATCTACTTCGTTCAAATCCTCCATGTTCCAAGTTTGATCACCATTGTATGGATTCGTTATAATGCCATGATTCTGTTTTGTCAGGGCGTCATTAGAAAATTTTATTACCGCATCATCCCACGTTATCTTATTTTGCTTGAGCAAAGCATAACAAGAATCCATTAAAGTAGCCGACAAATCGAGTGATGAATTATTAAATTCTGGTCTTTTTAGAATATGTAAACAAACATAATCATCGCCTTTTCTGCTTATCAATTTAATGATGTGGTATCCAAAATCTGTTTCGATAATATCCGAAACTTCATTAGGTTTTAGTTTAAAAACCGTTGCTTCAAATTGGGGCACCATCATCCCTTTTGTACCGACAATTTTTCCTCCTAATTGAGCACTTCCATAATCATCAGAATTGATTCTAGCTTGCGTTTCAAACGACTTTCCATTCACCACAATATCATTCCGTATTTCACTTAATTTATTATACGCAATTAATTTATCTGCTTTTGTTATTTGAGGATAATTCACAATTTGCTGAAAGCTGAGTTTCATATTAATAAACGGGATACTATCCGCAATTAGTGAATTAAAATAGGCTTGAACTTCTTTGGGTGTGACGCTCACATTCTCCGTGATAGAACGTTGCATCTCTTGAGCAAGTAACTTTTCCTTAATAACACCTCTAAACTCATCTTTAATATCTGAAATGGATTTACCATAAAAAGATTCTAATTTCTCGCGACTTCCCATTTTATTTTGAATCACTCGAATTCGATTTTCCATTTCGGAATCAACTTGTTCATCAGAAATAATGATACTATCTAATTTAGCTTGATTCACAAAAAGCTCTTCGAACATAATTTGCTCGAGTAAATTACAATCCATCATAGGCGTAATCACTACACCCGCCTGTTCAGCTTGTATTTTTTGACTTTCAATGTCAGAAAGCAAGATAATATTATCACCCACTTGAGCAATAATTTTATCTACAACCTTTCCTTGTGCAAAAATATCAGCGCTACAAGCAAGTAATAGAGCTACTAAAAAAAGTTGTTTTATCATTTCTTGTCTAAACCGTAAAGAACATTTTTATTAACAACAATTGGGTGTTTCATCCTTAATTCCTTTAACCATTCCTGTTCTAAATAATTTTGATAATCAGATGTGGATGCGCCTTTTGCCTCTTGAAATTCTTTCTGCATTACTGGTAAATTAGCAGCCACTTTCACCACATAAAATTTACCTTCAAACTCGTAAGCATTATTCAATCCAACATTCAAATTTCGATCCTTTAAAGATGGCGTTTGACTGACATCAAATTTGTTCATTTTAACTTTTAAATTTAACTCCGTGTTTTTGTTAATTACTTCAATAACATGTTTAGAATTAATAGTGTCATTAGTAAGCATACCATATACTTTCGATGCAATATCATTATTCAGACATTCATAAATCGTTGCGTCTAATCTATTCGGCCACAGGTATTTTTCACGATTTTTATTAAAATACATGCGCAAACCACTCGTGTCCTTCACCGCTTTATTCCAAACTTTATCTGACATTACTTCATAAAGGAGAATTCCGTCATGGTACTCATTTACTAAGGCTTTATATGCCGGATATTTAGCAGAAAGAAGGCTTTCTTCATAATCCAAAATTGCCGCTTTCTCCCAATTTTTTACTTGAATTTCGATAACCCTTTGAGAAGCTTCTTTTTTAATTCCTCGGTAATTCTTACGTAAATATTCAGCAAAGTTTTTCTGGGTAAATTTTTTCTTGTTTAAAGTAAAAATAACCTTATTCGATTTCAGTTTATTGTAATTCCATGCCCCCACAAAGTAACTTGAATCTAAGTTGGCAACAAACCAAGCTAAAGGTTTAGATCCAGCGTTCGTGTAGCCATAACTAGCTTTCAATTTAGCAACAAAAGAATCCTGCGTCTTTTTTGAGCGCTCATCTTTATTAACTTTCGCTTGAATTTCTTTCTTTATGGCTTCAAAAGGCTTAACGTCAGTCCACTCTAGTCGCTTAATAATATGGAATCCGTAATCTGTTTTTACAGGAGCACTAAAATCTCCGTCCTTTTTCAGTAAATAAGCAGCATCTTCAAAAGAAGGAACCATTCGCTGTGTTGTCCCTGTGCCGAATGCTGGTAATTCCCCTCCTTTTTTTGCTGTTCCTGGATCTTCTGAAAACAAGCCTACTAATTCGTCCCACTTCTCCCCTGCCAATAATTTTTGATAAATTTCATTGATTTTCTTTTCTGCATTTTCTTTGGCTTCTTGGTTCGCCTCCTTGCCAGTAGAAATCATTAAATGAGCTACTTTAATAGTTCCTCTTGCCGCACGTTTATCTGTTACTTTCACAATATGATAGCCATATTTTGTTCGGAAGGGATTAGATACCTCCCCCACATTTGTATTGAAAGCTTTGTCTTCAAAAGGATACACCATTTGAAAAGCAGTAAAATATCCTAAATCTCCCCCATTATTCATAACCGAAGGATCCTCAGAACCATTTTTCATTTTGGCAACAGAAGCGAAATCTTCGCCTTTGTCGATCCTAGCTTTTAATCCAATCAAACGATTGTAAGCCACTAATGTATCTGCAGGTAAAGCATTTGGATCCATACGTATTAATATATGAGAAGCTCTTACTTCAACTCGAGATCTTTCATACGCTTCTTTTACTAAAACTTGATTCTGAGCGGAGTCAATCAAATAAGGAAGCGCTAATTGTTTTCTGTACCCTTCTAATTCCTTCATTAATTTAGGAATAGTATCGTAACCCAACGCTTCTGCTTCTGCTACTTTCAACTTAAATTTTTCAAAAAGCTCAATGTATTCATCTAAAGATGCTTGATCGTACTTTGGAGTTGGGTTATTTTTAAGGTAAATGGTAAGGAACTCAGATTTTGTAACCTCTTTCCCATCAATTGTCATGATGATTGGCTCTTTTTGAGCGAAGGATAACGATGTAAATACTAAAGCAATCGATACAAATAATGTTTTCATGTTGATAATTTTATTTAGTTATTTAATACTATAATTTGGTGCTTCACGTGTAATCATAACATCGTGAGGATGTGATTCACGCATACCAGCCGTGGTGATACGGACAAAAGCTGCCCCTTTTAACTTGTCAATAGTAGCGGCACCACAATACCCCATTCCGGCGCGCAAACCGCCAATAATTTGATACATCACTTCCGCCATATTTCCTTTGTAAGGCACACGGCCAGAAATCCCTTCAGGCACTAATTTTTTTATATCATCTTCAGCATCCTGAAAATAACGGTCTTTGGACCCCAATTGCATGGCTTCAATTGATCCCATTCCGCGGTAAGATTTAAATTTTCTACCTTCGTATATAATGGTTTCTCCTGGTGATTCTTCAACACCAGCAAACATAGATCCTAACATTACACTGTCTGCTCCAGCAGCAATCGCTTTAACAATATCGCCCGTATATCGGATTCCACCATCAGCAATTACAGGAACTCCCGATCCCAGAATCGCCTTGGCTACTTCATTTACCGCAGTAAGCTGTGGGACACCAACACCCGCAATAATACGAGTGGTACAAATTGAACCAGGACCAATACCCACTTTTATGCCATCAGCGCCTGCCTCTACTAAAAACTTTGCCGCCTCAGCGGTAGCCACATTTCCAACAATCACGTCAACTGAATCGTATTTTCCCTTAATTAATTTCAATTGTTCCACAACACCTTTGGTGTGTCCATGTGCGGTATCGACAACAATTGCATCAACACCTGCTTCAACCAGTGCATCAACACGCTCCATAGTATCATAAGTAACACCAACTGCAGCAGCGACTCTTAACCTCCCCAAATTATCCTTACAAGAAATGGGATGCTCACGCACTTTAATAATATCTCTGTAAGTAATTAAACCTATTAATTTATTTTGATCGTCAACAACGGGTAATTTTTCAATTCTATTTTCTTGCAAGATATCTTCTGCAGTTGATAAATCGGTTCCATCCACCGTAGTAATAATATTTTCAGAGGTCATCACTTCAACAATTGGACGTTCCAAGTTTTTCTCAAATCGCAAATCTCTATTGGTCAATATACCTTTCAAATATCGATTTTCATCAACAATTGGAATTCCACCTATACCATATTCTCGCATAATTGCGAGCGCATCTTTCACTAAGGCGGAGGACAACAAGGTAATTGGATCGATTATCATTCCACTCTCTGAACGCTTTACTTTACGTACATGCATAGCTTGATCAGCGATAGACATATTTTTATGAATCACACCAATTCCTCCTTGTTGGGCAATGGCAATGGCTAATTTATATTCCGTAACCGTGTCCATTGCTGAAGAAAGGATCGGTGATTTAATGGTAATATTTCGTGAGAATTTACTTTCCAACTTGACATCTCGTGGAAGCACTTCAGAATAAGAAGGAACCAATAAGACATCATCATAGGTGAGTCCTTCCGTTATTTTATGTAAATTATCTAATGACATATGGAATCTATTATAAAATAAATTCTTGCAAAAGTACATAAAAAAGATGGTTTTTAGCAATTAAAACATAGCAATTATGTTATTAAATTTTCGACCAATTGAGGCGGGGATAGATAATTATTGAAACCGTTATTTATTTTTTAATTTCTAGCATTTTCTCTTTTTCAATCACGCTTTTTTTTTGACGGAGTCTAATAAGTTCTAAAATATTTTCAGTTAGCGATAATTATTATTAATCTTGTATAGTATATGAAAACTAAAGGATACATAACGCTTCTATTTGTATTGCAACTTGTAATAATTTCAGCTCAACGGCATATTATTGATACAAGTTCAATGACTCAGCTTTCAGGAGTCGTAGTTTCGGAAATAGACTTAGTTCCGATACCTTATGTCACTGTGTATGACAAATCCATTCGAAGAGGTGTAATTGCTGATTATTACGGTTTTTTCTCCTTAGTTTCTTTTCCAGGCGACACCCTATTTTTTTCAAGTCCGGGATACAACACATCATCCTATATAGTCCCAGACACATTAAAAGATGATCGATACAGCATCATTCACATGCTCACAAAAGATGTGAATAATCTACCTGAAATAACCGTATATCCTTGGCCTTCAAAAGATCAATTCGCACGTTATTTTGTAAACATGAAACCCTATGACGATGCGATGCGAAAGGCGCAACGAGAGTTATCGGGAGAATCATTAGCATTCGTTGCGGCAAGAATTGATACTGATGCTTCCTTAGCATATGGATATAGTCAGAACCAACGCAACACGAAACTTTACACAAACGGTCAGTTGCCCGTCAACAATTTACTCAACCCCTATTCTTGGGCTAAATTAATTAGTGATTGGAAAGAAGGAAAACTGAGTCGGCAATAAGTTTTTAACTAAGCGGATAACACAGAAAATACTTTTCTACGGGTTGAGCAAGTGCCGAAATATTTAAATTATCAGACGCCTCCCCCAGATCGACAATCTGACCATTTTTCATTAGCAGATTAATATTTTGTTTATCTTGATTATACGCTTTATTTATAAGCACATCCTGGTAAACAAAATAGCCGACATCTTCTAAATCCAATCCAAAAGTGGTTGCGCATAATTGCTTTTCATAGCTTATGCGTTCTTCGCTAAAAGGCGTTTTACTTATTTCAATTTTGAATAAACGACGATTAACTAAACCCTTAGACAATTTCGCTAAAATAAAATCTTCCTCTTCTTGCCAAACCTTAATCGCACTCCAAATGTCATAGTCATCTAAACGAGAAAAAGAATCCAAAACCGCCTCATTCTTTTCAAAATCTACTTTTGTTATATCCCTTTCCAAAAAGAATTTTAAAGAAGGGCTACAAAAAATATTTTGACCATTTTTCATTAAGAACTTTGCTCTACGTAAAGTTTGAATAAGCATGTTTTCTGCCACCACTACCGTTTTATGCAGATATACCTGCCAATACATCAAACGGCGAGCAACAATAAATTTCTCAATAGAGTAAATTGCTTTTTCTTCCAGCACAAGAAAACCTTCGTGGACATTTAACATTTCAATTAAGCGGTCTGTACCAATTATCCCTTCGCTCACTCCACTATAAAAACTATCCCTGTTCAAGTAATCTAAGCGATCCATATCTAGCTGACTTGAAACTAATTGATACAAAAATGGCTTTGCGTATTGATTCTTGAAAATTGAATGCGCTTTCTTCAAATCATCACCAAATTCTGCTGTTAATCGCTCAATGAAATAACCTGAAATATCTTCATGGCTAACACCAGAAACAATATCATATTCCAAGGCATGGCTAAATGGACCATGTCCAATATCGTGCAAAAGAATTGCTAATAAAGCGGCACGCTCCTCCTCAACCGTAATTTCATGTCCCTTTCTACGAATAGTCGCAACGGCTAAAGACATTAAATGCATAGCACCTAGTACATGATGAAAACGAGTGTGAA
Source organism: Crocinitomicaceae bacterium (assembly GCA_021740085.1). GTDB lineage: Bacteria > Bacteroidota > Bacteroidia > Flavobacteriales_D > Crocinitomicaceae > UBA952. The sequence goes on from JAIPAL010000034.1 coordinate 22,036, forward strand.
GGGCACCTGGATAAACTAAATGACTAAGTCCTAATTGCATTATCCTTCGCAATCTTTGCATATAAGGATGCTCTAAAACATCGAATATTAGGTCGTCAGTAATAGCTATAAAACCATAAACGGGATCGTTAATGATTTTCTTTTTGTTGTTTATTATTCGTTTTGGTCGCAATTGCTTACTTTTATTTTCTAAACCAAAACTACTTAAAAATTAGCCATATGCAATGTAAAATTCTTTGGGCAGACGATGAAATTGAATTATTAAAACCGCATATTCTATTTTTAGAAGAAAAAGGGTACCGTGTAGAAACAGTCACAAACGGCTCTGATGCTATCGATAAAGCAATGGAAAGCAATTACGACATTATTTTCTTGGATGAAAATATGCCAGGTATTTCTGGCTTGGAAACACTTTCAAGGATAAAAGAAAAGATTCCTTTAGTGCCAATCGTGATGATCACCAAAAGTGAAGAAGAATACATCATGGAAGAGGCGATTGGTAGTAAAATAGCGGATTATCTAATAAAACCGGTAAAACCAAATCAATTATTATTATGTCTAAAGAAGATTTTAGAAACTAATAAATTGATTAGTGATAAAACAAATTCATCCTATCAGCAAGAATTTAGGCAGTTGGCGATGGCTTTAAATGCTAGAATGGATGCTAAAGAATGGATGGAAATGTATTCTAAAATTGTTTATTGGGAACTAGAATTAGAACAAATCGAAGATTCTGGAATGCGCGAAATTCTTGAGCTGCAAAAGAAAGAGGCGAACAAACTTTTTTCTGATTTTATAGAAGATAATTATTTAGACTGGTTAAATGGTACCGAAAAGGCACCAGACATGTTATTTAATGCCATCAAAAATGACATTAGTCCGCTTTTAGGTAAAGAAAAGATAGCTGTACTTGTAATCGATAATTTAAGGTATGATCAATGGAAAATGGTTGAACCCATCTTTTCTAAGTACTTTAAAAAAGAAGAAGAAAAAATTATTTTTACCATCCTTCCAACTGCTACTCATTATGCACGAAATGCTTTTTTCTCCGGCTTACTTCCGAGTGAAATCGAAAAGAAATTTCCGCAATTTTGGAGAAGTGAGGAAGATGAAGGTGGGAAAAATATGTTTGAAAAAGAACTTTTAGAGACGAATTTGAAGCGATTGGGGAAAGACATTAAATGGAGTTATACCAAAATCACCAACTTAGAAGCAGGTAAAAAACTTAATGATCAATTCAATCAAATTAAAGACAACGATGCTAATTTTATTGTCTACAATTTTGTTGATATGCTTTCGCATGCTCGGACAGAGATGGAAGTGATAAGAGAGTTAGCTTCCGATGAAGCAGCTTATCGTTCTATTACTGTTTCATGGTTAGAACATTCACCATTATTAGATATTATTAATAAGATCGCGGATGCCGGTATCAAATTAATAATTACATCTGATCA
>JAIPAL010000035.1 GCA_021740085.1 Crocinitomicaceae bacterium
AAATCGGAAAAGGCTACTTTTTCTAACAAATGGAGGAAGTTAACCCAGTTTGTTTCAAAATTGTCGGCCTCCAATTCGCTTGCCATGATAAACGACACTTCCGCTTGGTTGCTTTGCCAATTAATATGGACTAATCCGCCATAGCCAATACATTTTTCGTTTTGTAGAAATGAAAACAAGATCTGGGCAGGTGTCTTTTCTTTGTAGGATGGAAGAATGATGTTTTGAAAGTACGCTTCTTGGTCGTTTTCGGTGAGTATTTTTTCTTGCCGCAAATGATACATTTGTTCATTTCTCCATTTCATTATAGCCAAACGATCTTCATATCGAATGGGAACAATAGTATATTCTCCCGTTGTAATTTCTTGCTTGTGTAAACAGTTATAGCTCGCCATGTCCATTCAATTTTTGAAGTATACATTGCAAGACATAGGCATGGCCTTTTTCATTTAGATGATGAAAATCCGACATGACTCCACTTGATTCAATTCCGTTTAAATCGATTGCTCTTCCAGTTTCTTGCAATATGGAATTGTATTGTGCTATTCGCTTCGTGATACCACCGACTTTATTCTCATACTCACTGTTTGCGGGAAGTATGGTTAAGAATAGGACCTTTGATGTTGGAAATAGGTCGATGAATTGTTGCATGTTCTTTTTAAACTTCGAAGGTTTTACATACGTAATATGTCGAAGATTTCTGACCCATTGTTTATTCATGGCTTGCAGTAAGTACTTGCCGAGGAATGGAATGGATTTTATTATTTTCAATTCGTTTTTCCCTGCAAATCTTGGTGTGCAATCTACTATGCCGCTTTGGATAATCACATAGTCAAATTCACTTTTGGGCGATTGAAAATAAAAAGTTTGCTTGAGTAATTCTGTTGATGTGGCGCCTCCAATCGCTATTTGACATACTGAGCAATCATTTTTTCGCAATAATTCGGGCCATGTATTAGAAAAGGAGCAGTTTTCAGGTTGTGACCTGGGAAGTGAAAGGGAATCAGTAAATAACAATATGTTTTTACTCATTTCATCTTGGTCTTTTCGTTTAGTAGCTGAATGAGTGCTTGGTCTGTTTTGTATTTCAACTGACAATCTTTGTTTATCGCCGCAATTTCAGGATTAGCATCTAAAAATGTTAGAATGTCACTTAGTTCGTACTCTTTTTTATCGTTTGCTATAAAATGCTCATGGATTTTATTAAAGAGGATTAAATCTTCTTCATAATCTAATGTTAGGCGATAATCTCGCACTAAATGTGCAGGTAATTCAACCGTGTTTAATTTGAAAAATTCAGGATTGTTCTGAAAATACCATGTCATGTATTCTGAATAATCAGCTGATGTAAAATAGGCTTTGATTTTTCGAAGAGCGGAAACGTTGATGATTTCAAGGTTGCAGCCTATTGCCGCGCTTTTTCCTGTGGTATAATCAGCGCCCTTTTCGAAATGCGATGCCAGTAATATTCGGCAAATCTCCGCATCTACGTATGGCATGTCGGCGGTGATTCTAACGATTACATCAATGTCCAATTCATCACAAATCTTTAAATAACGTGCAATTACATCTTCCGGATCTCCTTGAAAAAATAGGACATCGGGATGATAGGTGTGATTTTTTAGCTCATCGTCTTGCGAATTTGTCGAGCTAGCAAGAATGGTGTGGTGAACGTCTTTGAATTTCAAGGCACTTTTTATACAATATTCTACCGAAGGTAAATTTCCAATTGGTAAAAGTGCTTTTTCTTTAAGGCGCGATGATTTTAGTCGACACGCTATAATGCTTGCAATTTTGGCTTCCTTAAAGTCTGATTTATTAATGGTTTGACCCGCTTGAATATCGGAACTTAGTATTTTCTTCTCCGCTTGTAGTTGGAGTACTTCATTAAATGTTAAACCATCTTTCCCTGATCGTCTGAAAATTAAATCACTCGCACTGCTGATTAAGTCGCCTGCCACTAAGGAATTTTTTGTTAAAGGTTTCATTTGACTTTTTTGCAGGTAGTCAATTTCTCGTGCATTGATGAACTCTTTATCGGCTAAGGCAGTGTAATTTTCAACGTTGGCGACCAACTCATCGAATTGTTTTTTCGTTATGGATGAAAAGTGATCGTACTTTGTCTCGCGATCGTCAAGCATGACATGTTTTTCAATAGCATCAACGCCATTTAACACAGCAATTAAGGGTAAAGTTAGCGCATCGTTTGACTTTCCTTCTGTATGGTCTGCAAATACGATTTCGTTACTAAAATGTTTTTTCAGGATGGCGATTTTATTCAATCCACTGTCTTCCAATAAGGTAGGGTAGGATTGAAAACCAATTTCCAACATTATTTTTTGTGGTCTCAAATTATTATTCACCTTATCTATTATCGCTTCAATAGCTTCTATTGATTGAGCTGCAATGTTTAAAATGATAATTTTCTCTTGCAAATTGGTAGAAGCGAGGAGATCAAAAACTTCTTGATTCTGTAAGACGGAACTTTGAAATTTTATTCCTTTTATTTTGTCAATGTTTTCATTGAGAATTTGTACGCCATACGCGTCAAATAAATCCAGCCAAACATCTTTGCTTTTTTTTGCCTCGCTAATAATTTCCTTCCAATCGTTTGGGGAAAAGTATAATTCTTGGTAGACAGGATACCATTCAAAGTCTTTTGTGGCAATGGTATCTGGGGAAAATGCTTGAAATTTTATCCCAAAGTTCCCAGTGAGGTCACTGAATTGTGCAATCAGCTCATCTAAATATGGACGATTTCCGCCATGCGTATTGGCAACTTCAATAATGTAATAGGGCGATTTTTTCATAAAAGTAAAGGTGTTACGCCTTAAAATTTGGGTCAATGTGTTCGCGAATTAACTCACGTAAACTCTCCACATTTTCCATTTGTTCATTATCAAGTGAATTGTAGGAGAATCCTTCTTTTACTTTTATAGCATTGAATTTCAATACAAACTCATTCAAGTTCCAAATCGTTGATTGTGGAATAATGACGTAATATTTCCCTAAATCATAGGTGAAAAAAGAATCAGATGCACTGATCATTTCTTCATGAATCTTTTCACCAGGGCGAATTCCAATCACTTTCTTTTCGCAATTGGGACCAATAGCTTCTGCCACATCCATGATACGGTAAGAAGGAATTTTTGGGACAAATATTTCTCCACCCCAGGCCGTTTGTAAGGCATGCATGACCATATCAACACCTCCTTGAAGGGAAATATTAAACCGTGTCATTGATTCAACGGTAATTGGGAGGACGTTGTCAATTTCTTTTCGCTTTAAAAAGAAAGGAATAACAGAACCATTTGATCCCATTACATTACCGTAGCGAACAACGGAGAATTTAATGTCTCGTTTTCCTTTGATGTTATTAGCGGCTACAAATAATTTATCGGAGGTTAATTTAGTTGCTCCGTAAAGATTGATGGGTGCACATGCTTTATCGGTTGAAAGCGCAACTACATGCGACACATTCGTTTTTAATGCAGCTTTAATAACATTTTCAGCACCACCGACATTGGTCTTCACACATTCATCTGGATTGTATTCTGCAATATGAACGTGTTTCATTGCTGCCGCGTGAATAACGTAATCAATCCCCGAGAAAGCCCTTTCTAAGCGCTCATAATCTCTTACATCGCCAATAAAATAGCGAAGTTGCGGGTATTTTTTGACAGGAAACTCTTGTTCCATTTCAAATTGCTTCTGTTCATCTCGCGAAAAAATAACCAACCTGCTGATATCAGGATGTTGGGTAAGTAAATGTTTCGTAAGAGCTTTTCCTAATGACCCCGTTCCACCTGTTATTAGTACTGCTTTATCTTTCATACTGCTATTTATACAAATATATTAAATCCTATGCAATCGCTATGATTGACTTTTCTGAAGTTCCGATAACGATTTACGCTCAAAAGCATCAATCATCGATACTTCACTGCAATTATAGATACTCACATTTCTTTTTTTACTGAATTTCAAGATGTCCCAATAACCTTTAAATGACAAATAGAACTTATGAAGAATTTCGTGTAATTTCCTTGGTCTAGTGATGTAGTCTTGCACTTTTTCAGGTCGTGATGTTTGCTCGTCGTAGTAATGTTTCTGATGCACAAGGGCTTCATTGTTATCATTTACTGAAATCTCTGCTAACCAAGAATGATCAGCGCCTACGATAGCTATTGTTTTATAATTCAGGAAAATGGCATTCATGATACCCGGAATCAATACATTGTGAGGTCGGGGGATGGCCCACGATCTTGTGTAAACAAAATTGGTGAAAAATTGAAATCCCTCACCGGGAGTTTGGTTAAAGTAAATCGCTTTTATATTTTGATTTCCAGCGATTAAAGCTTTAAAATGCCTTGATTTTTTTGCTCGAAAGGGAACCATTAAATACATTTCCCAAGTTGTGTTGGTAAGGAGGTTGCCAAATAGTTCTTTTCGTAATTCTTGATAAAAAGGGGATAAGCTCTCTTCAGTTTGAAAGTAACTTACCGCATTTAAAATGTAAAGCTTTGGTTGGAGCGCCGTGAAATATTCGGTGTTGGCAAATTGGTTAACTGCCATTAAATCATATGCTTGAAATGAATCTATTGAATGTTTTTCTATGCTTTGTTTGAGCGATGGGCCATTGCCAAGAATTAAACAAATGTCCTTCTGAGTAAATTTTGCTTTGAGTAGTTGGGAGAATTTTGTTTGAAGAAATATACGAATACAGGAGGCAAAAGTATTGCCTAAATTTCTAACCCAAGATTGAACACACACTAGTAAACGCATAACTTAAGTGTACTTACTTACAAAGTAGCCCTAAGGTTACCCAATAACGGAATAAAAGAATCATTTTTGCTCGCTGATAGTGGAGGGTAAATAAATAATAAAGTGCAATAAGCAGACTTGCTCCCCATTTCATTAGTTCTATAAAAAGTCTTTTGATGTAGGATAAAGTTCCTTCATTGGTGGATCTAATTCGCTCGCTTTTACCTGTTCCTATCCCTTGTTTTTTGATGAAAGAAGTGAGTGTTCTTTCCACTGGAACGGAATGATAAACAAGTGCATTGGGTAGATAAACTACTTTCATAGCTTGTTTATATAGTTTATTGAATAAATCTTTTTCTTCGCCGCCGTTAAGGGAAGAACCAATTCTTCCTAAACTGACATCAAAAAGTCCAACTTGCTCAAAAATACTTGTACGAAAGGCCATGTTAGAACCACGAGGGTAATCATTTGACTTAAAAAATAATTTTTCATCTCCTTTGTTAAAATAACCAAGTAGTGAATTCAAAAAGCGATTTTCCCATTTGGGAATCAAATCTTCATAATGCAATAGAATTTTTCCACCAATAGCCATGACCTCCGGCGAAGCTGAAAATTCATCTACTAGCACAGCAAGGTAATGCTCATCTATGAATGCGTCATCATCCAAAAAGGTAATTAATTCAAAGTTAGCTTGCTGAATGGCATGGTTTCTTGAGAATGAAAGTCCTTGATTCATTTCTTCGCAATAGCGCGTTTGTAAGGTGGGGTTTTTGCGTTGAAATTCTTGAAAAAGTTCAGCTGTATTTCCGGGTGAATTGTTATTGACAAGTACCACCTCAAATCGATCTAGTGCTAATGTTTGTTTTTCGATTGATGCAAATAATTGCGGAAGGTATTTCTCCCGGTTATAGGTACAAATGGCAACTGAAATTTTTAGCATCGACAACGCTTTTATTGAGCTAAAAGTAACTTAATTTCTGAGATGGCTAATGAAAGTCCACTTGGTAGTTTTCCGCCAGCTGTTGCAAAAAAGTTTTGTCCGCCACCACCACCTTGAATGTGCTGAGCTGCTGATCGTATTAACTTCGAAGCATCCCAGCCTTTATCCTTCACTAAATTTTCCGAAATGATTAAGCTTAAGGTGCATTTTGCACCATCTTTATTGCCAATTACCCCTACGAAATTATCCGTTTCACTTTTTAATTGAAATAAAATATCTTTCACTGAATCACTATCTAAATCTACGATTTCACCTAAAAATTGAATGCCATTTTCTGTACTAATTTTTGTGGAAAGCACCGCTTTTATTGCCTTGCTTTTTTCGCGCTGAAATTGTTCTAATGACTTCGTTAACTCATTGTTCTTCTCGATTAAATCAAGCAATGACTTTTGAATGTTTTGAGGATTCTTTAACAAGGCACTTAGCTGGTCTAAAGTCGCTGCTTTTTCTTTGAAATATCGTTCAGCACTAGGACCTGTAATCGCTTCAATTCTGCGAATGCCAGCTGCCACTGCGGCTTCGGAAGTGATTTTGAATAGACCAATTTTTCCGGTTGATGGAACGTGAATTCCACCACATAATTCTACTGAATCTCCAAATTTGATAACTCGAACAGAATCCCCGTACTTTTCGCCGAACAAAGCCATAGCACCCAACTTTTTTGCTTCCTCAATGGGTACAGCGCGGCGTTCTTCCAAGGGGATATTTGAATGAATTGCCTTTGTAACCATTGCTTCTATTGATGCTAATTCCTCGTCTGTTATTTTGGCAAAATGAGAGAAGTCGAAGCGTAAATAATCAGGATTTACGAGTGAACCTTTTTGCTCCACATGATTCCCCAGTACCGAACGTAAAGCGTGATGTAATAAATGCGTAGCGGAATGATTGTCAGCACTTAAATTGCGTTTATCGACATCAATCTGAGCTGTAAATTCGCCACCCAATTCAACTGGAATTTTTTCCGTTAAATGGATAATTAAATTATTTTCTTTTTTCGTGTCAAAGATGGTAATGGTGGAAGTTTCATTGCGAAGTATTCCTTTATCTCCCACTTGGCCACCTCCTTCCGGATAGAATGGTGTTTGATTCAATACTAATTGAAAAAAGTCTTTTTGCTTTTGAGAAACTTTCCGATACTTGATAATTCGGACTTCAGCACTTGTATGGTCATAACCAATAAATTCGGTTGTTTCGTCGGGATTAAGCTGAACCCAATCAGCCGTTTCTACAGCTGTTGCTGCACGCGATCTATCTTTTTGTATTTGAAGTTCTTTATCAAATGCTTGCTCGTCTATGCTTAAGCCATTTTCTCGTGCAATTAACGAGGTTAAATCGACGGGAAAACCATAGGTGTCGTACAATTCAAAAACGGCATTCCCAGCTATTATCGGCTGGTTTTGTGCTTTACATTCGTTCATGAGTAGCTCCATTCTTTTAATACCGAGCTCTAGTGTTCTGAAAAAACTATTTTCTTCTTCGCGAATTACTTTAGAAATGATGTCTTTTTGCGCGATCAATTCTTGGTAAGGATCTCCCATTAATTTGCATAATACGAGCGATAAGTCACTCAAAAAAGATTCCTTTAATCCCAATGTTTGGTAGCCGTAACGCACTGCTCTTCGCAAAATTCTTCGGATAACATACCCAGCCCCATTGTTTGCCGGAAGTTGTCCGTCGGCAATTGAAAAAGCGATGGTTCGCACATGGTCTGCGATAACGCGTAAGGCAATATCCGTTTCTTCCGATTTTCCATAGGAAATTCCAGAAACCTTAACCATGTGTTGAATCAATGTTTGAAATAAATCAGTATCGTAGTTGGATTGTTTTCCTTGAAGTGCCATCGCTAAGCGCTCCAATCCCATTCCGGTATCAACGTGCGTAGCAGGAAGGTTTTCCAGGGAACTATCGGATTTCCGATTAAATTGCATGAAAACATTATTCCAAATTTCAATCACTTGTGGATGGTCATTATTTACCAAATCGCGACCAGGTATTTTCTTTTTATCGGCTTCATCGCGCAAATCCACGTGAATTTCGGTACACGGACCACAAGGTCCAGTATCGCCCATTTCCCAAAAATTGTCTTTTTTAGAGGCCAAAATAATTCGGTCTTCCGCAATAAATTTTTTCCAAATGGAATAACTTTCTTCATCGCGCGGTACATTATCGGAGGCATCACCTTCGAAAACGGTAACATATAGTTGATCTTTTGGAATTTTATATACTTCCGTTAATAATTCCCAAGCCCAAGAAATGGCTTCTTCTTTGAAATAATCTCCAAACGACCAATTCCCCAACATCTCAAACATGGTATGGTGGTAGGTATCCACCCCCACTTCTTCTAAGTCATTGTGCTTTCCAGAGACGCGCAAACATTTTTGTGAATTAGCAACTCGCTTTTCGCTTGCTACTTGGTACCCCAAGAAAAAATCTTTGAACTGATTCATTCCTGCATTGGTAAACATCAAGGTTGGGTCATTTTTCACAACCATGGGCGCTGAAGGAACAATTTTATGTCCTTTACTTTCAAAAAAATCAAAAAATTGCTGCCTTATTTCAGATACGGTCATTGCTTTTTACTTATTCATACAAAGTTAGAAAATTTCGGGTAATTCGGGAACTACAATCATTATATCAGTTAAAGAAACAAATTCAATACTTTTGTATAAAATTTAGGCATGGAATTCATCGATCCCCTTTTGGATAAATACGTTTGCGAGCATACTGCAAATGAAAGTGACTTGTTAAAGAAGATTAATCGTGAAACGCATTTGGAAGTGCTTCAGCCGCGCATGTTGAGCGGTCATTTTCAAGGACGTGTATTGAGCATGTTTTCAAAAATGATTCGACCTGATAGAATCTTGGAAATTGGAACCTACACAGGTTATTCGGCAATCTGTTTAGCGGAAGGATTGACGCCTAATGGAAAATTAGTAACGATTGATATCAACGAAGAATTAGCAGCAAGAGTGAGGGGCTATTTTGCTGAATCTACCTATGCGAAGCAAATTGACTACCTAATTGGAGATGCAATGGAACTAATTCCTGCTTTAAATGAAAAGTGGGACATTGTCTTTATTGATGCCGATAAGCACAATTACATCAATTATTATCACTTGGTATTTCCTATGGTAAAAGTTGGTGGGTACATCATCGCTGATAACGTGTTGTGGTCTGGAAAAGTAATTGATCCGTCCCAGCATGACAAAGACACCCTGTTACTAAGAGAATACAACCAGCTGGTTCACCAAGATAATCGAGTGGAAGAGGTATTATTCCCGATTCGTGATGGATTGATGATTGCGCGAAAAATCAACGAATGATTAACCATGAAATTCTTGTTACAGGGGACGGTTCAAAAACCATTTTTCTCCCTGAATTAAATGAAACCTATCATTCATCCAATGGTGCAGTTCAGGAATCACGCCATATATTTATCCAAAATGGCCTCGATTTAGTGGAAAAAAAAGGAACGATTCGTATACTCGAGGTTGGTTTCGGCACAGGATTGAACGCCTTACTGAGTGCTAGTTGGGCCGAAATGAATAATCAATCGATTCATTATATCGGAATTGAAGCAAAGCCTTTACGTCCAGCGCTTTGTTTTCAATTGGATTATCCTCTTCATATTGGTCAAAATTCCGAAAAGATTTACGAAGCGCTGATTCGCTGTGATTGGGAAATAGATAATCAGTTATCTACTCATTTTTCGATTCAAAAAAGGGAGGTGAAAATTCAAGATTTTATAGCTGTTGAATCTATTGATCTTATCTATTTTGATGCTTTTGGTCCACGTGTACAAGCAGAAATGTGGGACATCACCATTTTAGAGAAAATATACCAATCCTTAAATTCAGGAGGCGCTTTGGTTACCTATTGTGCCCAAGGTCAATTTAAGCGCGACTTAAAAGCGATTGGATTTATTCTTGAGTCACCTCCTGGTCCTCCAGGTAAACGCGAAATGACAAGAGCAATTAAAATTTAATCCATTTATTACTTCGATCATAAATAGCTAGGATTTAGAGCGTGTGGTAATTATCCCAAAAAGTCTCTGAACCAATAGCCACTTTCTTTGATCAGGCGCTTTTGTGTTTTGAAATCTACGTGTACTAAACCAAAACGAGGAGAAAATCCTTCGCTCCATTCAAAGTTGTCTAATAAAGTCCAACAGAAATAGCCTCCAATATTGACGCCTTCTTGCTTCGCCCGTAATACTTGTTTTAAGTAACGCTGATAATAGTCGATTCGTTTTAGGTCGTTTACCTTTCCTAAACTAAGCTCATCGGGAAAAGCACAGCCATTTTCCGTTACTATGATTTTTTTAACCCCGGGGTAAGCTGCAAATTGTTTGATGATTTGATAAATTCCTTCCGGATACACTTCCCAGCCCATGGCTGTAATTTCTTGTACATTTCGTTTTTCGGGTTTAATTTCCAGTCCTTTCATGATCGGAATCAAGCCCATCTTTTTTACAACTTCGCGGGTATAATTTTGAATGCCAATAAAATCAAAATCAAAGCTTAATTTTTCCAAATCCCCAGGCTTTATATAGGCATCGAGTTTTTTTAAAATCGGAAAACTAGCTGTTGGGTAGCCCATTCCCAAGGCGGGTTCAATGAATAGGCGGTTCAGTAATACATCCCAACGTTCTGCCGATTTCTTATCGTGTTTTTCACTGGTGTAGTAATCAACGTGCGCACACGAGTAAGTGGTGCCAATTTGAGCCGCAGGAACATTTTTACGGATAATTCTTCCGCCTTCCGCTTGCGCCAGGCATACGTGATGAACGGTCGGTAAAAAATTCTTGAATCCTTTTAATCCTGGGGCATGATAACCAATTAGATAACCAAGCGCAGTAAAGGCTGAGGGTTCATTAAAAACCATCCAATTTTTTACTTTATTGCCAAAATTTTTACTCACTAATTCTGCATATTCACTAAACCAAGCCAAGGAATCTCGATTCTTCCATCCTCCTTGATCTTGAAGTACTTGTGGAAGATCCCAATGATATAAAGTAAGCCATGGCTCGAGACCTCTTTCTAGGCAGGCATCGATTACCCGATGGTAAAAATCAATGCCTTTTTGATTGGGCTCACCAGTTCCATTTGGTAAAACGCGACACCATGCAATACTGAAACGAAAAACGGTCATATTTAAGGACTTCAGTAGATCCAAATCTTGCTCATACGAATGGTAAAAATCACAGGCCACGTCGCCATTTTCGCCTGTTTTAATATTCCCTTTCTCGTGGGAAAAGGTATCCCAAATGGAAGCCGATTTTCCGTCTAGATCATGCGCCCCTTCAATTTGAAAGGCAGAGGTGGCTACTCCCCAACTAAAATCCGCACCAAAATCAAATCGAGAGAAATCTATATTTTGCCGGAAAGGGATTTTTCCAAAAACAAAATTAGGCGATATGGCAGCACCTACCGAAGAAGCTAAAAATAAGCGCAAAACGTTACGTCGCTCCATAGGTGAGATTTATGTTGTCTTCAAAGGTAAATAAAGAATGCTAAGAGAAATAAAATTTCAATTTATTCATCTTTGCCTAACATAGTCGGAAACCTTTTTGGAATTTAAATTGAAAAGATCCTATGTATAGAAAATAATAAATATAATTTTGAACGAAATAGTAAAAAATGAAATGTAATCTAATAATTTTCGCATCTTCAATATTGTTAATCGGATTAAGCAGTTCTGTTTGTTTTTCTCAGAACTATTTTATCACGACTAGTAAAGATTCAATTCCGTGTCGTCAAATTAATTTTTTTAATACCAATGCGCAAGGAAAAATGATTGATTTTGAGTATATCAACAATCAAAATGAATCAATTCGATTAAAGAAACAAGAAATTCCTGAAATTCAGCGACTATGTCAAGATGGCGCTTTGTATTTAAGGATGCCTTTAAATCTTAATAAATCCGATGGATATTACAGGTATGGAAAAAGAATGGTTAAAGGTAAAGTTACGGTGGATGTATTTGATGATGTCACAACCAGTTTTAAATTAAAAGAGAATTTTGATGGATCGTACAACAGCCAAGGTGTAATGAAAGAAACCACTGAAGGTTTATACATGCGACACGTAAAATTACCGAATGGTACTGTTTATGAAGTTTCGGGACTTAAAGGGATTAAAGCATTAAAGGCGATTAGAGAATATATGTTTGAATGTGAGCCTTATAAAACAGAATATTTCTCCAACCCAAAATATCAAACCTGCACGTTCGAAGAAGCGGTAGAAGATTATAATAAAATGTGTCCTTAATAAATAGGAGGTGAGATTCTACATAAGTTTTGTTTACCCTCAAGTTTTAGTTAGCTTTACATTAAAATTAAAGCTATGTTTAAAAAAGTACTAAGTTCCTTTTTTCTTTTATTTTCTATAATTGTTGCTAATGCTCAGGTTGGTGATTGGATAGCTGCTAACCCTGGACTTGGTATAGACGTGGCAGTAGATCCTTTCAACGACAGTTATACTTGCGGTCAAATTGTTGGGGCTAATAATCAAATTGGCACTTCTGTTATTACTAGCAACGGTCTTCAAGACGTTGTGGTGCAAAAATATGCTTCAAATGGTGCCTTGTTATGGGTGAGTCATTTTGGAGGTGCGGGAAGTGATTATTCCTCTAAAATTGTTTTTGATGGTGTAAATGCGGTCTGGGTAGTAGGTCACTTTCAACAAACAATGACAGTTGGTGCTTTTACTCTCGTTTCCAGCGGTGGATCAGATGTTTTTATTGTGAAATTAGATGCGAGTAATGGTGCGATTTTAATGGCTAAAAAAGGAGGAGGGACTACCAATGATTACGCTATGGACTTGTGCCTAGGCTCAAATGGAAATTTGTTTTTCTCGGGAAATTACAATGGTGCGTTCATTTTTCCTGGCGCAAACATTAATTCTGTTGGGAATGGTCACGCATTTCTATTGGAAATAGATTTAGCAGGAATTCCAGTGCAATCTTTTGGTATAACGGGCGGAGTTTCTATTTGGACGCATACGGTCGATGTAAACGGTAATATTTACATAGGTGGTTTTTCAACTTCCGCAAACATCGGATTTAATGGATCCGCCCAATCAATGAATGGACAGAATCACTTTATCGCCAAATTCGATGCAATGGGTGTTTTTCAGTCTAATACGCTCTCATCATTTAATGGAGAGATTTATGGTTTATCTGCCGACTCAACTGGTAGTGTTTATTTCACAGGAAATTTCGATTCTCAAGCGAGTTTTGGACCAATTTCTTTAGTGAATGGTGCGAATGATAACGCGATTCTGGTTAAGATAAATAGCAATGGAAATTATTCATGGGCAAAATCATTTGGTGGTAACGGTAATGATCAGGGCTATGATTTGAAATGCAAAAGTAATAGTGAGTTATTGTTGACAGGTGTTTACACTGGAAATATCACTTTCGGCTCGGTTCCATTATCCGGCGGTTCGAATTTCAGGGCGTATTTAGCTGAAATAGACACAAGTGGTCAGGTTTCCTCTGTTATTGCTGGTTCGTCATCTGCTTCATCTGTAATTGCTAGTTCATTAACATTTTTCGGTAATGATATTTATTTGTCTGGTTCTGCCTCTGGTAATGTGAACATGGCTGGACTTTCCTCATCTGTTTCAGCATCCTTTATGATAAAAATCGCTGGAAATTCGAATGCTATTTCAGGAAAAGTATTTCAAGATGTAAATAATAATGCCTTAATGGATGTTGCAGAAGTAGGTTTGCCAAACGTTTTGGTACAGGTAACGAATGGTTCATATCAAGCACTATCGGCAAACAATGGGCTCTATGAAGTTTATGCAAATGCGGGAACTTACGCGGTGAACATTCCAAATATTCCGTTGTATCATACGCTTAGCACGCCACCTTTACAAAATGCCATATTTGTTGGTTTGGGCAATGTAGATTCACTCAATCATTTCGGACTTGTTCCAACCCCCAATATGCCCGATTTACGTGTGACGCTTACTCCAACGACCGCTCCCAAAGCAGGATACGTTCTCGCTTACATGTTATCCTACAAAAATGTTGGTACGGTCGCACAAAATGCGACAGTGATATTCACGCCTCCTGCAGGTATTAACTTTTTAGCTGCCTCACCAGCACCAACTGTTCAAATCGCCAACAATGTGCAGTGGCAATTAGGTGTTTTACAACCCGGTCAGCAAGGTGATATTTTTATTCAATTTAACATTCCTGTTGGAACTTCTATAGGTTATCCTCTCGCATCTCAAGTTCAAATTACCCCGATTGTAGGCGACTTAACTGCGAATGATAATGTTTCTATAAGTCAAATTCAGGTCGTTGGTCCTTACGATCCAAACTTAAAGTTGGTCGATAAAGATACACTCTACAATGTATCGAGTGCTGATTGGTTAGAATATACGGTGCATTTTCAAAATGTTGGAAACGATACCGCATATAATGTAGTTATTATTGATACCCTCTCCTCCTTTTTAGACTTAGCTTCCTTTGAACTTTTAGCGATGAGTCATCAAGCTCTTGAAGTGAACTTTAATGGACAAGTAATGACCTTAAGATTTAATCAAATAATGTTGCCAGATAGTTCCACCAACCAAGTTGCTTCGAATGGATTTGTGAAATTTAGGTTAAAACATCCTGCCTCATTTCCTTTTCTTTCAGAAATTAACAATTTCGTCGATATTTACTTTGACTTCAATGACGCTATTCGTACAAATACTGCCACTACCGTTCATTTGGATTCCTCCCTTTCACAAATTTTGTCAGTGGAACAAAAAGATGGCTTGACCATTTTTCCTAATCCTACTAGCGCTGATTTAACTATTAAATTAGCCAAATCGATGAATGAAACAAAGCAAGTTATTTTAACGGATTTGAGTGGAAGAGTTCACCTCGTAGAAACAATGAACGAACAAGAAACTACTATAAATACCTCCTCGCTGAAACCTGGATTTTATATTGTTCAAGTGAAGAGCGGTAGTTCTCAGTGGAGTGCAAGATTTGTTAAAATATAATGTGTCTCTGTTGTAGTTAGTTGCGTTAATATTCTTTGAATGAAATAATATCGATATTATTAAAATCGAAAGAAAAAAGCAGTGATTTTTGATTAATAATTTAATAGTGCAGACGATGTTACGATTGAAAAAGTAAATTAATCCTCATAATTCCCATTCTTTGATAATCGATCGTGTGCGGTTCTATATATTGTAGCTAATTCGTTTACGATTAATGCGCTTGCTCCCCACAACCAATTGTCCCCAATAGTAAAACCGGGCACGGTTGTCGGTTTATTTCCTTTGACCAACTCGACTTCACGGTATTGTATGGCGTTTTGTTTTGAGAACGTAGATAAAGAGCTGATGATTATTTCTTTAACTTCTCGTTCGTTTGCTGTGAGCGCTGGTAGCTTTTCATGAAGAATTACGAAAGGATAAACATCAAAATTCGAAATAGGAATGTATACTGGGGTAAGTTTCCCGATATATTCGCCAACGCTTATTGAAAGTCCAATCTCCTCCTCCGATTCTCGTCTTGCTGTAGATAATAAATCAAGGTCTTCTTTATCAACTTTACCACCCGGAAATGCAATTTGCCCGCTGTGAGCGCCGCTATATTTCGATCGTTCGATTAAAATAATGGATACCTCATTCGTATCTTCAATAACTATATGAATGGCAACGGCAGATGGAATTGGATTTATTGCTTTGTGACGGACTTCACTAGAAACTTTTCTTCCTGATGGGAGGAGGGGGATGTGCGCAATTTCACCCGGTAATTGCTTTGTCAATAACTCAATAAAGTGTACTCTAAACGACATTAATTTCTTGTTTCAAGAATAAATGTAGACATAAAATGTGAATGTGTAGAGTTACTTTTAGCAACTTTTATTCATTTTACTTTATTTGTACTTTTTATAAACACCCCTAAAATTTAGGGGGTATTGTTGAAAAATTGTTAATTATTTTACAATATCATCTATTAATAATCCTAATTTTGTGAAAAAATATTAAATTATGGCAACAAAACGATTAAATGCTTATCAAGATGTTTTGAATCGTGAACCGATAAACATCGATTACGAGGGAAAATTATCAGATTTATTTGGGATGAATGTTTTTCACGCTGAGATGATGCGCGAATACTTGCCTTCGGATACTTATAAATCTATGATGGCTTCGATGAATCATGGTGTTCGATTGGATCGGAAAAATGCAGATCAAGTTGCCTCTGCCATGAAAGATTGGGCTATTTCAAAAGGAGCCACCCATTATACTCACTGGTTTCAGCCTCTAACAGGTTCAACCGCTGAAAAGCATGATGCGTTTTTTAAACCCATTGGACCAGGTAAAGCCATTGAGCGTTTTGACGGTGATTTATTAGTACAGCAAGAGCCAGATGCTTCTTCATTTCCGAATGGAGGGATACGAAATACCTTTGAAGCGCGTGGATATACCGCTTGGGATCCGTCGTCACCAGCATTTGTGATTGGTAAAACCTTATGTATTCCAACCATTTTTATTTCCTATACGGGCGAATCCCTCGATTTTAAAATGCCGCTCATACGCGCACTTGCTACGATTGATCAAGCGGCTGTGGAAGTTTGTCAGTTTTTTGATAAAAATGTTTCTAAAGTCAACGCTACTTTAGGTTGGGAACAAGAGTATTTCTTGATAGATCAAGCCTTATTTAATGCTCGTCCAGATTTATTATTGACCGGTCGTGCTTTGTTTGGTCATGCTCCTGCAAAAGGACAACAACTGGATGACCATTATTTTGGTTCGATTCCCGAGCGCGTTAATGCCTACATGCGCGAGTTTGAAGTGGAGTCTTTAAAACTTGGGATTCCAGTAACGACTCGACATAATGAGGTGGCGCCAAACCAGTTTGAATGTGCACCCATTTTTGAAGAATGTAATCTCGCCAACGATCATAATTTATTGCTAATGGACATAATGGAGAAGGTGGCTCGTAAGCATAATTTTAGGGTTCTACTGCATGAAAAGCCCTTTAAAGGTGTAAATGGTTCCGGTAAACATAACAATTGGTCACTAAGTACCGATACTGGTGTCAATTTATTAGCGCCTGGAAAAAATCCAAAGTCAAACCTTCAGTTTTTAACGTTCTTTGTCAATACCATTAAGGCAATTCATGATCATGCTGATTTATTGCGAGCAGCCATCGCTTCTGCTGGAAATGATCATCGCTTAGGGGCAAACGAAGCGCCTCCAGCCATTATTTCTGTCTTTATTGGTACGCAATTATCTGGTTTACTAGATGATTTAGAAAAAAACATTAAGGCCGGAAAAATGACCCCTCAAGATAAAACGGAGTTAAAGTTGAACATTGGTAAAATCCCACAAATTTTACTTGATAATACCGATCGAAATCGCACCTCTCCTTTTGCTTTCACGGGTAATAAATTTGAATTTAGAGCGGTTGGTTCATCGGCTAATTGTGCCTCTGCAATGATAGTTGTTAATACGATCGTTGCGAATCAGTTGAAAATTTTTAAGAAATCTATTGATGCTCGTTTGTTAAAGGGAGAAGGGAAAGATGAGGCGATTCTTAAGGAACTTCAAGTGCTGATAAGCGCATCGAAGAAAATCCGTTTTGAAGGAAATGGCTACGGCGAAGAGTGGATGAAAGAGGCCGAGGGACGTGGTTTAACAAATATTAAAGATACCCCTCGTGCCATAAAAATTTGGCAAGGGAAAAATGTAGCTAAGCTTTTTGACGATATGGGCGTGCTTACACCTAGGGAACTTGAGGCGCGTACAGAAATTGAATTTGAAAGTTACATCCTTAAAATTCAAATAGAATCGAGATTAATGGGTGATATTGTTCAAAATTATTTCATTCCTGCAGCGGTAGAATATCAAAATAAACTCTTAAAAAACGTGCAAGGATTAATGCAGGTATTTGGTGAAAAGGAAGGAAAAGGGCAAGCCAAAGCACAACTTGAGTTGTTAACCAAAATAAGTGAGCACATTAATTTAATGAAGCAATCTTCTGATGTGATGCTTGGGGAAAGAAAATTAGCAAATAAGATAGCCCATGCCGAAGAAAAAGCCATCGCATATTGTGATAATGTTAAGATTCACTTCGATGAAATTCGTTATCATGCAGATAAATTAGAGTTGCTTGTAGAAGATGAATTGTGGCCATTGCCTAAGTTTCGTGAAATGCTATTCACCCGTTAGACTTTTGTTGTTATTTTTATGTAATTATTAAATAAAAATAGCAACCTTTATTTTTGTAATTAGTTAGGTAGATATTCATTATATTTGCTACTACTTAACTATTAAAATTACGAGTGAGAAAAAAGTACCGGCAGTTAGTTAAATTACTTTGTTTACTTCTGTTTATTTCTTTAGGTCATGTTTATGGTCAGGCTAGTTTTACGACGAGTCCCGTCGCTGTTAACGGAACTATTACGATTTGTCAGGGTAATGCTGTAACTTATACCAATACTTCAACAGGAACCAATAATAACACCAATTATAATTGGACTTTTCAGGGTGGTAATCCGAATAATGGGAACCAGATTGGGCCATACACCGTAAATTATAACAACAACGGAAATTTTACTACCACCTTAAGTTTGGGTGGGGGGAATACAGCAACTGTAAATGTCGTAGTAACCAACAATGCTGCCCCTCAGGCACTTTTAACCATGACCAATAATGGTAACTATTCAAGTATTGTTTATAACGGCGCAACTATATTTCGTAAATGTGGTGGGAATTCTATAGGTAACTTTAATTTCACCGATCCAAACATGGCTTCTAACCCTGCTGGGACAACTTACTTGATTAGTTGGGGAGATAATACAACGTCCACTATTCCTGCAGGAGCGGCACCTCAATGGCCACATTCCTACACAGGACAAGGGAATTACACCTTATCATACACAGTAACATTTCCAGGCGGTTGCACTACCACAAGCACTTATCAAGTTTACGTTGGGAATAATGCGCCAGCCATTACCTTGGCAGGCTCCGGTTCATCTTCGTGTTTACCAAGTAATTATTCCTTTACATTAGGAACCTCAACCACACCATCCATAGGAACTACTTTTCAAGTTATATACAACGATGGTTCGCCAGTAACTATTATAAATGGATTAGGCTCCAATAACTTAGACACCATTTTTCATCAATTCACGAATACTTCTTGTGGCGTAAACTCTACAATTCAGACCACTGTATACCAAAATTCTTATGCGATACAAGTTTTAGCCATCAATGGATGCAGCCCTCAAGGAACTTTTGGAGCAATAGGTCCAATTTCTGTTGCCAATAGTGTGAATGCCAATTTCGTTGCATCACCAGCGCCTTATTCCCCTGTCTGTGTAAATTCAGTAGTACAATATAACGATGTTTCTGATCCTGGTTCAAACGTTTCTTCCGGTTCTTGTGATACCCTTTATGGCCATTATTGGACCATTACGCCGAATTCAGGTTATACGCTTGGCGTCGGTGCTGCCTTGGGTACTAGTAACGGATTTTTACCAAATTCTCAGTTTGGCTATGATTGGCAATCATGGACGCAGGGTTCCTTGCAACTTCCTCTTACATGGACAACGCCAGGAACTTATCAACTTACTTTACATGTGGGTAATGATTGTGGAATAGACACTATGACACAAACAATATGTGTGGTTGCGCCGACGGTTGCCTCATTTACATTACCTGTTAATACGGGATGTTCACCGGTGACTATTACACCCGTTAACAATTCAAGTGTTCCGGGCTGTAATAATTCAAATTTTTACAATTGGTCCGTAATCTCGACAAATCCTCAAAATTGCACCACCTTAGGAGGACCTGCGGTTGCTCCAGCAAATAGTAACCTAGCTACACCAAATTTCAACTTTACGGGTCCTGGGGTTTATACTTTGCAACTAATTACAGGATTAAATACGGCAATTCCAGGGAATTCATGCGTGAATGATACGATGGCACTTACTGTTACCATCAAAGCCTCCCCAATGGTTTCAATTACGCCACCAGCTCCAATTTGTGCAGGGGCAAGCTTTACGCCTGTATTAACTGCAAACGTTTGTTACGGTACTCCTCCAATTGCCTATGCCTGGAATTTTAACCCAAATAATAATATACCACTTAACAGCCAGCCAAATCCACTAACTTCTAATTCTCAGAATCCTGGCGCGATTACTTATCCAGCCAATGGTACTTTCCCTTTTTCTGTAAGTGCCACCAACGAATGCGGAACTACTACAGCCAATTCTACGATTGTGGTTCAACCAGGAGCTATTGTAACGCCTGGAACTTATGGTCCTTTTTGTATGGGTTCATCGGTACAACTAAATGGGGCGGTAAGTGGTGGCTCCCAAACAGGGACTTGGTCTTCCAGTGTGGTGGGTGGAACTTTTACGCCTAACGCCAACGCATTAAATGCCGTATTTACACCTCCACCAAATTTTGTTGGAAATGCTGTATTATCACTTAGTTCGGGTGTTCCTCCAGCGCCTTGTCAGGTAACTATAGCACAAACCGTTATTTCATTTCAAACGCAAGCAACCGTTGTTCCGGGAAACTATTCGCCAATTTGTATGAATCAAGTGCTTACTTTGGCGGGTCAAATAGGTGGCGCTGCCTCTAGTGCAACTTGGACATCAAATGTTGGAGGCACCTTCTCTAATTCAGCTTCCTTAACATCAACTTACACGCCGCCTGTCGGATATGTTGGAAATATCATTCTTACTTTAACCACCGATGACCCTGCTGGTCCTTGCGTTTCGGTGTCTTCTACAGTTACCATTGTTGTCAATCCAATTCCTGCGGCTTCGGTGAACCCACTTACTTCGGTAATTTGTTCAGGTGCTCAGGTGAGTTATAATTTATCATCAACATTGGCTAATACGAATTATAATTGGCTAGTAGTCACACCATTGCCTGCCGGTGTTACCGCAAGTACAAGTGGAACTGTCACTGCACCAACTTCTATTTTAAACGTAACGGTTACAAATAACTCTACTGCCACGCAAACCATTTCGTACACCATTACACCCATTTTACAAGGTTGTAGTGGCGCTCCCATCACCACGCAAATAACGGTTCAGCCGGTAGCAACAAACGTTGTAAATCAAACAATAACAGTTTGTCCCGGAGCAAATATAGCACCTGCTGCATTTGCCAGTGTTCCGGTCGGTTCGACGTTTGTATGGTCAAATTCAAATACCTTAATTGGATTAGGAGCAAGTGGCTCTGGTAATATTCCTGCGTGGAATGCTCCAGCAAACAATACCAATGTGCCAATAGTTGGAACGATCAGCGTTACGCCGACTTACAATGGGTGTGTTGGAACGACAAGTAATTTTGTGGTAACTATTTATCCCACGCCTGGAATTGTTAATACCCCTACAGCCCAAACTCGCTGTTCTGGTGTTGCCACGGCTGCAGTGCCATGGACTGCCAATTTGGGAGGAACATCTTTTACTTGGACTGGGGTAGCCAGTTCAGGAAGTGTTACCGGTTTTACACCAAGTGGTACGGGCAGTTTACCAATAATGACTATTATAAATAGTGGGAGTACACCCGAAACCATTACATATACGGTAATCCCAACACGAAATGGTTGTACTGGACCAGCATTTACTTACACAATTACCATAAATCCAACGCCCGTTTTAACTTTATCAGCCAACCAGACAGTTTGTGGTGGCGCTCCAACTACCCTAACAAGTTTCAGTAATTCAGTAGCAGGCGGGAATTTTTCATGGACATTAAGTAATCCAGGTTCCGTACCGGGAACGGTAACAGGTTATCCAAATCCAACACCAGGAAGCGGACAAATTCCTGCAAGTACGATAAACAACGCAGGGACATCGCCTTACACTTTAAGTTACCAAGTTACTCCAACCGCGAATGGCTGTAATGGAACGCCTGCACCTTTTACCATTACGATAAATCCAGCACCTACCGCTCAATTTTCTATAGCTAATCAAGCAATTTGTACAGGTAGTAATACTTTAGGCGTTACCCTAAGTTCATTGACTGCGGGTGTTACATTTAGTTGGAATGCTTCAGTTCCATTAGGTGTTGGGAATTTTAATCCTGTATCGGGTACGAATACGATCCCTGTTTATAATAACCTTACAAATTTGGGCATCACACCTTTGGTGGTTACGATTACTGCTCAAGCTACCACAACGGGAGGAACTCAATGTCCGGGTTCTATTTCTACCTACACAATTACGGTAAATCCATCTCCAATTGCTCAGGCAGCATTTGTTTCTAACGATACGATTTGTAGCGGCACACAAGTAAACATTGCCTTAAGTTCTACTACGCCCAACACCTTATTTACTTGGACGGCTGTTAATGGTGCCGGAATAACAGGTGGTACCAATTCAGTAGCTGCAGGATCAACCATTCAGCAAACCTTAACCAATTCATC
>JAIPAL010000003.1 GCA_021740085.1 Crocinitomicaceae bacterium
ATAGTGCACTGACTTCACCTGTGAATAGTGGAATAGTAGAGTTTTCAACGCAAGCTAATGGAGCGGGACAGTTGATGTATACGATTCAAATTGATTCCTATGGAAACTTTTACACCACTGCAGACATGAACGTTGCCGGTTTATTCCCAAGAGTTACAGGGCCAACTGGCACGCAACAATCCATGTCGAGCAGCTTGAGTTCTGGAAAATGCAATTCCTGCCATAATGCTTCAACAGCAAAGATTTGGGCTGACTAAAAACACTCACCTTCATAAATAGGGGAAAATAGGCGTTTCGGCTTTTCTCCCTTAAATTTAATGGTGCTCAGGCTAGATTTTTTTATCTTTGAAAGTATGGTTAATAATCGCTTTCTTCTACTAATCTCTTTCTTGTTTCTTATTGTTGCAGAATCTTCTGCACAGCTTTTTCGTGTGGAATTAAAAAATAGAACTGATTTATATTTTATTGATGCTAAAAAAAACAGCTTACTAATTTTTGATGATTCTACTCACTATACTCAAATCGATTTAACTACTGGCGCAACAAAAGTGCTTCCCTATTACAGAGATGCGTATGATATTTTTTCTGAATTTGTAAAGGGGTATAAAATAATAACAGACGAGCAAAACCATGTCTATTTTGTAGATCGAGGTTGTGGAATTGTTTATAAGTGGCAGCACGATTCCATAATAAGAATTGATCGCTCTTTTCATCATAAAAATCAATTTCATGGAGATGTCTTCTTGCATAATGGAAGCCCCTACATATTTGGAGGCTACGGGTATTTTTTATATAAAAATATGATAACCTCTTTTGATTTCTCCACCAAAGAATGGCATAAAGTCACCACTATTGGAAACCAAATTCCTAGCGCCGATTTAAATCGGTATGCAACTAAATTGAAAGATAAATTGAATTTTATCGTTTTTAAGCCAAACTATACAGGTGATTCAACACAGGTTTTTTCATTTGATTTGAATAAATTAAAATGGAGCGCAATAGGGACGCTCAATTTAAAAGTTCGTTTTTCTGATTTTTTTGATAAAACCGAACCCTCTCCTTTTCTAGTAATGAATCGCTTTTTTTATTATTTAGATTACGAAAACAACAAGATTACTAAATATCTATTACCTCAAAATTTACAAATCCGTACTATTCTAGAAGTAAAAAATAAAATAATTGCATTTTCCTATTCTCCCAATAGCAGTGGTTACAAGGTTTTGGTATATAACAAACCTGATTTCTTTAAAAATAAAGTAGAGTCTAGGCCATTATTGGTGCCTATAGTCGCTCCTTTCAATTATTCGAGGCTTACCTCTATTATTATAGGTTTCCTTGTTCTATTACTGATTTATTTAATCATTTGGAAAAGAAAGAAAAGAACAGCGAAACCCAAGGAATTAATCCTTTATGAATTTAAAAAAGTGGAAGTAGAATTACTGGCTTTATGGTTAAGCAAGCCAGATTTAAAAATTGAAATGAATGAAATCAATGATTTTGTAGCCCATGACAAGCCAAGCATTGATACCTTGAAAAAAAGAAGAGAAACCTTGCTCAAGGGTTTGAAACAAGCACTGGACTTCTATTTAAAAAATGAACTTGGGGAGGAAAAAGCAATTTCTGAATGCCTCCATCCTCAAGACAGCCGCATGAAGATCCTAATGCTCCATGAAAAAGTGGCGCTGGCTTTAAAACACAATAAAATAGGGGAAAAGGCCTAGTTCGCTCTTATTCACTTTATTTACTTTAGTTGTAAAAGTCAAATTCTTTTTCTTTGTTGTGGCTTGATGGTGAATGCTGTTCATTCTCCCATCCCCCTAAACACAATGGGTAATTGTGTGTGACTTAAAATAAAACATGACAATGAAAAAATTAATGATTGTAGCTACGATGTTGTTCGCTTTTGGATCTTTAAATGCCCAGATCTCTGAAGTATTTAATAATTTAAATGATGGCAAAGAATTGTTATACACGGCAACCAATAAAGGCTGTTTAACAATTACAAAAAAATCTTTCAAACAGAGTTATTCTGATAACTGCGATAAGCCTATTGACTTTACTATAAATAACATGGCACTAAAAGACAATAGAATTCAAATGAGTATGACTATGCATTTTTACGGAGATGTTAAACTTGTGGGATTTATGGAAATAAAAGATAATGTATTAGTTCTTAGTTATGGAGAAAGTCCAACAAGTGAGCAACAAGTCGATAAATATAAATTAAAGTAAAAAAATACCTCGTAAAGGAAACAACTAGAATTCTGGAATTGCAATTCCAATTAATCATCCCTAATCTAGATTTGGGTAGCACTAAAATTCTTAAAAACAAAAGCCATGAAATCTATTTTAACATTATTAATTTGTATAATATCACTTTATAGTTCTGCACAATGTGTAAAGTTATACATCCAGGAGCATATAGGTGGTTCTCCTATATGCAATTTAAGTGCTGGGGATTATATTGAAATCTGCGAAGACGAAAATGAAGTTAATGGCTGCCCTAGAAATTTTTATATCTATGACAAAGGGTATTTAAGTGGTTCGCTTACTTATGAATTGTCCTTGGATAGAGGTTGGAGCACACATTACATGACTCTTATGGTTAACCCCAACACTAAAAGAATTGGCTTTTCTTTGCAAGGTCAAAATGGTTTTTATTCCTATATTACTGAGAAAGAAATGGAATTAATAAGAGCGGAACAAGAGGAGAAACAAGCGGTTGAAAATCAAAAACGAATTGAGTTAGCCAAATTACAAGATGAAAAAAGATATCTACTAATTGACCAACTCTATTTAGAGAAAAAAATAGAAGCTGCAAAAAATGAAATGGACCAACTTAATTATCCTCAAAATTATAAAAACAAAAAAAACATTGACACGGAGTATTTATCATTTACAATTGCTAAAAAGGAAAGGGAAGCAATAGAAGATCTTGTAACAATAAATGATATCAGAAGATTATTAAATTCAAATGACATCGAAAAGGTTGTAAAATCTTGGGTAAGCCTTCATTCCAAAACAAATATTCAAAACATTAAAGATTCTATTTTTCAGTTCATTCTCAGAAATGAGACTGGAAATATTCCTGTTTCTTTAACTAATTCAGATCTGATCAAATTTATCGAACTAAATAAAGTTCAGATTGGCAATTCATATACTTCAATTACAAAAGACACGAATATTATTATACAATTCGATCAACTTGGTAAATGTTTACAAAAAGATTCATATACGTGGAATTCTACTGTTTTTAAAAAATATAGTGATGAGTTTTTTACATATCAAAGTCTTAAAATTCCTGTTTCTTTAAAAATAAAGGACGCAAAAATTGAAAACAAAGATCAGGTCTTTTATTCAGGAAGTAATAAAAATCTGGCTATATCTTCATCTGGTAGAAATTTTTATCAATATAACTATTTCACTAAACCAATTTTGATTGAATCTAATGTTATAGAATATACATTTAATAAAGATCTACCAAGTAATGAGGTTACAACAGGGGTTTTTTGGGGACATGAAGTTTATGCAAATAATATTAAAATATCCACTACAGAAATAGAGAAACAATTTACTTCAAAAATTAAAAAAAGAATTTTTAGAATAGTAGGAAGATCAGTCGTTTTTGCAACTACTTTGTCATTATTAGGTTTAATTTCCATTTTATAATGAGAAAAATATATGGAGACAATGTGATACGTCCCATAATATCGTTCTATACGAAAACAGGAGAGGCTCTTAAATTGTATAACGAAAGTTATTATCGCAAGGATAAAGTTCAAAAGTACTTAAAACAAGTAACGTTTTCAAACGAGGCCGTTCAAGATAATAAATAACAAAAGAATAAACTCCTCTTTACCGATTATAGACCTATTTCCAACTGATGGGTAATTTATAATCTTTTTTAGTGAGTATTATACAACGTTAAGATATCAACCATGAGAAAAATAATTCTAGTTACCTTCTTTCTTTGCAGCTTAACTTCTTTGTTAGCACAGCGTTTTGTTGTTATAGAGAAAAACAGTGCCTCCCAATCAGTTTTTGATTATAATGACCAATTAAGTTTAATGGGTTTATTAAATAATAACATTGGTTCATTAAAAGACTATATTCGAGACTCATACGAATATTCATACCGTAATAATTTAGATTATGGGTTGAAGGATGGGTCAGAAATGAAAGAATATGAATCAATTCGTAATGAATTTGAAAAATTTGAAGTTCGTAAAGACCTTAAAATACCCCGGATGTCTGATCCTGAGGATACACTACTTATCGTAAGAACAGACCAAACACTGCAAGTGTTTCTTGATTCAGTTATAGCAGCAGATCCGGATTATGAATCTTTGTTAGCTATTGATAAAAACAAACTCTCTCGTTGGTGGGAAGCGGCAAATGTTAACACTATTGTTAAAGTTCGTACTGAAAAACAATTTTGTATTAAAGGAATTGATTTGATTTTGATTCAAATCAATGAAACCGATTCTTCCGATTCCAGAATAGTTCATTTTTGCCGATCGATTAAAGAAGGTGAAAAAAAACAGGTGGTGTTTTCAATCCCGATGGAGGAGCTATTTAATAATAGTTATTCCGGTGGTTTCAACACATTAGTTAAACTAAACCCTCCCCTAACGAAGAAATTGTACAAAGCTTTCAGAAAAAAGCAGTTTGTTGCCTACAATGACTGTGCAAATGCTAGCTACTTTGGTGAAGATTTTAATGACTTCGCTTCTTTACCAGAAGAATCAAACCTTATAAATCAATTTGATGCTGGCTCCTTACCTATTTATGAGAAAGAATACCGTTGTAAAGAAGAAATTGGTGAATACCTGAGATTGCCTCGGTTATCTGATCCTGAAGACACGCTATTTTTGGCAAGGACAAATCAAACAATTCAAGTATTTCTTGATTCAGCTATAGCAGCAGATCCTGATTACGAGTTACTTTTGACTGTGGATCCAGATAAATTGAACAGCTGGTGGGAACAAACAAAAATTAACGACTTTGTTAGAAAAGACCTACAGGAAATAATTTACTGGCGAGATATCGAGGAGCCAAACGCTTATGCACTAATGGCATGGAGTGATGGTAAAAATGTGGTAAGAAATTTACTGTTCACCAAAGAAAATAAAGCCACATCAAAACAATCAATTTTCTTAAACTTTAGTTCATATAATTTATCAGAAGTGGAACTTAAGGATATTCCTTCCACAAAATTCGAACAGTTACCTTGGGCCAAAACAATAACAAAAAGTAAAGGTGAAAAATTCAGTTTTGATAAAAAAAACAGTAAAGAAATAACAACCTATTCCTATCTAATTGAAGAAATAATTAAAAACTTAAATCAGTAAATCATGAAAAAAATAATCTGCTTCGCTTTTTTAAGCATGAATCTACTTGTTAGTGCTCAAGGAACAATCTCCACCCCCGAGCTTTCTATTATGTACACCGGCTGGAACAATAAAATTGTAGCAGCCGCTACAGGCATGGAAAGGTGCGAAATAAGTGTTGAAGGTGGTACAGCAGACACGGCATCTTGGAGCGATGCGAATGGTGATTACAAAGGCTACTATGTTCATGTATCTGCAGGAACAAAACAGGTTGCTATTACCTTAACTGGTATCGATAAAGATTCACTAAGACATGCATTTGGAACGTATAGATATAAAGTCAAGCCATTTCCAAACGCGCAAGTAACAGGGTCAACCATATCGAAATCTACAGGATTTATTGCTAATATTTCTCTTGGGGCTGATTCACCTTTTACAGGTATTGCATTCAATGTTATTGGTGGAACGATTGATGATGTACCATTTTCTGGCAAAGTTATCCCGGCAAGCTATGTCGATAAAATAACAACAGGAAAAAGAGTGGCCATCGAAATTTTTTACACCCGAAACGGTGTGAGATCAGCAGTGCCTGCAGCAGGCATTTTAAGGGTTGTTGACTAATTGAAGCGTACCTTAATATTCCATATTAGATCTATTTAATTCGTGTATTCCCAGTGCTTAATTGTCCACCTTCACGTTAGTACAGCTTATATTATTATTGAACCGCAGGTTTAATTTATTATTGAAATCAATTAGTCTTTATTATTAAAAAATAAAGGTGACAAATTGAACTTTTTCAAAAGGTAGCTGTATTTTTGAACACCAAAACGATTGCCTTCATTCCATGAATTTATATCCCTTTCTACTGCTATTTGTTTCCCACATCGCCTTTTCACAAAACGATTGTGAATTCAAGTACCAGAATAAAAAAGGCGGCAACTATCTTTTCTCAATTTACTACGAAACAGATCTAAAGACGCCCTTAAATGGCACGTGTGAAAGAAGGTACAACGACAATCGGATCTTTGAAAAACGGACGTTTAAAGACGGAAAATTGATGGAGGAAATACTGAACTATGAAAGTGGAAGTTCAAAAACAACTGTCAATTCTGGGTGGAATCCGCGTGATACCATCATTGCAACGATGGAACTCTTTTGGGAAAGTGGAAATCGGAAACAAACGAATATATATTATTGGGACAAAAATAAACGGCGCTGCGAAAAATACACCGATTATCATCTCAATGGAAAAATTCGATTTGTAAATTTTAACGCCTTTGCGAAATTGTCTGAAATCAATGAATACGACATCAAAGACTATCCGCCTCACACGATTGATTACGATGGCTACACCACCTTGCGCGTTCCTTTTGGTTTAGCCTTGGAATACGATGATACAGGAGTGTTAAAATCGAAAACGACCCACAAAATGATCTTGAATGGTGGTCATGAGCATTCTTCAAGAGAAGGTTTGTATGAAGACTATCACCACAATGGTAAAGTCAAAACTAAAGGATTTTATAAGGACGGTGATCCTGATGGGAATTGGTTAGTTTATAATTTCTTGGGGCAAAAAAGCGAAGAGCAATTCTACCAACGCAACATGAAAGTGGGCACGTGGAAAGGCTGGCACGACAATGGGAAACCGCGTTTTGAACACGTTTACGACACTTTGTCTAATTTTATTTTTCACGCCAATAAAAAAGAATGGAACGAAGCTGGTTTACTAGTTTTTGAACGTTTCATCGACCGAAAAGGAACGGGATTTGAGAAAAAATGGTCAGATGATGGCACGCTCATTCAACACCTAGAATTAGTAAATAACACGAAAATAGAAGGTTCAGAGAAAAATTGGTATCCCAACGGTCAATTGAAATCGTATTTGAATAATCAACGAAATGCTGATACCACGTATGTGAGCTACTTCCAAAATGGAAAAATGGAGGAAATTCATTTGAAAACCAAAATCGAGTTGGACCAAGTGCTTTCAAATAAAAAATGGAACGAAAAGGGACTATTAATTTCAGAAGTAAACAAGAAATCACGTCCTGAAAATGAGTTTATTGAATTGTATGAATTTTGGGCAACAGGGAAAATGAAATCACACATTTACCAATTGAATGAAACAAGATTGGAAGAAAACTATTTTCAGAATGGAAGTTTGAAATCGGGGATTCGCTTTTTAAATTCAAAACTAGATGGCAAAACACAACATTTTGATAGTTTAGGAACTTTGTTATTGGAAAATAATTACACCAATAATCTACGAAATGGCTGGTGCAAACGCTTCGATAAAACGGGTAAATTGCTTTTTGCACAATACTACGAAAATGGTTGTCCGAAAAAGATGACGGGTGAATTACCTGCCAAAAAACGAAACTTCGAAGGACTTTCTAAAGACGAAAGAGAATCATTTGTTAGCTTTATTTACAACAACTTAAGTCAATACGTTTCGCCAAATGAAATACAGTTATACTACACGAAAAAACAAGTAGATTCCATGGCAAGCTATTACCTATATTTGTTTGATACATGGTCAAAATACGCGCCTTTTCCTTTTCCTGGTCATGAAATTACAAGTCAAGTAATCAGTTTTCGTTTGCCTAGTGTTTATTTAACGGGGCTCCTAAAAGGCGATACTACGGATAAATATGTAAAAGAAGTTGTTACCGCTTTTGAGAAAAATGGATGGCGTACCACTCAATTAAAATCAGAAAGTGGCTATTACAATTGGGATTTAAAGGTAGAAGGGTTTTATACTCAAAAGTTTATTCAAAAACACTTTCCTTTACTTCAATCCTTTATTTACATTTTACCGCAATCAAAAAATGTCGAGCCACTAGAGACATTCAACAAAGTTCGTCATTCGCGTCCGCTAACAATTGGCCAATATTCAGATTGTGTTGCGATTGCCTCCTCCAGTTCTTATGAAAGAACGTTTCAATTTTTAATTTACTCCGATGGAGAAGTGGATTTAATGAACGGAATCTCGTGGGAAGACACCAACGACATCAACGATTTTTCAAGAGAATTACCGTATGACTAAAACAACATTGCTTTTTTGTCTTTTCCTGCTTTTTACAAATTTTAAAGTACATGCTGACCTGAGACCGTGTTATTTGACCGTTTCCTTAAGCGCTACGAAAACGAAATTTTCAACTACTGAATTGGTTCAGATTAATGTCACATTAACCAACGGAACTAATGCATCGCATTCCATTGTTGTCCCTGGAAATCAATCAAAAGGACTTAAGTTAATCTATTTTTCTTGGTACAAGGTCGATGAAAAGAACTTTTACACAGAAGTTTACCGTGATTCGAGAATCATCTCGATGGACACAAGCGTAAAAGGATACGTTAATTTTAATCGGCTGGGGGCAAATGAATCGACCAGTATTCCGTTTTTCTTTAACGATCTAAAAAATGCCAAAAAACGCATCAATTCCAATTACGAAATTCCCAAATTACCTCCCGGCAACTACAAAATCATTGCTTGGTATTATCCTTGGGACGAAGAACTCGCCAAATACGCTTTTAACAAATACGATTGGAAAGGGCAAGATGAAAATCCAGATAAAAACACAGAATTATTAGACTTGTCTGAATCTGGTACACAAAGCACTTATTTTGATGTTGAAATTATAACAGATGAAGCCTCTATTGCCAACATTTTGAACGAAAACTGTTCTAAAAGCTGTTCGCTTTGTCGTGCCATTGAACAGGAAAGGTGGAACAAAATAAAGCGAAAAATTCGCCATAATTCACGCCTTGTTAATGAACTTAATATGGGGGTAGATACCAGTGGGAATTGGCAGAAACCCCATAGAAACATCGCTTTTTTAGGCGATACTCCCGATGCTATTTTGGCTTCTTTGCCTGCTTTTTTCTCACGGGAAATTATCTTTCAAAACAAGAATGGCATTCATTATTTTTATCTTACCTGGCAACTTGGAAAAACAAGCAGAGTCGGTTCTCGCATAAATCAATTTTTCTACCTGATTGGACTAAGAAATGTAAGAATCAGAGCTTCAAGAATTAACTATTCGAGGTTGAAATATATGAAGGGAATACAGTGACTTTTTAATTGTATTCCCCTGTGAACTTGTGAGGATTAGTTCATGATCCAATGCGCATTGGGCATTCCAAGCAAAGACCCAAACTGCTTACGCAGTTTTAGGGCTTTTCCTTTTCCGTCGCTTTTCAAAATACATTTTGATTGGTTTTAACGGATTATGCTGCGCATGTTCCCAGCGCATTGGGCATTCCAAGCATAGAACCTCAACTGCTCTGCAGTTGTAGGGTTTTTCCTTTTAAATTGCTTTTTAAAGTAAACTTTAATCGCTTTAAAAGGAAAAACCCAGCACTTTCGTGCTGGGTTCCTTTTGTGACCCCGGAGGGATTCTAACCCCCAACCCTCAGAGCCGAAATCTGATGCGCTATACAGTTGCGCCACGGAGCCGATTTGAGATTGCAAATGTAGTGCGAACGAACGAATATTACAAGGCGGGCGATTAAGCAATATAAATCTTGCTTAAAAAATTTAATTGCCTTAACTTTATTGCCAAATCACCCTGCTATGAAATTATTTTTACTCGGATTCACCTTTTTATTATCGATTTTTGGGACTTATTCTCAAGGGATTAATTGGTCATCCTTTATTGATTCTATCCCTTCGCTTTCTTCCCCAAGAGCCTTTGATCTAAATCAAGATGGAATTAAAGATATTATTTATGGAGGAGGAACCGATGGTGTTGCTAGTAACAATGGTATAATGGCAATTAATGGAGCGAATGGGAATTTACTTTGGAAAAGGCCTTCTAGAAATGAGGTTTTTGGCAGCGCTATTTTTATGGATATTACAAATGATGGGATTCGTGATGTTTTTATTTCGGGACGGCAAGCACAACTGCTAGCGATTAATGGAGCAACAGGCGCCTTGTTATGGGATTACTTTCCTTACAATGTAAATCCAGGGGACAGTGGCCTATATAATTTTTATAACCCTCAATTTATAGACGATGTTACCGGTGATAACAAGCCAGATTTATTAGTCGCAAATGGTGGAGATCACACCGCTCCTGAATGGGAAACCAACAGGCCTCCTGGTCATTTAATGGTAATTAACTCAATGAATGGCCAATTAATATCAAAAGCAGTTGTTCCTGATAGTGCAGAAACATATTGTTCTGCGATTGTTGCTGACATACAAAACAATGGCGTTAAGTGGGTGTTGTATGGTACCGGCGGGGAAACCTTAGGCGGTTCATTTTGGGCCTGCCCTTTAGCCAGTTTATTACTGAATTCACTGGCGCCTTCTATCGCATTAGCAACAGATCCACAAAAAGGATTTATAGCACCCGCCGCCATGTATAAAACATTGTCTAATCAATATGACATTGTCATACAATCTTTTTCTGGCAAGGTCACTAAAATAAAGGGGGCTGACTTTTCTACCACATGGACCTATGATTTACCGGGCACTCAAAGCAGTGCAGAACCTGTTTTAGGAAACTTTACAGGTAATCTTTCACCCGATGTGTTTTTAGTGCTTTTTAAGGGTGTCGCACCTTCCTATACTGATTATTACCAAGTTATGCTTGATGGACAAAGTGGATTAGAAATATTTAAAGATAGTTTAGGATCCATGCATTATGCCTCTGCCAACGCAGTAGATTTAAACAATGATGGGCGAGACGAAGCCATTATTTCTCTTAATTATTTTGAGAATGGCCATTTCAAAAACAGAATTCAGCAAATAGATTTTCAAAACAATACCATTCAACAAATTAGTACTACACAGGCAGGGGTAAATATTGGTTCTACACCATTAATCACCGATTTAGACAATGACAATTTACTGGATATTGTATACTTAGTTAAGAGAGATAGTATCAATCCAGTTGGATGGAAAGGAGTCTATACAAAAAGATACGAAACTAGTTCCATCACACCAAATGCTGGCATTGCGTGGGGGAGTTATTTAGGAAGTCTAAATGATGGTGTTTATACCTATGACCCTATACTTTGTGGGCCAGGTAGCGTAATTTCATCCGTTGCGATTGTACAGCCCTCTTGCAATGGTTTTGCTGATGGATCCATAACTCCAACTGTAGTTGCTGGAAATGGGCCCTACACCTATGTTTGGACGAATGGCGGAACCACGGCACAATTAAATAATGTTGGCGCGGGATCATACACTATGCAAATCACAGACGCCCTAGGTTGTTATGAAGTGTACACGGCCATAGTTTCTGATCCGTTTATTATTTCATTTGGAGGTATTGCCGCACCTACTTGTCCGGGAGGACTGAATGGAATGGCGACTTTAAATTCTTCAGGATGTCCTTGTATGTTTAGCACCTGTACTTTTCTATGGGAAAATGGCATAACTACCAAGCCGAACAGCACCTTAGCGGAAGGATGGAATTCTGTAAGCATCACCCATCCAAATGGTTGTGTTGTTTTAGATTCGGTATACGTGCCTTTAAGTGCACCTCTTTATGATTCGACATTAATAGTTAATGTAAGTTGCGCAGGATTCGTTGATGGTAGCATTACTGTTTTGTCAAGCGCTCCTCCCTCCGTTTTATATACTTGGTCAACAGGGTCGAGTAACAATTCAATTAATAGTGTCGCCGCTGGGAATTACCAAGTTATCATAACAGATGCTCGACCTTGTACCGACACTGTGCTCTTCACCATTGCGGAGCCGGCCATCCTCACCGCTCAAGTTGTTACGCAAAATGTTGATTGTTTTGGGAATTCAACGGGATCTTTAGAGATTTTGCCAAATGGTGGAAATGGCTATTACACCTATTTTTTTAACAGCATTCCTTCTCCAACTGCTAATTTCTCTCAATTAGCGGCAGGGCAATATATCGTATCGGTGAGTGATACCTTAGGATGTACCTCCGCAATACAAAATATTACTATTTCGCAACCACAACAATTGATCTTGAGTTTAAGTTCTACTCCTGAAAGCGCTGCAAACGCACTTGACGGAACGGCGAGCGCAGTTGTATCGGGTGGGACGGCGCCTTACATTATTGAGTGGAACAATCTAGCAATTGGGACACCAAATGTATATTTAACACAAGGATGGTACGTTGCCAATGTTATTGATTCTAATGGCTGTGCAACAAGTGATTCTGTATTTGTTGGAGTTTCGGGTCTCAATTCATTAAGTGCCGACCAACTTTTCATGTATCCGAATCCATCAAAAGACCAAATAAACTTTCCATATGAAGTGGAGACGGTTTCCATTTATGATCAATCGGGCGCATTAGTTCTTAAGGAGAAAAATAAATTACAAATCAATACATCCCAACTAGCAAACGGTGTTTATTCTGTACACATCGGTATTCATGGAGATTCATCCGTCATACGCTTAATTATTTTGAATGATTAAGTTTTTCTATGTTTTTTCTTTTACAATACTATTCGTGTTATTCAGCGGATGTACTAATAATAACCCGCGCGAAAAAATTGGAAAGGGCAATGTCCGTTATGGTGACACGCTTTGTTTTTTTACACAAAATGCTATTGGGGACCTATTTCCATTGTTTTCGACCGATATTTATAGCCATCGTGTTAGTTCACAGGTATTCGAAACCTTGTTACAAATAGACCCGACGAGTAGTAACGTAGTTGGAAACCTTGTGGAAAAAGTGGCTACAAGCCATGACAATAAAAAACTTACGTTATATCTCCGAGATGATGTATACTTTCATGAGGATCCTTGTTTTCAAACACAACCAAATAAATTGACAGCATTTGATGTAAAATTTTCATTAGATTTCGCTTGTTCTAACAACCCCCTTAACAATAGCGGTCAAGTTCTTTGCGAAAAAATTGTAGGGGGAGAAGAATATTATAATTCTATAAAGAATAAAAGTGAAAAAGGCGTTTCAGGCATCAAGGTAATTAATGATTATTGTTTAGAAATAACCTTGAAAGAACCCTATGTCAATTTTCAAAAACTACTAACTAGCAGCAGCTATGGCATCTTTTCAAAAGTCGCCTATTCATTTTACGGAAAGGATATTGTGAAGCATCCAATTGGAAGCGGAGCTTTTATTTTTGGGGAAAGAACAGCTGAAAATTTACTCCTTAAGTTTAACCCAAAATATTGGAAAAAGGATCCTTATGGTAACCAATTACCGTATTTAAATGCCATTATCGTTAAAAGTGGGAAAAACAAAAAGACAGAATTCAAACTCTTCAGACAAAGAAAAACAGACGTAGTTTTTGAAGTTCCTTCAGAATCATTAAGCGATCTTTTAGGAACCATTCAAGATGCACAAAATGGCGGGACAATTACACATCGTGTATTAGTAGCACCTGGCACGCGGGTTTCCAGTATCGCATTCAACCTAAAGAAAGGCCCGTTTACCAACCCGAAACTCAGAAGGGCATTTGACTATATCATTAACCGGGTTGAATTATGTAATCGCGTGTTAAACGGAGATGGTGCTCCAGCACAAAAAGGATTTGCTCCTCAATCCAACTATTACAATAACCAAAACATTCCTGATCGAGAATATAATGTTTCAGAGGCAAAGACGCTTTTAGCTTCATCAGGGATGTTTAAAGACAATACTTCCCCCGCCATCAAATTATTCGTTGCAGGAAAGAAAGAAAGTAATGTCTATAAATGGTGTTCCTATATTGCCGAAGAGTTAAAATTTCATTTAGGAATTAACACGGAAATTATTTCGGGTTCATTTTCCGACAGAGAAAAGGCGATTACCAATAATGAAGTAGATGCATGGAACGTTGGTTGGGTCGCTGATTACCCCGATCCCGAAGGGTATTTCAGTCTTTTTTATGTCAAAGACAAAGCTTCACCATTACTTCAAAATCTTTTCCCGTTACTTTCCTCCAAAGAATATAACCAGTATTATTATCTAGCAACCATTGAAAAGAACAATGAAAAGAGAAATTTACTTTTCAATAAATGCGATTCCATAATAAAAAGTGAGGCTATAATCTTGCCGATATTAATTGACGATTTTGTCGCCATAATTAATTTAAGGGTTCGTAATTTTAAATTAAGCCCATTAGGGCTGGTTGATTTTTCGAGTGTTTACATTAAAGAATTGAAGTAATCACTTTATCGCGTCATTCACCCACTGCCTGCCCCAATTTTCCATTTCATCTTGGTTCCACAAAGCAGGATAGAAAATTCTTTTTTGAAAACGTGGCGGTAAGTATTTTTGCCAATTGGTGCCTCCCGTTGCGGCAACATCGTACTTATCTTTGTTAAGGTAGCGAACCGCCGATTTATAATGAGCTAAAGGCCAATCGATATTTACATTAAGGTCATTCGTACGAAGAGCATTGATCACCGCTGGCTGTGACTTTTCTTCTTCCGTTAATCGTAAATAGACTTGCCACAAATTATTAGTGGTACAGTACGTCGCTAATTCTATAAATCGCGCCTTATACTTCTCCTCAAATTGTGTTAGGGTAAGAGTTTTTTTACCCGTCAACTCTTCAGTAGCGCCTTCTTTCCAATAGATATGCTCAAAAAGCTTCGCTACATCTTTTTCGTTTTTTAATGATTCCCGTTTACTTTTATCTACTAAATTTATTAAATCCGTACTAAAAAACTCGATCTCACGATATTGCGCTGATTGAAAACCACTAGCTGGAAGTAAAGACATTCGAAACTTTAAAAACTGATCCCTTTCCATTCCACTTACCATTATTTCGAAACTCTTAATTAATGCTTCGAAATAACGATTTATTCTATTAACACGGTCAATAAAAAACACGGCATCTATAGTTGTTTTTTTTCCCAACTGCTCAAACTCATTCAATGCTAATTTAAAATACAGCTCAGTAATTTGGTGGTATATGATGAAAACCATTTCGTCGGGAAAACTAGTCTTTGGTTTTTGTAAGCTCAACAAAGTTTCTATTTCAATATAATCCCAATAGGTTGTCACTTCCGCATACAACAAACCGTCCAAATAGGAAGATAAGTCTTGCCCCAACGCAGCATACTTTTCATTTAATAATTCAAGTTTCTTATTGATTTCTGGTGTAATATCCATTTTATTGCCGGTTTTCAAGTCGAAATTACTAAAAATAGTAGTCACTTATTATAGAAATTGATGGCCAAGCTGTTTTTCAAGCTGACTTGCTTAAAAAAGCGTGGTTTTGGAAACTTTTGAATGTGCCATTAGAATTATAAAGCGACTAGTTTAATTTCCTTTGATATTTTCTATAAGTATAATCAAGCTTTATCATTGGCGCCTTCTTTTGAGGAAAATTATTTAATTATATTTACGCGAAAAAAAACAAACTCCATATGATAAACTACAATCCTAAAAGCTGGGCGGCATTAATTTTCTCTTTAAATAAAAGTGATACAATTCGGATTCTTTGGAAACAGTTGATTTATATCGCAATTCTTGCAACTTTAATCATTCTAGCATTGCATAGACTGCCACAAGAATATCAAGACATATTAAAAGGCTTTACAAGAGAGTTAACTGCTATCTATTCTTTAATCGGTTTTGTGATGTCATTACTGTTATTGTTTCGTACAAATGGCGCCTATGACCGTTGGTGGGAGGGGAGAAAACTATGGGGAGCAATCGTCAATGATTGTCGAAGTGCTTATATAAAAATTGAAACGCGAATAGAAAAAAAAGAGGACCGAGAGGAAATCGCACGTCTATTAACTTTATTCGTTTTTAACGCCAAAAATAATTTAAGAGCGAGCAAGAAGAAAATTAATTATGCCCAATACGAAAATCGATTACACGATAACAGTCCAACGCATGTAATGAAAATGATTTACATTAAATTAAAGCAGCTGGAAAAGGAAGGGCAATTAACGCAACAAGACTTGATCCAACTAGACGTTAATTTTGTAGGGCTCATTGCCTCGCTAGGAGGGTGCCAGCGTATAAAAAACACGCCCATACCATACTCATACAGTATTTTTATTAAGAAGTTTATCTTTTTGTATGTTATTACCTTGCCAATAGTGTTTTTTCACTTTGATTATTGGGCCATCTTAATAACCACTTTTGTCTTTTATGCCTTAGTAAGTATGGAAGTATTAGCAGAAGAAATAGAAGATCCTTTTGGTACAGATGTTAACGATTTGCCACTTGATCAAATCTGTCAACAAATCGAAAATGACCTAAAAAACTTAGCGTCGAATTAAATTGATATTTGTTGGGAACTTATTTTTCGGTGTAAGAAATTGCTTGCTGCCTCATCAAAAAACGCACTGTTTTCCGATGTGTAAAATTCCACACTACTGCCTTTCGTTAGACTAGCATCTAAAATTTTGTGCCTAGCCAAATAGTCAACTAGTTTCTCAGCAACTATTTCACCTTGAGGAACGACTTTTACTTTCTCACCAACAAGTAGTTGAATGTAATCTAATAATACTGGGTAATGAGTACATGCCAAAACAAGGGTGTCAATCGTTGGGTTTTTTGTTAAAAATCCTTCAATATCCGACTTAACAATCAACTTGCCCGCCTCTGTATTATGCATGTTATTTTCAATCAAGGGCACCCACATAGGACAAGCTTGCTGCGCGACGGTAAGAGATGGAAAAAACTTTTTAAGTTCAATGGGATAGGAGTTTGAATTAACCGTGCCTTCGGTGCCTAGAATACCAATGCTGTTTGATTTCGTTACCTGACCAATATATTCAGTACAAGGTCTTATGACCCCTAGCACGCGTTTTTGGGTGCCATAATTCGGCAAATCATTTTGTTGAATGGTCCGTAATGCCTTAGCCGAAGCCGTATTACAAGCAATAATTACTAATTCACAGCCTTGATTAAACAAAAAATTGACGGCCTCAAGCGTATAAGAATAAACTACATCAAAGGATCTGTTCCCATATGGCGCCCTTGCATTATCACCAAAATAGATATAGTCATAATCGGGCATTTTCTTCAATAACTCAGCTAATATCGTTAAGCCACCATATCCAGAATCAAATACACCAATCGGTTTTTTAATCATAAACAAAACTACATTAAAAAAGGGCAACCAACGATTGCCCTTCTAAAATTGATGGAATAAAATTATTTCTTCATTGCCTCGGCATCCAAACGTAATAATTCAATTAGAACCTCAGCCGTAATATCCATACCACCTTTAAAATAAAGAGTAGTGGATTCATCAAGAACATAATTAATCTTTTTTCTATCCGAAACAATTTCGACCGCCTTTTGAACACGCTCTAAAATTGGTTTGTTTAATTCTTGCGTATAGATTTGCATTTCCTGTTGCAAGGCTGTTTGTCTGTCTTCAAGCCCTTGTTGTTTTTTCATGATTTTTTCTTCTTCTATCTTCAAAATAACTGGAGACCAAGTGCTTTTATTTTGCTCGTACTTCTTGTACGCAACCTCTAAATCCTTTTGGATTTCACCTAATTCTTGGTAACCGTCTTGTTCGAATTTTTTCAGTTTCTCTAAAGCATCTAATCGAGAAGGCATGGTGTCTAATAACTGTTGAGAATTAACATGAGCTAATTTCATTTGTGCACTAGCAGAGAGAGCCGTGAACATTAAAGCGATAATAAGGATTGTTTTTTTCATTTAAATATATAGATTAAATTAACTAATTACTCTTTACTAATTCCCATTTCTTCTAATACGATTTCACTTATATCATATTCTTTTTCAGCATAAACAAGGTTACTTTGATTGGCTTTGTCAAAAACAAATGCATACCCCTCTCGTTTGGCTATTTTTTTCATGGCAGTAAAAACTCGATCTTGAATTGGCTGCACAAACTCCTGTCTTTTCAAAAAATATTCACCGTTAACACCAAAATACTGGCTTTGAAGTTCAATTGTCTCTTTTTCCAATTTTTCAATTTCATTTTTTCTTTTTTCTTTTTCCTCGTTTGGTAAAAGAACCTCTTCTTTATTAAAATTATCTTTTTTTGTTTTTATAAAGGCATACCTGTCTTCCACTTCTTTGGTCCATTTAACTGCTAGCTTATCAATTTTTTCTTTTGCTTCTATGTATTCAGGGACATTTTTCATGATGTAATCTGAATCAATAAATGCGTAGGACTGCGCCTTGGCAAAGCCTATGCCAAATAAAAATAAAAAAATAAAAAAAACTCTTTTCATGAAGAAATTTTTGGTGCTCGGTAACGGCGAAGTTAAAAATTTATTGCCAATTACTATCATAATTCACCGAGGTTCATGCCAATTGTGAAACTTAATTTAGGATTAAACCCTTTCTGCTGTATGGATTGATCAGAAGTGCCACCTATGCCACTTGACCAACTATCCAACTTATCAAAGCCCAAACCATAATCTAATCCTAACATTCCAAACATCGGTAAGAAAACTCTAATACCAACTCCCGCTGTTCTTTTCACATTAAAAGGATTAAATTTTTCAAATGTTGGATACGAATTCCCCGCCTCCAAAAATGCTAAAGCATAAAAAGTTGCTTGTGGATTTAACGAAATCGGATAACGGAGTTCTAAAGTATATTTAGCCACAATAGGATCACCACCCGTAGAAGAAAGTGATTGGTCTTCGTAGCCTCTTAAAGCTATGATTTCTCGGCCGCCCAATTGATTAACCCCTGACAAACCGCTGCCTCCAACTGAGTACCTTTCAAAAGGAGTAACCCCTTTAGAACGGTTATATGCGCCAATGTAGCCAAAGCCGAATCTTGGCATTAATATCAACTTTTTATCTGGCGTTAGTGGAACGTACCACTCCCCCGTGAACTTAAAACGATAATATTCAAGGTAGTGATAACGATCTCTTGGAGACAATGAGCTGTAATCCTTATCGCCTGCAAAAACAGAATAAGGAGCCGTTGCCTTCGCTGTAAAGCTAAAATTAGAGCCGCTTTGCGGATAAATTGGAGCACTTACTGAACTTCGTTGTAACACATATTTAAGCGCTATATCATTGGCATAGCCTTCTGGAAAAAGAGGAAATCTAAAGTCCTTTACCACATCGTAGTATTGATAACTCAATTCGTAATATGCTGTAAAATAATCATCAGGCCACTTTTTTCTGCGCTGTAATCCGACGCCCGTTCCTGTAATGGATAAGCCTGTATAATCGGGATTAGATCGTATTAAACCGTTAGAAGATAGTGCGGTGTTATTAACCCAAAAAGACAAGGAATTGGCTTTCTTTCCACCTAACCAGGGCTCAGTGAAGGAAAAGTTATACCCTTGATAAAAGCGGCCATTAGATTGGGCACGAATGGAAAGTCGCTGCCCATCACCTGAAGGTAAGGGCGTCCATTGGGACTTCTTAAACATATTTTTAACTGAAAAATTGTTAAATGTCAATCCCAAAGTACCGATAATCCTTCCAGATGATGTGGGGCCTGCACCGCCGTACCCACCTGACAACTCAATTTGATCAGATGATTTTTCCTCTACGACATACTCAATATCCACCGTTCCTTTTGCTGGATCAGGAATCGGATTAACTTGGAAACCCTGTTCATTAAAAAAGCCCAATTGAGAAAGTTCACGTTGCGTTCTAATGATATCCGCTTTGTTAAATAAGTCACCTGGCTTGGTTCGGATTTCACGCAAAATAACATAGTCGTTGGTCTTATTATTTCCACGAATAGTAATCTCCCCTATTCTTGCCTCTTTACCTTCTATAATCCTAATTTGATAACTTATTTTATTATCTGTCACATTTGTTTCAACTGGTATTACTTGAAAAAACAAGTATCCTTTGTCCATATATAATGAAGAAATGTCCCTTCCGTCACCACTTCCTTTTAATCGTTGATCCAGTAATTCTTTATTAAAAACATCCCCGTTTTTTATTCCTAATACCGTATCGAGGAAACTTGACCGGTATTTTGAATTCCCAATCCAATCAATGTCACCAAACAAGTACTTTTCCCCCTCATTAATGACAATATCAATTTTAAGATTCTTTTCATCAAGTTTATATACGGTATCAAAAACAATCATAGCATCACGCAAGCCGGCAGCGTTAAACTTGCCTAACATAGCCAACTTGTCTTTCTCATAGGTTGACTCAGTGAATTTTGATCGTTTAAAAATTCTAAGTATTGACTTTGATTTGGTGTCTTTCATGGCCAGTTTTAGTTTCCATGTAGGCACACTTTCGTTCCCTGAAATTGTTAATGGTTTAATGCCAATTTTAGATCCTTTATCAATTTCTATTAAAAATATTTCCGAGTCATTTATCATGGTATCTTTTATCCGTTGGATATCAACCATAACTCCGTAATAAGCTTTTTCCCTAAAATATCCTTTTATTTTACTTTTCGTTTGAAAAACGAGGTTCTCAGTTATGGTTTTACCCGAAAACAATTCAATTTCTTCGCGCACTTTATCTGCTTCCCGTTTGGAGACCCCAATAAACTTAAATCGAGATAGTTTTGGTCTTGGCGATAACTCAATAACGAGATAAATTATTCCTGCCACTTCTTTTTCAGCATAGATGGAAATATTAGAAAATAATCCCTCTTCCCATAGCTTTCGAATGGCTTTGCTAAGTTGATCACTTGGTAATGTAATTTTTTGACCTTGCTTTAACCCCGCAATTAACTTTATTCCTTGATGATCATAATTGTCGGCACCAACAATTCGAATAGGACCTATTTCGTATTCAACAGGTGCGGCATAATTGAAGTTAAGTCCACCAATTGTTAGTGGATCCGTTTGAGTAAAAGCAATTAGCGTAAAGAACAAAAAAGAAATGATCGTTATTATTTTCATACTATTCATTGTATTTG
The DNA here is from genome assembly GCA_021740085.1 of Crocinitomicaceae bacterium. Classification (GTDB taxonomy): domain Bacteria; phylum Bacteroidota; class Bacteroidia; order Flavobacteriales_D; family Crocinitomicaceae; genus UBA952. Next base: position 21,080 of record JAIPAL010000003.1, read on the forward strand.
TTCTGATGTTTTTCCAAATCTACGCTCTCTCTTTTGATAATCCTGAACTGCCACAATCAAATGTTCTTTACGAAAATCTGGCCAGCATACACTTGTAAAATGTAGTTCTGTATAGGCAATTTGCCATAACATAAAATTACTAACCCGATTTTCACCACTCGTTCGAATTAATAATTCCGGATCTGGAATATCTTTCGTAAACAGGTGTTTTGAAATTAATTCAGGCGTTATCACGTCCGCACTAATGGATTTTTCATTCAATAAAATAGACTGAAAAGCTTTTGCTATTTCAATACGTGCGCTATAATTTAAGGCAAGAATAAGCGTAATTCCCAAGTTGTCTTTTGTTTTATCAATCGCTTGGATCATACTTCGTCTGCAGTTTTCAGGAAGGCCATTTATTTCCCCAATTGTTAATAATCGAACACCATTATTGTCTAAACCATCCAATTCTGAAGTAATCGCGTTGATTAATAAGTCCATTAATCCATCAATTTCAAGTTGAGGCCTCGACCAGTTTTCTGTTGAAAAAGCATAAAGCGTAAGGTATTTAACTCCCAATTCTTTGGCTGCTTTTAAGGTTTCACGAACTGATTCCACACCAGAAGCGTGTCCAAAAAGACGATCTTTTCCTTTTGCTTGAGCCCATCGTCCGTTACCATCCATAATGATAGCAATGTGTTGCGGTATATTAAGCAAATCTAAAGAAAGCATTGAAACTGATATTTTTAAGTTGCTAAAATAAGGAAACTATTTGCGCAAAAAAAATAAAGCTAGTTATCCTGGTGATTTTTGATCATGAATTCGATGCCCGCGATTATTCGGCTAGCACAATAGCTGTATCGTTTAACATTTCAAGGACCCCTCCATTAATATCAAAAACACCTATTGATTTATCAGTTGCATCCACAATAACATTTCCGGTATACTCTGCTGAATCACCTGATTTTTTTATCCTTATTTGTCCTTTTTTTAAACCTGAAATGATCGCGGTGTGGTTATTCAATAGTTGAAATTCGCCATCCATTCCAGGCAATGTTACAGAAAGAACATCTCCTTTAAAGATTATTGCTTCCGGGGTAAATATTTCAAGTTTCATTGTTGTAAAATTAAGCTTCTGCCATCATTTTCTCTCCTGCTTCTATAACATCTTCTATCCCTCCTTTAAGGTTAAAAGCAGCCTCAGGATATTGATCGTATTTTCCGTCAAGGATATCATTAAACGCTTTAATTGAATCATTTAAATCAACTAAAACACCTGGTAATCCTGTGAATTGCTCTGCAACATGGAAAGGCTGTGATAAAAACCGTTGTACTCTTCTTGCTCGATGAACAATTAATTTATCCTCTTCAGAAAGCTCATCCATTCCAAGAATTGCAATGATATCTTGAAGTTCTTTATATCGTTGTAATGTTAATTTTACTCTTTGTGCACAATCATAATGCTCATTCCCAACGATTTCAGGTGTCAAAATTCTAGATGTTGAATCAAGAGGATCAACCGCCGGATAAATCCCTAGCTCCGCAATTTTTCGAGACAAAACTGTAGTTGCATCTAAGTGAGCAAAGGTATTTGCCGGTGCTGGATCCGTTAAATCATCCGCCGGTACGTAAACTGCCTGAACCGAAGTAATAGAACCACTTTTTGTAGACGTGATTCGCTCTTGCATTTGTCCCATTTCCGTTGCTAAGGTTGGTTGATATCCCACCGCAGATGGCATTCTTCCTAAAAGTGCAGACACTTCAGATCCAGCTTGTGTGAACCTAAAGATATTATCTACGAAGAATAAAATATCCTTCCCTTGTTCTTGTCCATCACCATCTCGGAAATATTCAGCAATAGTAAGTCCAGAAAGAGCTACACGTGCACGAGCCCCGGGAGGCTCATTCATCTGACCAAATACAAATGTTGCTTTAGATTCCTTCATCTCTTCAAGGTCGATTTTGGTTAAATCCCAACCACCTTCTTCCATTGAGTGCATAAAATCTTTTCCGTATTTTATAATTCCTGATTCTAACATTTCCCTAAGAAGATCATTTCCTTCTCGAGTACGCTCACCCACACCAGCAAAAACAGATAAACCTCCGTGCCCTTTCGCAATATTGTTTATCAGCTCTTGGATTAAAACTGTTTTTCCTACACCTGCTCCGCCGAATAAACCAATTTTCCCTCCTTTTGCGTAGGGCTCAATTAAATCAATAACCTTAATTCCTGTTAGTAAAACTTCTGTGGCAGTCGATAATTGATCAAACTTTGGTGCTTCTCTATGGATCGGCATCCCACCTTCATTGCTAACGGTGTTTATACCATCAATTGCTTCACCGATCACATTAAAAAGACGACCTTTTATTTTTTCGCCAATTGGCATTTTTATTGCCGAACCAGTGGATATTACTTCCATTCCTCTTGTGAAACCATCCGTTGAGTCCATTGAAATGGCGCGAATAGAGTTTTCTCCTACGTGAGACTGAACCTCAAGTACAACGCGAGTACCATCTTTTTTTAACACCTCTAGTGCATCAAAAATTGTTGGCAACGCGACTCCATTTTCGAATCTTACATCCACTACTGGACCTATAACCTGTGAAACTTTTCCTTTCGAAGTTGACATGAAAATTACTTTTTAAATTTGGGTGCAAATATAGCTATATATTTTTGATAGTTAATCAAACAAGAAGGCTAAAATTATTGGTTTTATTCGATATCATTTACAAGATATCTAGCCGTAAAAAAAGAAAACGCGGTGGCTGTTATTATCAAAACAATTAATACGCTTAAAATTTCTGTGATTTTTACCTCAACAGGAAATGCAATCCCAGCGCCTGGAATCGTAATTATTGTATATTTCAATTGCGCTAAACAAATCCCAAGTCCTAAAAAAAAGCCTAGCAATATTCCTGTTCCCGCAATTAAGATCCCCTCTAAAAAAAAGACCTTAAAAATACTCGTTTTAGATAATCCAATGCTTTTTAATACACTTATCCCATCCTTTTTCTCGAGATAAATCATAGTAATAGACGCTACTAAATTAAACGCAGCCAAGAGAAAAATAAACAATAATATCATTATGACGATAAGCTTTTCGCTTTTACTCGTTTTATAAATCAATTCATTTTTCTGTGCATTCGTTTTTACAACGAAATTGGGGCCTACTAATTCTTGAATTTTCAGTTTAAGGCTCTCGTTATCAATAGTGCTTTTGGGCTGAATATAAATGTGCGTTATCTGCCCCTCTAAATTGAGTAGATTCGTTACGAAGCCTAGATTCGCAACAACAAATGCATCATTCGTTTCTTTATTATAGTTAATTATCCCCGAAACATTAAAGGCTGTTTGAAAAAACGGGTTTTTTCCAAACTTTAATTTTAGGTCATTTTTTGGGGCATAAATAATAATATTGTCTGGCTCGGTTTTAATGTTACTTATTGCTAAATTATTGGCAAGTCCCGCTCCAATAAGCCCAAAATCATTTTGCTCTTGGTTATTCCCTGGCAACAAGGCTCTTCCCATTATCAAATGATCTTTGTTATGAATATTAATCATCTCTAAAAACTGAGGCTCTACTCCTAAAATAGTGGCATTTACCCACTTTTCTTCGTTGCGCAATATCACCGTTTCTTCAATGCCTTTTGACATTCTCAATATCCCATCAGTTTTAGCTAGCTTCGCCCAAGGAACCTGACTTTCAAAAATAGTCTTACCCTTGCTTGGAGTGATGGTAACGCCCTGGTCAAATTCGGTATAAAGCTCGCTAATCATCGATTCGATACCATTAAAAGATGACAAAACAATAATTAATGCGGCTGAAATAACCATGACACCAATAACAGAAATACGCGTAATTATCGTTACTGCTTGGCGCTTGTTTTTCGAAAACAAGTATCTAAGCGCTATGTAAAATGGGACCTTAATTTTTTGGCTTTAAAAGTTCTTCTATTCTACTCGCATATTCTAAAGAATCATCAATGTAAAAAGTTAAAGACGGAATTTTCCGAAGATTCTTTAAGCGTTGACCTATCTGGCCTCTTATTTTTCCTTGGTTGGTTTGAATGGATTTTAATACATCTGCTGCGCTTGGATGGGCATAAACGCTCAAATAACATTTTGCCAACGATAAGTCCGCTGTTATTCTCACCACCGTTACAGACACCATGGCGCCTAAACAAATTTCTGCAGAAAGTCGCTGAAATAACACGCCTAATTCCCCTTGGATTGCCGCTTCAATTTTTTGTTGTCTAACACTACTCATAATACAAAGTTAAGAAACTTAGGTGCTACTAATTGAAAAACAACTAGACAAATGTATCTTTGCTGTTAAATTGAATGCCCTAAAACAAATATATAGGTATACCTTCAGGTATAAAGGCGTCGCTCTACTTGTAGTGTTATGCAATTTATTATTCGTTATTTTCAATTTATTATCGCTTGTATTATTTATTCCCATACTGCAGTTAATTTTTAGAAAACCCGAAGAAATTGCACGTATAAGTTCTCCTATTTGGGACCATTCTTTTGGTGGATTGTTTGTTTACATTAAAGACTGGTATAATTTCACCATGTATGAATTGGTGTCTGACAGTCCTAAATCCGCTCTATTATTTGTTTGTCTTACAGTAATGTTGGCCTTTTTATTCAAAAATATTTTTCGATACGGGGCGGTTTGGTTTCAATCACAATTACGTATGGCGGTGGTTAGAGATGTTCGCGATAAATTGTTCGAAAAAATCCTTGTACTGCCTTTGTCATATTATTCGAATGAAAGAAAGGGCGATTTAATGGCGCGTATGAATAGTGATGTTGGGGAAGTGGAAGTTGCGGTCGTAAGTATGTTAGAGCTTCTATTCCGCGAACCAATTGCCGTTGCAATAAACATCGTTTCTTTAGTTTACCTCAGCCCTGAATTGACTTTAATTTCCCTGTTTCTATTGCCAATATCAGCATTTGTAATCTCTCGCATTGGCAAAAGCTTAAAGAGGACAGCCAAAGCAGGACAAGAACAAACGGGCTTGCTGTTTTCCGCGATGGAAGAGGCGCTTTCTGGAATTCGCATTATTAAAGCGTTTAATGCGAATGGTTTCATCTTAAAAGGCTTCAAGAAAATAAATCTCACACATCAAAAATTAATCACGAAAACATTCCGTAAAAAAGACCTGTCTCCTTTGTTAAACGAAACTTTGGGTGCGATGGTAATGCTCTTATTAGTTTGGTTTGGTGGGAATTTAATTTTAGATCAAAAAGGAAATGGGCTGACGGGGGAAGTCTTTATGACTTTTATAATTGTTTTTTCTCAATTATTAAGACCAATTCAAGGAGTCTCCTCTTCTATAGCAAATATGACCAAGGCCAACGTTTCACTGGAGAGAATAAATAATATTCTGGAAGAGGACGAACGGATAATTGAAAAGCCGAATTCAATAGTAATCAAGGACCTAAATGATTCCGTTGAATTCAACAATGTGTCTTTTGGATATGGGCAAGAAGTCGTGTTAAATTCGATTAATCTTAGCGTGAAAAAGGGGAGTTCGGTCGCGTTGGTGGGGGAATCTGGTAGTGGAAAGTCAACTATGATGGACTTACTAACGCGCTTTTACGATGTCGAGTCTGGTGAGGTCTTAATCGATGGGATTAATGTGAAAGATTTAGCTATAAAGTCGCTAAGAAGTTTAATTGGAATTGTTTCTCAAGAGTCAATATTGTTTAACACCAGCGTTACGGAAAACATAGCTTTTGGTGATGAAAACCCCTCTATCGAAAAGGTTATTGAGGCATCTAAAACAGCGAACGCCTATGATTTTATTATGGGATTAGAAAATGGATTTGATACCGTAATTGGAGAGCGAGGAAACAAACTTTCAGGTGGACAAAAGCAACGGTTAAGTATTGCTCGAGCAATATATTTAGACCCTCAAATATTGATCTTAGATGAAGCAACATCAGCCTTGGATACGGAGTCTGAGCAACTCGTTCAGTCTGCTTTGGAAAGAATAATGCTTGGAAAAACCACTTTTATTATTGCGCATCGATTAAGTACCATCATCAATGCTGAGCAAATTATTGTTTTATCAAAAGGGACAATTGTAGAAAAAGGAAATCACCAAGATTTATTGAAACTCGATGGCTTTTATTCCAAGTTTTGTGCTTTACAAGGTATCAACTAAAATAACCAATAAAAAGTTACTTAAAAACCACAACGTTTTGCTTGTAATTGCGTTAATATAGACAATGCTATTTAATCTTCGTTTTTCTTTAATGGCCGCACTTTCTATTCTTCTTTCATCGAAGGCTAATAGTCAATTGGTAACAAATACCGGGCAATCGCCTCAAGGGCTAGTTCAAAATGTTTTGTTAGGGCCTGGTGTTGTTGTTTCAAATATCATGTTCAATGGAAGCAATTCGGCAATTGGCTCCTTTTCTGCAACTGGTACAAATCTCGGAATTAACCAAGGAATTGTAATGACTACAGGGACCGTTTTAAATAATGGTTCAGGACCTCAGGGCCCTAATAACCTGCCTAGTGCAGGAATGGATAATAACGTTGGGGGGTCTGGCTTGCTATCAAATTTAATTGGCGGGACACAAACCTATAATGCAGCGATCTTAGAATTTGACTTTATTCCCTATTCTGACACTGTCAAATTTAAATACGTATTTGGTTCTGATGAATACCCTGAATTTGCACCGCCTAATAATTCCGGGTATAACGATGTGTTCGGTTTTTTTATTTCTGGGCCAGGAATAGTTGGAATGCAAAATATTGCGCAGCTTCCAAATAATGGTAGCATTGTTTCCATTAACAATGTGAATGCAATCACCAACCCTCAATATTTTAATGCGAATGGAGACGGGAATATGGCACCTTACAATTCGTCGCCTTTTTACATTCAATACGATGGATTCACGGATGTTTTGGAAGCCATTTCTCAGGTTCAATGTGGAGAAACATATCATTTAATTTTAGCAATTGCGGATGTCGGAGATGGAAGTTGGGACTCGGGAATATTCCTTGAAGCAAATAGTTTAAGTTCACTTACCCCGATTACCGTTTCTTATGCATTATCACAACAAGCCTATCCAGATCCTTCTTGGATGGCAGAGGGTTGTGTTACTGCTACTGTCACATTACAAAGAACTAACAACCTAAATAGCAGTTTAACTATTCCTATTCAAACAAGCGGTACAGCTCAAAATATCCTCGATTATACAGGCGTGCCAAGTAGCATCACTTTTCCCGTTGGTCAAAACACAACCTCCTTTACAATAACATCTTTACCAGATGCTTTGGTGGAGGGATTAGAGAGTATAATTATGAATTTTAGCGTCACGGATCCTTGCGGAAACATTACGCCAATCCCATTGACAATTAATATTCAAGATGTAGCACCACTATTACTATCAATTCCAGATACAAGCGTTTTGTGTCCAGGGGCCTCTTTATCAATTGTGCCCACCCTCTCTGGAGGGGTTCCTCCTTATTCATACCTTTGGAGTAATGGGGCAACTACTACTTCAATTTCAGTAATTGCCAATACAAACAGTTCGATATTTCTTACTGTAAGTGATAATTGTTCTGGACAATCTGTTACCGATTCGGCAACGATAAGTGTTCCCTTATATCCGCCATTGACATTAACTGCATCAAATGACATTACCGAACTCTGCCCTAATATCTCGCAAACAATCTATGCAAATGTAAGCGGCGGTAGCGGCGTTTATATTTATTCATGGACGCAAGGTAATACGATAATTGGAAATTCCGATAGTATAACCGTGAGTCCTTCTACTTCAACTAATTACATGGTTTCTGTAACGGATAATTGTGGAAACTCCCTGTCGGATACTGTTTCATACACAATAACAAGTCCGCCACTTATTGTGACTAACAGTCCCGTAATTCAAGTTTGCCCTGGAGATAGTGCTTATATTTCTGCCAGCGCAAGTGGAGGATATGGGAATTATTATTTTTTATGGCCCGCCACCGGTGAAACAACGACCGGTATTTGGGTACATCCCACTGCAAGTTCTATATACCAAGTTATTGTTTCAGATGAATGTCAAACCTTCACTGTTAGTGGGTTTAGCCAAGTATTGGTTGTTAAGCCAATAGCAGATTTCAGTATCATTAGCCAATCAATAACAGAGGGCTTGCCCATCTCTTTTCTAAACCAAACACAAAATGGCTATGGGTACACCTGGTATTTTGGAGATGGGGGGACATCTAATGACATTCATCCGGTTCATACCTATCCAAGCGAAGGAACCTACCTTGTCACCTTGTATGCCACAGATCTTTACGGTTGTAAGGATAGTGTGTCAATACCCATCGTTATTCAAGAGGAGTTATATATTTATATTCCCAACTCGTTTATACCGGACGAAAATAGGATAAATGATTATTTTTCGGGGTCATTTGTTGGGGTGGAATGGATAAAAATTGAGATTTTTAATCGTTGGGGAGAATTAGTCTTCGAATCGGAAGATCTTAATTTTGCCTGGGATGGCAAGTATAATGGGGAAGACATTCAAAGCGGGTGCTTTACCTGGAAACTTCGTTATAGACCTAGGCATCTTCAAGAATTACTGATGACGGGACACGTAAATATAATTCGTTAATAGAACAACTAAATATCAATTAATTCCTAAATCCAAGTTGTGTTTTGTTGCTTTTAGCGTAATTTCGCAATCGTATGAAAAACATAAGGAATTTTTGCATTATTGCACACATTGATCACGGAAAAAGCACGCTAGCGGATCGACTACTTCAAACCACCGGGACGATTTCTGATAGAGATATGAAGGCGCAAGCATTAGATGATATGGATTTGGAGAGAGAGCGCGGAATTACGATTAAGAGTCATGCAATCCAAATGAATTATTCAAAAGATGGCGTTGATTATATTCTTAATTTAATTGATACTCCAGGACACGTAGATTTTTCATACGAAGTTTCTAGATCAATTGCAGCATGTGAAGGGGCGCTCTTAATCGTTGATGCATCACAAGGAATAGAAGCGCAAACAATCTCTAATTTATATTTAGCTTTAGAACACGATTTGGAAATTATTCCCATTTTAAATAAAATGGATTTACCTGGGGCGATGCCTGAAGAAGTTTCTGATCAAATAATTGAATTAATCGGCTGTGATATAAGTGAAATTATTCAAGCTTCAGGAAAAACTGGATTAGGGGTGGATGCCATACTTGACGCTGTGATTAATCGAATCCCGGCACCTAAAGGAGATGAAAACGCGCCGCTCCAAGCCATGATTTTTGATTCTGTGTTTAATTCTTTCCGAGGAATTATTGCCTATTATAGAATTAGGAATGGCGTGATAAAAAAAGGACAGAAAATTCGATTCATGAATTCTGGTAGGGATTACAATGCAGATGAAATTGGCATTCTTAAAATGGATTTGTCCCCACGAAAACAAGTTTCTGCTGGAGATGTTGGTTATATTATATCTGGTATCAAACAGGCGAATGAAGTTAAAGTTGGCGACACAATTACCAGCTCCGACAATCCTTGTGAAGTAGCTATTAAAGGTTTTGAGGATGTGAAACCGATGGTTTTTGCAGGGATCTACCCGGTAGATACTGAGGATTACGAAGAACTTCGTTATTCTATGGAAAAATTACAACTTAATGATTCCTCCTTGATTTTTGAACCGGAGTCTTCCCAAGCTCTTGGTTTTGGTTTTCGATGTGGATTTTTAGGAATGTTACACATGGAAATTATTCAAGAAAGACTTGAACGAGAATTCAATATGACGGTTATAACAACGGTTCCGAATGTTTCCTATAAAGCTTTTATGAAAAAGGATCCTGACAAAATGATGATTGTCAATAATCCCTCTGAATTACCTGACCCTTCTGGAATGGATCGTATTGAAGAGCCCTACATTTCAGCTCAAGTTATTACCAAAACAGAATACGTCGGATCAATTATGACCCTTTGTATTGAAAAAAGGGGAGAATTAAAAAACCAAGTGTATTTAACGCAAGACCGAGTTGAAATCTCATTTGAAATGCCCTTGGCTGAAATCGTTTTTGATTTTTATGACCGTTTAAAGTCGGTCTCTCGGGGATATGCTTCTTTTGATTATCACCCCATCGGATATAGAGAGTCTGATTTAATTAAATTAGATTTGTTGTTGAACGCTGAACAAGTAGATGCGCTTTCGGCCTTGGTTCATAGAAACAATGCCTTTGATTTAGGGAAAAGGATTTGCATGAAATTAAAGGAGTTAATTCCACGTCAACAATTTGAAATTCCGATTCAAGCAGCTATTGGAGCCAAAATTATTGCACGTGAAACTATAAAAGCGCTTAGAAAGGATGTAACCGCTAAATGTTATGGTGGAGACATCTCAAGAAAAAGAAAATTATTAGAGAAACAGAAAGAAGGTAAAAAAAGAATGCGACAAGTTGGACGAGTTGAAGTTCCTCAAGAAGCATTTTTAGCAGTTTTAAAACTTAACGATTAACACTATGAATATTCTAAACCACACTCATTCAGGATTGAGATGGATCGCATTAATTCTATTGATTTGGGCGATCTCTAACGCTTTTACAGCAAAACGTTTTGAGAAAAAACATAAAATGATCAATCTTTTTGCCATGGTCTGCTTACATATCCAATTGGTAATTGGGTTGATTCAATATTTCACCTCCGCGAAAGTGCAATTTACCGCTGGGTGGATGAAAGAACCATTGCTACGTTTTTATGGCATGGAACATTTGGCCGGTATGTTATTGGCCATTATTTTAATAACTATCGGATATAGCAAAGCGAAAAGAAAAGAAAATGATGCAGATAAATTTAAAGTAATTCGCTTGTTTTATTCGATAGGATTAATCATTATTCTTTTATCTATTCCTTGGCCATTTAGGGCAAATCTTGGTGGGGGATGGTTCTAAAGATTATTTATTTCTGCTCTTGCTTACTTTTAGTAGTAAGTTGCTCTTCATCTGGCGATAATGCTATTCCTGAGCCACCTGAGACCCCAGAAGTAGTAGGCGAAAATTTATTCATTATGCATTGCGCAGCTTGCCATGGTGATGACGGAAAATTAGGGGCTTCGGGAGCGAAAGATTTAACCTCTTCAAGATTAGATGATGCTGCACTCACGAAAATAATTAATGAAGGAAAAAATGGAATGCCGCCAATGAAAGAATTACTTGGAAATAACAAAAACATACAGTTGGTTATTAATCATGTTAAAAAATTAAGACATTGACAGAAGGATATGACACGTCCGTGCCGAATGAAGAAGCCTGTGTTTTAGTTGGTGTCATCAGTGCAGATATCACCGAAGCAATCGCTATAGAATATATTAACGAGTTATCCTTTTTAGCTGAAACAGCTGGCGCAATCACAAGTAAAAAATTTATGCAACGATTGCCCTTTCCAAATCCAAAGACCTATGTTGGGAAAGGAAAATTAGAAGAAATTAGAGAATATATCAAGGCAGCAAACATTGAATTGGTGATTTTTGATGATGAATTATCTCCCTCGCAATTACGTAACATAGAACGGGAATTAGAATGCAAAGTGCTGGATAGGCCTATCCTAATTCTTGATATATTCGCGAGTAGGGCCAGTAGTTTCCATTCAAAAACACAAGTGGAATTAGCCCAGCTTCAATACATGCTCCCGCGATTAACACGCATGTGGACGCATCTTGAGCGACAAAAAGGAGGGATTGGTCTTCGTGGGCCCGGTGAGTCGCAAATTGAAACCGACCGTCGAATTATACAAATGCGTATTTCGTTAATGAAAGAACGTCTTCAAGATATTGATAAACAAATGACTATTCAGCGAGGTAATCGGGGACAATTGGTGAGAGTAGCTCTTGTTGGATATACCAACGTTGGTAAAAGTACCTTGATGAATTTATTGGCAAAATCAGATGTGTTTGCAGAAGATAAACTTTTTGCAACATTAGACACCACCGTTAGAAAAGTTGTTATTGAGAATCTCCCTTTTTTATTAACAGACACTGTTGGATTCATCCGAAAATTACCTCAGCAATTAGTGGAGTCTTTTAAATCAACTTTAGACGAAGTAAGGGAAGCGGATATACTTGTGCATGTTTTAGATCTCTCACATCCAAACTTTGAAGAGCAATTTAATGTGGTAAATGAAACGCTTCATGAAATCGATAATACAGAAAAACCAAGTATACTTGTTTTTAATAAAATTGATGCTTTTTCACCACAAGAACTTGATGGTGATGAAGATGAGACGGTTAATAGCATCGAGGTTCTTAAAAAAACATGGATGGCTAAAATGCAAAAAACAACATGTGTTTTTATTTCCGCGACCGAAAAAGACAATATTGAGGAGCTGAAGTCTGTAATATATGAAGAGGTAAAAACTGTTTTTAGTATTCGCTACCCGTATAGTAATTTCCTTTATTAAACAAACCCGAATCGTATTAAATAAAAAAAGGGGAGCAAGCTCCCCTTTTTCAATGTGCATTAATTGTTAGCTTATCTAACAACAACATTTTTTGTAGTCGTTGCTCCATTTGAAGTAACTGTAACGATGTAACTTCCTTTTGCAATACTTTCTGTTGAGAAAGATACCAATTGAGAACCTACTAAGTTTGTAAATGATTTAGAAGCAATTGTTCTTCCTTGAATGTCAACTAATGAAACTGAAAAATCATTGTTGTTTGCTTCAAAAGAAACATTAACTAAATCAGATGCTGGGTTAGGGAATACATTCAATGCGATTGTTTCCATTTCATTTAAACCTGCAGCGCCAGTTTTGAATACTTTTTGCTCGCTATCTCCAAACGTTCCTCCAGAAGCTAAAGTCGCTCCAGATGCATCAATAATCGTGTATCCACCATCACCATATTGACAGCAAATTCCATCGCCATAAGCGTCAAGGATTTCAAATGTATAACACGTGTTTGGTGTTAGGTTAGCCTGAACTGGTGTTTCTACTGTTTGACCTGCAGCTCCTAAATTTGGTCCAAAACCAGTACCTGAAGCTACAGTTGTTCCAGCAGCATTTTTAATTGTCCAAGAAGTTTCATCAGCATATTGATCTGTAGTAAGGTTTACTGTTACATACTGATTAGAAGCAACTAATGCAGTAGAAACCGTTGCATTAACACCGTTGTTTGCCGCGTTTGCATCAGCTGCTGTAGCAACCGTAACAACCAAAGCGCCACCCATGAAACTTGCAATTGGTGTACAAGTAACCGTTGCAACACCATAAGTAGCTAAACTTCCAGAATATGTACCAGTTGAAACTGTTGTTCCACCTTGAGTAACAGTAACAGTTGCAGCAGTTAAAGGACTAGTTCCATTGTTTTGGATTTTCACCTCTGGAGTATAAGACCCTTGGCAATGAACTAAAGAGCCTTCGTAAGAAAGAGCGGCAACATCAGCAGGATTGGAAGCTGGAGGAGGGCAAGAAGCAATTGAAGTATATATTGCAGCTGCTGTTGCTTGTCCTATTTCTGAAACTATCCGGTTAGGACATATTTTGTAGATTGTTGGAAAATAAGCAATACCAAAGTTTGTGTTTATGGTATTTGCTGTAGCAGTGATTGGATTCGCCATTGGGAATTGTATTTGACCTGCTGCATTAGGATTTGTCCAGTCGCCAATAGCACCTGATCCATCTAACATCGTAGCATCTGCAGTTGCACCATCTCCCTCAATCCAAATAACCATAAGGTCATCAGTTGTTGTTGCAGAAACACCAGGCTGACCTGCTGGACCGTGTGCAGCATACGCATCTTCTAATGCACCTGATAAATGATAATTCCAACATGGACCACACCAAGTTGCAGAAACATCTAAAATAACTGTATAACCAGCATCAAGATAGTCATACAATTTATAAGAACCATTGTTTGTCATTCCAGCGGTAGACAACCAAGGCTGATAAGCACTTACAGTGAAGTCTGGAGCAAGGCTTCCAGGCGCCAACTGTGCAAAAGTTGTAGCGGATGTTGCAGAAAGCAACAAGGCTGATAGTAAAAGTTTTTTCATTTTATAAAGATTAAAGTTATGCGTAAAATTAACTCCAAATTTCTAGCAAACAAAACTTTTAGCTTATTAATATTAATTTAATAAGAAGGCACTTTAAAGAAAGGACGAAAAAAAGTGAAGGGGTTTATTTTTTCTTGAGTTGTTCTAGGATAAAAAGCTCTATTGCCCCAACCATAGATGGCGCTTTCGGGTGCGGTGCATTTACATCAAGACGTAAGTTATGCTTTTCAACTGCCATAGCGGTTGTGGGGCCAAAAGCGGCTATCGCAGTGGTGTTTTGTTTGAAATCGGGAAAGTTTACTAATAATGATTCTATCCCTCCAGGACTAAAAAAGACTAATAAATCGTAGTAGACATTTTCTAAATCAGAAAGGTCTGCTGCAACAGTTCGATATAAAATCGTTTTGGAAAACCGCATTTTACTTTGCTCCAAGGTTTGAGGTATCTTATCGCGTAGAATGTCCGTGCATGGCAAAAGAAAGTTTTCCGATTTATGCTTCTTCATTACCTCAACTAAATCCTCAATAGTTTGCTTTCCAAAGAAAATTCTCCGCTTACGATATGCTACATATTTTTGTAGGTAAAGCGCCACCGCTTCAGAAATACAAAAATATTTCATCTCTTCTGGAACAGTAAATCTTGATTCTTCAGCAATTCTAAAAAAATGATCCACAGCAACTTTAGAGGTAATAATTATCGCAGTATGATCAACTAAATTTATTTTTTGGGCACGAAATTCTTTCACAGAAACTCCTTCCACCTTAATAAATGGCCTAAAATCAATCTTTATTTTGTATTTTTTTGCTAATTCAAAATAAGGCGAGTTTTCCCCTTCTGGTTGAGGTTGAGAAACAAGAATAGTTTTAATTGCCAAGTCTAAAAGTTTAAAGTTGTGCTACTTAACAAATGAAGACAGTTTGCTACCAAAGAACACATATAGAGCTATAATGGGCAAAACTTCAACGGCGCAAAAATACAACAAAATGTAATACCACCTAATTCCCATTAACATTGAGGCGATTATTCCTTTTATTACACGATTTAGATACATAAGAAAAAACCCTATTAAAAAGACGGAAAACATCATTTCAATTAATGATTTATTTAATGTAATAATAATGGCAATCGTTAAAAAGAAAAATCCTCCGGCACAGATTGCAAATCGCAAGTGATATTTTAATTGGCGTATTATAGGGTGTTTTCCTATCATCGCGTAAATCAAACCTTGTCCGGCCTTCCAATATGTTACTAATATAACTGGAATTAGAAATGCAATTAGCCATGTTCTAGGGCCTTCCGCATTCAAATCAATGATTAATAAAAGTGCTAAAGCGGCACCAATGACAAAATTCAAGGTTAGTAGACGAAAAGTAGCCAAACTCATTCTCTCTGAATCATGATTAAATGAATCTTCTTTTTGAATCCTATAAAACCCTAAGAACACTAAAGGAATCAACTTTACCTGTCTAGCGGATGCAATAGCTATAAGAATTAGAGAAAAAGAACACATTAGCACCCACCCCATAGAAATTTGTGGCTCACGAAGATGAAGTGATAAAGTTTCATTCATAATTTGAACAGCTTTTTACAGTAGCCCCACAAAATTAAATAGAAACTCCTTTAAATTAAGTTTTATTTATTGATTACTTTTGCACCACCAAAATATACTTGATGAAAACCGATCTTTTTAAGCATCCTGATTATTACAATTTAGATGATTTATATTCCGAAGAACACAAACTAATCCGTGACACAGCCAGACAATGGGTTAAAAAAGAAGTGTCGCCAATTATAGATGAACACTACGAAAAAGCAACTTTTCCCATGCACCTTTTAAGTGGACTTGGGGAAATTGGGGCTTTTGGTCCATATATTCCTGTTGAATACGGTGGTTCAGGTTTAGACCAAATTTCTTATGGAATCATCATGCAAGAATTAGAGCGTTGTGATTCAGGTTTGCGATCTACTGCTTCCGTTCAATCCTCCTTGGTAATGTATCCAATTTGGAAATACGGTTCTGAAGAGCAGAAAAACCGTTTTTTACCGAAACTTGCTTCCGGAGAAATGATGGGTTGTTTTGGATTAACAGAACCTGATTTTGGATCGAATCCAGGCGGCATGCTTTCTAATTTTAAAGATGACGGGGACCATGTAATTCTTAATGGTGCAAAAATGTGGATCTCCAATGCCCCTTTCGCGCAAATTGCCGTTGTATGGGCCAAAGATGAAACCGGAAGGATTCATGGCTTGATCGTAGAAAGAGGAATGGAAGGGTTTTCTACGCCAGAAATGCATGGAAAACTATCCCTTAGAGCCTCTTCAACTGGCGAATTAATTTTTGAAAATGTTCGGGTGCCAAAAACTAATATATTGCCAAACAGATCTGGATTAGGTGCGCCTCTAAGCTGTTTAGATTCGGCAAGATATGGAATTGCTTGGGGAGCTTTGGGTGCAGCTATGGATTGTTACGACCAAGCGGTAAGATATTCCAAAGAAAGAATTCAATTTGGGGTTCCAATTGGAGCGTTTCAGTTGGTTCAGAAAAAACTCTCGGAAATGTTAACGGAAATAACCAAAGCACAACTATTAACATTTAGACTTGGTCAATTGCGAAATGATGGTAAAGCAACAACCGGTCAAATTTCAATGGCAAAAAGAAATAATGTGGAAATCGCCTTAAATATTGCGCGTGAAGCGAGACAGATTCACGGTGGTATGGGAATAACAAGTGAATACTCAATGATGCGTCATATGGCCAATCTAGAATCAGTTGTCACTTATGAAGGTACTCATGATATACACTTACTTATAACGGGTATGGACATTACTGGTATTCCTTCTTTCACAAGAGATCTTCCTGAATTATAGATCGTCAATTATAACCTTATCGCCACGCAACTCCCGAATTTTGTTTCTGGATTCATCGGAATATAAACTGTTAGAATAATTGAAAAGAAGCTCTTTGTAATAGAACAATGCTTTCTCTTTATCTTTTATGTTATTCTCGTTGATCTTTGCTAATCGATATATTGCATCATCTCCTAAAATGTCTGTCGGGTATTTGGACACCACCTGTTCATAAAAAGCACTAGCTTCTGCCCATTTTTTTTGACGTTCCATCGCCTGGCCTTTTTTATATAAAATCTCATCGTTTAAGGAATGAAAGGGATAATTGAGTTGAATGCTATCGAAGAGATAGAAGGCGCTGTCTACTTGGTTTTGTTCAAGCAACAAGTCGGCGCTTGCATACCACATCATCGCTTGATAATTACTGTCTAAACCAAAATTATCCGTAATCGCAACAGATAATTGCATCGCATCATTTGCAATTAACTTAGAGGTAGATTCTTTTAATACACTTAATTGGGATTGTGCAAAATCAAATTCACCATCAAAATAAAAAACCCGCGCATTCTTATACTTTGCCTCATTACCAATAATATCAAACTTATAATCATTATCAATTTGCATATATAAAATAGAAGCGTCCCAAATTCGTGCATTTAAGACATAAAAGTCGGCGAGCAACATTTTAACCGTTGCACGTTGCATGTCAGAAAGTCCTGGCGTAGTAATAAATTGCTCGAGGATTGAAATGGCAGCTGCTTTTTTACCAGCATATTGGGCCATTATCTTCGTGTATTCTAATACGACATTAAATGATTTTCGTGAGTTGGCCATCCTATCAATTACCGTTTTATATTCTTTCAGAGTTGTTTCCAACTCCTCATTAGTATAAATTTTATAGAGACTTAGTTCTACAAAACGCGTGTTTAAGATCGCCATTTCGGCTTCAAAATAATACGGTGCATCAAGGCCCAATTCAACTACATAATTAAAGCACTTTCTTGCTTCATCAAAAGATTCGTTTTCAATAGCCATTTTACCAAGTTCCATAACACGTGCGCCCATGTTTCGTAAACGCTTGTCCAAGGCAACAACTTGTACAAAAGCAGCAGAGAAGTTTTTGTTTTGTAAAAAAAGCCAAATTAACATTTCACTAAATTCAAATCGACTGTTTGGCTTTTGTATTTTTTCTAAAAAAGCACTTTTAATAGCTTGAAGGTCTGGACCGTCTTCTGAGAAATCAAACTTTTCCTCCAAACCATATTGAATCGCTTCTTGGTATTCTGGATATCTATCCAATAAATCAAGATATGTATCAATAACTTTTGATTTATTCCCTATTGAATGATAATAGTCAGCATAGACTAATTGAAAGGGATAATCAGGCATTTGTTTACTCCCTCTATCCAACACTTCTTTTGCTAAATCAGATTTATTCTGCTTTATAAAAGCTTTAAAAACCTCGATGACACTTGTCGGATTTTGAGCTGTAAGCGCTATTACCTCATTGAACGTTTTTTTTGCTTTGTTTTCCTCCTTTATCTTTTCATAAAAAAAACCTAATTGTAATTGTATTTCTAGATCTTTCTTGTTTAATGAGATTTGTTTTTTAATCGTTTTTTCCGCTGTATTAAAATCTTTTGTTGCGATTAAACAATCTAAATATGAATTGTAGACCGTTTTGCTTTGGTCTGAATTGTATATTTTTTCGTAATAGGTAATCGCTTTTTCGAAATCCCCATTTTGATAATAATGTTGAGCCAGTTTCAAATCGTTCTCTGTCTGTGATAAGGACAAAAAAGAAAAGAAAAGAAAAAATAAAGACAAACTCCTTTTAAATGGCATTTTATTCTTTTTGCAAGGTCCGTGATAAAGAATCTAAACTGGGGTGAAGACGAAAATAAGTTTTCATTGTTTCCTCTTTATAAGAAATATAAGCCTCCATTAACGTAGTTAATTGATTGGTTTTATTTGTTTCAAAAGCAATGTATTCATTGTATTTACCGCGTTCACCTTCCCCGTTTTGAACATCTAATTTTAAGTTCTTTAATGCCAAGCGCTCTTCATTTATTCCTTTGATTAATTGGCTGTATGATTTTGCTAATGGCTCAAAGGATCTTCGCATTACTTTATAGTCGTCCATTTTTTTACCTAGTTCCATATTAATGGTATCTAAATAAAGGTTCTTTTTGATCCGTAATTCAACTTCCGATGTTGCTAACTTAATTTCGGAAATTTTAGCAATTTTATTCTTCGTTACTTGCCCTTCTAAAGCACTTATTTTTTTTTGAAGATCCGTTATTTTAATCAATTGGTCTTTTTTTGCAAAGTCGGAACATGCTACTAAAAGAATTCCTGCTATTAATAAAAAACCATTTTTCATGTTACGCTGTTTAAATTATTGGATGCTACTGAATCCCGTATAAGACTGCAATATAGTCGGTATTGTTATTCCCTCTTGTGTTTGGTTATTTTCTAATATCGCCGCTAAAATTCTTGGAAGCGCTAGAGCTGAACCATTAAGTGTATGACACAAATGAGATTTCTTTTGGTCGTCTTTATAGCGTAGCTTTAAGCGATTGGATTGAAAAGTATCAAACCTAGAGACAGAACTTACTTCTAACCATTTTTCTTGCGCTGCAGAATAAACTTCAAAATCATAGGTCATTGCTGAGGCAAAGCCCATATCGCCACCACAAAGCCTTAGTATACGAAAGGGTAATTCTAATTTAACTAATAATTCACGAACATGAGCCACCATTTCATTTAGGGCTTTTTCAGAGTTTTTTGGATTTTCTATCCGTACAATTTCCACCTTATCAAACTGATGTAAACGGTTTAGACCTCGAACATCTTTCCCATAAGAACCCGCTTCCCTTCTAAAACAGGGCGTGTAACCCGTTAATTTAATTGAAAAGTCTTCGTTGGGCAATAGCACATCCCTATAAATATTTGTTAGGGGAACCTCTGCGGTAGGGATTAAATACAAATCGTCTGCCTGAGAATAGTACATCTGGCCTTCTTTGTCAGGGAGCTGTCCGGTCCCTATGCCACTTGCCTCATTTACCAAAAGAGGTGCGATAAACTCTTCATAACCGGCTTTTTCAGCTTCATCTAGAAAAAAGGAAATTAATGCGCGTTGTAATTTTGCTCCTTTTCCTCTATAAAAGGGAAAGCCAGCACCGCTTACTTTTACCCCTAATTCAAAATCAATTAGCTCGTATTTTTTTACTAAGTCCCAATGAGGTGACGCAGAAAAAGCGAAGGTGGGAAAGTCACCAGAACGTTCAATTTGCTCATTGTCTTCCGGCGTTTTTCCCTGAGCAACATCTTCGTGGGGAACATTCGGAAGAGAATAAAGTAGAGCACTGATTTTTGACTCCATTTCCTCCACCTTTAACTTCAAGTTCGTTTCCTTTTCTTTAAGGGAGGTCGTTTCTAGTTTGAGTTGGGAGGCCTCTTCTTGATGTCCTTCTTTTAAAAGAAGACCCACTTTTCGTGATAATTGATTTAATTCTGCGAAAATTGACTCAAGTTCTGTTTTGGATGATCTCCAAAGACTATCAATATCAAGAATTTCATTAATTGTATTGGTAGCATCAATGTTTCTTTTAAAAAGTCCGTTTAACACTCCTTCTTTATCCGATCGTAATCGTTGAATCTCTAACATAGCTTATTGGTAATTTGTACAAATTTAATGAAATAGGAGCTAACTAATCGATAAAAAGAACTTGATTGATTTGAATTTGTAACTAACAATTAAAAATCGCTAACTAGACTCCTAAAAAACATGGATTAATTAAATACTGAAAGCTCAACACCATCAAAAGAAGCATAAACTATGTTGGGATGCGATTCTTTGTAGTACATGTTGCCCTTAAAATCAATACCAATAGCACCAGCGAAACCATCGAACTCTTTTAATTCGTCGAATGATTTTGTAAATGCCCCTTCAATTGAGTGACCATCAGTAACCCGTGTAACAATCTTTGCCGCCAAAGCACAAGCAACAATATCCTCACCAACGCCTGTGCAACTAATGGCACAAAAATCATTCGCATAATTCCCCGCAACAGTAGCTGAATCGGATATCCTACCAGACATTTCAAAGCCCTTACCCCCAGTAGACGTTGCCGCCGAAAGCTTTCCATCTTTATCAATAACAACGCAACCCACTGTGCCTTGGCCTGAAGAGATTAATCTTTCTTGATATTCTTGACGACGCTCAATGGTTTCAACATTAAAAAACGGGAGGCCTATTCTCTCGGCAAATTCATTCGCCCCCTCTCCACCGAGCACACGATCATTTTCAATCTGTAAGGCTTGAGCAACGTGAATTGGGTGTTGAATGGACTCAATATTTAGGACTCCGCTAAACTTTTTTGTTTTTCCATCCATCACTGAAGCGCTCATGCGGATTTTGCCATCTTTTTGAATTTGAGAACCTAGCCCTGCATTAAAAAGGGGATTGTCCTCCATTAATGAAACAGCATAAACCGCCGTATCAATAGCTGAGTTTAACAAAAGAAACTGATACGATTTTTGTATGATATCTTTGAGAGCAGCCTGCTTTAGCTCTTTCGTTTCCGAGGTCTGCGTTGACTCACTAAAAAAGCCACCGTGAATTATTAACTTCATTCTAAACTAGGTTTATTGTTAATCGTTAAATCATTTGTTTCCAAACAATAAACGTCACCCTGACTCATTACATGAACCACTAGGTTTTTAATTGAGATGGGTTCTCCCAAGGCTACGTCCGAAATATTAGAGTCTAAAATTTGTCGACCATCTACAATAATTACGAGGCCTGACCCTAGAGCCTCCATGGAAACACCATTTTTAATAAGAAGCCCTGTGTCCTCACCTAAACCAATTCCCAGCGTTTTTGGATTACCAACAACCGCTTGAAAAAGCCGTCCAATTCTTCCACGCTGAACAAAATGAGTGTCAATTATCACATTGTCCATAAAGCCTAATCCACTTGTGATTTTAATTTCACCTTTTAATAAAGCCTCCCTACTCGATCCTTGATAAATCATGTTTTTTGAAGCGCAAGCCGCACCTGCCGATGTTCCTACATATAAAAAATCTTCCTCAAGGTATTTTTTTAATAACAAATCGTGAATGGGTGTTCCTCCAAATATTGATGTTAATCTTAGTTGATCTCCCCCGGTAAAAAAAATAACATTTGCATTGGTGATTCGTTCAAGTGCTTCCGGTGAAAGGGCATCTTCCCTATTTTCAACGTTTAAGACCCCAACGTTTTCTGCACCTAAATAACCAAATGCCCTCGCATACTCAACACCGACAATGTCTGGCACCTTGGACGCAGTTGGAACAATTTCTATTCTAGAGTTCTTCTGATGTTTAGACTCATCAATGATTCGCTTTAAAATTCCTTTTTCAAAAAAATTTAAATTTTCCTCTACTTGGTCGGCGAAAGTGTTTTCTGTAAAACTCCCTTTATCTAAAGCGCCACCTATAATAATTAACTTTCCTTTTGGCATCATAAGCGACAAATTTAATCTTAAAATGACTATTTTGAAACGTAACGTTTATGAAATTATCAACATAAATAAGGTTTTGAGTCAATTGTTAATTGCTTTGTTGATTACTCAGGGCATTATACGATTAGTAACACGTGCTTTTAGTTAATTTTGAATTGAAAAGGAAAGAAGATGGATGTTAAAGTTTTGAATAACTCAAAGTATGAGCTCCCAAATTATGAAACCGTTGGTTCGGCGGGGATGGATGTGAGAGCGAATACTCCCGATCCCATTTCTTTGGGGCCATTAGAAAGAAAGCTTATTCCGACGGGTATTTATTTAGAAATCCCAACAGGTTTTGAATGTCAAGTTCGGCCCAGAAGTGGTTTAGCATTAAAACATGGCATCAGTGTTTTGAATGCGCCAGGAACCATTGATTCTGATTACAGAGGAGAAATTGGCGTTATTTTAATTAACCTTTCCGCGGTTCCATTTTTAATCAACCCTGGAGACAGAATTGCACAGTTGGTTTTTTGTGAAGTAGCGAAAGCAAATTGGATTGAGCAAGGAGAATTAAACAAGACGGATAGAGGCCAAGATGGCTTTGGTAGTACCGGAAAAAATTAATGCGATGAATATAATAATCCCAATGGCCGGTAGAGGCAGTAGATTAAGACCACACACCTTGACGGTTCCAAAACCATTGATTCCGGTTGGTGGAAAACCAATTGTACATCGACTAGTGGAAGATATTGTCGCTGTCTGCGGTTCAGAAATTGAAGAAATTGCATTTGTTGTAGGACACTTTGGCGAAGAAGTGGAGCGCGAATTAATCGCCGTTGCCGAGAAATTTGGAGCGCGTGGATCAATACACTATCAAGAAACGCCACTAGGAACTGGACATGCTGTTTTATGTGCTAAAAACTTACTAAAAGGGCCTGTAGTTGTTGCGTTTGCGGACACCTTGTTTCACGCTGATTTTAAAATCGGGCCGGACGACGATGGAATATTATGGGTTAAACAAATAGAAAACCCAAGCGAATTTGGAGTGGTGAAATTAAATCCACAGGGTGAAATTATTGATTACATAGAAAAACCACAGGTTTTTGTTTCCGACCTAGCCATGATTGGCGTGTATTATTTTAAGGAAGGGGAGAAACTATTACATGAATTAGAGTATTTAGTAAGTAACCACGTTATAAAAAGTGGGGAATACCAACTGCCTGATGCACTGCGTCGTTTAACAGAAAAAGGCTGTTTATTTAGACCCGGGGCGGTCAATGAATGGTTAGATTGCGGGAATAAAAATGTAACGGTCCATACAAATAGCCGGGTTTTAGATTACGACTTTCAGAAGAATCCAACTCCGGTCAGAAAGAACGTTAAAAGCAGCCAGTCTATAATAATTGAACCTTGCTTTATTGGTGAAAACGTCATCATAGAAAATTCTATCGTTGGGCCTCATGTTTCAATAGGAAACAACAGCTGCATTGTTGATAGTAGGATTTCTGATTCGATTTTACAAAATGATTGCACGATTAACAACATGAATATAACTAATTCCATGATAGGCTCACATGTTGTGCTAAAAAACCCTCCCTCTGTACTCAGTATCGGTGATTTTTCGACAGTTAATGAATAAGTATTGCATCATTTTATTTTCGGCACTTCTGTTGGGGGCTTGCAAAACTTCTTCTGACGTAACGGGTCCAATTAGCAGCGCTAATAATTTTAAGACATCCTTTCATCAAGGGATTAGAAACTATATTACAGGAAATTATAATAAGGCCATTATCGATTTTGAATCTTGTCTTAAAATAAATCCTTCAGATGATGCTGTTCATTTTGCATTGGCCCAATTATACTTAATAAATCAACAATTTGACAAAGCGGCTGAACACAGTGAGCTAGCGGCAAAGCTCGATCCAAAAAACACGTATTATATAGCCGAACTTGCTTACATGTATTCGGAAATGAAAGATCATAAAAAATCTGCTCAGTTTTTTGAACGCTTAATATTGACCGACCAAAGCAATGCAACTTATTACATGGGAGCAATAAATAATTATGCTGAAATAAAAGAATATGCCAAAGCATTAAAGATTCTTAATCGGCTTATTGAACAAAATGGACAGGAAGTTTCTTTGCAAATGGAGAAATATAGGCTTTATGAATTAATGATGAAGCCCGATCTTGCTATAAAAACACTAGAGGAAGGCCGGAAATTATTTAATGATGACCCTGTCTTTTTAGCCGTACTCGTTGATACCTATATGGAGAATCACAAATATGAGCTAGCGTTTAATTTATTAAATGATTTGGTAGAAAAAGATCCAGATAACGGGCTTGCCACCTTATTGTTAGGAGAAATGTACATGGAAAAGAAGGAGTACAATAAAGGACTCGCCTTATTGAAAACTGCCGTTAAAAAAGAAGGGCCAAGTATTGATCAAAAAATGAATATTCTTATTCAAACACAAAAAATAGAAGGCTGCGGGATTGAAGTGGTTGAGCTTGTTAATTATATGGTGGAAAGATATCCGGAAAATGAAAAGTCGCACACTATTCAAGGGGATTGCTTTGTGAAGAACAATGAAATTAAATCCGCCATTGAGGCCTATCAAAATGCAGTGAAAATCAATCCAGATTTATTTCCCGTTTGGCAACAAATACTATTACTTGAGTTTCAATCTGAAAGCTGGAACTCCTTGTATAAAAATAGTTTGGAGGCACTTTCATTATACCCGACGAATACTTTTGTGAATTTAACCGCTGGATTAGCGGCAAATAAACTTAAGAAGTATAATGAAGCACTAATCTATCTTGAATCTGGCCTACAATTTGTTGTCAAAGATGATGGCACAGAAGCAGAAATGATGGCGCAAATGGGGGAAGCTAATTTCGGCTTAAAAAAACCAGTTGTGGCTTGTGAATACTTTGAAAAAGCCCTTAAAAAAGCCCCTGAAAGCGCGACAATTCACGCCTCATTTGCCTTACAGCTTGCGAAAAACAATTTAACACTTGACTATGCTAACAAGCTAAGCGATTTTGCAATTTCAAAATCAACTGACAACGGTTTATTTCTGGCTATTAAAGGTTTTATTCTTTTAGTGAAATTAGATTATCTAGAAGGCCTGTCAATTATGAAGAAAGCAAAGGAAATAGACCCTAATAATTCGCTAATTCTTGATTGGCTAGGCGATGCCTACTATTTTAATGGACAAATACAAGAAGCAATAATTGAATGGACAAACGCGATAAAGCTCGGATCAACAAACGAACTTTTGCCCAAGAAAATTGAATCAAAAAAATATTATGCGCCTTCTAATTAGTCTTGGTTTCGTCACTATTTTATTCTCGTGTTCAAAAAAATTGAGTGATGTGGTATTGGTGGAACAAGCCCCCGTGATAACAAAAGAAAAAGAGCTGATTCATCGGCTCGATAGCCTTTCTAATGTCGAGGTAAAGACTTTTTACTCAAAGTTAAATGTGGATTATACCGACTCATCGCAAGAGTTTTCATTTAAAACAAGTTTAAAAATTATTAGCGATAGTGCTATTAACACCATAATAAGCTATCTAAATATCCCAATTGTTATTGCCCATATCAACGAAGATAGCGTGGCTGTTGTTAACAAAAGAGAGAAGTGTTACTCCATTAAAACACTAGATTATTTTAAAGAACTAATTGGACTTAACCTTGAATTGAAAAATTTAGAAGAACTCTTCATGGGACGCCCTATCTATTTTGATACTATAAGGCCAGTGTTTCTTTCTTCAGAAAAACCCGTTAATATAATTACTTCGAAAATTAGTCGTGGTCAAGAAGACAACGATATACAAATCAATTATATTTTTAATAGTGCGTCCAACAACCTAAGCGGAACTGAAATACTTAGCCCGGCAGACGAAACAAGCGTAACAATTAATTATTTATCTCGGCAGCTCGTTAATGGGATAAACGTACCCTTCGAAACAGAAATTCTAATAATAACCAAACAAAACAGGCTGTTTATTCGTATGCGATATGACAAGGTCGAAATTAATGAAGCCTTAGAGTTAATTTTTATAATCCCCGAACAATATGAAACATGTAATTAGCCTCTCTTTAATGTTAGTCATTTGTAATTTTGTCAATGGACAAGTAAAAAGTGACAAATTACAAAAAGAACAAAAAATTATTGAAAAAAAGATCTCGCAAACAAAAGCATTACTTAACAAGGTAAAAAACAATGCGAAAAACTCCTTTACAGAACTAAAGTTGCTGGATAATCAAATCAAAAATAGAGAGGAGCTTGTCCGAATTTATGACGGGCAAGTAAGGGTGGCAGAAATAAAAGTAATTGAAAAAGAAAATGAAATTAAGCGCTTGCTAGAGCGGCTCTCCAACTTAAAAAAGCAATATAAAAAAATGATCTTTTTTGCTTATAAGAATCGCAATAAAGTTGGAAAGCTAATGTTTTTGCTCTCTTCAAGGTCATACAACGAGGCTCAAAAAAGAAATTTATATTTAAAAAAGGTCGCTGGATTACAACGTAAACAAGTTGGATTATTAAGGCTACACCATGGCTTAATCGACACGGAAATAGTAACAATTAAACAGGAAAAAACAGCGAAAGAAATAGCATTAGATGAAAAGAAAAGTGAAAGAGAAAAAATTGAGGGGGACAAGCTGTTGAAAGAAAAAAATTATCAAAAATTCAAGGCGGAAGAAGCTAAATTATACGCCCTACTGAAGGAAGACGAAAGGAAAAAAGAAGAGTTGAAAAGCCGAATAAACGCAGCAATACGACAAGAAATAGCCGCTTCTCAAGAAGTCGAAAGAAAAAAAGAGGAAGCACGCAAAAAAGAAGAGGTGCGAAAGAGAGAAGAGGCAGCAAAAAAAGAAAATAAAAAAGAGAACAAAAAAGAGGTGCCAAAAACTGATAACGGTGCTACAGAAAAGAAAGTGGATCCTGTCAAAGTCGTAAAATATGAAGCACCAGTTTCATCAGAAGGATCTATTACTGGTAAAAATTTCGAGGCAAATAAAGGACGTTTACCTTCGCCGGTTTCAAACGGAAGCATCACAGAGAAATATGGGAAAAACGCCCACCCGACATTGGCCGGTGTATACACAAACAACAATGGAATTGATATTACCTGTGCAGGAAACTCGAAAGCAAGAGCTGTATTTGAAGGGGTTGTAAGCGCAATAATTAATGTAAATGGAGCAGGGAAAGTTGTTATTATTAAACATGGAAATTATCGCTCCGTTTACAGTAACCTACAAGATGCGAATGTAAAAGTAGGAGACAAAATAAGTGTTAAACAAAATATTGGGACAATAATGCTCGATAGTGGTTCATTTTCGGTGTTACATTTTGAAATACACATGGTTGTTGGATTAGGCACCCAATCTTTGAATCCATCACTTTGGATTAGTCGATAAATGATGCCTCATGTTGAGGGCCACAACAATAGCACACAAAGCAAAAACGGGAACGGCAGCTTTGTCGGTATCTAAAAAATTATTTAGAAATGCATGTGTAAAATAGGTAGATAAAGAAATAATTATTGCCATTATAATTATTCTAGTTGTCATTTCATTTGGCGGAGTTTTATAATATAATTGTATGGAAGAGTAAAAAACAGCAAAAACAAACGCTATAAAAAATATCATTCCTGGTAGGCCCATTTCTGATAGTGTACCTAAATATTCACTATGAGCATTTCCTAAATCACCAAAATTAGTGGATATTATTGTGAGGTTCTCAGGGCGTTGAAATCTTGCATACTCAAAAGAATATGTCCCTGGACCGAAGCCTAAAAATGGTCTTTCTTTGAACATTTCGATGGCACATGTCCAACGGTTAATTCTTTCAAGGTTGGAGGCATCTGTTGTTACATTTCCTGCGCTTTGAAGTCGCTCTCCAAAATCTTCAGTGGTGTGATCCTGCTTATTACGAGACAATTCTAATTGAATTGAATCCCATTTAAAAGTCACAAATAACAATAATAGAATTCCCGCACCGATAATTAATTGCTTTTTTAGCTTAATATGGACGGACAATCCTATCGCTAACGCTATAATAACACTAAGCCAAGCGGCGCGAGTATATGAAAAGTACAAACCTAGCAGTAATATTATTGCCATTAAGAGCAATAAAAATTGTGTTAATGGCCGTTGTTTTACGATCAATAACAAAGAGATGGAAATCGGTATAGATAGAGCCACTGTAGCGCCATAAATGGTGTGGTCTTTAAAAAAAGGATACATCACCCAATGACTTTCTTTTTCGCCAAAATTATAACTTGCATGGTGTAAAATCGTGTATAGTGCTGTAATGGAAACGCCAATGGTTAGCAGAATAAAGAATCTTACTATGTTTTTCTCGTTCCGAAAAAAGGAAGGTCCAAAAAATATAATAGGTATTACAAACCAACACTTTACTAACAAAAACTTAAAGGAAATTAATGGGTTTGAACTCGTAACTGATGTGATAAAAACCCAAAATAATAGAATTAGCCAAGTATAAATAATAGGATGTTTCCATACTTCCCTCCCTAAAAAAGGTGTTTTTATTTGAGTGGCACAAAGGAATAATAGCAAGCCAAATAAAATTGGTTCTGTTGGAATATACAAACCAATGTTGCTTGTGTATTCCTCAATATTGACTGATAATGGGGCAAATAGGGCCAGCGAGAGAAAGGCTTTTTCTGTATAAAAAACAGTAAAATAAACCGCAGCCAAAAAGGGAGGAATAATAAAAATTAAGGGGGTGTCGTAATATACTGAAAGTCCAAAAGAAGCGCTTAAAATAACGCCTATAATGAGTAGAATCCAATTTGCTCGTGCTTGCAATGTGCTTATTTTGACAACTCTTTATACTTATCCAAAATGAGGAGGCTAAATATTGACAATACAAATCCTGCAATAGTTGCAATGAATACAATTATCATTCGCTTGGGCTTTTCTTTTCGATCAGCAACCACAGCCCTTTCGACAATAAATTTATGATTAAATTTTGCGTTAGCATCCGATTCCGCTTGTTCATAAGAAATTCTAAAGTCTTCTAGTTTAACCGTCTTCTCATTTCGTATATATTCAAGACCATCGTATTTTGCGCCATGCTTCATGTTGATCTCTATTTTCTTTTTTAATTCTGCGCGATCCGTGGCATCTTTAGAATCTACATAGGCCTGAAATAGATTTGACCTGACATCTAAAGCAATAACCCCCATCTCTGCTAAACTATCTAAGCAGTTTAATACAGAATCTCTCTCCCGTTCCATTTGCTCTTTTTTCCGGCGGTTAACTTCAAATGCTGGGATGGTCCGCTCAGATATCATATCGTTTTTTACCGTATCTATCAAATCCACTATTTTATTTGCCATTAATGCGGCAAGCTTAGGGTCTTCATCTAGAACTTCAATTTTTATGGAGCCGTATCTTGTTCTTCCAAATGAAAAATGGCCATCATACGCTTTTGTAAGTTTGTAATTCTTATTAACATCAGAGGCTGCTATTTCATAATGCGCCATTAGGTTAAATTGTTGCACTATTTTATCCCTAATTCTAGAAGACTGAAGGATTTGTACCAATTGTTCCGTTTGTTCTTCTTCTCCAAAATCCATTGCTGCTGATTTAGCGTTTCGTTGTTCAGAAAAAGAAACACTGCTTGTTGCCGCCGGGAAAACGATGGCTGTAGATAAATACAAGGGAGTCATTAACAAACTTGCTACAACGGAACCCAATGAAATAAGGGCTGTTATTATTATAATTGGTTTTCTTTTTGCTAAAAGGAAACGAAGTAGCGTTTGTCTGCTTTCAGCTAAATCTGGTTTGTTGTTTTCCATTGAAGTAATTATTTTAGGCGAAGTTAATCTATTTTCAAGAGTTGTTTTAACTAGTTTTAAGGATAATTATTGGGTGGTGGCCTAAAAAACAGTGTTTTTTTAAGCTGTTTTATATCAATGAATGATAATATAAATAATAATGAGCCGCCCAGTAGTAATTGGATAAAGACAATAAGTCCATGAGATAAGCCCGCAGATAACAATAAAAGACTAGTGGCTAATAGTGTGATTATCAGCAATATATATTTATTAATTTCTTTCCAAACGATGCTCAGGTGGATGGTGTTATAGGCATAATAAAATTGAACTGAAGCAACAAAAAACTGGGTTGTTAAGGCTGAAATTGCCGCCCCTTTTGCACCAATCACCTGGATTAAAAGGGCATTAGAAATAAAATTTAATAAGACACCAAAGAAAGAAATAACATTCAATGTTTTCAAATTTCCATTAGCTGTTAATAGCGTCCCAAAAATAAAGCTCATACTAATCGGAATAAAACAAATGATTAATAGGCAAAATGAAATAACAGCGCTTTCCTCTACATTTGTATAAATTAAAGATAACAACCACTCGGCATTGAATGTTGTTACCGCAACAATGACTATAGCGCCACCAATCAGAAGGTTTCCAGCTGTTTTCATAAGTAAAAAAACTTCTTTTAAGGACTCCTTTAACAAGCGAGAGAACATGGGAAACAATAATCCTGCGAAGATCATCCCAAACATATAAACGGCATCTAATAAGCGATAGCCCTGAGCATAATAACCCGCTTCTACGCGCCCATTTATATGAAGCCTTTCCAAAATAACGGCATCACCTCGATTGTATAATAACATTAGAAATATCAACAGGGCATATGGCAGACTTTGTTTAATTATAGATAAGCTAAATTGAAAGTCCCAATTTAATAGTGGCCCCTTGACTTTTTTTCTCAATAGAAAGATGGAAATTAAAACCGTGATTAAATAACAGCTAGTTTGTGTGTAAATAAACCAATCGATTTTATTTGTGTCCCTATGTAACACAAATAGGATCGCTCCGGCAAATATTATGAGTAGGGTTCTGTCCAAAACAGAAATGATCGCATCCGTTTTAAATAAATGGAGTCCAGCGAAATGACTTCTAAAAAAGGCTATAAACAATATTAGCAATTGATTAATGGCAAGAAATAGTAATAAATAAAATTCTCGCCAAGAGTAGCCTAGAAGATAAGAAAGACTAAAGATAAGTAAGCAATAGATGACAAACAACAAAAGCCTAAACGCCATTAAGCTACCAAAATAAGTGTTCGTTTGCTGTGTGTTTTGGGCGATTGTTTTAGTCGTGTAATTATTAATTCCGAAATCTAAAAAAATATTGAAAATTACCGTTAAATTCAAAAGCGTAAAATAAAGGCCATATTCTTCTTGTCCCACCCTATTTTGAACTGTTGCGTCAATGGCAAATATTGCGATTGGCTTAATGAGCAAATTCAAGAAAAGTGTTAAAAAGAGATTGGAAAAGAATTGCCGCTGCATTTAGTAAATCTCGCTTTTAGTAATTAACAACAAATGTAACAATTGATTTTCCTTTACAGGGAGTTTCAGTGGCGTTTTGTTAATTTAAGCGTTCTGTTTGATGGATTGAATTAAAAAATACTAAAGTGTAGTAATTGATTGGTTTAATTTAATCTTTGCTACGATACGATAACCGTTATTATCGGATTAAATTAACATGTCCCGTAATTATAACTCGATCGTCATTTTCTGGAACTTTAATATTAATAGTATAGGTATAGGATCCTGGTAAAGCATCCGCACCGCCTAATCCATAAGAACCATCCCAACCAAAGTCTAAATTATTGGTTTCAAACACAACTTCTCCCCATCTGTTGAAAATCAACATGTTATATTGATAAATATCATACCCCGCTGTAAAAACCGGCTTAAATACTTGATTGTACATATCTCCATCAGGTGTAAATGAATTTGGAATGTAATAGATTCCTCCTTGTTGAGGAGCAATAGATAATGAAGTGCTATCGATACAACCCATACTTGTTGACGCAATTAGAGTGATTTCGAATCCGGAGCCTGTACCCATAAATAAATGGGCAGGTGAAAATTCAGTTGAAAATTCGCCATCACCGAAATCCCAAAGGTAAGTCGTTGCTCCTAAACTGCTGTTTTCAAAATTAACAGTTTGAGATGTTTCCGTAAACAACAAGGTGGATGCATCAAATTCCGCTGTTGGATAGTTTTCTACGCAGATATAGTCAATCATGGTGGAGCTATCAACACAACCATTAAGTGTCCCAACAACCGACATGTCATAACATCCGCCAACAGTATATAATACTTGTACCTGAGAACCCGCACCTGAATAACCATTGGTAGAACTCCATTGGTAGGTTGTTAATGGATTACTAACCGTAGGTGTAAATGTCACATTTAAAGGAATACAACCATAGGTCGTATCTGCTGTGAAATTCATTAAAGGCAAAGGTTTTACCGTTACTTGTCCTGAAGCAACAGGGCTAATACACCCTAACAAGCTATATGTCGCAGAGTAATTTGTCGTTACAGATGGTGTGACATTTATTGAATTCGTTGTTTGTCCTGCTGGTGACCAAAGAAATGCTCCTCCTGGTAGGTTGGGAACCGCTGTAAGTGCCGCCGTTTCACCAAAACAAATAATAACTGGCGCAATAGTAATCACTGGTACGGGATTTACTGTTACTGTTCCAGATGCTTGTGCTGTACAGCCCGTCAATGTATAAACCACTGAATAGGTGGTTCCTGGAAGCCCTGGATTTACATTAATAGACTGAAGGGTTTGACCGTTGGACCATTGATATGTTCCGCCTAAGAGATCTGGTGTTGCAACGAGCGTGGTTGTATCACCATTACAAATCGTATCGCTATTAACCGATACACTTGGTTGAAGATTCACGATAACTGTTGCTGAATCTACTGCAGAACAACCATTCCAAGTATAGGTTGCCGTATAAGTTGTTGTTTGAATTGGATTTACTGTTATGGTGGTGGCTGTTTGTCCAGAATTCCAAGCAATCGTTCCACCAGCTGGCGAAACCGCAGCATTTAATGTAGTAGACTGCCCTTCACAAATTGTAGCGCCATTAAAACTAACCGTTGGCGTAGGCGCTACAGATATAGCTATTGAAGCGGTATCGGTACAGCCTTGTGCATTTGTTACCGTTACTGTATATAAACCCGCGTTGGAAATAGAGGCTGTATTATTGGTGCCGAGGCCGTTATCCCAAGCGTATGTTGTACCTCCACCCGCTGTTACGTTAATAACAGGCGTGTTACAATCAATTATATTTCCTCCTGTATTATTGGTTATCGTCGCAGTTGGACTTGGGTTTACAATAACTTGTGTCGTTACCTGAACAGAGCCACAGGGGGAGTTAATCGTGCACGTATAGGTTCCTGAGGCAGCAATCGTGGGATTCGGAATTGATGGGTTTTGCAGATTGGATGTGAAACCATTAGGGCCCGTCCAAGCATATGTATAGACACCATTTAATGGAATTGCTGGGGTTGGGGAGGCCGTGAGTAAAAGTGGATTTCCAACACATACTGGTCCAGAATTAGTTGCAACGCCAGTTGGAGGAGCACAGCAATTTATATACATGGTGATTCTACCTATATTATAAAATACTTCTGACCATATATTTGTCATTGGGGCCCCACCAGGAGTTGGGCATGATTGCATACCACTTCTTTGTAATGTGGTGTTAAATCCTAGAATGCTTGTCACAAAATTCGGTGGACCATAGCTATTTACACATGACCCGCGGACACCGTATACACCAATAATTTGACCTGCCGTCACTGGAATATTACAAGGAACAATGCCGTTTGCTGCATTGGTAATGGTGAATAATTGGATAAATGCATTTGTGTTTCCAGGGAAGGCTGGCGGAGCAGCGGCTGTAAACCGAACAACTCGAATTGTTTGTAGCCCATTACTTGCATCTGTAGGCACTTGTAAACCACAAATTGTAAAGTTTGTGGGGGCCGTAAAATGATACCCGCGAATCATGGAAGTAAAAGTGTTTAGCTGATTGCCAACACTAATTGGTACTTGACTGAAGGCATTAGATAATCCTACAAAAAAAAGAAATAGGACGAAGAAGAGATTATATACAGTTTTCAAAATAATAAAGAAATAATAATATTCATATAATAAGTGAACACAAAGTTACGCGTATTTAACGTATATTTTCAAATGATGGTTGCTTTTTAGGCATAAATTCATTGAAAAAAACAAAACATGATCGACTTAAAATTCGTAGCAAAGATTTTTTAATCCCTAAAAACATTGCTGATTTTACTATTATCTCAACAAATTAACATGTCCCGCGATAATTTTTCGCTCGTCTGTTTCGGGTATTTTTACCATTATCTGATAGGTATATACCCCTGGTTGAGCATCTAGTCCTTCTGTACCATAGGAGCCATCCCATCCTATCGCTACATCATGTGTTTCGAAAACAATTTCTCCCCAACGGTTATATATCAGCATGGTATAATTTTGATAATCTATCCCTGAAGAAAATATAGGATTAAACGTTTGGTTAAACTTGTCGCCATCAGGCGTAAAGGTATTGGGAATATAAAACGATGCCGTTTCTTCATAACCAATCGTCATTGATGTGCTATCCATACATCCCATAGAGGTAGTGGCAATTAATGTGACTGTAAAACCATTATTGGTTCCTGAATACAAATGAATCGGATTCATTTCATTCCCCAACGTTCCGTCACCAAAACTCCAAATGTAGCCACTTGCACCAATACTATTGTTGATAAACGTTACTGATTCATTTGGCTGAGTGAAATCATTGATAGAAGTGGAGAAATTTGCAGTCGGGTTTTCTTGAACACATATATAACCATTTGTCGTGGTGGAGTTCACACAACCATTCATAGTGGCTGTTAAAGTAATGTCATAGCAGCCTGTATTTGAAAAAACAAGACTCGCTTGATCTCCTATCCCAGAAGCTCCGTTTGAACCTGCCCATTGATAAGTCGCTAGTTGATTTGTCGTGTCGGCATTAAACTGCACGCTCAAAGGCGCACAACCAGTTAATGTATCAGCAATAAAGATGGCTGCGGGAAGTGGATTTACGGATACCGTTCCTTGTGCAGAATTACTTACGCAACCATTTAGCGTATAAACAACTGAGTAGTTTGAGTTGAGTTGAGGATTAACGGCTATCGTTGAAGTCGTCTGTCCACCTTGTGCCCATAAATAAGTCCCGCCTGGTAAGTTTGGTGTAGCTGTTAAAGAATCAACATCCCCTTGGCATATTGTTATGGAATTAACAGTTACCGTTGGAATTGGATTAACAGTAACTGATCCATTTGATGGGGCACTAGCACAACCGGCTAAGGTATAAACAACAGTATAGTTCGTGTTTGTCGCTGGAGATATAGAAATCGAAGAGGTTGTTTCGCCGCCTAGCGTCCATAGATAAGATCCTCCAGGCGCGTTTGGTGTAGCTGTTAATTGAGCATTGTCGCCTAAACATATGGTTGAGTTGGTGACATTTACCGTTGGTGTTTGGTTTACAGTAACCACAACATCCTCTGTGGCAGGACAACCATTGTAATTATACAATATATTATAGGTGGTCGTTGTTGCAGGGCTTACGGTAATTGTAGGAGTAGATTGTGCCGTAGACCAAATTATAGTCCCTCCAACTCCTCCAGGAAAATAATTGGGGCTTAAAGTAACACTTTGACCTGAACAAATTGCCGTGTCTGAAATTGTCACTAATGGCGTTGGAGCAACTGTTACTATCACTGTCGAACTATCAACACAACCGTTTGACGCTGTAACGACTACAGTATAGGTTCCCGCTGTAGCGATACTAACATTTGCAAGACTTCCTAAACCATTGTTCCAAGCATATTGACCGCCACCACTTGCGCTTAAGTTTATAGTGGCATTGTTACAATCAATAACCGTTGCCCCTGAATTGTTTGTTATTTGTACCGGTGGTAAAACAACGTTTTGTGTCAAGGTTATGTTCTGAGAAACAGGACAACCGTTGGGATCAATCATGTTTACAGTATATTGACCTGGTAATGTGAAACTATTTGCTGCCGTATTCAACGATGAACCACCTGTCCAAGTGTAGGTAACTCCTCCTGTTGCCTGAACATTAATAATTGGACTAGCACAAGTTAATACCGTTGTTCCTGACAAGTTGTTTATTGCAACGGGTACTTGACTTAACGATTGTAAAATTGTAGCCGTTGCATTTACAACACAACCATTGGCATCAGTCACTACCACTGTATAAACACCTGCTTGTAAATTAGCTAAATCTTCTGTTGTTACTTGATTGGACCACAAATACGTATACCCAAGGGTGCCGCCACTTACAGTAAGGTTGATGGAACCAACGCCATTCAAACATAGGATATTTACCTGAGTGGTCGTTGCTGCTAAAGCCGCTGCCGGCTGAGTGATCACTGCCGTTGCAGTTGCCGTACAGCCGTTTGCATCAGTAACTGTTACCGTATAACTTCCCGATGGAAGTGCCGTGAGGTTTTGAGTGGTCGCATTATTTGACCAACTATAGGTGTAAGGGGCAGAGCCTCCTGATGGAGTGGCGTTTATAGCACCCGTGCTATTTCCAAAACACAACACATTGGTTTGAGTAGTACCTAACGTTAAGCCAATTTGCGGCTGAGTGATCGTTACACTTGCATTGGCGGTACAACCATTTGCATCTGTTACAACAACAGTATACGTACCTGCTGGTAGCGATGTAAGATTTTGGGTGGTCGCATTATTTGACCATAAATAACTATATGTAGGGGTTCCTCCCGCTGGGGTGAGGTTTATGGATCCTGTACTCGTACCAAAACATAAAATATTAGTTTGTGTATTCGTTAATGTCAATGGAGCTTGGGGTTGCGTAATGGTAGCCGTTACTGTGGTAGTACAACCATTCGCATCCGTAACAGTTACTGTATAGGTTCCTGCTGGTACACCAATAGCACTTTGAGCTGTTGAACCACCTGTCCACACATACGTGTAAGGCGCTGTTCCTCCCGTTGGTGTCATGTTTACACTTCCGGTGTTTCCTCCAAAGCATGCAATCATTACCTGGGTAGTCGTTGCCGCTAAAGCTGCGGCCGGCTGGGTGATGATCGCCGTTGCCGTTGCCGTACATCCGTTCGCATCCGAAACCGTTACTGTATAACTTCCTGATGGTATTGCCGTGAGGTTTTGGGTGGTCGCACCATTGGACCAACTATAGGTGTAAGGAGCCGAACCTCCTGCAGGCGTTGCGTTAATAGCACCCGTGCTATTTCCAAAACACAATACATTCGTTTGAGTAGTAGTAACGGTTAAACCAGTCTGAGGTTGGGTGATCGTTACACTTGCATTGGCGATACAACCATTTGCATCTGTTACAACAACAGTATACGTACCCGCTGGTAACGATGTGAGATTTTGGGTGGTCGCATTATTTGACCATAAATAACTATATGCAGGCGTTCCACCCGCTGGTGTAAGGTTTATAGCTCCTGTACTATTACCGAAACAACTTACGTTTGTTTGTGTATTCGTTAATGTGAGGGGCGCTTGGGGTTGTGTAATGGTAGCCGTAACTGTGGTGGTACAACCATTCGCATCCGTAACCGTTACTGTATAGGTTCCGGCAGGTACACCAATAGCACTTTGAGCCGTTGAACCACCTGTCCATACATACGTGTAGGGAGCGGTTCCTCCCGTTGGTGTCATGTTTACACTTCCTGTGTTTCCTCCAAAGCATGCAATCATTACCTGGGTAGTCGTTGCTGCTAAAGCTGCGGCTGGCTGGGTGATGATTACCGTTGCCGTTGCCGTACAACCGTTCGCGTCCGTAACAGTTACTGTATAACTTCCTGATGGTATTGCCGTAAGGTTTTGGGTGGTCGCACCATTGGACCAACTATAGGTGTAAGGAGCAGAGCCTCCTGCAGGCGTTGCGTTAATTGCACCCGTGCTATTACCAAAACACAATACATTGGTTTGAGTAGTAGTAACTGTTAAGCCAACCTGAGGTTGGATAATGGTGATTGTTACCGGAAGAGAAACACAACCAGATGCACTTGTAGCCACATAAGTGTATGATCCCGGTGCAAGGTTTGTTGTTGGTGTAGCGCCATAATTGAAAGGAGCTGTACCGCCGCTGGCACTTAAAGTAACACTACCGCTTCCGCCAAAACAAGCAATGTTGTTTGGTGTTACCGTTAATAAAGGCGTGCCATCTACAGTTACTATAGCTGTTGCTTGACAACCATTTGAAGAAGAGTAAGTAATCGTTGTTGTGCCTGCACTAAGTCCAGTAACTAAACCACTTGGACTTATCGTTGCAACAGCAGTATTAGAACTCATCCATGGAGAACCAGATGGCGCTACAGGGTTTGACAACTGAGTTGTTGTTCCAGAACAAATCGTAAGGTTTCCAGTTATAGGTTGCATAGGGTTAACAGTCACCGTTGCTGTTGCAGTTGCACCTGGACAGCCGACAGAAGTATACGTTACTGTATAAGCGGTCGTCGTATTAGGATTTACTGTAATACTTTGGCCTTGTAAGTTCCCTGGTGACCAAACGTATGTACCTCCTGGTAAATTGGCATTTGCTGTTAATGTTGCCGATTGACCAGCACAAATAGTTGTACCTGTAAGTGTAACTGTCGGTTGTGGGTTTACTACAACAGTCACCGGAATTATTGGTGATATACAAGCATTTCCACCACCAATACCGCCGCTAATTGTGACACTACCGTGACCTGTATTAAGGCTATTTGAAATATACGTTCCTGTGAAAAAGTTTCCACCGCCGCCGCCGCCACCAACTCGACAAGCTGCACCACCACCACCACTATATCCACCGCCGCCGCCGCCGTTTGCCTCATAATTGTTGTGTCCGCCTGCACCTGCGCCTCCACCAAATCCACCT
This sequence comes from Crocinitomicaceae bacterium, assembly GCA_021740085.1. Taxonomy (GTDB): domain Bacteria; phylum Bacteroidota; class Bacteroidia; order Flavobacteriales_D; family Crocinitomicaceae; genus UBA952. Next base: position 60,237 of record JAIPAL010000003.1, read on the forward strand.
GGAACGTTCGATGTTACACCTCCTGTGTACATTGTATGTGTCCCTCCTAATCCGCCTGAAATAAATGACTGGCCTACGGCTCCACCGTAAGTGCTTTGTGTTCCATTTCCATTTAGGCCACCGCCACCGCTTCCACCATTTCCGCCGCCGCCACCGTTACCACCTGTACCAGCTGCACCAACAGCACACCAACTACCTGGAGTAGCAAGTCCTTGCATTCCATTCGTAGAATTATATGGTGCGGCATCTCCACCATTAGTTATAAAATTCCAAGAAGGGGATCCTTTTCCTGCACCACCACCGCCACCACAGACCAATATTGGCTGATTCGTTGTGTAATTATAAACGAATGTTCCTCCACCACCACTTCCCGCGTAACCCGTATTAAATTGAAGTTGACCACCTTGTTGTCCAACAATCATTCCTATCTGATGACCCGCTGTTAAGGCTACTTGAATTTGAATAACTCGTCCTTGTCCACCAACAGCAATGTTCGCATTTCCTCCAGATGCTCCGCTTCCTGTTATGGTATACATTCCAGACTGAGGAACCGTCCACCTTTGTGTACCATTACCCGTAACAGTCACAACCCCTGGACCATAAGTCGCATTACATTGTAATTGGGTTGGCCCCACATTAGACGTAGCCCCACAATTTGTAAATATCCAATTTCCAGGCACCTGATTTGGCGGAGCTGATGTTGCTGCTAAGTAATAGGTGGTGGTGGTGGTTAATATGGGTGTTGTATATGCCGCAGTGGTCGCTAATTGATTCGTTCCAGCCGCATTGCTATACCACAAATAATTACCGGAGCTACCTGAAGCTGTTAATGTGGTTGATCCCGTTCCACAAATAGTAAGGTTTCCCGATACTGTTGGGGCAGGTGGCGATGGATTTACAACAATTGTAATTGAGGCACAAGATGGGCTAAATTGCCCGCCACTGTTATTATTCACATAATATGTTGTTGTAGACAAAGGAGTCACTGATATGGAGGCGCCAGTTCCGATTTGTGTTCCGCCACATGAACCTGTGTACCAATATTGTGTACCCATTGTACCTGTTGCAGTAAGCGTTACCGGTTGACCTTGACAAATTGACATGGCAGATGCTGTTATACCAGATGGTGGTTGAACCCCTGCAACACAATTGGTAGACCGATAACCTAAGTTACGATTTTGACCGCACGCACATGTTCCACCCTGCGCCCAATTTCCCATTTGTAAATAATAGGTTTGAGTTGCCGGAGCAGTCCATGAAATATAAGATCCAAGACCACAGTAATCGTCGTTGGCAGCAACAGCGCCAGACATAGGATTACTGCTGTTTATCGTTAAATAGGGGTCACCAGAATAATATGCTGAAGGGGCTACAGAATTACAATAAGTAAAGACATATGTACACCCAGCCTGAGCAGGAAAAGCAACATAACCCATACAAGAATGCTGAAAATACTGCCAAGTCATGTTTGGGGAAATATTTCCAAGATTGGTAGCACAACAACATTGAGACCAAGAGGAAAAAGAACTCAGTGTTAAAAAAAATATAAAAGAGACTCTTAGAAGTAACGATTTAAGCATAATCAAACAATTTTTATGTAAAGTTACCCAATCTGACGCAATAACAAAGAGCAAGTTGCCTAAATGATTATTTCTACCAAATAAATTAATATTCCCTTAATTTTATTTGAGAAGTTTAATTCTTAAGCAAGCTCTTTTATAGTTTTAATCATCTATCCTAAAAGAGAAAATTGCATTAAACCAACACTAATTGGTTCACATTTCAAATGATTCCATAAATTTTGTGGTGAAATTCCCAGAATTAAATTCTGGGTTTTCCATTAGCTTTTGATGAAATGGAATCGTTGTTTTTACCCCCTCAATAATATATTCATCAAGGGCTCTTTTCATTTTTAGAATCGCTTCTTCACGAGTTTGAGCTACAACTATTAACTTTGAAATCATGGAGTCGTAATGCGGCGGTATAGAATATCCAGCATAAACGTGGGTATCAATTCTAACACCGTGTCCGCCCGGCGAGTGATATTGAAGTATTTTTCCTGGACTTGGCCGAAAATCATTGAGTGGGTCTTCAGCATTTATGCGACATTGAATAGCATGCATAAGCGGGAGGTAATTTTTCCCTGATATTTTTTCGCCTGCCGCAATTTTAATTTGCTCCTTTATCAAATCAAAATTAATAACCTCTTCAGTAATGGTATGTTCTACTTGAATTCTTGTATTCATTTCCATGAAGTAAAAATCTCTATTTTTATCCACTAGAAATTCAACCGTGCCCACGCCTTCATATTTTACTGCTTTCGCCGCTTTGATTGCAGCTGTGCCCATTCTTTCGCGGAGTTCGTCCGTCATAAATGGCGAAGGCGTTTCTTCAACTAATTTTTGATGGCGGCGCTGAATAGAACAGTCTCTTTCAGACATGTGGCAGGCATTTCCATATTGATCACCCGCGATTTGAATTTCTATATGACGAGGTTCTTGTATGAATTTTTCCATATAAATCCCATCATTTCCAAAAGCTGCGGCTGCTTCTTGTCTAGCAGAATCCCATGCGGCTTGCATTTCATCCGCCATCCAGACAATACGCATTCCTTTGCCACCGCCACCAGCAGTTGCTTTTAAAATAACCGGATATTTTACCAAATCAGCATTGGACAGGGCCTCCTTGACATCTTTTATTAAGCCTTTAGAGCCGGGGATACAAGGAACTCCAGCTTTTATCATAGTTGCTTTCGCCGTTGCCTTATCACCCATTCCTGCTATTTGCTCAGGCAGGGCACCTATAAATTTAATGCCGTGTTCTTGACAAACTTTAGAAAATTTTTCGTTTTCAGACAAAAAACCGTAGCCCGGGTGAATTGCATCAGCGTTCGTTATTTCAGCGGCAGCGATAATGTTTGGGATAGAAAGGTATGATTTTGAACTCATGGGTGGTCCGATACAAACCGCTTCATCAGCGAATCTGACTGGAAGACTGTCCTTGTCTGCCGTTGAATAAACAGCCACTGTTTTTATTCCCATTTCCTTACAGGTTCGAATAATGCGCATAGCAATTTCCCCCCTATTGGCGATTAGTATTTTTTTAAACATTTGTCTATTTTATTAGTGTTATGGCTCAACTAAAAATAAAGGTTGGTCGTACTCAACTGGCGATGAGTCATCTACCAAAACCTTCACTATTTTTCCAGACACCTCTGACTCAATCTCATTAAACAACTTCATTGCTTCAATGATACAAATTTTATCGCCTTTTTGAATCATCGTTCCCACTGAAACGAAGGGGTCCTTTTCAGGGCTAGTAGAACGATAAAAAGTTCCTATCATACTCGATTTTATCGTAATTAAATTACTTGCAACCTCAGCAACAGTCTCCGCAACAACCTGAGCTACAGGCGCGGGAGTTGAAACAGCAGCTTGTTGAATTACTGGTGTGTGTTGAATAACTTGCGGTGCCTCATGAATGGAATTTGTTCCTCCATCAATTGCAATAAAAAAATCATCCCGCTCAATTTCCACCCTCCCAATACCTGTTTTCGCGACAAGTTTAATTAGTTCTCTTATTTCTTCCGTTGTCATATTGTTTGTGTTAAAAATTTACTATTTAAGAATTGTATGCCCATTTGATATAAACCGCTCCCCACGTAAACCCACCACCAAATGCCGATAAAATAATATTGTCACCTTTTTTAAGTTGATTTTCATAATCCCAAAGACAAAGGGGAAGTGTTCCCGCTGTTGTATTGCCATATTTTTGGATATTAATCATCACCTTTTCGCTAGGAAGCCCCATGCGATTAGCTGTAGCATCAATGATTCTTAGGTTGGCTTGATGTGGAACTAACCAAGCAACATCATCACTTGTTAAATTATTTTTTTCCATTATTTCCGCAGAAACCTCCGCCATATTTGTCACCGCAAATTTATAAACTTGCTTTCCTTCTTGTTTGACATAATGCATTCGATCATCAACTGTATCATGCGAAGGAGGCATGGCTGAACCGCCGGCTGGCTGGATTAAAAACTGACGGCCTGAACCATCGCTTCTTAGAATGAAATCTTGTAATCCTAATCCTTCTTCATTTGGTTCTAAAAGTACAACACCGGCACCGTCACCAAAAATCACACAAGTTGTTCGGTCTTGATAATCAACAATTGATGTCATTTTATCTACTCCCACAACCAATACTTTTTTGTATTTGCCTGTTTCAATAAATTGGGACCCTGTTGAAAGTGCAAATAAAAATCCCGAACACGCCGCATTTAAATCAAAGCCCCAAGCGTTCTTCATTCCCGTTTTGTCACAGAGTACATTTGCAGTACTTGGGAAAGGATAGTCCGGTGTAACTGTTCCAACAATTACTAATTCAATTTCTAAGGGATCAATGTTTTTTTTACGCAAAAGAGCATTTACCGCTTCCATCGCCATGTCAGAAGAGGCGCCATCCTTCATGATTCGTCTTTCCTTGATTCCCGTTCTAGACAAAATCCAATCATCCGAAGTGTCTACAATTTTAGATAAATCTTCATTTGACAACACGTCCTTTGGAACAAAACCATGAACACCTGTAATTGCGGCTGATATTTTCTTCATAATTAATTAAATGCCCTATTTATTTTTTTTGACAGATTAGATTTCGCAACATCAAAAGCAAGTAAAAGCATGTTTTTTACTGCCAGATCATTGGAAATACCATGTCCAATAATTACATTGCCCTTCACCCCTAAGATGGGCGTTCCCCCATAATTCTCGTAGTTAAAGCGCTCGAAATATTCGTCTTTAATACCCCTTTGTTTTAATAAAGTATAAATGCCTTCTGCTTCTTTGAGTACAATGTTGCCTGTAAATCCATCACAAACAATTACATCTGCATGACCTTGAAAAATATCTCTCCCTTCAATGTTGCCTGTAAAGAAAATCTCCTCGGATTCCGCCATTAATCTATAAGTAGCCTGAGTTACTAAATTACCCTTCGTTTCCTCTTCTCCTATGTTTAAAAGAGCAACACGGGGTTTTTTAACGCCATAAACATATTTGCTATACAATGAGCCTAAAACAGCGAATTGATATAACACATCTGCTCTACAATCAGCATTTGACCCAACATCTAAAAGAATAGTGTTAGATCCGTTAATTGCCGGCAAGGTTGACGTAATACAAGGGCGAATAATCCCTGGAATATTTTTTATTTTGTAAATCGACCCCACTAACATTGCGCCGGTGTTGCCTGTACTTGCAAAGGCGTTTAACTTTCCTTTGGACAACATTTCGAAACCGACAGATATAGAGCTTTTAGGTTTTTGAGTAAAGGCACGTGCTGGATGATCTAACATTGTAATGACATCTGGAGCATGCACAATTTCAAATTGCAACTTTTCAGTGTTCTCCGCTTCTAAGGCAATAGAAATTTCATCTTGATTCCCAATCAAAACAATAGAAACACTTTCTTGAAGCGTTTTTTTAGCAAGAATTGCTCCTCTTATATTTGCGAGAGGGGCGAAGTCTCCGCCGGAAATATCTATGCCTACCCTCATAAAAAGTTTGCGAAATTAAGCCGCAACTTCTTTTTCAGCTACAACTCTTCCTTTGTAGTACAATTTTCCCTCATGCCAATGCGCATGGTGAAAAAGGTGAGGTTGTCCAGTTGTAGGACAAGTAGCAATGTTTTTTGCCACTGCATTGATATGAGTCCTTCTTTTATCTCTTCTGGTTTTGGAGATTTTTCGTTTAGGATGTGCCATAATATTAACTTATTATTAATTCAATTTTTTTAGTTTTTCCCATCTAGGGTCTTCTTTTTTTATTACCGCTGTTTCATCTGGAGTGTTGGCTGTATATTTTTTTAATATATTCAACATGTCCTGATTACATTGATCTGACTGATGCGTCGCGTCTACTGAAAGAGCAATTACAATCATTTCATATATTGGGTGAGAAACATCAATTTCATACGTGTCTGGATGCAGAACTATCAATCCTTCATCTTCTTCGTCATCTGTACCAAACTTATAAACAACTGATAAATCCGTATTTAATTCAACCTCTACCCCTTCATTACAACGACTACATGCCTGAACAACATTGCCTGTTGCCCAGAAATCAGCCCTCAACATGGTTTCTTTTTTTTCCAATTCAAGATGGACATTAAACCGTCCATTTTCAATTGTTAAATGCGGTACATTTTCAAAGAACGTTTGCGTAAATTCAAAATCATATTCATGAACGCCTAGCTTAATACCTGCAAAAGGAACAACAAATTCGCTGTTTTTTTTCATATTCAGGTAGTTAAACAAGGGGACAAAGTTACTCTTTTTTTTTAAAACAAAAAAACTCTTTTAACAGTCATCACCTTGAGTTCGCTTTGTCTTTTTCTCCGACTGTAATCGGCAGCGCATTTAAAACTATTTCCCTTTCAAACTTTCTTGTTTTATAGATGTCAATTGCCAAATAAATAGCGCTTCGCATTGATTGCGCGGAAGCCACATATTTTGGCGCAATATCGAATGCGGTTCCGTGGTCTGGCGACGTACGAACAATTGGCAGGCCTGCTGTAAAATTAACACCCTCGTCAAAAGCCAAGGCCTTAAATGCCGCCAGGCCTTGATCGTGATACATTGCTAACACGCCATCAAATTTGGTTCGTTGATCCGAACCAAAAAATCCATCAGCAGCATATGGCCCATAAACCATTATCCCATTATTTTTAGAAGCGGAAATTGCCGGGTTAATTATTTCTAATTCCTCCTGCCCTATTTTTCCATTTTCTCCGGCGTGAGGGTTGAGTCCAAGCACAGCAATCTTTGGGCGCAAAATACCAAAATCCCTTCGGAGAGACTTGTCAAACTCAGCAATTTTATTGCTAATTTTTTCTTTTGATAAGTTCTGAGGAACGTCTTTTATTGGTGTGTGGGTTGTGACAAGCGCCACCCTAAGTTGTGGAGATGCCATGATCATGAGTGCTTCTTCCTGGCCCGCCATTTCCGCCAAATATTCCGTGTGGCCCGGGAATTTAAACCCTGCTTGCTGAACACTTTCTTTAGAAATAGGGGCTGTAACCAACACGTCAATGTCACCATTTGCCAAATCCAAGGCTGCTTTTTCTAAAGACTTTATTGCCAGCGTGGCTGATTCGCTAGTAGGAACCCCTACCGTAGTCTCAATGATTTGATCCCAACAATTAATTACATTTATTTTATTTTTTTCAATTTGATCGGATGATGTGCAAACCTGAAAAGAAAAGTCCTGTGCATCCAACATTTTTTTGCACTGTAAAATTGCTTTACTTGAGCCATAAATGATCGGGGTAAATTCTTCCAATACACGCAGGTCCTTCAGTGATTTAATTATTACTTCCGGTCCAATTCCGTTAATGTCTCCAATAGAAATCCCAACCCTTATTTGTTGATTTTTTGGTGTGTCTTTTTCCATCAGTTTAATAGTTTTTTAAAAATTGATATAGAAGTCTAACGCCATAACCCGTTCCAGAAACACCTTTATAGTTTTCTTTCGCGTCCAGCCAAGTTGGTCCAGCAACGTCCATGTGAACGTATGGTGCTTTAACAAAGGTTTCTAGAAATTTGCCGGCAGAAATCATCCCTCCATTGGGCCCGCCAATGTTTTTTAGATCCGCTATTTTTGATTTCATATCTTCTTTATACTCATCCCAAAAAGGAAAGCGAACAACGCGCTCATGCGTTTGTACTCCTGCTTTTTCAAGCTGATTAAAAACCTCATCTTTTGCATTCCCCATCACAATTGCAGCGTGGGTCCCAATCGCTCGAACAGCGGCGCCAGTAAGCGTTGCTGCATCTATAACCAATTCGGGATTGTACTTTTCTGAGTAAGACAATGCGTCTGCAAGAATCATTCTTCCTTCCGCATCCGTATTCAACACCTCCACCGTTGTTCCATTAAACATCGTTATGACATCGCCTGGTGTATATGCATTCATTCCTGGTCGATTGTCCGTTGCGGGAACAAGAGCCACAATGTGCAGTTTTAATTTTTGTTTTGCCGCCAAACAAATCGCACCAATAACAGCGGCAGCTCCTGCCATGTCACTTTTCATACAGTCCATGGATCCAGGTGTGGGTTTCAAACTTAATCCACCAGTATCATACACTACCCCCTTACCAATTAATATTATTGGCTTTTTGTTTTTGTGTCCCTCCGGTTTATATTCGGCAATAGTAAATGTTGGTGGGTCGATTGAACCTTTGTTAACAGAGAGTAAGCCCCCCATTTTCAAGGCCTCAATTTTCGCTTTTTCTAAAATATCAACCCTCACACCAATTGGCGACAACAATTCACTTATCTGTTGGGCAAACTGCTCAGCATTTAAATGAGAAACTGGTAAATTCACCATGTCTCTTGCCCAAAAAACTGTATCAACTATATTCGTTAGTTCCTCCGAGAGTGATGAATTAATTTCCGATGGACAGTAAACGCAATTAAATTTCACTTTTAGCGAAGGTTTTTTCGTCAAGAAGCGCTCAAAAAGATATGACGAAAGTAACATCCCTTCTAAAAATGGCAATACACTAGATTTTACCCCATCAATTTCCGCCTCTGTGACTTTATCTTTTAAAAAATGAAAGATGTCATGGCCAATAATTCGTAAAGCTTCATCACTTTTTTCATTGTCATTAACAAGGATGTTGATCCCTTTTTCACTTTTTAAATACGCCCACGAATTACCGCTTTCAATTAATTCATCTGCTAAAAATTTATCCGAACCAGTCCCTTTAGCTGTTTTTTTTGCATTCTGAATCAGAATAATTGTTTTGCAATTTTTCTTATTATTATTATTTTTTAATAGCACTTTCAATAAAATTAGAAGTCAAAGTTAGTCAACATTCTCATCAAAGGACAAAAAAGACAAGTCATTTGTGTTTTTTAAAAAATTATCTATAAGCACAGAAACCGGATAGTGAAATAATTCACTTCTTGGGATTCGCAGCAAACCACTGGTCGACTCCTCTATTTCTAAACCCGCTTTAAAACAAAGGAAAACCGCCGTTATGCGTTGGTGTGATAAAATGTGATTGATTTCTGGGGATTGATACACTAACTTATTTTTATGTCGTTCAATATAATCAAGTTGGGACTTCTTATCAACAAATTCCTCCAAGGGGAATTCATACAATCCCTGCCAAATATCTTTACCTGTTCGTTTTTGAATAAATGTATCATTTCCGAGCGTGAAAATTTTATAAACAAAAAATCGGGGTTTTGACTTAGTTTTTTTTGATTTTATTGGTCGCTGATTAACTGTTCCCCTTTCTTTTGAGGCACACAGATGCAGCAGAACACAATTATTACAGTCGGGATTTTGAGGGGTGCATTGAAGAGCGCCGAATTCCATGATCGCTTGGTTAAAAATTCCCGGGTTTTTTCTGTCCAATAAGGCCGTTGCTAATATTTTGAATTCCCTTTTTCCAGCGCTTGAATCAATTGGCGTTTCAACATCAAAAAGCCTACTCAAAACCCGAAAGACATTTCCATCGACCACTGCTACTTGTTCATCAAAAGAGAACGATGCAATTGCCGCAGCAGTGTACTCACCAATCCCTTTTAACTTAATAATTTCACTGTAAAATGCAGGAAAAACACCCCGATAATTATTTTCAAGCTCTTTTGCTGTCGAAAGCATATTTCTAGCCCTTGAATAATATCCAAGCCCTTGCCATAGACGAAGCACATCATCTTCATTTGCATTAGAGAGACTTTTCAAGTTTGGATATGACTCAACAAATTTTATGTAATAAGGAAGGCCTTGATTTACTCTTGTTTGTTGCAATAAAATCTCACTCAACCAAATTTTGTAAGGGTCTTTCGTATTTCGCCAGGGTAAATCACGCTTATTTATTTGATACCATGAAATTAAAATGCCTTGATAATTAACCATTTAATTGTTTCTTTTTTTTTTTTTTGAAAAAAGCGTCTTTTAAAGTAATAACTAATTTATTTTTGTACCCAAAACTACTCATTGTTAAATTTATAAAACAACTAATTATTATGACCAAAGCAGATATTGTAGCTGAAATTGCTACACAAACAGGGTTGGAAAAAACAGAAGTGCTAAGAGCGGTAGAAGCATTTATGACTTCAATTAAGTCTTCACTTACAAGTGGAAAAAACGTTTATTTAAGGGGGTTTGGTAGCTTTGTCGTAAAGGAAAGAGCACAAAAGACAGGAAGAAACATTTCAAAAAACACGACCATAATCATACCAGCACATAACGTTCCTACTTTCAAAGCATCGAAAACATTTGTTGAGCAAGTTAAAAATGAGCTTACAATTGGGTAATCTCTTTTTGAAAATATAAAAAAATATCTTACCTTTGCAATCCGTTTTAAAAAGCTAACACATTTTAAAACGTATAAAAATTAAATTCAACACGATAAACTTTATAATATGCCAAGCGGTAAGAAGAGAAAAAGACATAAAATGGCGACGCACAAGCGTAAGAAGCGATTAAGAAAAAATCGTCATAAAAAGAAGAAATAAGCTTACCATTTAAAATATGAAAGCTCACCACAAAATGGTTGAGCTTTTGTATTTTTACATAAAAAAATCACTGTGGGCTTAGAACTAGTAGTAGACGCAAGAACTAACGGAGTTTGGTTGGCCTTGCTTCGAGATAGTAAATTAATAGAACTTCATGAAGAGCGAGGAAATTCAGACTTTGCTGTTGGTGATGTCTATTTAGGAAAAATCCGCAGGCTTTCCCCTAGTTTAAACGCTGCATTTGTAGATGTAGGCCATGACAAAGATGCTTTTTTACATTATTTGGATCTTGGTCAACAATTTAACTCTCTAAATAAATTTACCAAGGACACGATGCGCAACAAGCAAAGTGTGCATGATTTAATGTATTTTAAATTAGAGAAAGATTTGGAGAAGTCGGGTAAAATTGATGGCGTCCTTTCCTCATCACAATCGATTCTGGTACAAATTGCTAAAGAGCCTATCTCAACAAAAGGTCCTCGTCTTTCTTCTGAAATAACATTGGCAGGACGTTACCTAGTATTAGCTCCTTTCTCCAATAAAATATCAATCTCTCAAAAAATCAAAGAGCCGGAAGAACGAAAGCGGCTTAAAGATTTAATGGAGAGAATCATACCAAAGAATTTTGGTGTTATTATTCGTACGGTAGCTGAAAACAGACTTACCGAAGACTTGGAGCAAGACCTTAATGATTTATTAGAAAAGTGGAAAAAAATTCATTCGAACACAAAAGGGTCTGAAGCACCTAAACGTGTTTTAGGCGAGTTAAACACGACCACCTCTATACTTAGGGACTTGCTAAACGGTGATTTTACAAACATATATGTGAATGATCCAAAAATGTTTTCAGAAATGAAAACATATATAATGGGAATATCCCCAGGCAAAGAAGAAATTCTAAAGGCCTACGATTCTAAAATACCCATATTTGAAAAGTTTGGTGTTAACAAACAAATCAAAACCCTATTTGGAAAGAAAGTTCCAATGCCTAGCGGCGGTTATTTGATAATTGAGCACACAGAAGCGATGCATGTTATTGACGTTAATAGCGGCAACAGAAAGGGTGCTGATGGACAAGAGAATAATGCTTTAGGTACAAATCTTGAAGCGGCAGCTGAAGTGGCTCGTGTTCTACAATTGCGTGACATGGGCGGTATCATCTGTGTCGATTTTATCGATATGCACGAGAAAGAAAACAATCGGGTTCTATTTGAAAAGATGAAGGAATTCATGCGTTCAGATCGTGCAAAACACAACATTATTCCGCCTTCAAAATTTGGGATTATTGAAATTACTCGGCAACGAGTTCGTCCTCAAACGGAGATAAAAACAGCTGAAGCATGTCCAACATGCAGTGGAACGGGCGAAATACAGGCAAGTATTTTATTTGCCGAGGAAATAGAAGCCAACCTAAAATTTCTGGTTTTAGACCAAAAAGTTAGCGGTGTGTCACTACAAGTTCATCCATACCTTGAGGGGTATTTCAAAAAGGGTGGGTTTTTACGCTCTAAGCAGTGGGCGTGGTACTTTAAATTTAAAAAGTGGATCCCAGTAATTGGGGTAAGCTCTCTGAATTTATTAGATTATTCTTTTGTAGATAAAGAAAACGAAGAAATCCCTTTATAAAATGCCTAGCCATTCCGCCTTATTCATGTCGGAAAAAATTAAAATGGAGCGTTTTTGCGCCTATGAAGACCGTTGTGTTTTTCAACTACGCAAAAAGCTACAAAATTCACTGCTTTCTGAAGAAGAAAAAGAGTTGCTGATTTCCATCCTAATTAAGGATCGTTTTTTAGATGATTTTCGCTTTGCCTGTTCTTATGTCAGTGGTAAATCACGAATAAAGAAATGGGGAACACAAAAAATTTATCGTGGCTTGAAATCTTATCAAATTAATGCGAATCTAATCTCATTAGCCATGAAAGAAATTGTTTTAGATGATTATTTAAGCACCCTGAAAGAATTAATCGAGCGAAAAAAAACACTCTTATCGGCTATACAGGACCCTTATAAAAAGAAAGTGAAAATAATCCGTTATTTAACCGGAAAGGGTTACTCCTTAACAGATATCTATCGATCTGGTATAGAGGAAGATTAATCCAAGAGTGAAACCTCTATAACATCTTCAATTTTTTGGATTTTTATTCTTCCCATCTTAACGAGATTTTTTGTGGTTGCATCCCAAGCTTTGTTGCTCATTTCCACTTTAGCGCGTAATTCAACGATATTAATCGGATTCTCTTTCTCCAAAATAGCGCAGACTTGTTTCTCAGATTCAGAAAGTTGTTCCTGGTGAGAAGTAGATTCAACCCTCATTTGCGGAAAAAACAACACTTCTTGAATCGATGGGTTATTCGTTAGCAACATCACAAATCTATCTATTCCTATGCCCATTCCAGACGTAGGTGGCATTCCGTACTCCAGTGCCCTTAAAAAATCTTGGTCGATGAACATGGCTTCATCGTCTCCTTTTTCTGAAAGCGTCATTTGCTCTTCAAATCGTTCCCGTTGATCAATTGGGTCATTTAATTCGGAATAAGCATTTGCTATTTCTTTCCCATTAATCATTAACTCAAAACGCTCTGTTAATTCTGGATTGTCTCTGTGCTTTTTACATAACGGAGACATTTCAATTGGATAATCAGTTATAAAGACAGGTTGTATATAATTCGCTTCACATTTTTCTCCGAACAACTCATCAATTAACTTTCCTTTTCCCATTGAATTGTCAGTACTAATTCCATTTTTCGCACATGCTTCTCGCAATTCATCTTCATTTTTCCCATAAATATCAAAGCCTGTAAACTCAATGATTGCATCACGCATGGTAATTCTCTTAAAGGGAGCCTTAAGCGATATTTTATTTTGCCCTACCATAATTTCTGTGGTGCCACAAACATCTAAGGCAACACGCTCAATCATTCTTTCAGTAAAGTCCATCATCCAGTTATAGTCTTTGTAGGCCACATAAATTTCTAACATGGTAAACTCCGTATTGTGTGTCCTGTCTAAGCCCTCATTTCGGAAATCTTTCGCGAACTCAAAAACGCCATCAAAACCGCCCACGATAAGTCTTTTTAAATAGAGTTCATTGGCAATTCTCAAATACAAAGGCATGTCTAGAGCATTATGATGCGTTATAAATGGTCGTGCAGCAGCACCTCCAGGAATTGGTTGAAGAATGGGGGTTTCAACTTCTAGATAATTGAATTCCTCAAAAAACCGACGCATGGATGTAATGGCCTTAGACCTTTTAATAAATGTTTCTTTGACCTGTGGATTAACTAATAAATCAACATATCGTTGACGATACCTAAGTTCTGGATCTGTAAAAGCATCGTGTAACCGTCCATCTGCATCTGTTTTAGGAAATGGAAGTGGTTTTAAGGATTTGCTTAGAAGAACCAATTCTTTTACGTGAACACTTTCTTCGCCAACCTGCGTTGTAAACAACACCCCTTTAACGCCTATAATGTCGCCTAAATCTAAATATCGCTTAAACAAATCATTGTAAAGTGATTTATCTTCATTTGGACACAATTCGTCTCTATTGATATACAACTGTATTCTTCCACTAGCGTCTTGGAGTTCAACAAAGGATGCTTTTCCCATTATTCGCTGACTCATCATTCTTCCTGCCAAGCAGACTGCTTTTCCTTCTTCGAAGTTTTCTTTAATTTCAGAGGCATAAATAGAAACCGGATACATGTCTGCTGGAAATGGGTTAATTCCCATTTCAATAATTTTAATTAGTGATTCCCGACGTTGAATTTCTTGTTCGGAAAGGTGTTGAATACTCATAGTGGTAAATGTATTGTTTGAGAATTATATCCCATAAATTAACATGCCTATAGTAAAGTAAATAAATAGCCCTACCACATCATTTAAGGTAGTAATAAAGGGCCCTGTGGCAATCGCAGGATCTATTTTATATTTGTGCAAAACGAGAGGGATGATTGTGCCTATTGTTGAAGCAAATACAATTACGGTTAACAAAGAAATACTTACGACCATTCCTAGTTTTGTGTCTCCGAAAACCAAGGCAAAGCAGAACAAGATAGTAGAAAGTAATATGCCATTCAATAGACCTATTAAAGTCTCTTTTAAAATTCTCTTTACAGCGCCATCCAATAGCTTGTTTCCACGGGCCAACGACTGAACAACAATTGCAGATGCCTGCACGCCAACATTTCCTCCCATTGCCGTAATTAAGGGTATAAAAAACGCGAGAGCGGGCAACTTTGTAATTCCCCCTTCAAAGCCAGATAAAACCTGTGCTCCAAATCCTCCTCCAATTAATCCAATTATTAGCCAGGGTAGGCGCCTTCCAGAAATCTTCCAAATACTAGCGTCTTTTTCCAGTGGCTCAGAAATACCCGTAGCAAACTGGAAATCGCTATCTGCTCCCTCTTTGATGTAATCTACCACATCATCTAGGGTAATTCTTCCAACGAGTTTTTTTTGATAATCAACAACCGGCACAGATACTAGGTCATATTTTTCCATAACATCCGCAACTTCTTCAACAGTATCACTTGTTTTAACGAAAATAATGTTTTTATGCTGGTATAAATCTTCTATTGTAGCGTTTGGACCTGCAAATAATATCCGTTTTAAAGATAGTACGCCAACCAATTGATCCATGGTGTTAACAACAAAGATATTATAAACCTTTTCAACGTCTTCTGCTTGTTTTCTTAGTTCGATAAGTGCTCTTTTAACTGGCCAATCAACGTGTGCCTGAAAAAATTCTTTTTGCATTAAACCACCCGCAGAGTTTTCATCATAATTCAATAAATCAACAATATCTTCTGCGGCCTCATCCTCCATCTGAGAAATTACCTCTTGTATTTGAGCTTTTGAAAATTCCCCAAGAATATCCGCAGCGTCATCTGAATCAAGCTTTTCTAACTGATCTGCAATTTGTTTGGTCGATAAGGAGGCTATAAAACGGTCTCTTACCTCCTCCTCGAGTTCCATTAAGATGTCGGCCTGCGTATCCTCGTCGACTAAAAAATAAATGTATTTCGCCTCATCATTCGATAACTTATCTACAATTTCGGCGATATCAGCATAGTGCAATTCTAGGACGTTGGTCATTAACCAAGAGGCGTCTCTCGCTTCAATTTTATTGCGAACAATTCCCAGAAAGTCTTTTGTCAGTTCAAAACGCATCTAGCCTTGATATTTTCACAAAGGTATGGAAAGTGTTTTTGAAATAAAAGGCGGGCGCCTTTTAAAGATTAATCATGACAAAGCCCTTGCACGACATGAAATAAATCGTGAGCCTCCCTAATCTTTTTAATTAATACCGCATCCTTTGCATTTTTTTCTACTAGAACATTAACCTCATTACATTTTTCCTCTAGATTCTGAAGCCCTTTTTGAATCAAGTTAGCATCAAAAGACTTTGGCGGAAGAGATTCTTTTAGTAAGATGGCCTTTGCTAATAATTCCCCGCTTCTATTGCGAAGTGGTATCAAATCACCTTTTTCTGATGGGTGAAATGTTTGTGCCATAGTCTTGTGAAAGTCCTTCATTGCTGGCCAATTATCCTTCTCTAATTCTATCAACAAAGAATCATTAATTGCTAGCGAATATTTTTTTGATACGGCGCCCCAATCAATCAATGTCCAAATCGAAGAGAGATAATCCATTCGTTTGTTCTGATAATTCAAATAATACGCGTGTTCCCACACATCAATTCCAACAATCGGGATGCCTCGATCTTTTGTAATGTCCATTATTGGATTGTCTTGATTTGCGGTGCTTGTTACCATTAACTTTTTTTCCGGTGTAACAATTAACCATGCCCAACCAGAGCCAAATCGTGTGACAGCTGCTGCGGAGATAAGTTTTTTCAAACTGTCCATCGTTCCATAATCTCTATTAATCGCGGCCGATAATTCATCAGAGATTACTCCTTGGCTAGCAGGTGGCGCTAATATTTCCCAAAACAAGGAGTGATTATAGTGACCTCCAGCATTGTTTCTTACGGCGACAGATCGAAAACTCGCGTAAAACATT